>JANMGP010000019.1:0-46867 GCA_031374705.1 Verrucomicrobiaceae bacterium | reverse complement strand
GTCCTCCAGCACCCGCCACTTCACCTCCCCCGTCTTCTTCTCCAGACGGCAAAACGCCCCGCCCGCCTGTATATAAAGCGCATCTCCATCCAGCAGCGGCGACGACACCGCCCCAAACGCCGGCAGCGGCACATTAAACTTCGTCGAAAAATCCACCTTCCATCGCTCCTCCCCCGTCTTCACATCCAGCGCCACCAAAAGATCACGGATTCCCGAAACAAACAGCGTCTCCCCGTCGCAAGCCGGCGTCGCCCGGATCCAATCCCCGTTCCGCTTCGCAAAAAACGGCACCGACATCGCCCCCTCCCACGTCTTTTCCCACAAAACCTTCCCCGAAGCCCGGTCCAGCGCACGCACCCGCTCCAGCTTCTTCGAAACCGTCTCCGTCGTAAACACCCGTTCCCCCACCACCACCGGCGAAGAATAGCCCGGCTGCAACTCCACCCGCCACACCCGCTCCAACTTCTCCAAATCCCCCGGCCACTTCCCCTCCACCACCCCATCGCGGGACGGCCCCCGCCATTGCGGCCAATCGGCACCATGAGATAAAACGACAGACCCGAGCAGGAGACAGATGAAAATACGCATCAGCCCCGATACGAGCCCCCAAAAAAGCCGGATGCCGGAAAAAAACCAACCGCCCCCGGCCAAAAGCGCGTCACCCACCGCCGCAGAACAAGAAAGTAGCCCGCGAGTCGAAGAAAGTAGCCCGCGAGTCCCTTCGCGGCTAAACGCTACTCGCGAAGCGACCAATCATTACATTCGTGCCGCTTCGCGGAAATCGCCAAACCGCGAAGGGACTCGCGGGCTACTTTTCCAATCCCACGCCGGCCTTGCTCGGAGGCGCGGGCTCTGATAGCACAAGCCACCATGCTTTCCGAACCGCCCGCCACAAAGCCGCGCCGCAACTGGCACCTGCTCCGTTGGTCCTTCCTCCTCATCGCCCTCACCCTCGCCTGGGGCGCTTGGAAGGAGTACGATTTTCGCAAAGCGGTGAAAGAGGCAAAGGAGCTTGGCTGGACGCTTGAATACACGGACCCCGTCGCAATAATCGACAAGGACTGGCGAGACGCATTTCGCAAAGACACATGGAACTGGACATGGCGGGAGTTGTATATTCCGGACAACGGCGAATTTGAGCGCCATTTCGACGTGATCCGCCGGCTGAAGCCAAATCTAGTGGAGATCCACGCCACATTTCCACTGCGCGATTTATCCGAACTCAACGGCCTGTCAAACTTGACCATCCTTTGGCTATTCGACTGCCCGAAGCTGACAAATATCGACGCGCTCAAGGATATGAAGGGACTCAAGGAACTCGCTATCAATAACTCCCCCGACCGCTCGAACATCGATTCCGTAAAGGAACTCGAAAACTTGGAATACTTGGACCTCTCCCGTTGCAGCGCTATCTCCAATTTGGATGTTGTCAGGGAACTCCATGCGCTGGAAAGGCTCACAGTCTTTGAATGTACCGGACTTAAGAACGTGGACGGGATTCTCGGGCTCGCAGGGTTGTCGGACATCGACCTTCGCGGCTGCGACAAGCTCACAGAAGAAGCCGTGAACGCAGTAAAAGCCGCCCTTCCCAAGGCCTCCGTCATCAGTGATTACGGAAAATGACCCGCCCAGCCTCCAAAACACCATGCCCCGTTCCGAAAACCTTCTGCCGGGCGAAGTGAGACGCCGGAAGACCACAGCCACCCACGCCGGCCTTGCCCGGAGGGGCGGGCTCTGATAGCACAAGCCACCATGCTTTCCGAACCGCCCGCCACAAAGCCGCGCCGCAACTGGCACCTGCTGTGGTGGGCCTTCCTCCTCATCGCCCTCTCCTCCGGCTGGGGCGCTTGGAAGGCTTACGACTTCCAACAGGCGCTCAAAGAGGCAAAGGAGCTTGGCTGGCGGTTTCATTACAGCGACCCCATCGCGATAATCCGCGAGAACTGGCGAGACGCATTTCGCAAAGAGACGTGGAGCGACGCGAGCCGGGAGTTGCACATTCCAACCGGAGCTGTTTTTGAGCGCCACTTCGACTTGATTCGCCGGCTGAAGCCAAAACAACTGACAATCAACGCCTCTTTTCCATGGCGCGATTTGTCCGAACTCAAGGGTCTCTCGAATTTGACCAAGCTTGGGCTTGGCAACTGCCCGAATCTGACAAATATCGACGCGCTCAAGGACATGAAGGAGCTAATCGCGCTCGGGATCAGTGGTTCCCCAGTCCTCGTGAACATCAATGCGCTCAAGGAACTCAAAAACCTGACGGATTTGGAGCTCCGCCGTTGCACCGCGCTCACTAATTTGGATGCGTTGCGGGAACTCAAGGCGCTGAAAGAACTCAGTCTTCATTGGTGCACCGGTCTTAAGAACGTGGACGGGCTTCACGGGCTCACAGGCTTGGAGTATCTCAGTCTCAAAGGCTGCACCGGGCTCACAAAAGAAGCTGTGGATGCGGTAATAGCGGCCCTCCCGGAAACCGGCTTCGAGGCTCTCTACGATTGATCACCCACGCCGCCTCCATAACACCATGCCCCGTTCCGAAAACCTTCTGCAGGGCGAAGTGAGACGCCGGAAGACCACAGCGACCCACGCCGGCCTTGCCCGGAGGCGCGGGCTCTGATAGCACAAGCCACCATGCTTTCCGAACCACCCGCCACAAAGCCGCGCCGCAACTGGCACCTGCTCCGTTGGGCCTTCCTCCTCATCGCCGTCTCCTCCGGCTGGGGCGCTTGGAAAGAGCACGACTTCCAACAGGCGGTCAAAGAAGCAAAGGAACGACGCTGTTCACGGTATCTCTCGCGTGTTCTTTCGGTCCGCCGTCGTACTCGCAGTTTTCTCACTCCCGGCTCTTTCTTCGGACGCGCCGACGGATATTGCGTTTTTTGAATCGAAAGTCCGTCCGTTGCTCGTCGAGCGGTGTCTCGATTGCCACAGCGCCGAGCACAAAGTGAAAGGCGGGCTGCGGCTGGATTCTCGCGAGGGATGGACGACTGGCGGCGATTCCGGTGCGGCGATCGTACCGGGAAATCCGGACGAATCATTGCTGATCAAGGCCATCCGATACGCGGATAAGGATCTCAAAATGCCCGAGAAACGGAAGCTGCCGGATGCGGAAATCGCAATCCTTGAGCAGTGGGTGAAAATGGGCGCTCCCGACCCTCGCGTGGCAGGCGCGGTGGCGAAAAAGCAGACCGGGTTGAGCGTGGAGGACGGGCGCAAATTTTGGTCTTACATCGCGCCGAAAAAGCACGCGCCGCCTGCGGTGAAAAATGCCGCGTGGCCGTATGGACCGATGGATCATTTTGTTCTCGCGCAGATGGAGGCGAAAGGCGTGTCGCCTGCTCCGGATGCTGCTGCGTCGGCGCTCGTGCGCAGGCTTTATCAGACGCTCTTGGGGATGCCGCCGTCGCCGGAGCAGATCGCCGCATTTTCCAGCGTGGAAAAGGTCGTGGACGAACTGTTGGCGTCGCCGCAGTTTGGCGAAAATTTCGCCCGGCACTGGCTGGATGTCGCGCGCTTTGCAGAGTCGAGCGGCGGCGGGCGCACGCTGCTTTTCAAGGACGCGTGGCGCTACCGCGATTTTGTCATCGAGTCGTTCAATCGCGACGTTCCTTACGACCGCTTTTTGCGCGAGCAAATCGCCGGGGATTTGCTGACCGTGGGTTCGCCTGCGGAGAAGCGGCGGCTGCTTCCGGCGACAGCGTTTCTCGTACTCGGGCCGACGAACTACGAAGAGCAGGACAAGCAGCAGTTGCGGTTCGATATCATCGACGAGCAGCTCGACACCATCGGGAAGGGGATTCTCGGCCAGACGATTGGGTGCGCGCGGTGTCACGACCACAAGTTCGACCCGATTCCGCAGCGCGACTACTACGCACTGGCTGGAATCATGGCGTCCACGCGTACGCTCGAAAACTACACGGACAACGTCGCCCGCTGGATCGACATTCCGATGCCGCTGGAGGGCGAGGCGGAGGAAAAACTGCGCGCCCACGAAGCTGCGGTTGCCGCGCTGAAGGAAAAAGTCGCCGCCGCGAAAAAGCTCGCGGGCAAGGCGGCGGCAAAGGTCGCAGTCGTAAGCACGGAGGTCGGAAAGCCGGTCGCCGTGGCCGCTTTGCCGGGGATCGTCGTGGATGATAACGACGCGAAAGCCATCGGCGAGTGGACGCGCTCGCAGTATTCGAAAAGCTACATCGGCGACGGATACTCGCACGATGCGGACGCCGGAAAAGGCGCAAAGACGCTCACTTTCACGCCGAAGTTCCCCGCCAGTGGTCGCTACGAAGTGCGGCTGGCATACCCCGGATTCCCGAACCGCGCCGACCGCGTGCCCGTCCACATTTTCCACGCAAACGGCGAGGAGACGGTCCATGTGAACCAGACCCAGCCGCCCCCGATTGGCGGGCGGTTTATTTCGCTCGGGCGTTTTCAATTCGAGAAAGACGGCGCCGGATTTGTGCTCGTGTCGAACGAAGGGACCAAGGGTTTTGTCGGCGCGGATGCCGTGCAATTCATCCCCGAAGCCGACGTCGAGACGCTGGCGCAAACGACGGATACGGCCGAGGCGGCGACGATTAAGGAACTCGAAGCTGAGTTGAAGAAATTGACCGCCGGCGGCCCTCGGCGTCCGGTCGCCATGACGGTGCGCGACGACGAATCTCCGGCGGATACCCACCTGCGAATCCGCGGACTCGTGGCACAAAAAGGCGCTCTGGTTCCGCGGGGATTCCTGCGGGTTGCGGCGGAGGTGGAGCCCGCGATGCCAGAAAAGGCGAGCGGACGGCGGGAGCTCGCCGACTGGCTCGCTTCACCGCAAAATCCGCTGACTGCGCGCGTTTACGTGAACCGCGTTTGGGCGTGGCTGTTCGGCTCGGGCATTGTGCGGACGACGGATAATTTCGGCACCACCGGCGAAGCTCCGTCGCATCCGGAGTTGCTCGATTACCTCGCTACAAAGTTTGTCGAGGAAGGCTGGAGCACAAAGAAACTCGTTCGCGAAATCGTCCTCTCCCGCACATGGCAGCTCGCCAGCGCCAGCCCATCATCCGCCGACCCCGATAACCGCCTCTTCGCGCACTATCCGCGCCGCCGCCTCGATGCAGAGCAATTGCGCGACACCATTCTCGCGACGAGCGGCGAACTGCGGCTCGACGTGCTCGGCCCAAATATCAACGGCGCAGGCGAGATCGACGCCAACGACACCAGCGCGCAAAACATCGAATACAAATACGAATACACCGACACGCGCCGCAGCGTTTACACCCCCGCCTTTCGCAACAAGCGGCTGGAATTATTTGAGGTGTTCGACTTCGGCGACATCAACGCCACCATGGGCAAACGCGGCACCAGCAACGTCGCCCCGCAAGCGCTCTATCTGCTCAACAATCCATTCGTCATCGCGCAATCGCGCGTCGCCGCCGAGCGCGCCCTCGCAAGTTCAGCGACCGACGAAGAGCGCATCACCCGCGCATTCCTCACCACCTTTGGCCGTCCGCCGTCGGAAAAAGAGCGCGCCGTCTCCTCAGCGCACATCGCCGACTCCGCGCGGCGCACCGAAGCGTGGTCGCAGCTTTACCAGTCGCTCTTCGGATGTATGGATTTCCGGTATCTCGACTGAGCCACTGGTGCCACCCACTCGCCCGCCCCGTTCTTCCAATCATGTCCTGCTCTGAAGAGAAGTCGCACCGTGCCATTCCGCTGCGGTTCTTAATCGTCGAACGGCTGAAAATAATCCATTTTCGTCGCGTTTTTTGCGGAGTTTTCGCAAAAAAATGCTTCTAATCCCGCGGAAGCTGCCTTTATTACCACCATGCTCATCGAGTTCAAAGTCACCAATTGCCGCTCCATTCGCGCCGAGCAGACGCTCAGCATGGTGGCCAACGCGGACAAGGAACTGCCGCAGAACCTCATCTCCTGCGACCACGTCCCCGGTCTCAAGGGCACCAGTCTTGTCAAAGCCGTGGCCCTCTACGGAGCCAATGCCTCCGGCAAAAGCAACATTGTCGCCGCCCTGCGCTTCTTCGCCGAGTTCGTGCGCGATTCTGCGACGAAGCTCCAGCCTGGCGCCCCTACCGGCGCGCAACCCTTCAAGCTCGACCCCGCGTGCCTGACCCAGCCGAGCAAGTTTGAGCTCACCGCTGTGATTAACGGCATCCGCACCCTCTACGGCATCGAGGTGACCCGCGAACGGGTGACGAGCGAATACCTCGTGGCCTATCCGAAAGGAAGGCCGCAGGTTTGGTTCGAGCGGGATTGGGATGCGGAGAAAGGGAAATACGAGTGGTCGAAATCGACGGAACATTTCAAACACGACGCGGCGCTGCGGGAGAAGACGCGAGAGAACGCGGCGTTTGTCAGCGTCGCGGCACAGTTCAATCAGGAGCAATGCCTCCTCGTTTGGAAGTTTCTGTCTGAAGACGCTCTTGCTTTAGACCTGATTGCGCATCCACCTGATTGGACTCGTTCACTTGAGATGCTGCGCGATCCCGCTGCGCACCAAAAGATAGTTGAGGCGTTGAAAATCGCCGACTTAGGCATTCAAGACGCGCGCATCCGGAAGGCTGAAAGGAGGAGCCTCTTCGAAATCAAAATTGCGCCGCCGACTGTAAGATCGCCTGAGCCAGACCCGATGGCGGTTGGAATGAAGAAACACATGGATCGGCTTTTTCCGCCGGACCGTCCCGAGTTGCTTCATAGAACTATAGACGGAGGGGTAGCGCCGCTCGACTTCGAAACCGAAGAGTCATCGGGAACGCAACGGTACTTTAACCTGCTTGGTGAATGGCTGAAACTCAAAGAACCCTCTCGTTTGCTTGTCGCCGACGAAATCGAGACGAGCCTTCATCCCATTCTTCTGAACTCCCTAATAAAAGCGGTGTTTGAGACGGCTGAAAGTCGAACGCAATTCCTCTTCACCACCCACAACCCCCTACTCCTCGACCAAACGCTCCTACGCCGGGATCAGATTTGGTTCACCGAGAAGGATCAGGAAGGGGCCACTCGGCTCTATCCGTTGACCGACTTCAAGCCCCGCAAAGACGAGTCTCTCGTCAAAGGCTACCTCGCGGGACGCTACGGCGGCATCCCGTTCATCCCGGAAGGGCTGGCACTCTGAGGCATGGGTGCGAACCGCAAACGAGCTTACGCGGGGACGCCGAAGCGCCCCACGCCGACACGACCGGCAACGGGCCACACCTTTCTGATCGTCGTGGAAGGCGCAGCGACCGAGCCCGCCTACCTCGACGGCGTGAAGCTGAAGTTGAAGCGCAAGGCTGCGGCAGTTGTCGTGCGCCACGGCGACCATACGGACCCGGTGGGCATCGTGAATGAGGCCATCAAGCTGCTCAACGCCCATGCGGCGAATCCCAATAAGGAACCGTACGATCAAGTGTGGGTCGTCTTTGACCGGGAAACGCAAAATCATCCGCGCCGCAAACAAGTTCCCGCCGCGCAGAAGCTTGCGGAGGAAAACAACATTCGCGTGGCACTCTCGGTCCCGAGTTTCGAGTTTTGGCTGCTCTTGCACTTTAGATTTACTATGGCTGCATTCGATAGCTGCGCTGCGGTGAAGAAGGAGTTGAAGAAATTCATCAAAGATTACGAGAAATCCGATCTCCCGCTGGAGGACCTACTCTCCCGTATCGGGACAGCGGTGAATAACGCCAGCAAATGCCACAACCACTGGAATGCTGCGGGAGGGGACCACAATCCTTCCACCCATGTGGACAAATTGCTCCGCGAACTGAACGATTCCGCACGCGCCGAAGACCGACTATTTTGAAGTAAAGGTGTCGTTGCCAGATTTATGGTGAGAAGCTTGAGTGTCTGAGCGAGACGCGGTAGGATAAATCTCAATGAATATCACGTTGCCGGCTGTGTTGGATCGGATCGTTCGAGACAAAGTGAAAGCTGGACTCTATGCGAATGAATCGGAGTTGGTTTCCGAAGCTCTCAGGCATGAGTTTGCGCGGGATACGGTTTCCGAATCGGTGAGAGTTCAGGCGGCGAACGGCTTTGCACAGCTCGACGCTGGAGAATGTGAATCGATGACTCGCGATGAATTCTTTGCTCGGATGGCGTCCGCTGACGTGCGGTTTCCATTGGTGCGTGGCGCGCAGTCGGTCACGAACGAGGATGTAGCACGGCTCGAGGCTGTTTAATTCTCCACACCCATGAACCCGCTTTTAACACGTCGCTCTGCTCTTCAGTCTCTCGCCTGTGGCTTTGGCCATCTCGCGCTGGCGGGGCTTGCGGGGCAGCGGGCGCTGGCTGCGGGGAATCCGCTGGCTCCGCGACAGCCGCATTTTTTGCCGAAGGCAAAGCGGGTGATCTTCCTGTTTATGCAGGGCGGCGTGTCGCATGTGGATTCGTGGGACTACAAGCCGCGGCTCTCGGCGGACGATGGGAAGATGATGCATTTCGACGATGCGCGGACGATTGCGAAGACGGGGAAAGGCGCGACTCAACGGGTGATGAAACCGATGTGGGAGTTCAAGCAGCGGGGGCAGTCGGGGCTTTGGGCAAGCGAGCTTTTCCCGTACATGGCGGCTCATGCGGACGACCTTTGTGTGATGCGCTCGATGCACACGGAAGGCGTGGCGCATGGTCCGGCGACGCTGTTTTTGCACACGGGGACGACGAATTTTATCCGGCCGTCGATGGGCGCTTGGGTGAACTACGGGCTCGGCACGGAAAACGAGAATCTGCCGGGCTTCGTGAGCATTTCGCCGAGTCTCGGAAACGGTGGTCCGCGCAACTATGGAAATGCATTTTTGCCCGCAGTGTATCAAGGCACGGCGCTTGGGCGCAGCGGGGTTCCGGCAAAGGAAACGGCGTTTCGAAATCTCGCGGCTCCGCGCGCGGCGGATGATGCGAAGCGGCAGTTTGACTTGCTGCGCGAGCTGAACGCGGAGCAGTTGCGCGCGAAGCCCGGCGACTCGGAACTCGAAGCGGTGATCGCGAGCTACGAACTCGCCTGGCGAATGCAGAGTCACGCGCCGGATGTGGTGGATCTCGCAGGCGAAAGCGACGCGACGAAGGCGCTCTACGGCATCGGCGAAAAAGACACCGACAACTACGGCCGGCAATGTCTGATGGCGCGGCGGCTTTGCGAAGCGGGCGTGCGTTATGTGCAGGTGAATTACGGCGACAACTCCAACAACCCCGCGTGGGACCAGCACAGCAATTTGCCAAAGCACGGCGACCACGCGCGCGCTGTGGACAAGCCGGTCGCGGGGCTGCTCACCGATTTGAAACAGCGCGGACTTTTGGAAGACACGATTGTCTGGTGGGGCGGGGAGTTTGGCCGCACGCCTTACGCGGAGAAGAACGGAACGGGGCGCGACCATAATCCGAACGGCTTCAGCGTGTGGCTCGCGGGCGGTGGCGTGAAACCGGGAATAAGCTACGGCGAGACGGATGAATTCGGCCACTTCGCCATTGAGAACAAAGTCCACATGCGCGATTTGCACGCGACGATTTTGCATCAACTCGGGCTCGACCACGAGCGGCTCACCTTCCGTCACGATGGGCGCGACTACCGGCTCACCGATGTCGCGGGGCACGTGGTGAAAGACATTCTCGTATGAGCCTCGGGAGGGCAAATGGAGCCCGCGAAAGACGCGAAAAGACGCGAAATGTAATCCTTTTAAAAATGGTCAATTTCCTCCCTGCCGACGGTGCTCGATTTGTCCGCACGCCTTCACTTTCGTGCCTTTCGCGGTTTTCGCGGGCCCATCAACTTACGATTCTAAAATGAAAAAACTCATCCTCGCTGCATTCGGCGTCTTCACGTGCTGCGCCCACGCCGAGCTCACCGCCGAGCAACGCACCGTGCCGCTCGAAGCAGATTCCACAGTTCCGAAGCTCGCAAAAATCGTCCTCCTTGCCGGAAGCGTGAGCAACAAGGCCGGCCAGCACGAATACTTCGCGGGCTGCACGCTGATGTCGCACTGGCTGAAGCAAAACGGCGCAGTGTGGCCGGTGCTCGCCGCCGATGGATGGCCGAAGGATGAGCGCATTTTCGACGGTGCGCGCGTGGTCGTTATCTTCGCGGATGGCGGGCCAAAGCTGCCGTTTCTCGATGCGGCGCGCTGGGCAAAAATGGAATCGCTCATGGCAAAGGGCACGGGCCTCGTGATGCTGCATCAAGCCGTGGACGTTCCCGAGGCACAGGCTGCGAAAATCCAGGAATGGCTCGGCGGCGTGTGGACGAAAGACATCGGCTGCCGCGGGCACTGGGATATGGAATTCACGCCGTCGGTGAAGCACGCGATCCTCAACGGCGTGGAGCCTTTCGCCGCGCCGCTCGATGGGTGGCTTTACAATCTGCACTTCGCCGCCGGAGCCACGCCATTGCTCGCCGGCACAGTGCCCGACAAGTCCCGCACAACCGCGGAGGCCAAAGCGAACACGGGGCGCGCAGAAGTCGTCGCATGGTCGCACACCCGCGCCGACGGCGGACGTGCGTTTGCTTTCACCGGCTGCGATTTACACAAGAACTGGCAGGTGGAAAGTCAGCGCCGCCTCGTCGTGAACGGCATCCTGTGGTCCGCAAAACTCGACATCCCCGCGAGCGGCGCAAAAGTCGCAATGGAGCCCGCAGACATCGGGAAATACATGGACGCAAAACCTGCAGTCGCCGCGAAGCCTGCCGCAGAAGGAAAATAGTCGGGACGTTTGGAGTTCCGGCTTTAGCCGGTCCGACAGCGCTGCCGAACGGACGTGCGCCAGGCCGCCTGAAGGCGGAACTCCAAACACGCTGCGGCCTTCGCCTCTCACGGTGAAGAGCGCCGGGTAATCGGAAGGCTGCCAGGACTCGTCCGTGCAGCGTTTCGCGTGACTCAGCAACTTCGAGTCTTCATCACGGTTTAAGGTAGTTCTTTTACAGTTTACCAAATGACGAACTTCTTTCTGCCAAACACCATGCCCGGCCTTTCGCCGGGACGGGTGTGGGAAGTCGGGATTGTCGGGGGCGGGCCGGGCGGGCTGATGACGGCTTATTTTCTGCAAAAGATGTCGGATGTGCCGGTGCGGGTGACGATTTTTGAAGCGGCGGATCGGCTGGGCGGGAAGATTCATTCGAAGCGGTTTCAGCTCGCGTCGGCGAGCTATGAGGCGGGGGCGGCGGAGCTGTATGATTACTCGGGCGTGGATGAGGACCCGCTGCGGGAATTGGTGGCGGAGTTGGGGCTGTCGATCCGGCCGATGGGCGGTTCGGCGGTGATCATGGGCGGGCATGTGCTTTCGAGCGTGGAGGATTTGCGCGAGCACCTCGGCGATGCGGCGGCGGATGAACTGGTGGCGTTTGATCGGATGGGCAAGGACTGGATGAGCCCGCGGGAATTTTACGATGCGGACCAGCCGGAGCTGGCGGCGCGTCCGCTGGAAGGGCGGCGGTTTGCGGAGGTGCTGGACAGGCTGCGCTCGCCGTCCACGCGCGGGTTTATCGAAAACATGATCCACAGCGACCTGGCGACGGAGCCGGAGCGGACGAGTGTTTCGTATGGTCTGCAAAATTACCTGATGAACGACCCCGCTTACATGACGCTGTATAGCATCGAAGGCGGAATCGAGGGGCTGCCGCGCGAGCTGGCGCGCCGCATCCGGGCGGACGTGAAGCTCGGGCATCGCGCGACGCACGTGGGCCGCGGGCCGGGCGGGCGGATGCAGATTTGCACGACGCACGAAGCGGAGGCGCGGGAGCAGGAGTTTGATTTCGTGGTGGTGGCGCTGCCGAATAATCATGTGCCGTCGGTGACGTTTCGCGGGGAGCGACTCGCCGAGGCGATGGCGCGGCATCACGCTTACTACGACCATCCGGCGCACTATCTGCGCATCACGATTTTGTTCAGCCGACCGTTTTGGCGGAGCCGTGTGAGCGATTCGTTTTTCATGGTCGATGCGTTTGGCGGGTGCTGTCTCTATGATGAATCGTCGCGCGATCCGAGCGAGGAGCACGGCGTTCTCGGATGGCTGCTCGGCGGCGAGGCGGCGCTGAAAAAGAGCGAGCTTTCCGATGAAGCGCTCATCGCCGAAGCGCTCGGTTCGCTGCCGGAGATGATGAGCGGCGGACGCGACTTTTTTCTCGAAGGCCGCGTGCACCGCTGGGTCGGCGCGGTGAACGGCATCCCCGGCGGAATCGCGCAGCAGCCGGTGGACCGGCGGCATCAGCCCGAACCGGTGGAGCATCCCGATTTTTTTGTGGTGGGCGATTATCTGTTCGATTCCACCATCAACGGCGTGCTCGACTCCGCCGACTGTGTCGCCTCGTGGCTCGCAGCACGGATGGCGGAACAACCAACACTTTAATCAATGACGATCGCAAACGAACAACTACCGGGCGCATTGCCCGACGGCGCGGAAACCGAAGACATCCCGCTCGGCAACACATCGCTTGCATTGCTGATGGTCCCCTGCCCCGACCGCGACGACGCGGCCTTGCTGGAGCGCGCCCGTGCCTGGGTGGACGGCGACTCCGACTCCGCGCAAAAATGCCTGCTCATCTCGCTGCAAGGCGCGCAGATCCTGTGGTCTCCGGGCCGCGCGGCGGTGCTCGCGCCGGCGGAGCGTCTTCCTGCGGTGCGGCCTGCGCTCATCGAGTTCTCGCAGCACGAAGCTGCTCTGCGCGACATCGAGCGCGAGGTCGAAGCGGGCTGGCCCGACTTGGAGGCGGACTCTCCGCTCGCGTTTGATTTTCAGGAAAAAGCGCTGGGCCGCCGCGAAGAACTGGCGCGGCGATTTCAGCGGGTCATCGGACTACGGGCGCGGCTGGCGCGGCTTGTTCCGCAGGTGCATCGCCCGCTCATTCATCCGCCGACGCTGGCGAGTCAGGTCTCCGAGCGGCTGCGCGAACGCACACGGCTCATCGACCGGCTGGAGTTCATCGGCGGGCAGATCGAAGTCTTCGACCACGTCTATGAAATGTGCAGCCAGCGAGCGAGCGACTACATGCATTCGCGAAAGGGGCACACGCTGGAGATGATCATCATCGCCGTGCTCTGCGCGCAGATCATTCTTCAAATCGTCGAGCTACTTTCGAAGCTGACGACGGAATAGCTCCATGCGCTATTCGTCGATCGATTTCCTGCGGACGTACGCCATCTTCCTGATGGTGCTCGTCCACTTCGTAGAAAACCTCTCCGGCGTGCAGAGCAGTCTGTGGAATCCCACGGGATTCGGCGCGCCCGTGTTCTCGTTCCTCATGGGCATGAGCTACCACATCTGGCTCTCGTCGCAGGAAGCGAAAGGGCGCAGCGATGAGCAAATCTCGAAGACCACCATCCGCCGCGGGCTCTTTCTTTTTGCGCTCGGCTTCGCGTTCAACATCCTCGTTTGGCTGCCCGAGGACACTTACAATTGGGACGTGCTTACGTTCATTGGCGCGGCGATGGTTTTCCTGAATGTCGCGCGTCGAATGCCGTCCGTCGTGCTGCTGGTTATCTGCGTGCTCGTGTTCGTCATCAGCCCCGTCGCCCGCGCCGTGGCCGACTATCCGAGCTATTGGGTAGGCGGATACTTCGAGTGCGACCTCACGCTCTCGCAAGTGCTGCTCGGCTTCAGCGTAACCGGCTTTTTCCCGCTCCTCCCGTGGATCATCTACCCGCTCGTCGGCATGATGACCGCGCGCGCTGTGTTTTCGCCGGACAACAAAACGCCCACGACGCGCCCCGCGATCATCGGCGGCTCATTGATTGCCGCCAGCGTGCTCTGCCTCATTCTGCGCAGCCATACACCCGCCGCCGTCCAAACGCATCTGCTGCTCGGATGGAAAATGTTCCCGGCCACCGTCGAATACGTCCTCTGCACGCTCGGCTTCGCGCTCCTCGCCTTCGCGCTCACCCACCGCTGGATCGACTTGAATCCACGGTTCCCGCGCAAAGGACGCGCCGCCGCCATCGCCGGAACTTTCAGCCGACACTCGCTCTCCATCTACATTCTGCACCACGTCGTCCACCTCTGGCCGCTCTGGATCTACGGCGTCGCGAAAGGCCAGGAAGCCACCTATTACTGGGGTAAAGCCCTCCCAAGCCAACTCTCCATCGCCCTCGCTTTCGTCTTCATCATCGCAGCGTACTTCCTCTTCCGCTGGATGGACCGCTCTGGCCGCGGCGGCGTGGAAAAATGGATGCGGTGGATTTGTGATTGAGCCCGTTGCGCATCCTGCTGCGCCGTTGGCATCCGACATCAATCGATGGAGACCTTGCCGGTGAAATACCACTCACCATTCACCTTAACCATCGCGAGCGAGTCCCCACCACGGAGAACCAAATAATGAAAGATGCGCTGGGGAAAAACCGCCGCCTTTGAGTCCCAAATCTCCACTGCGGACTTTGGGCCGAGCGGTTTTACAAAACTTCGAAGCAGGCCCATGTCGAGGCGAGGGTCCTCTCGGAGGTTCGGCGCAACGAACGAAAGGGTCAGGCTCTTGTCCCCCGCGGCGAGCGCAAGTCTCATCTCGTCGTAACGCCTGCGAATTTGAATCTCCTCCCGCTGAATCGACCGGTAGCCGGTGACGCCCCACACACCAGCGAGAATCAACAGCACAACGACCGCTATCATGAATGGTCTCCGGCCAAACGCGCTATGTTGAGGTCGGTTCATTTTTGATCGATGTGGATTCAATCAGAAAGATCCCGCCCATGGCCAGAACCGACCTGCTACATGACGTCTGCGCAGTGCCGTGGTCGTGCATTGATGGCGTATCCATCCCGCCCGGGTTCTCGAAATGAGGACGGCATCCGGGAATGGGAATGTTTCTACGAAAATTGTTCGGAACCATGCTTGTCCTGTGGGTGTATTCCAAACTCGTCCGTCACTACGTCTTCGGAGCGGTGAGTCGTGCGTATTACGGTCTCGGACCGATTCGCGCGGCGAAGTAGCGACGTGCATGGCGCTGGATTCAGCGTGACGCTGCATCAGAACGGGATGTCGTCTTCGTGGTCGTCATCCTCTTCTTCCTCGCAATGCTCGGGCAATGGAAACGTGCGGAATTTCACTCGTGAAGTCCCGCCGGGAACTTGCTCGATTTTCCCAGTTTTGTGATCCCTGCGGCATGACCATTCAATGCTCGGTTCGTGCATCGTTTCGAGGGACACTTCTTCCCTCAAAAAACGGGCGGCAAGCGGGAGCGGATCATCGCAGCGCGGAATCTCTACGATTCCTCCGACGAAAGCCGCTCGTGCGATGACGCGAAGGTCCGGCGGGCCTTCCCCGAAAACCGCCAGCTCGCTTTCGGACTCCGGCATGGACCGGTAAAACTCGCTCTCCGGTAGCATCCATGCGTCCAGTTCCAACGGGAAAAAGAAGCCGTCCCGCTTCCCGAGTCTCAGCACGAAATCGGTGCCCAACCAGTGGACTTCGGAAATCGTCGGTTTCGGATTTCGCGGCGTATTTGGATATTCGGCGCCCATGACTATCACTTCGCCGGTATTTAGATTTCCGTACTCTCCGAAGTATTCGTGAGCGCCGTGCCACGCTGCATCGGCACGGATTTCCAGCCCTTCCAAGTCCCGCCAGTCCCGCCCATAAAAACCGAGGTCGCCGAGCTCGATGGACAGCCAGGCGTCGATCTTTCGTTTCCCCTCCGGCATGTTTTGACGCCAGAAATGGTATCGCAAATCCAAGGTCCAGCTCACTCGGGGGCACGCCGACTCGGGCGGCCACACGTGGACGCTCAGTCGTGCATCCACTCCAGCTTCTAAAGGTAGCTTTTCACCGAGCCATTCGATCCAACTCATCGCTTAGTCCTCATAGAATCCGTGGAAATGCAGATGCACATAAAAGTTCCCGTGCATCAGCTCGCAGGTCATGCGCGAGCCGACATAGTCCACGATCTGGACTTCAGATGGGAACTCCAGCCCCAGCAGAGATTTCGCCCGCCCCAATGCGTAAGCTTCCGGATCGGCGACATTGCGCGGGGTCTGGACGGTCACAACGCCAAACGGGACTTCTTCGACGAGGTAAAGCTGGGAGTTCTCCTTCCAAAAATCCGCATCCTGCAATGGCGGGGCGTCATCCGCTCCGGTAGGCACGAGCATTGCGGCGAGCCCGTCGGCCAAGCCCGAATCGCCTCCGAATGCCGCGAGCTCGACCGTCAGAAAGCGTCCGTTTCTTCCGGATACACGCCAGATATGTTCGTCCAAAAAGTAATGCTCAGCGGGAAGCCCGCACTTTGGGAAATAGTTGGCGATGAGCGAACCCGGCTCGGTTTTTCCGAGCAACACTGCCTCGCGAAACCAAAAAGAAACGTGCTCGAATTCGTCCCATCGGCGGACGCATGGACGGAAAATCGAAACAGTCAAATCCAGCTTCGGTCGTTGCGAATGCCGAACGCGCCTCCACTTCCCGCCTGTCGCCACATAGCGAAATTCCAGCGACCAGCGAAGGTCGTCCACGGTGCGATCTTCCGGCAAAATATCGACCCATAGATGAGTCGCGCCGGGCACCGCCAGCCAATCATGGTCGCGAAAATTTAGCATGTTTCGTTTAGCTTGACGGATACAACCTGCGCCGCACTTGGGATGTCCAGCAGTCATTTCCTAAGAGCATTGCCACAGCTTGTGCGGATAGTCGTGGCATGACACGCAGCAAAACGATATCCGCCATTTGAGTCGGACTGATGACCCCATTCTATAGCCGCCTCTCTGTAGGAGGCCGACAGCGAACGGAAAATGGACCGACGCCGGAGCTATTTGGCGGGAATCCCCACCTCAGCGGAGATGTTTCCCGCCAAAAAGCTCCGACGAGGCACCTTGAGGGGTAACGTTATCCGCCATTTTGCTCCGAAGGGGGACCCCTTGGGGTGGTGATTCCCGCCATTTTGCTCCGGCATCGAGCATCAGCGGTTGAGTTTTCCGCCAGAAACTTCCGACATCGCACTCCCGAGGCTGGCGATTCCCGCCATTTTGCTCCGCAATCGAGGCTTGAAAAGCCGGCGTCGATGCATGAACTGTCGGTGTATGAGCGATCCGAATCCAGCGACCACCTCAAGCCCTTCAACGACGACTCCCGCCACTTCGGCGGCGGTGCCTGCGACTCCCGCTGCGACCTCCGAGCCACCGGTGAACCGGCCTGTCTTTTTCTCGGCGCTGGGCAACCCGATGCGTTGGGAACTGGTGAAGATTATGGCGACGGGAAAAGCGCTTTCGGCAAGCGAGGCGGCGAAGGCGGTGGGGCGCGATTTCGACGGCGTGAGCAAGCATCTGCGCATCTTGCGAAGGGCGCGCGTGGTGGCATCGCGCCGCGCCGAGGACGGGCGGCTAAAGCTCTACTTTATCCCCGAGGAAAACCGCCGGATGGATGGGGTTCTGGATTACGGGTTTTGTGCTATCAAAGTCGGGTGAATGAATGCGGAGCGACTCGATAGGAGGTAATTTAGCAACTGAAGGGAATCAATCCTGTGAGAATACCAACGATCAGCGCCACGAACAGAGCTAAGCCCACCGCGACGGCAATCACGACGAAGCGCACGAGCAATTGTCCGAGTGTGAGCGGTGGCACAATTATCTCCGATATTGGAGGCGCATTTTCCGCGGGAGTCGATGAGTGGTCTGCGTTGGTTGGCATCAGTTCGGAGTTGTGGCGGCGATGCGAGTCTCGATCCGCTGCACAATGCTATCACGAATATCGTCCGCCGAAAAGCCAGCCGCTTCCACCATGCGTAGAATCGCATCAGCGCTCGGGCCATCAGCGCGCGATGCTTCTGTGAGCGCGAACAATCGGACTGCCCGGCGCCCTGTCCTGCAATACAGCAGCGCAGGACGCTCCGTCGTTGCGAGTGCGGAAGCCAGGGCGGCCACCGCGCCATCGGGGATCGTCTCGTGAGGCACCGGAATATAGTGAAACGCAAGCCCTCCAGCAGCCGATGCCACTTTGATTTCAGACGAAGAAGTCTGATCCTTGGCCTCACCATCGGGACGAATATCAATTATCGTTTTCATCCCTGCCTGCCTCACCGACCCGATATCGCCAGAGCGCAATTGCGATGTAATGAAAATCTGGTCCGTGACACGGGTGAGCGTGGGCTTCGTCGTCGGCTTCGGGCGATTGAGATACAACACCACCAAGCTGACGCCAAGAGTGACGAAAAACGTGACTGCAAACAACGAACGATTTCTCATTTCGGGCACAAGCGATTGCCGCTCACTTCGCGGCGTCGAGGCGCTTCACCTGGATATTGCGGGAGCGGACGAATTGCTTGGAATGATATGGCGATGGATAGAAGTGCGGCAGCGGTTTTCATGGATGGAATCATTTTGAGAGATTGTTTATCTCAGGGGCAATTGCTCCACCTGCCCAATCCAATCTGCGGCGTGGGTGGCTTTGGCGATGAGCTCAAGGTCGCGGACGTATTGGCCGATGGAGCCGTGGAGTTGATGCCCGAAGACGAGTCCGGCAAAGTGTCGGCCCGTGCGCTGCCAATCTTCTGCGAGAGCTTTGAAGCGGATGTCCTGAGTAAAAAGCACCCGGCCAAGTGCGGTGCTTCTCAGGAGCAGGGCGTCATCTTCGAGTTCAATGGTTTCATCTTCTTGCGCGGTTATGAGGTCCACTCCACGCGAGCGAAGTTGTGCGGCTATGGCGGCAGGAACGTGGACATCAAGGTAGAGCGGCGTCATGCAGCCCGGCTGCTGCGCGTGGCGATGAGCCGGGCGCGGAGTAGCGATGGCGGCAGGTTCGCCGCGCGGTCGAGTTGGTCGAGTTCATCAGTAAGTTCCGCTTCAATCTCTTCGCGATGGTCGAAGTAGTAGCCGAGCGCAGCGTGGACTTCGGCGGGCGTGAGATGCGGGTATTGGCGGACGATTTCCTCTGCGGACCATCCATTGCCGAGATGGTCGGCGGCGATTTGCGCGACACGGATGCGCGGGTGAGTTTCGAGTCGGGCAACCTCACCTGGCGATTTTGAAATGTGCGGATAATCGAGGACTGGCATAGGCGGGAAAGTGGAGCGTTTTAACGGAAAAGACGAGCACTTTTCGCCGTTCACTTCGCTGCGTCGAGGCGCTTTACCTGAATGTTCCGGTAGCGGACGAATTGCTTGGTGAAGTCGCCGCCGCCGTGGACTTGGAGGGCGATGCTGCCTTTGGCTTGGTGACGGACTTCTTTTTCCTGCCACTCCATGATTTTGACGCCGTTGATCCACGTCGTGATTTTGGGCGGGTTGTTTTCGATGCGGGCGCGGAGTTCGTTCCACTGACCATGACGCCAGAACTGCGCCCATGCGTCGGGCAGGACGGGGAGCGGTGTGGGCGGGACTCCGGTGGGTGTGGTGGTGATTTCGGTGACCTTGTCGGTGAAGCTGTAGTTGCGGACGTGCGGGTTTCCGCCGAGGCCTTCGCCGTAGATGCCCATGACGTTGCCGCCGGCGTGGTAGTCGATCATGGCCTGCCACGCTTTGCCGTCCTCGGTGCTGCGGAGGAAGAGGCCGCTGTCGGGGCCGAAGTCGTTTTTCATTTCGAGCTTCACTTCGAAATCGCCGAATTGTTCGTCGGTGACGATGAGTCCTCCGTTGCCGGGAATATCTTGCGAGCCGGTGATCGCGCCGTCCTCGACGACCCAGCGCCCGCCGCTCTGGTGCTTGCTCGCGCCGCTGTGGCCGGACTTTGCGCTCACGTGCCACCCGGCGAGCGTCTTGCCGTCGTAGATCGAGACGAAGCCGGCGGCGGGCTTGTCCTGCGAGTCAGCGCGTGAGAACGAAAGTGCGAGAAGTGTGATGAGAGTGAACGTGCGTTTCATGGTGTGCGACAGGCTCGGGAAACGCGGGGCCATGGCAAGGAGATTCGCGCTCGTTAATCTGGAACACAACCTCACCGCCGAAGGCCATGCCGGTTCGGGTGAGGACCATCCGAAAGGCAGCGTGGGTGGCTGTGGTCTTCCGGCGTCTCACTTCGCCCAGCAGAAGGTTTTAGGAACGAGGCATAGTGTTTTTGTGGCGGGGCTGGTCACTTTCCGAAGAGAGTGAAGATTCTGCCGCCCAGAATGAAGATCCTCCCGCCCTGTGTGAAGCCGTTCTCGTCAGGGGTCCGGATTCTGGTATTCGGAAGCGCCGCTTTTAAGGTCGCCAAGGAATCCTTTGCGAGCCCGGTGCAGCCCTGGAGATCGAGTTCCTCCAAACCTGTGAGCCCAAGAAGCCCGTCCACATTCTTGAGCCCGGTGCAACAAAAGAGATTGAGGCGTCTGAGAACCTTGAGGTTCCGCAATGCATCCACATGGGTCATCGCGCTGCAACCGCGGAGATCCAAGACTTCCAGGTTTTTGAGTTCCTTAAGCGCATCAATGCTGGCAAGAGCAGGGGAATAGAGGATCCAGAGATGGGTGAGCCCATTCATTTCCTTGAGCGTATCGATATTGGCCAGATTCGGGCAGTCGAAAAGCCAAAGCCCGGTCACACTCGACAGACCCTTGAGTTCGGATAAATCGCGGTGTGAAAACCCTCCGTGGAGATGCAGGTCTATCGGCTCCAAGCGTCGGATTACGTCGGAGTGTCCCTCCAAGTGGTCGGCCGGTGAAATTTCTAACAAACGCCCAGTGTCCTCCCACGTCTGTTTGCGAAATGCGTCTCTCCAGTCGTCGCGGATTATTGCGATGGGGTCATTGTATTCGAACTGCCATCCAAGCGCCTTTGCCTCTTTGAGCGCCTGTCGGAAGTCGTAAGCCTTCCAAGCGCCCCAGCCGGAGGAGAGGGCGATGAGGAGGAAAGCCCACCGCAGCAGGTGCCAGTTGCGGCGCGGCTTTGTGGCGGGCGGTTCGGAAAGCATGGTGGCTTGTGCTATCAGAGCCCGCGCCTCCGGGCAAGGCCGGCGTGGGTGGCTGTGGTCTTCCGGCGTCTCACTTCGCCCGGCGGAAGGTTTTCGGAACGGGGCATGGTGTTTTTGTGGCGAGGTGGGTCACCAATCGAGGAAAGGCTTGAAGTCGGTCTTCGGGAGAGCCGCTTTTACTGCCGCCTCAGCTTCTTCTGTGAGCCCGGTGCAGCCCCGGAGTTCGAGAGTCTCCACGCCTTGGAGCCCGAGAAGCCCGTCCACGTTCTTAAGACCCGCGCACCGATAAAGACTGAGTTCTTTCAGCGCCTTGAGTTCCCGCAATGCATCCACATTGGTGAGCGCGGTGCAACGGATGAGCCGCAAAATCGTCAGGTTTTTGAGTTCCTTGAGCGCATCGATGTTCACGAGGACGGGGGAACGAGTGATCCCGAGCGAGGTTAGCTCCTTCATGTCCTTGAGCGCATCGATATTTGTCAGGTTCGGGCAGTCGCCAAGCCAAAGCTCGGTCAAATTCGAGAGACCCTTGAGTTGGGACAAATCGCGCAATGGAAAAGTGGCGACGATCTCCAGCTTTGTGGGCTTCAGCCGGCGGATCAAGTCGAAGTCGCGCTCTGAAACAGCACTGGTTGGAATGGACCACCACCGTCTCGTGTCGCTCCACGTGTCTTTGCGAAATGCGTCTCGCCAGTTCTCACGAATTATCGCGATGGGGTCTCTGTAGGTAAACTGCCAGCCAAGCTCCTTTGCCTCTTTAACCGCCTGTTGGAAGTCGTAAGCCTTCCAAGCGCCCCAGCCGGAGGAGAGGGCGATGAGGAGGAAGGCCCACCGCAGCAGGTGCCAGTTGCGGCGCGGCTTTGTGGCGGGCGGTTCGGAAAGCATGGTGGCTTGTGCTATCAGAGCCCGCGCCTCCAGGCAAGGCCGGCGTGGCGCTCCGATTCCCGGTCACCTCGATTTCCCTGTTCGCCGCCGCAGGGATGGGATAGGTCCATTTCCATGAACCTCGCCATTGCTCTCCGAATGTTCGTTTTCATCTGCGTGACCGCCGTCTCCGCGTTTGCGGATGATGTGAGGGTGCTGACGTTTAATATCCGGTATGACAATCCGCGCGATGGGCTTGACGGGTGGGCGAACCGACGGGAGGCGGTGGCGAAGGTGATTGCCGGGGCGGATCTGGCGGGGCTTCAAGAGGTGAAGCCGGGACAGCGCGCGTGGCTGCGGGAGCGCTTGCCGGAGTTTGAGGTGGTGGGCATCGGGCGGGAAAAGGACGACACGGATGAGTCGGCGCCGGTGGTGTTTCGCAAGGAGCGCTTTGAGTTGGTGGAATCCGGGACGTTCTGGCTTTCGGAGACGCCGGAGGTGGTGGCGAGCAAGTCGTGGGATACGTCACTGCCGCGGGTGTGCTCGTGGGCGACCCTCAGGGACCGTCGCGACAGGCAGACGGTATCGTTCTTTAATGTGCATCTGGATCACCGCGGGGCGACGGCCCGGGACAAGGGGATCGCACTGGTGCTGGAGCGGATGGCAAAGGTGGCGGGCCCGGTGATTCTGACCGGCGATTTTAACGCGACCACGGAAGACGCCCCGCTCCGCCGGGTGGCGGCGAGCGAAAAGCCGCCGCTGGTCTCGAGCACGGTCGCGCTGGGCGAGAAGGAGGAGGGAACGTTTAACGGCTTCACGGGAAAGTCGGATGTCGGGGCGATTGATTTTATTTTCGGGGAAAAGGAGCGGGTGCGGTTCGTCTCGCGGGCGATTTTGCGGACGACTTACGAGGGTGTGGATGGCAAGCAGCGGTATCCCTCGGATCATTTCCCGGTATCGGCGGTGGTCAGCGTGGCCGGGAAAAAATGAACGTCGTTAAAGAAATCGTGTCTATTTCGCGGTCTCGCGGGTCATTTGAAATAACAACTTTCTGACAAAACTAACATTTCCTTCCTCAGAATCGTCGATACAGTCCGCATCTAAATCCAAAACGCTATGAACACGGCCACACTCCCTGAATCACTCATCGTTCAACTTCGGTCCTACGAAAGCAGGCTCAAGCGAATGGAAACCATCGCCGCGATCGCCGGCGGTCTGGCGGGACTTTTCATCACGTATGTCCTGCTGTTTGTGGCCGATCGTTTTGTGAACACGCCCATCGCCGCGCGCGTGGTGCTCACGGCAACCGGCGCGATTCTCGCGGCGATGTTTGCGCAGAGCTGGGCGCGCTACTGGTTGTGGACGCGGCGCGGCCCGGCGCAACTCGCGAAGCTGCTGCAGCGCCATTTCCGCGGCCTCGGCGATCGCTTGCAGGGCGTCATCGAACTGACTGAGACGGATCAACTTCCCGAGAACATCTCGCCTGCCCTGCTCCGCGCGGCGGTGCGCCAGGTGGCGGATGAATCGGGCCGGTGCAATTTTGAAGAAGCCGTGCCGACACGCCCCGCAAAACGCTGGGCGATGGCTGCGACGGTGGTGACTGCGATGGCTGCCGCGCCTTTTCTTCTCGCCCCGAAAGCCGCGACGAACGCCGCGCAACGCTGGGCGATGCCATGGGCGGACATCGAGCGGTTTACGTTTACCACGGTGGAGCAACTCCCGGCGGACTTGTACGTCGCGCATGGTGAGAAGTTCGAGATGGCGGTCGGCTTGCGCGCTGATGCGCAGTGGAAGCCCGGCAGCGCGACGGCTCAAATCGGCGAGCAGGAAAAGCTGACGGCGCAGGTGGCGGAAAGCCGAGCGGTGTTCCAGTTCCCCGGCCAGACGAAGGAGGGCGTGATCGCGCTGCGCTTTGGCGACTATTTAAAGGACATCACCGTACATCCGTTGCATCGCCCGGAGCTGAAGGAACTATCGGCCCGCGTGACGCTCCCGGATTACCTCGGATATCCTGAGCAGAAGACGGCATTGCACGGCAGTGCGGGTGAGTTTTTGGAGGGAAGCAAAGTGGCGTTCGAAGGCGGCATCGCCCGCCCGATGGGACGCGGCGAGGTGCAAACGGTGGATTTCACCTGGCCGGCGTCGGCGACAGGCAACGCGTTTACAACGCCATCAATTGCGCTGTCGGACCTCGGGAGCGAAGTGCGCTTTAGCTGGGCCGACATTCACGGACTCGCACCGGTGCAGCCGTATGCATTGCGCCTCGGCGCAGCAAAGGACGCGGAGCCGCGCATCGAGGTCCAGAATCTGGAGACCGAAGTGGCGATCCTTCCGTATGAGTCGGTTCAATTCACCATGGCCGCGAGCGATGACTTCGGGCTGAAGGAAACTTGGGTCTCGTGGAGCATTCGGCAAGTCGGCCAGAAGCCCGAAGAGGAAAAAAAGAAAGAGAAGGCCAAGGGCACGTTTGAGTCATTGTGGGCGGACTGGAAGAAAAACCCCGCGGGAAAAGAACCCGTCGCCGCAGAGCAGCCAAAGCTGGAGACGCCGCGCGTGGCTGGCGGGCAGATGGTAAAGGAGATGGTGCGCCCGATGCGCTGGGCTCCGGCAGACTGGAACGTTCCGGAAGATTCGGTGGTTGAGCTCACCGCAAACGCGCTCGATTTTTTCCCGGACCGCAAGCCGTCGCAATCGTGGAAGTTCACCATTTTCGTACTCAGCCCCGAGAAGCACGCCGAACGTATCCGCGAACGGATGGATAATGTGCTAAAGCAGCTCGACGAGCGCATCCGCGACGAGGAGCGGCAGCTCGAGGAATCGAAGGAAATCGCGCAGCGCAAGGATGCGGACTCGGAGAAAGCCGGCGAGGACATCAAGCGCGCCGAGGCTGGTGAAAAGCAGAATTCCGAGGAGTTGAAAAAGCTCGTTGCCCAGATGCAGGACATCATGAAGGACGCGCTGCGGAATAAGGACATCCAGTCTGACACGATCACCGAATACAGCGAGATCGCAAAGAAGCTCGACGAGGAAGCAAACCAGGCGCAGAACAAGGCGTCGGACTCGCTCGCAAAGGCCAGCCAGTCATCCAGCGAGCAACGCAAGGGCGAGATGAAGGAGGCCGAGGAGCAGCAGCAAAAGGCGCTCGACGCCATGCGTGCTGCGGCGAACAAGATGCAGACGACGAACGAGAATCTGTTCGCGCGTAATTTCTACAACCGGCTCCGCCACGCGGCATCGCAGCAGTTCAAGATTTCCGACGGATTGAAGAAACTCGCGAAGGCGACGGTGGGTCTGAAGCCCGATGAAATCGCCGAGGGCGAGAAGAAGGAGTTCAACGGCGTCGCTGGAAATCAGGACGGTGCGGTGAAGGACGTGGACGGCATTCAGAATGACATGACGGCATTTCTCCGCCGCATCCCGAACGAGAAATACGACGTCGTGGTGAAGGAGATGGAGGAAACCAAAGTCGTGAGTGAACTCAGCGAACTGGCCGGCTTCGTCCGCGCGAACCTCGGCTTGAAGAGCGTGGGGCGTGCGAAGCAATGGGGCGACCAGCTCAATAAATGGGCGGAGGCGATTCAGAGCGAGTGCAACTGCAAAAACGGCGGCGACGCCGAGACGGATCCGGACGAGATGGAACTCATGATCGCCATGGTCCGCGCGGCGGTGGCCCAGGACACGATCCGGGACCAGACGACCGAGCTGGAAAAGACGAAGGCCGCGGATAATTACGGCACCGAGGCTTCGAAGCTCAGCGGTGTGCAGAGCGGCCTCGCGGGCAGCGTGAAGAAACTGACCGAGGAACCGAAATTCGCGAAATTCATGGATAAGGTCGGCCCGGTCCTGGCGAAGGTGGAGGAGCTGATGAACGAATCCGCCGGTGAATTGAAGGCACCGAAGACGGATGAAAACGTCCTCCAAATTCATGGAACGATCATCGAAGTGCTCGTCCCGCCGGACAAGAAAGGCGGCAAGCAGAGCCCGAAAATGGCGCAGATGCAGAAAAAGATGCAGCAGATGATGCAGCAGATGTCGAAGGGCAAGAAACCCGGACGCAATGCATCGCAAAACCCGAGCTCGCTCGCGGGAACTCCTGCTGACGGCGCGTCGGGCCGGAACAAGGCGAATACACGGATCGTGGACAAGAGCGGCGGTGCATCAAGCGCCGGCGAATGGCCCGAGGAATACCGCGACGCGCTGCAGAGCTTTATCCAATCTGTAGAGGAAAAGAACTAACCCGTGGCAGGCGATCGGTCATCGTGGTTTGGCGCGGGACTTCCGGCAGCGGCGTTGTTCGCGGCGGTGGCTGTCTCACACGCGCAAGCACCGCTGGGGGCCGATGTCGAAATCTTCGGCGAAGCTCCCGCGTCGAAGACGAAAACCCAGGACGTCGTGCGGCCCGCCGCGAATCTGTTGCTGGGCATCTTCGGGGCGAAGCATAAGGCGTCGGCGGAACCCAAGGCCCCGAAGGTCGAGGGAATGGAGCACGTGCTCCTGTTTCAGGACGGACGGCAGATGCGGGGAAATCTCGTGGAACTGACGAAAGATGAAGTCATCTGGAACCGGGTGGACGTCAGCCAGCCGCTGCGGTTCGGGCGAAAGGATGTCCGCCGGATTTCGCTGCGCGGCGGTATTTCGTCGGCTGATGTAAACGAGGGCCAGGTCTTTGCTACACAGTCAAACGCCACGAAAAAAATCGAGGCGACTTCGAGCGCGACGATGAAACTCGGCGGTGCCGACTGGCTTCACGGCGAGGTCACGAGCCCGGACGGGCAGACGTTTTCCATCCAGCTCCCGGGGACGACATCGTTCTCGGTGACGCGGGATAAACTGGCATGGCTGCACTACGGGAAAACAGCGGTCGCGGGCTTCGGATTGGACATAGGGACGGTGGATGCGTGGACGGTCTCCGGCGGCGCAGTGGAGGACGCGAAGGACGGCCGACTGCGGTTTAAAGAGAACAATTTTGTCGCAAAGACTATGAACCCGCCGAAGCGATTCGAAGTTTCGTTCGAGGCACCGAAGGACGCCTCGTTCGAGCTGTGGTTCCAGCCTTTCACGCCCCGCCCGAACAGCTACTCCACGGGAACGTTCCAACTGAGCATCCAGGAGAAAGAGCTGGAGCGGTGCATGTACGAAAACGGATTCAAGCGCGACAAAGTGGCGTTTCCGAGCGATGCACCTGAAGCAAAAGACGGGTGGCATAAATACCGGGTTTTCTACGACGGGCTCGACCGGAAAGTGACCGTGATGCGTGATGGGAAGCAGGCCGCCGAATGGGCGCTTGCCGACGAGTTGCAGCCTGGACAGTCACGCGAGTTAATGAGAGGGCTTTGCTTTAATCCGAAGAACAATTTCAACGTGAAGAATGGCCGTGACCTTGTCATCGGCAACGTGCGCTTCCAGCCTTGGGACGGTGATTTCGCGGCGTCGGAGAAACCCGCTGCCGGGGACCGGCTGTCGCTCCCGCGGACACCGACAGAGGTCGGCAAGGTGACGGCGATTGAAGGCACGAAGCTCCAGTTTTCCGGCGCGGAAAAGGAACTCCTGACGGGAACTTTCTTGAAACTCGGCGAACCGGTGGCAGGCCTCGCGGACGCCGATGCAATGCTGCTTTTCGGGCGGCACGGCGAACTGTCGGTGGCTTCACTCAACGTTCGCGAAGGTCATGCAAAATTCCGCACGGGGTTCGCCGCGGAAATGGATTTCGAATTGAAGGTTCTGGATACGATCGCCTTTTCCGGGAAGGGCGGCGAATCGGTCGCCGGCGATGTGCTGGTGTTTAAGAACGGTGACGAACTTCCGGGGAAACTCCTCGCGACGGGCAACGGCACCGCGGTCAAATGGAAGACGCCCGCCGGTTTTGAAGTCGAGATTCAGCCCGCCCGCGTGGCCGGTGTGCGTTTCGCGGTGAAGCCGCTGAAAGTCGTGCCACCGCCCGGCTCGGGAGTGGCACAGTCAGTAGCGCCCAAGTCGGAAAAGCCGAAGCCCGAAGTCGGCGAGCCGAAGCCTGCCCCAGCGACTCTGGAGCTCAAAAATGGCGACCGTTTTCCGGGGGAATTGGTCGCGGTGGGAAAGGATAGTCTCCGCTTTAAACATGCCGTGTTGGGCGAGCGCGATATCCCGCGCTCAGAGCTCTGGAGCTATTTTACGGGTCTCGTGACCGATGGTTCGGCGACCTGGATGGACGTTGATCCCGAATCCAGTGCCCGGCGGGCATCCACGCCGGATCGGTGGATCACACTGGATGGTGCGTATTTTACCCGCGCGGGCACCGCATCCCCCGGATACAGCGACTACTCATACCTCTCGCAAAACGGGCTGAAGCTTCCGCCGCGATACGAGGTCCGATGCGATGCGACTTCATTCGGTCCAAATGAGCCGTATTTCACAATCATGCTCTCCTCGAAAACCGGGGCGAGCCAGCTCAACTTTTCGTTTTCGTACAATGAACTCAACATCAGCGGATACTCGCAGCGCGCGAATGTGAACGGACGCTCGTTTTCCGCCGAGGTTCCCCTTCGCGGGAAGCTGGAGCCGTCGAGCCGGCGCATGATGCGGCTGCTGGTCGATTCTGAAAAAGGGACGGTCGCAGTGCTCCTCGACGGTGTGTTGCTGAAGAAGGTCGGGACAAAGAAAGATGAAATGTTTGTCGGGCTCGGCAACTCGATTTCGTTCTCCAGCTACTCCGGCTACAGCCTCACAAAACTGTCGAACTTCTGGATCGGCCCATGGAGCGGCGAGCTCCCGGATTTCTCCAAGGAAAAGGCCGGCTCCGTGGCGCTGACAAACGGCGACGTCGCCGCCGGGCAAATCCTCGCTCTCAGCGACGGAAAGATGCGCGTGGAGACGGAAGTCGGGGAATTCGAAATGCCGATGGAGCGTGTCTCGGCCGTGGAATTCGGCGGCACGGCATCGCCCGTAAAGGCCGCCGCACGGCTCAGGATGCGCGACGGGGCGGTATTCCATGTGGACGAATTCGTCTTTGATGCGGATTCGATTTCCGGAAAAAGCGCGGTGCTGGGCGAAATGAAATTTCCAGTCACCGATATCGGCGAACTTATCATCACACCGCCGCTGGTTCGTTTTCCGTTCGGTCCCGTGCCCAAGAAGCCTGCGGAGAAGCCCGCCGAGGCGGCGGCTGTGGTGGACCCAGCGGCACCGAAGGATCTTCCAGCTCAATGAACATTCGCATTCTCACACTCGCCGCGCTCGCAATGCTCCCGGTAGCCGCGCAAACGCAAACTCCGCCCCCGCCAAGCGCGGATGCCGCGAAGGATTTCCAGGTCTATCGCGGAACCCAGGTGCCGCCCGAAGTGGAGCGAATTTACGAAAAGGGCCTGCGCTTTTTGCTGCGCTCGCAAAATGATGACGGCTCGTTTCCCGGCCAGTACGGCACGGAGCCAGGCGTCGTCGGTTTTGCGCTGATGGCGCTGCTTTCCCACGGAGACGATCCGAATCACGGGCCGTATTCGAAGGCGGTGAAAAAGTGTGTGGACTTCATCCTGAAAAATCAGGGCGAGACCGGCTACATCGGCAGTTCGATGTATAACCACGGCTTTGCCACGCTGGGCCTCGCGGAGGCATACGGGTCGTTTCAGGATGAAAAAATCGGGCCCGCACTGAAGAAGGCGGTGGAGCTGATTCTCAGTTCACAGGACAAGAACAGATTCAAAGCGTGGCGCTACTCGCCGGATGCCAGCGACGCGGATTCCACGGTGAGCGGCGCATGTTTTGTGGCGCTCATCGCTGCTCGCAATGCGGGGCTGAAAGTGCCGGAGAAAAACATCGAAGACGCGCTGAAGTTTTTCACCGATTGCCAGAGCCCGACGGACGGCAGCATCGGTTACATCCCGCGTTCCGGCTCCCACGGCGGCGCAACCACGGCCATCGGCGTCGCGGCGTACGCATACGCCCGGAAGAAGGACAACCCGACCTTCACAAAGGCGCTCAAAAAGATGAAGGCCGACTCCGATGAGGCTGGTGGTGGTGGGTATCCTTTCTACCTCGAGTACTACGCGGCGCAGGGGTTTTTTCAGGGCGATTATAAAGGCTGGCAGGACTGGAATGAGAAACAAATCAAGCGGCTCACCGAAACGCAGAATGAGGACGGAAGCTGGGATGCAGGCCTCGGCCCGGGAACCTGCACGGCGCTCGGGCTTCTCTCGATCGCGTTGAACTACCGCTACCTGCCTATTTACGAGCGCTGATTTATGTCGGGCAGGTCGTTCAATTCGAAATCCACATGGCTTGTTGCGAGCCTTTCGATCTTCGTGCTCCACGCGGCGGCGCTCGAGTTTGAAATCGATAACGACGTCATCGAACTCAACGGGCAACTGCTCGAGCTGGGCGGTGGTTTGATCGCGCAAAATGCTCCGGACGCGAAGAAGACCGATGCTCAGGAAGCCGACGCTGCAGGCGAGCATGTGCTGGAACTCACGGATGGTTCCCAGATGCACGGCAAACTCCTCTCACTCGGAAAATCCGAGCTGCTCTGGCAGCGTAGCGACGCGAGCGAGCCGCTCGTTTTTTCTCCCGCGGATGTGCGGCGACTCGTGCTCGGAAAGCGGGTTGCTCCGAAGGATTCTCCTTCGAATGCCACGCTCAAATTCACCGGAGGCGACTGGCTTACGGGAAAGGTGAACGCGTTCGCCAACGACCGCTTCACCGTGGAAATCGGGGACGGACCGGCCGTCGAAGTGGAGAAGAAGTCCGTGCAATGGATGGTGTTTGCCCCGACTCCGCCGGATGCTTTTGAAGGACCACGGGGTCCAGCCGGGATGTCGGGATGGGAACCCGCGATCCCCGGAACGTGGGACTATGCGGACGACTCGCTGATTGCCCGGCAGTCCGGCGCGATCACACGGAAGTTCGACGTGCTGCCGGAACGGCTGGACATCCAGTTTACGGCGGGCGACGGAGGAAATCAGAATTGCGGACTGACGCTTTGGATCCAGCCCGAAGGCCGGACGACGGGCTACAGCGCCGGATCGATTTACCTGCGTTTTCAGGGGAATACGGTCTCGATGAATTCCTACGACGGCTCGGCGATGAAGAATCAGACCGCGAATTTCGATCAGGAGAATGCAAAGCAGGACAAGATTTCGCGCTATCGGCTGCTGTTCGACCGCAAATCGGGTAACCTTCAAATCCGCGTGAATGGCGCGCGTGCCGCGGAATGGATGGTCGGCACGCCGAAGACGATTCCCACGGGCGGTTCGTTCACTTTCCAGCCGAGTTACTGGAGCTCCGACATGGCGTGGACCCTCAGCAGTATTAAGGTGCAACCATGGGACGGTGAGGCACTGCCCGATGGCGACCCGGAGAACGCGGGCAAGGATATTATTAAAGCAGCTCCGACCGTCCGAAAGGCCGGCACATTTGAGGGACTCAATGCCGACGCGGTGAGGTTCAGCGGCGCGGATGTGTCGCGGAAGGAGCCTGTGTTTCTGCGTTTCGGCCATCGCAATGCAGAACCCGCCGAGGGCGCAATCGCGCGCGTCTGGCTCTCGCACCGCGGCGAATTCGCCGTGACGGGGTTGGGCTTTAAAGACGGCGTCCTCAAGGTCCGCACGACCATCGCGGGCGAAATGGCGCTGCCGCTGGCCGCACTGCAAGCAATCGAGTTCCCACACCGAATCAGCGTCCTGGCAGAGGAGGCTGCGGAAGGAGGCGACGTGCTCGTTTTCAAAAACGGCGATCAGTTTAAAGGAACGCTCATCGCTGCAGCGGATGATCAGCGGCTGAAGTGGAAGCCCATCAAAGGCACGGCGGACGTCCATTTTGAGAACAAGAATCTCGCGGGCGTCCTGCTTGCCGCACGAGGCAAGGTCGAGCCGCCACCGGTGGCCGGCGCAGCGATTCGCTGGCAAAATGGAGACTGGCTGCCCGGCACGATGATTTCGCTCGATGCCACGAAGCTCACGATGAAGACGGCGCTTTCGGATAACATGGAAATCTCCCGCGAGGGGCTGAGTGCGCTTTATCTCGGGGCCAGTGCGGAGCCAGCGGTGTGGGACGGTGCGAGCGACCGCAACGCCTGGATGACCGGTGCCGTAGCCCCCGGTTACTGGAACGCGAACCGCAACGAGAAAAAGGACCCGAAAAAGCCGAGCCCGTGGCGCTATTTCGACGGGGCGTTCACGCTCGTGCAGGGGCGCGCCGGGTCGTCAGGCCTGAACATTGGCCGGTCGTTCGACAATCTCCCGGAGAAATGCGAGGTGAGTTTTGACATCAGTTCAACATCCGGCAATCCCTCATTCGTCAGCCAGTTGTTCTTCGATGACAACAAGCCCGGCGTCATGGTCCAGAGCTCAGGCGACGCCGCCTATCTCTACGACATGAGCCCGCGTGCGGGTCGCGCTGTTGGCAACCAGCAGCAGCAGATCGATTTTGGGGACTCAGTGGAAACCGGGAATCGCGTCCGGCGTTACACGTTCTATTGCGAGCGCCTGACCGGTCGCTTCGCGATGGCTGTGAACGGCAAGCTCGTCGGGCAACTCAAGCGAAAGGGCGTGGGCGACAGTCCGAAGCCGGGAAAGGGAATCTCCATCCAGCCGCAGGTGGCGGGTTCGAGAGTGACTATATCCAATCTCTGGGTCGGGCCATGGACCGGTGCGCTTCCTCCCGCAGCGGGGAAGGCGAAGGCCACAGCGGCGGGAAATGAAGGTGCGAAGGTCTTTCGAGGTGGGGCGCTGGCGCCTCTGCAATTGTTTGGCGGTGTCGCAGCGGCGGCCAAGGTTTTGGACGCGAAGGCCCCGGACGCAAAGGTGGCCGATGAGAAACCGGAGCCAAAGGAAGAGCCTCTGCTTGAGCCCGCAAAGCTGGACGAACCGCCATCGGATTCAATCGCACTGGTAAACGGCGATGAGGCGCGAGGCACGGTCTTAAAGGCGAACACAGAATCACTTTTCATGAACGGTGAGGCCGGTGAACTTGAAATCCCCCTCAAGCGCGCGACCGTCGTGCAGTTTGTACCTTCGGCTATCCCCGCCTCTCACGGGACGCGCTTCCGGTTTTTCGGCAAAGGCGCAGTCACCCTGGAGAAATTCCGATTCGAGAATGGGAAGGTTGTTTGCAAGTCAGCCCAAATTGGCGAGTTCGAGATTCCGGTAGCGAAGCTGAGCGAGATTGTTTTTTCGCCGGGCGGGCGTTCTCCATTTGAAGGTCAGGCCTCCGGAGTGCCGCAGAATTCCGACGCGAACATCAATAATTTCCTGTTCGAAGGCGGTGGTGGTAACATCATCATCCGCGGCGCGATTCGGGTGCGATAGACACTGCTTGGCAGGTAACAAACGGGTGACGGATTCGTCGTTGCGAAGACACCGGTTGCGGATACGTTCGCGCGCTCCTTCTCACAATCCATCCGTTATGTTTCACCCGACTCGAATCACACTGTTTGCGCTGGCCACATTTGTCTCCTCGGCTTTTGCCAATCCACTCATCACCGAGTTCATGGCGGACAACAAAGGCGTCATCGCCGACGAAGACGGTGCGTATTCCGACTGGATCGAGATCCACAATCCGACCGCGTCGCCGATCAATCTGAACAACTACACGCTGACCGACACGGTCGCGGACCCTGCGCCGTGGAGGTTCCCGGCTCAGATGCTCCAACCGGGAGAATTCCTCATCGTCTGGGCCTCGGGGAAGAACCGGACAACGATAGGCGCTCCGCTCCACACCAACTTTTCGCTGGCAAAAGGCGGGGAGTATTTGGAACTCAGCCTCAACCCGCCGCCAAGCGGACCGGTCACCGTACTGCAGTCCTGGAATCCGTATCCCTCGCAGGCGGAAAATGAGTCTTATGGTTACCAGTTCACGACGACCAACCTCGTTTCGTCCGGCGCAACCGCCCGATACCTTGTTCCAACGAGCGGACCTGCGGGAACGACTTGGACGACGCAGGCCTTTAACCACGCAAGTTGGCCGAGCGGTGCGACAGGACTTGGATTCGGTCTTTTAGTTCCAGGCATCACCGTGCGGCAGGTGAACCAGAATGGCGCGTACGGAACTGTGAGCACAGTGGCCACGACGGATGCGCTGCTCGCACAATCGGCGGGCAGTGCACAAATCGCGGCCGAGGGAACTGAACTGGCACCAGTCGTGAACTATCTCGGCGACGGTGCCGACGGACATTACGGAGCGAACCGAATCCTGCTCACGGGAAACAACGAGAATTATGCCATCAAGGCCACGGGCTATGTGAATATCACGACAGCCGGCGTTTACACGTTCGGCATGAATTCAGACGATGGCGGACGAATCAAAATCGACGGTACTGCCGTCATGATCGACGACACGAACCACGGTCCTGCGGATCATGTGGGAAGCGTGACTCTCACGGTCGGGTTGCATTCCTTTGAAGTGATTATGTGGGAAGCGGGCGGCGGCGACGAAGTGGAGTTCTACGCGGCCGCAGGCTCATACCCGGCGTGGAGCGCTGCGATGCAACTCGTCGGCGACACCGCAAATGGCGGACTGGCTGCGTTCACGCTCCCGGCCGGCACGGGTAGCAACGTCATCGCGACCAATATTCAAAGCTCGATGCTCGGCATTAATTCCTCGTGCTATATCCGCGTCCCCTTTTCCAGCGCAGGGCCGGGCACATTTACCGCGATGTCGCTGAACATGCGATACAATGACGGCTATGTTGCGTATCTCAACGGAACGAAAATCGCCGAGAAAAATGCGCCCGCTTCTCCGGCGACAAACTCCACCGCGACTGCTACGAGGACTGACGCGCAATCACTCGTCGTGGAGCCGGTGAATGTGACGACCGGACTGCCTCTCCTCACCAACGGGACCAATGTTCTGGCGATTCATGGCCTTAACGTGAGTTCGTCAAACAGCACATTTCTCGTGCTGCCGGAGCTTGTCGCCGGGGCGGTAAACACGATTGCGCAACAAGTCTATTTCGACAGCACAAAGGCGACGCCCGGCCGGGTCAACGGCGCATATTCACTCCTCGGAAAAGTCGCCGACACTCAATTCAGCCAGATCCGTGGGTTCTTCGATGCACCGTTCAATCTCACCATCACGACCCTGACACCGGGCGCGGAGATCCGCTACACGACCAATGGTTCCACGCCCACCGCGACGACTGGAAACGTGTTCTCGGCACCCATCCCGATCAGCGCGACCACCGTCATCCGCGCCGCGGCGTTTAAGTCCGGCTACGAAGCAACCGACGTGGATACGCAAACCTACCTGTTCCTCAATGACGTGATCACCCAGTCTGCCTCCGGCACGCCGCCTCCAGGCTGGCCTGCAACCAGTGGGACGGGCCAAGTGCTCGACTACGGCATGGACCCGGACATCGTGAATAACGCGGACCCCAATCTCGGCGGTACGACCTCGGTGAAGAATGCACTGAAAGCAATCTCCACAGTCTGCATCACCACGGACCTGCCGAACCTGTTTAATATGAACGGCGGCACCACCGGCATTTACTCAAATCCCGGCAACCGTGGATTCGCTTGGGAAAGACCGGCATCCATCGAGCTCATCAACCCTCCGGACGCGCTGCATCCGAACGGCACAAGCGAGTTCCAAATCGGCGCAGGCATCCGCATTCGCGGCGGCTACTCGCGCTCCACCGACAACCCGAAGCACGCATGGCACATCTTTTTTCGAAAGGATTACGGCAATGGAAAACTTAAGTATCCGCTCTTCGGCCGTCACGGCGCGGATTCGTTCGACCAGATCGATTTTCGGACTGCGGAGAACTATTCGTGGAGCTTCGGCGGCGACGACAACAACACATTCCTCCGCGAGGAAAGCACGCGACTTGCGCAACGCGACATGGGCCACCAGCACGGGCGGCTGCGCTACGTCCATCTCTACATCAACGGCATTTACTGGGGCCTGCACAATACGGAGGAGCGCACAGAGGCGAGTTTCGGCGAGACGTACTATGGTGGAGTGAAGGACGATTACGACGTCGTAAAAGGTGAACAGGACGCCGGCTACACGACGGGTGTCACGGATGGAAACCTGATCGCCTGGCAGGAGCTCTGGAACAAAGGCAAATCGCATCTCGCGAGCCCCACGAACACGAATTATTTCAAACTCGTGGGCCTCGCCGCCGATGGAGTGACGACGACCGCGGATCCTGTGTTGCTCGACGTGGACAACATGATCGATTACCTGATGCTCACTTTCTGGACGGGCAATCTCGACGGAACCACCAGCGCATTTCTCGGGAACAACAATGCCAACAACTGGTTCGGCATGCGCAACCGGCTCGGGACAAGAGGTGGCTTTCGATTTATGGCGCACGATTTCGAGCATACGTTCTTCAACGTGAACGAGGATCGCACCGGACCGTTTACCGCCGCGGGGTACTACGACAGCTTCACCTACTCGAACCCGCTTTACCTTCATCAGGACCTCAGTGCGAACGCCGAGTACCGCATCCGCTGGGCCGACCGTATTCACAAGCACATGTTCAACGGCGGCGCACTCACGCAGACGGCGTGGAATAATCGCATCAACGGAATCGCGACCATCGTGGACCAGACAATCATTGCCGAATCCGCGCGCTGGGGTGACGCGAAAATCGCGGCTCCAAAAACACGGGCCACGTGGATCAATGCGCAGAACTATCTCCTTGGCACTTATGTCCCGCAGCGCGGCGGTGTGGTCCTCGCGCAGCTCCGCGCAGACAACCTCTATCCCACGCTCGATGCGCCGACGGTCACGCCCTTCGGCAGCTATCAAAACAGCGGCGTCGAGGCAGTCATCAGCGCACCCGGCGGCGGGACGATTTACTACATGGCTGACGGTTCGGACCCACGCGCGGTGGGTGGTGCCGTAAAAGCCGGTGCCCAAGTTTACACCTCCAGCACGAGCTCGGAAGTCTTGATTCCATTCTCCGCCCCCGGCTGGAAATACCTGGCGAACGGCACGGATCAAGGCACCGCATGGCGGGCCGCCGCATTCAACGACGCAAGCTGGTCCACGGGTACTGCGGAGCTCGGATACGGCGATGGGGATGAGGCAACCGTCATTCCATTTGTCGATGCAGACCCGGTCACTGCCGGCACGCAGAAAAATGCCACGACCTACTTCCGCAAGACATTCACCGCGACCAATCTCACCCCAATCACGAACCTTGTCCTTCGCGTCGAATACGACGACGCGATTGTCGTTTACGTAAACGGACAGTTCGCCGCGCTGGCCGGAAATATTTTGAGCAACCCTGCCTATAACTATTACACGGGCGGCGCCATCGAAGACACGATCGCGGATATTCAAATCAACCCGGCGCTGCTCGTGAACGGTACAAATACCATCGCCGCGGAAGTGCATCAGGCAAACAACGGCAGCTCGGACGTCAGCATGAATCTGAGCATCACGGCCACGCGCTCCAGCACGGCGACACCGCTCTTCCTCACCGGCAACGGAGTGCGACCACTGAAGCTCCGCGCCAGCAATGCCGGCACATGGAGTGCGCTCACGGACGCGACGTTCCTCTTGAATACCGAGCCCGCCAGCACTGCAAATCTCGCCATTACGGAAATCATGTATCACCCCGCCAATCCGAACGTCGCAGAAATCAACGCCGGCTTCGTCGATGCCGACGACTTTGAGTATCTTGAGATCACCAACATCGGCGCGAAACATGTCGATTTAGAGGGCGTGTATCTCTACGGGCCCATCGACTTCAATTTCACCGGCGCTCTCACGGGACGCACTCTCGCACCCGGAGCCCGCGTCCTCATCGTCGCAAAGAAGGCCGCCTTTGAGCAGCGCTACGGCACGAGTCTTCCGGTCGCAGGCAGCTACTCGGGCAATCTCAACAACGCCGGCGAAGCCATCGCGCTTTTCACGCCCGGCGATGCGCTCATCCGCAGCTTCGCCTACAGCGACCTAGCGCCGTGGCCGACTGCCGCGGATGGACAGGGCTACAGCCTCGTCCGCAGACTCCCGAACGGCAATCTCGTCGCGGATGGTGACGCGGCGAACTGGCGCACGAGCACCACCATCACCGGGAACCCCGGCACCAGCGACGCCAGCGTTTTCACGTTGTGGAAGACCGCCAACGGAGTCACGGACAACAACGCCGACACCGACGGCGACGGCCTCAGCAACGCACTTGAGTACGCGCTCGGCGGCAGCAATACGACGATGGACGCCGACAAGGCCCCCGTCGTTGCAGTCGCCCCGCTCACCGTCGGCGCAGCGACGAATAACTACCTCACGTTCACCTTCACGCGTCGCGCCGGAGCCGATGATGTGAGCTACGTTGTGGAAGGCAGTGACCTTGCCAGTTCGTGGGACGCCGCAGCCACCGTGGTCCACAGCATCACACCCGGTGTCGGTGGAAATGAGACCATCGTCTTCCGCAGCGTGAATCCATATCCGGAGGCCGGAGTGACAAAGAAATACTACCGGGTAGAAGCAACCATCGCTCCGTAGTCGTTCGTCGGACTTTCGGCTGCTCCTTGCCTATATCGAATAACGATCGTGCGTGGGCACCGATGGCACGGCGCTTTGATGATGAGGGCAATCGCCCCGATTGCTACGAGGGCGCGAATCATCCGGCCCATCATGGAACGTATTCAACCCACGAACTTACCGGGGTTGAGGATGCCGTTTGGATCGAGCGCGTTTTTCAATGCGGCGTGGACATCGCGCCCGGTCTGATCGACGGCAAGCGGCCACCAGCGTTTCTTGGCGAGGCCGATTCCGTGTTCACCGGTGATGACGCCGCCGGCTTTGAGGACCCACTTGAAGAGTTCGTCGAGTGCGCGGTCCACCGCGGCTTTGACCTTCGGCTGCTCGTGGTAGTTCGCGGCCATGATGTTGACGTGGATATTTCCATCGCCCGCATGCCCGAAACATGCGACGGGGAATCCGTATTTCACCGCGAGCCGTTCGCCGAATTCCGCGAGTTCCACGAGCTTGCCACGCGGCACGACGATGTCTTCGTTCAGCTTTGTGAGACCGGTTGCTTTGAGCGATGCGCTGTATGCGCGGCGCAGGCCCCAGAGCTTTTCGCACTGCTCGTCGCCATGTGCTGTGAGGACGCGGATGGCGTCCATCCCGCGCAGGCGCTTTGCGAGGTCGGCGGTCTCTCCGCGCACGGAACTCTCGTGGCCGTCGAGCTCGACAAGCACGAGCGATTGCGCGCCGGGAGCGATCTCCCGCCCGAGGTATTCGCGCGCGCTTTTCAGTGTAAACGGGTCCGCGATCTCCAGCGCGCTCGGCAGGAAGCCTGCGGAGAAAATCTTTTGCACGGCATCCGCCGCCGCGCGGAATGTGCGGAAGCTTGCGGCGAGCGTTGAACGCGTCGGCGGGTGCGGAAGAAGGCGCAGCGTGGCTTTTGTGACGACCCCGAGCATTCCTTCGCTGCCGACGAAGTTGCCGACGAGGTCGAAGCCCTGCTTGTTCTTGTGGGTGCGGCCCCCGCAGTTCAATACACGGCCATCGGCGAGGACGACTTCGAGGCCGAGCACGTAGCTGCGGGTGACTCCGTACTTTAAGCAGCGCGGGCCTCCGGCGTTTGTGGCGATGTTTCCGCCGATGCTGCAGTCGCGCAAAGATGCGGGGTCGGGCGGGTAAAACATGCCCGCTTTGCGCACGGCGTCCTGCAAGTCGCCGGTGATGACGCCGGGCTCAACGACCGCCACGCCGTCGGCGGTGTTAATTTCGAGGATGCGCTTCATGGGCGCGACGCTGAGCGCGATGCCGCCATGCGAAGGCACGCATCCACCGACGTAGCCGTAGCCTGCCCCGCGCGGTGTCACAGGGATGCCGTGCGCATCTGCAAAGCGGAGCGTCTTTTCGACATGCGCACGCTTTTTTGCGAGGACGACGACGTCCGGCTGCCGCGCGGCGAACCAGCGATCCTTTGCGTGGACGGCGAGCGTCGCGTCATCGCTGGCGACGACGCCCGGGCCGAGGAGTTTGCGCAGTGATTGAGCGAGGTTCATCCTTAGTTGCCGAAAAGTTTCTTCACCGAGCCACCGAACCGTTTGAGGGCGTTTGGCCGCGCCGCCGGTTCCGGAGCGGGCGTCGGCCGCTGCACCACTTTGGCGACGGGCGGCGCAGGCGTGGGCTTCGCTGCGAGGAAGGGTTTAAGAGGATCGCCGGGCGTTGTATTCACTCCATCCGGTTTCACCAGCGGCGGCTTTACGGCTGCGGCTTTCGGGGGCGGCGCGAGAACGGCCGTCGTCTTCGCAACGACGGGCTCCGCTTCGGCGGGCGTAATGTCAAACCCGTCGTGGCGCTCCACGGCTCCGGTCTGTGCTAAGATGATGAGCACTCCCAAAAGGTCGCCCTTTGCGTCGAGAACCGTGGCCCGCCATGCCGGCGCGCCGCCAGTGCCATACTTCCCGAGTTCGTAATTGAGCGCTCCCAGGCGCGCGCCGTTGGCCATGGCATATTGCCCGGCGAGCTTCGCGACGGCATCACTATCGATCCGAATTGCGCCCGCCCCGATGACGTCCGAAGCCTTCAGAGAATCCGCAAACTGCGACAGCGTGCGGTTTGCTTTCAGCGCGCCTTCCGCGACTGCGTACTCGCGCAGGCCGAGCGGAACGGCAGGGTCGTGGACAAGAAAATACCAGCGCTCGGGCCATGGTTCCCCTTCCCGCGCTTCGATACGCGCAAGACGCTTTGCGGCATCCTTGGGCAGAAATTTCAGTGCTTTAAGAGCGGTGCCGTCCTGTGCAAGAGAACAAGAAGTGAAAGTGATCAAGGCAGCGAGAATGGCGCGTAACATCGGACGCGACGTTAGCGGGGCGCTCCGAGAATTCCAGCGCGCAATACCAAAGGTCCGGCGAGTTCATGGGTTCACCCTCCACGCGAGAAACCGGCACTCGACACAAAGACGCGCTCCGGTATTTTCGCACTCTTTCCATCATATCGCACACATGAATACACCCATTACTCCGGTCACACGACGGTCCTTTCTGCGCAACGGCTCCGCCGGCATCGCAGGCGCAGCACTCGTCGGCAGCTTCCCGCACATCGTAAACGCGCAGGCGGCAAAATCCATCCGCATCGGCATCGTCGGCTGCGGCGGGCGCGGCTCAGGCGCGCTATCCGATTCCATGAAGGCCGACCCGTATGTGGAACTCGTCGCCATGGGAGATGTGGATGCGACGCGGCTGGAGACGAGCCACAAGAACATCAGCTCCCAGTTTGAAAAACAGGTGAAGGTGCCAGACGCGAACAAGTTCGTCGGCCTCGACGCCATCGACCGCGTGCTCGCCACGGACATCGACATCGTTTTTCTCACCACGCCTCCCGGATTTCGCCCCGGACACTTGCACAAGGCGATCAACGCCGGAAAGCACGTCTTTTGCGAGAAGCCGCTCGGCGTGGACGCGCCGTCGATCCGCCACGCGCTGGAGGCCGTGAAGAAGGCGAAGGAAAAGAACCTCGCGATTCAGACCGGCTTTTGCTGGCGCTTTAACACCGCGGAACGCGCCACGTGGAAGAAGCTCCACGATGGCTACATCGGCGACATCCGCGCCTACTACGGCACGTATCTTACCAGCAGTCCATGGCTGCCAAAACCGCGGCAGGCGGGCTGGACTGATCTCGAGTACCAGTTGAAAAACTGGCTCTACTACACGTGGCTCAGCGGCGACATCCTCGTCGAGCAGGCCGTCCACAGCGTGGATAAAATGAACTGGGCGTTCAAAGACGCGCCTCCTGTGAAGTGCACGGCCCTCGGCGGTCGCGTGCAACGCGTGGAAAAGGAATTTGGCAACGTGTTCGACAATTTCAGCGTGATGTATGAGTTCCCGAACGGCGGACGTGGCTTCATCTTCTGCCGCCAGCAGGCCGGCTGTTCGAACGAAAATGCCGACTATATCATCGGCGCAAACGGGAAGGGCCAGGTGAACGGATTCAAACCGCTGCACATGCTCGAAAAGACCGACGGCGAACGCTGGCTTTACGAAAAGAACGGCGGCGAAGGCGGCACGGAAGGTCTCCGCAACGAGATGTATGTGCAGGAGCATCTGGAGCTCATCCAGAGCATCCGCGCAGGCAAACCGGTGAACAACGGCGAACAGCTCGCACACAGCTCCATGGTCGCAATCATGGGCCGCATGAGCGCCTACAGCGGCAAGACAATTGAATGGGAGGACGCGATTAGTTCCAATGAGACATGGGTGCCCGCGGGTATGGATGGGCTGAAGCTGGACGCCGCGCCGCCGGAGCTCATCACCGCAATCCCGGGCCGCTACAAACTCCCGTCCTAACAGCGAGGAGCGCCAACCGTTTTTCCTCAACGGTCGCCAGCGCTGAATAATTACGAAAAGACCCGCCGGTCCATCCGGCGGGTCTTTTTCGTTGGAGGACTCCGATCCGTTTTCTGTAGTATCCACAGCGCGCAATTTGCGCCATTTTCCGATCGTGGTTTTTTTGTTCCGAATCCTGATTCCGTTTCGCTGGCTGTTGCTCGCCACGCTTTTCGCGCCGGCGAGAGCCGAGGTTGGTTCCTCGCAGGAGGACTCGCTCCCTGGTTTTCGCGGGCGGTTTATTCACCGAATGTGGGAAACGGCGGAGGGCATCCTCCCGACTTCGGTCCGTTCGATAGCCCAGACTCCCGACGGCTACGTCTGGCTCGCGTCGCAGGACGCGGTCGTGAGATTCGATGGCAGCCGCGCCGTGAATTTCTCCGGCCGCAACACCCGCCCGCTACAGAGCCCGCTCCGCGCGCAGGAAGTCTTCGCAGGACGCTCCGGACCCCTCTGGTGCTCGACCACCGACGGAAAGCTCTACGCCTTCGAAGCGGACCAGTGGAGGGAGTTCACCGCAACCGAGGGCTGGGAGCCCGCAGCCGTTACCGCGTTCAGTCCGGCACCCGACGGCAAATTGCTCCTCGTCACCGGGAAAAAACTCGTCACGTTTTCAAACGGAATCTTTTCGGAAATCGCGAGCCCTTTTAAAAATTCGTCCGACGCCGCAATCAACGCTGTTTTCTCCCGCGATGGAACACTATGGGCGGCCACCAGCACTGAGTTATGGCATCGTGATGCGACCGAATGGAAGCTCACGGAGAAGACCGCCACGCAATCCCTCACGCCGCCGGCCCTCGCACCGTCCGGCCTGGACGGAGTGTGGGTCGCTGTGCCTACGGAACTCCGCAATTATTCGCGAACGGGAAGGCAGACGACGCTCCCAAGGCCCGCAGATTTTCGGAATGACTCGCTGCACCTCCTGGAAGACTCGGAAGGAAATCTGTGGGCCGGAGGGCTAGAATCCGGCCTGCGTGTCTGGATGAAAGACGGAACTCTACTGAGCACCGGCACAACGTCCGCAATTCTCCGCCCCCAAATCACCTGCCTTTTAGAGGATCGCGAGCGCAACATCCTGGTCGGCACGGCAGGCGCGGGACTCGCGAGATTCAAGCCCGCCAACTTCCATCTCGCCCTCGGAGAACCCGGGAATCTCGCAGGCGCAACCATCAATTCGGTCGCGGCGATTGCGCCCGGACGTGTCCTCGCAGGCACGGAAGGGAACGGGCTGTTTCTCATTGAGGACGGCACGGTAACGACCCAGGTTTTGGCGAAGGATCAATCGCTTGGTCCGAAGCAACGGGTGACTTCCGTGCTGCGGCTGCGCGATGGGCGTGTCATCGCAGCGGTCGCCTCGAAGGGACTCTGCCTGATCGACGGTGCGGAGGCCGTGCTGATTCCCAGTCCCCCGCCGGTCGCAAAACTCGTGCGCTCCCTTTTTCAGGATTCCGACGGAACCGTGTGGATCGGCTGTGAAACAGGTGTTTTTTCCTGGAAGGATGCGGCTTTTGCGCGACTCGAGGCGAAGGACATCCCCGCTCTCACAAATGTCCGGGGAATCGCGCAGGAACCTTCGGGCACGCTTTGGATGCTCCACGAAAACGGCCTCGCGTCCCTCCGTGGCGGGGTCTTCGTTCCGTTCGTCAACAACGCTTTGGACAAGCCGCTCCTTTCGATAACGATCGATTCGCGCGGCGTGAAATGGGTCTCCGTCGAAAGCAAAGGGCTCGCACGGATCGAAAACGACAAGGTCTTTCTGTACTCTGCCGAACAAGGCATGCCCCCGGCTTCGATTGGCGCAATCGCCGCAGATGGCACCGAGCTTTGGCTCGCCACCGAGAAAGGCCTCGGTCGGTTCCCGCGCACGACGCTCGACGCGGTGGCCGAAGGGCGAAGCTCCAGGCTGCAGTATCGGTTTTTCAATCGTGGCGACGGCCTCGCATCCGACCTCTTCCGGCGCGGCTATCAGCCGGCATTCACCCGCGAGGAAGATGGTCGCCTGTGGTTCGCCAGCCACAAAGGCGCCGTGGCAGTCCGACCCTCACAAATCTCCACGCCCGCTTTTGAAGTGCCCGCCATTATCGAAGAAATCCGTGCCGAGCGTGAACTCATCCCCATCACCGCGGCCAACCGCGGAAATGTAATCATCCCAGCGGGCACTCGCCACATGACGATCCGATGCTCGGTTCCCACACTCAGCAAGCCGGAGTTCATGCCCATCGAGTATCGTCTCGAGGGCTTCGATCCGCGATGGTACACGACGGGGAGCGAGAGAGTCCTCCGCTTTTACGATCTACCGCCGGCTAAATACCGGTTCACCGTCCGGGCTATTGGGGCAGACGGCAAGAGTGTGGAGCCCGCGACGTCGGTGAGCTTCACTGTCGTGCCGCTCTTCTGGCAAACGATGTGGTTCCGCGTGGGCGTCGTCGCCGCCTTCGCAGCAAGTGCCGGTTTCGCAGTCTGGCGTACGATGAAGTTCCGGCTAAAGGTCCAGGAGGAGCGCCTGCGCGAGCAGGAAGAGAGGGCAGCCCTCCAATCCCAGCTCCAGCAAGCCTCGCAGGTCGAGGCCATCGGGCGGCTCGCCGGTGGAATCGCGCACGATTTCAACAACGTGCTCACGTCCATCCTCGGTAATGCCGAACTCGCGCACATGGAATTTGGCAGCAATCCGAAACTGGCCCCGCTTTTGAACGACATCCTGACCGCTGGCGGCCGGGCGCGAGATCTCGTCGTGCAAATCCTCACTTACAGCCGCCGCCGCCCGGCATCGCTCGCCCCGCTCGATCTCGGGTCATCGGTCCGCGAGGCGCTCGCACTCCTGCGTTCCGGGATTCCGGCGACCGTAATCATTGAGACGGAACTACCGCCGGAACTACCGCCGGAACTACCGCTGGTGCTGGCCGACGGTCCGCAGATTCAGCGGGTCGTCGTAAATCTCTGCACCAACGCCGCCCATGCGCTCGGCCCGGGAGGCGGCCGCATTCAGGTCCGTGCGGATGATTTCAGCGCGGATGCCGCATTTTGTGCACGGTTCCCGAAACTCCACCCGGGCCGGTATGTTCGCATCGCCGTGGAGGACAACGGCACGGGCATCGACGACAACACGTTGAAACATATTTTCGATCCGTTCTTCACCACAAAGGGCGTGGGCAAAGGCACAGGCATCGGCCTCGCAGTCGTGCAAGGAATCGTGGAAGGCCATAACGGAGCGATCACCGTGGAAAGCCGCTTTTCAGAAGGCACAACCTTCACCGTCTATCTTCCGGTGACTGATACTCCGAGCCGCGCAGAACCTCCTTCCACCAAGAGCATCACCCTCGCAGGAAACAGCGAGCGCATCCTCGTTCTCGACGATGAACCCGCCGTGCTGAATGTCGCGCGCCGCTACCTCGAGTCGCTCGGATACGTGGTCGATGAGTTCACGGAGCCGACCGCCGCATTGGATGCATTCGCAAAAAAGCCGAAGCGCTATCATCTCATCTTCACTGATTTCGCCATGCCGGGAATGAACGGAGTCGATTTCGCCCAGCGCATCCGGGGTATCCGGCGCGACATCCCAATCATCCTCTGCACGGGATTTGGAGGTGCCGTGAATGAAGACGCCGTGAGGCTGGTCGGCATCACCGAAGTCATGAACAAGCCATACCAAAAGGAAACGATCGCCGAGGCCGTCGCAAATGCACTCCGGGCTCAAAAAGGGAAATAGCGGTACGAGTAGCGCGTGGCACGAACGTCATCATTCGGTGAGGTCAATAGCAGCGCGACGCACCAGCTTTTCTGGATACCGCTGGAAGGGAGCACTCAGTCCTTTGGCACTTGGTTTACTTTGTCCCGCTCGATCAGTTCCCAGATCAGTTTCAGCGTGTCGGTGGAAATGGAAACCTCCCGCAGCGCGGCCTCGACGCCTTCGACCGGAGCAGCCGCCGGTGGCGGCGGCGAGCCGGGCGGGCTGAGGAAAAGTGTGATCGGTTGCGAGAGAATCGGCGACGGTGCGGGCTTGCCGAGCGCCTTCGCAAAGATGCCGCCGAGCTCGCCGAATGAGTCGTGCATCGCGCTAAGACGCTCCACGACTTGCACCATCGGGTCCTTGCCGTCGGCTCCGCGGAAGAGCTGGTTTTTGCGGAAGGTCTTTTTGATCTCCTCCCAGCGCGCGGATTCTTCGGGCGTGATGGTGCCGGTGAGTTCCTTGAATTTCAGCAAGTTTGCCTCCGTGCCGGTCGTGAGCGTTTGCGCCTCGTTGCGGTAGTACGATTGCAGCAGCAATTCGAGTTCCGCGTCATTCATCACCGGCGAGATCTTCTCCGCCAGCCGCCCCATGTTGCGGTAACTGCCTTGCAGCTTGAACGCAGGCTCCGTGCGGAAAGCGTCGGACTGCGCGGCGCTTCGGATGTATTCCTCGTTCACCTTCAGCACGACGTCGCGGGCGCGCAGGAGTTTCTTCATCACGCCGATAAACTCCGTCTGCTCGACAGGCGACCAGTTGCTCTCAAAGTCCACGCCTTCCGTGCTGTCCGTTTCCGCGATTTTGATGACGGCGAGGATGTCTTTTTGCGAACGCGACGCGAGCCGCGCGAGTGTGGGATTCGAGCCTGCGGCGTTTTCGAGGTAGCTGGAATTGAACACGTCAGCATGTGCGCCGACCACGTCGCCGAGGTTGTACGTATCGGCGCGATTCGCGAGCATGTCGGGGATTTTGAACTTCTCGCCGCTCTCGGTGTAAGGATTTCCCGCCATCACTACGATGACTTTCTTTCCTCGCAAATCCCACGTCTTCGACTTCCCGCGCCAGACACCTTCGATGCGCCGCGAGCCGTCGCAGAGCGAGATGAACTTCTGCAAAAACTCCGCGCTGAGATGCTGGATGTCGTCGAGGCAGATCATCACGTTGTCGCCCATTTCGAAAGCGAGCCCGAGTTTCTCCATCTCGTCGCGAGCCGCAGCGTTCGGAGCCTCCGCGGGATCGAGTGAAGTGACACGATGCCCAATCGCGGG
>JANMGP010000327.1:0-22248 GCA_031374705.1 Verrucomicrobiaceae bacterium | reverse complement strand
CGCATGCTTCGCGACGCGGCTCACCTTTGCAGGTGCCCGCGAGCGCATTTCGCGACCTCGTTCATCACCCCCGCGCGGGTTGCAGCCTGCGCGGGGGTCGCGCTTTCTCTCAAAAGCGCACGCTTTTTTCCATACAAGCGCGCGAATAGAGAACCGTGTGCCCCTTCTGAGCCCTGCGAAACAGATTGGGCGCTGCGCGCGTGGCAGGACGGGGATTAGGAAATCCCCGCTCCGATTTACATCATGCTGCGGTCACGCCCGTTTGGATTGCGGCTTCGAGGGTTGCGATTTCGGGGTCGGTGAGCTTTTCCATGCCGCCGGTGTGGCGCTTGCCTTTGGAGCGCTTCCTGCCGTTCTGCTAGCAGAACTGAATGAAACGGTCCGCCACGGGGTCGGGGAGATCGATGATTGCGCGCATCGCGCTGCGGGCGGTGTGTTAGCCGCGGAGGAAGGTGAGTTCCTGCGGGAGATCGCGTTCCACAGTGCGCTCGATGGAGCGGTCGAGAGCGGCGGCCATGTAGGTAGGGTGGGCGTCTCGCCCGCCGTGTCCCGCATCTTGACGGACACGATTGAGCGTCGTTTCGGGTGGCATCCCAAAAGTGCGGTCGGTGTGCCAGGAAGGACGCCCACCTACCCCGCTCACGCCATCAGGCTGGAGAGAGTCTTTTCTAAATCCGAGTTGTGGCTCGATGCAGAGCGGCGAGATACGAACGGGGAGGGCTCGCAGCGGACGCTACGGGGCGGTGCCGAGGACGCGGTAGAATTGCGCGTTTGAGCCGTCAGGGGCGATGTCGCAATCGAGGCGGCCGGTTGCGGGGTTAAAGGTCGGCGTGAAATTCAGCAGCGGCGTGAAGTTCATGAGGTTCGGTGATTTCAGGATGCCAACGCTGAGGTGGAAGTGGCCGTTCGCCGGATCGCGCGTGAGCACCGGGCCGCCGAGTGCGAGGGACTGCATGTCGCTTGCCTGGTAGAAGCCGTTGTTCCGCAGCGTCAGGATGTGCTGCGTGTCGTTCACGAGCGGGTTGAAATCGCAGTCGGCAAGGTTGAGCTCTGCTCCGTTCGGGATTCCGTCGCCATCGTCGTCGCCGTTGGGCGTGAGCACACGGCCGGTGAGGATGATGTCGAAGGGATTCTCATCCGTGTCGTTGCTCGCGATGTGCATCGTGGCGAGCTTCGCGCCCGCGGTTGCGGAGGAAAGGCGGACGACGAATGTCGTGGCGGCACCGCCGGACACGGGCGCGGTGGGCAGCGCAGTGACGCTGTATGAGCCCGCGTCCGGCCCCGTGAAAGTGATGGTGAGATCGGTCAGGTCCGCAGCGCCGATATTCCGGATCGTGAAGGCCTTGCTCGTGCTCGCCCCGGTGAGCACGGGTGGAAAGACGAGGTTCTGGCCATCGGTGAGTTCCGTGCCGATGGGATGCTCGACGACGATTTCCGCGGCGGCGAACTCGATGCGCACCGGACGGTCGGAGGGCGACCAGGTTTGCCCGCCATCGAAGCTGATCTCCGTGAAGATGTCGAAGAAGCTGTCCACAGTAAAACCACCGGCCACAGTCCGCACGTTGGTCTTTCCGGGCGATTGCCGCGTCGGGCTTTCCCGCAACATTACACCGGGCGGGAGGCCGCCACCTGCTATGTCGAGCTGCAGCATCTCCGTGTCAAAGAAACGCGTTCCGCCCGTGCCGAGACCGCCGGTGATACGCGCGGTGAGCGATGCATTCGATGTCGAACGTACGGGAGTGCCATCGGGAAGGAAGAGTGTGTATCGACATTGCGCCTCCCACGAGCGCGTGAAACTGATGCCCGGTTCAGGCAGAGGAGTGCCGGGTGCGGGATTGCCGTAGAACACGTCGAAGAAGCTCATCCGGGCACCACCCACGAAGAGCAGATCGAAATCCGGATCGCCGGGTGGCACGCGGAAATTCCCGCGCGGCGGCCAGGTGTCGCTCGCTCCAATGAAGGTTTTTTCGAATCCGAGGACATAATGCATCGGCAGGTCGAACGGCGTCCACGTTCCACCGCCGTCACGGCTCACCTCCATGAATACATCAAAGAAGCTGCCTATGAGAAAAGCACCATTGGCCGCCTGACGGATGGACGTGCGGCCGGTCGAGGCACGCGTCGGGCTTTCTCGAAGCATCGTGCCAGCAGGCAAATTGCCGCCCCACAATTCGAGCTGGAGCATCTCCGTGTCGTACAAAGTCGTGAGCGATGTCACGATGACGTTCTTCAACTCGTAGCGATAGTAAGCCATGCAGCGGATCGGGTTGAAACTATGCCCGCCATCCGTCGAGAAGAGGAACTCCGCCGTCCCATCCGCGGCGACTCGCGCGGTTTCGCCCGGCGCAGGCGGAGGCACGCCGCCGCCCGCGCCTCGGCAGGTGAAGACGGCCTGCTTGATGTGCTCTCCCTTCGGGTAGCCCAAGGCCAGATCGCCCGGGGGATTCTCAAGAACGCCGTTCGGAGGCATGAGGTTCGTGGCGAACGCCCGCTCGGGCGCGGTCTCTTCCGCGGCGATGTGCAGCACGTCGCACGAGGGCGTCCACGTCCGCCCGCCATCGAGGCTGAGCTCGGTGAAAATATCGAAGAAGCTGCTGATTCGGTAGCCGCCGGGAACTGAGCGGATGGACGTGCGCCCTATGGATGCGCGTGTCGGGCTTTCCCGCAGCATCACGTCCGGCGGCAGCGTGCCGCCGGAGAGGTCAAGCTGGACGACCTCCGTTTTCAGGGTGAACTGGACGCTCTCAACGAGCAGATCCGAGAACGTGATCGTGAAAAGCGCCTGACCGCCGCATGGTATGAAAGTGCTGCCGCCGTCCAGCGAGAGTTGCAGTTCCATCGGCACGTTCATACTTCGGGTCAAGACCGAGCCTGGAGCCGGCGCTGGCGCACGGCCCTGCACAATGATGCCGCTTTGGCCTTGCACGATGATTCCGCGTATCGCGGCACCACCGCCACCTGCGGCGTTACCGCCGCCATAGTGCGCGGCAAACTCGAAATCCGACTCGCGATATTGCACGGCGAGCGGCAGCCAGTCGGAGCGATGGAAAACCTCCCGCGGTTGTGCGCGCAGATGGAGTCGCGCGGCGTTCAGCGCGGGCACCCATGTCGCTCCGCCATCAAGGCTCAACTCCGTGAAAATGTCGAAGAAACTGTCCATCTGGAAATCCACGATGACCTCCTGACCGATGCGCGGATGCGAGGATATCGCCAGCCGCCCATGCGACGCCTTCGTGGGGCTTTCGCGCAGCATGAGCCCCGCCGGCAACGTGCCGCCGGAGATGTTCAGCGAGAGCATTTCCGTGTCGTACAAGTTTGGTGGGCCGGGGATGACTCCCGACACGCGAGCCACGCCATTCGCAGGCGCGTTGTGCTGCACCCACGTTTGCCCGCCGTCCGACGACAGCTCATAGTAGAAGATTCCCTCCTCCTCCATCAACCGGGTGATGCCCGGATCGGGCGGATACTCGGAATCCGCGAAATCCTGGAACCGGATGTTCCGGCAGCGCATCCCATTCGGAAACCGTACGGGCTCCGCCTGCGGCCACGTCTCGAGGCTGCCGTCGCGCGGCAGGACGAAGTTCGAGCGGTAAATGTTTTCCGCCTCGATGTAAGGGAGCAGATACATGTGCATCGCGCCATTCGCGGGAGTCCACGACTGCCCGCCGTCGAGGCTCACCTCGGTGAAAATATCGAAGAAGCTGCCCACCATATAGCCGCCGGGGACGGCCCGGGACGTAGTGCGTCCGAGCGAGGGCAGCGTGGGACTTTCGCGAATCATCAAGTTCGGCGGACCTGGGTTTACGGTGAAATTCAGCGACAGCGACTCCATCGGGCGGTCGCCGCCGGAACTCACGCTCCAGCTCGAGACGATGCAGTCCTCAAAAATTACCGCGTAGAAGTGCTGGAACGAAATTCCGCCATCCTGCGAAATGTCGAGTTCCATCGCCCCGCCGAGCTGCCGGACTTGCTGCTGCTGCCCCGGCTCGGGCATCGCCGAGCGCAGGGCATTTGGACGGTGCCGGACATTTTTAATGGCGATGCCATTCGCAAACGAAGTCACGGTGTTCCGCGCCGTCTCATAGTCGCCGCCAAACGGGAAACACTCCGTCGGGAAAAAGTGTTCCGGCACGCTCTGGACAAGATTCAGGCGGACCGTCTGCGGGGCGGGTGTCCACGACTGGCCGCCATCGAGGGAGATCTCAAAGAATACGTCGAAAAAGCTGCTGATCATGTAGCCGCCCGCGGCGTTCTGAAATGTCGCCGAACCCTGCGAAGCCCGTGTAGGGCTCTCGCGAAGCATCACGCCCGCCGGAAGCGAGCCGCCTTGAAGATTCATTTGTAGAATCTCGATCGGGATTGGCTGCGGCAGGGGGCTCGAAATCGAACGCAGCACGAGCGTCGTGGGCGCACTGAATTTCACCGGCTGTTGCGCGGCGCTGAGTTGGATCGCGCCATCAACGGTTCCGGTTTGCGGAAAAACACCGCCCGTCCTCAGTTGCGATTCCGTCGGTGCGTTGGCGACATCGCGTCCGTATGCCCCGATCCCGATTTGAACCGTGCCGGCACCTGGAACCGGAAATACGCCGGGAGTCGCGCCCCGGAACGACCCGCCGAAAGGCGGAAGCGTATTGTTGGCATAGGGCAGATCGCCCTGAGCGAGCGCGGACTGCGCAGCAATGGCGCTAATAAATATCCCTGCCGCTGCGAAGAACAGCCGCACGCTGCGGGTGAATGTTGATTGTCTGGTTTTCATGGTGTTGGACGGAAGTGCGCAGCGGACCGGCTGCGCGCGGTTGACTGACGCTTTGACAATCGTGGGGTCCACCCCGACCGGGGTATGCACACAACCTTTCCGTCCGGTTCTGGGTGACCGGTTCCCTCGTTCCAGCAGGCCTGTGTAAGCCGGGCGTTCATATAACGAAAAACCTTCCGCCGCCTCAGGCACCCCGGATTGAAAAGAACTTCCGAAACGGCGAAACCTTCGGCGACAAATCGGACATTGCGCAAAGCCCGAAATCCTTGCTCTCCATTTTTTGACGGATGCAGACCGTTTTTTGTCGGGACTTGCGTGGTGGGAACGGGTGCGAATTTACAGCTCAATCGACCACAGTGCGTGCCGGCTCCGGGTCCTCCGCGACGTTGGATGCCATGAAGAGCAGCGCGGAGATTGGATGCAGTTTGCGGCTCCTCCGCTTCGCCAATATCCGCCCGGCGAAGCGCGGAGTCTATCCGACGATTTGCGCGAAGGTCTTGTCGGTAAACGCCTGCATCGTCTCCGCGTGGACGTTGCCGCCGGCGGCGAGTTCCACGAGCAGATGCAACGCTTTCTTTTCGCTGTCTGCGGCGATGATGAGCACGCCGTCGTACCGGCCGAGCGTCCAATACTGACCCTCGATTTTTACCCCGGCCTTTTTGGCGATCTTGTTGAAATGATGCGCGCGTTTCGTCGAGTCCTTGATGTGCTCCACGCCTTTGGCGGTGTAGCGGAGAAGTGCGATGTAATGGCTCATGGTCGTTTAATTATGGGTTGATGTGACGCTCACCATTCTTAACCCGCCACCGCATTGCGCCTTTGATCTACGTCAAGGCCTGCAAATTCCCTCAAACTATGGAGCCGCCCGGCTGCAGGGAAATGAAACGCAGCACAACACCGTCCGCCTTGCCACTAATAACCCATGAACTTCCCGCTGTGACTTGCTGAATTTGAGCGACGGGATTATCGGAGTAAAATGGCATGGCAGCCAACCAACAACCCCAAAAGCTCAGCGCCGGTTTAGGGAGATCGTAACTGATAGAAGCGGCGCTGGTAGGCTGGCGCGGTCTGGTCGGTGAATTGATAGACACCGGGGGCGACTTCTGTGGCCGAGCCGATCGGTTCCCATTCCGCAAGATTCGAGGACGCGCGGATGCTGTAGCTCCGGGCGCTGCCGTTTGTGTAGCCGAATTGGAACGAGCCGTTGCCGAGCAACCTCACATCACCCATCACCGGCGGTTGTGGGGGCGTCACGTCCGCCCAGGAACCGCCGATGCGCAACTCGTCCCACTGCATGGCCGCCGGGACACTTGTCGTCGTATTCTGTCGCATGTTGAACCGATCGATTGCGAACCCATCGAGGCCGGTGGTCGCCGAGAGCGCGCCGCTACCCGGCTCTGCGATTGCGGCAAACGTTGAAGGACTCGGATTGATCCACAATGAGACCATGTTGGGAGATATCGTGAAATCGTATTTACCGACGAGGAAGACGGTTTCCCCCGCGTGAAACTCCGTGGAGCCAAAGGTGGACGTGACCCCGGTGCCGCCTTTCTGCACGCCGATGACGTATCCGGCGGGAGCGGATTTCACCATGACCGCGAGCCGGAAAGACGTGTTGTCATTCGCAGTCAAAGCACCGACTTGCGAGGCTGCACCATTCCAAACCGAGCCGAGATCGTTGATGCGGAAAAGTGCGGAGAAGTAGAGCACGCCGCTGTTCACGCTCGCGCCAAACAACCGCCGCACTCCCAAGCCGACACCGCCATTGGTAACACTCCTGCCGCGTGACTCCACCAGACCCGGTGTGGAAAGATTGCCGGTCGTGACGTTGAGATCGTTCGCGCCCGTCCCGCCAAAGCTCCAGTTTGCCGGCGTGTTGAGGCTGACCGCGGCACCGACATTCGAATAATCGAACGGCTCGTAAAGGAGCAATTGGTCGGGCGCAGTCACGACATCCAGCGTCGCGGGGTCGCTCGTCACGCTCGTGTAACCGCTGACGATTACATCGTAAATCGCTGCGTCGAACGGCGAGACATTCGACAAGGTTAAACTCCACGACCTCGCGCCGGATACATTGCCGCCATCCGACAGAAGCGACCCGTTCTTTCTCCATTGATACGCGAATGGGCCATTGCCGCTGACGGCCACGGAAAATGCGGCGGTTGTCCCCGTATTGGCGCTCCGGCTTTGAGGCTGGGAGGTGATGCCGGGAACCTGCCCGCTCTGATAATCCACTACCGTCAACGTGGCCGGAGCACTGGTCACATTGCCGAAGCCAGTAACCAGCACGTCGTAACTGGCGGCATTCGCCGGCGACACCCGATCGATGGTCAATGTGGGCAAGGTCGCGCCGGAGATGTCTCCGCCGTCCGCTAGATTCATTCCGTTCTTTCGCCACTGATACGTGAGCGGTCCGGTGCCGTCCGCCGTCACGGTGAACGTGGTTTTGGTGCCCGGGAAGTTCGTTCGACCTTGTGGCGGGAAGTGGATCGTCGGACTCTGATTGGACTGCGAGAACTGGTACACATGCACGTCAAACGGCGCGAACGTATCAGAAAACTGCCCGCTTTGCGCCGAGACCGTGCGCGGCGATTCGAAGAGCACTTCGCCAGTTCCGACCCATGCCGGCAGTCCAGTAAACGTCACGTTTGCGGTCGCGCCTTCACGTTTGCATGCCAGGATATAAAGGTAGGGCGGCACTTCGCGCACGCAGAACTCCACGTCGGGTGCGGTCGCTCCGATCGAGGTGATCGGCAGCGCCGAGTTCGGTGCGACCAGCGCCGGGGCGAGCACGCCGTGGTCGCCCACCTGCTGGATGACCGGCTTGAGCACGTCATTCCAAAAGGTCCAGTTCCAGCCGAGCAGCGCGTCCTGGGCGTTGAGGGTGGTAGCGATGTTTCCGCCAAAAAACATCAGCCCGCGCGCACCGTTGATGATCGCCTGATACGCCATGTAGCGCGACTGCCGCAGCGTCGGGAACACGAGCGTTTTGGATGGAGGCGTCACGCCGCTCCACGCGATCTGCTCCACCATCCAGAATTGTTTCTGCCCGTTTGCGATCTGCGAGAGAAACTGCGTGTAGTCGCCGACCATGCTGATCTCCTTGTTCGCGAGCAGCGAGTTCGCACCGGGCGGAACTCCGACCGGGTAGATGTCGAGCGCGAGGATGTCGGCCGCGACGTTATAGGGCTGGAGGTCTGCTACCGTCCCCCGCGGTGCATGGGTCTGCTCCACGGGGTGATTCGCGTCTTCCTGCTTGATGACATCGTACCCGCGCTGAAGATCCGCCACAGACGTGCCGCCCCACCACGCCTCGTCCTTGTTTTTCCACAAGGCGAGCGCAGGGTGGTTCTTGAACTGGCTCACGAGACTGCGCAGGGAAGCCTCCGTCGTGGCATTGCCGGCGGCGAAGACCGACAGTTCCCGGAGATTCACCATGCCATACATGCCGTGCTGGGCCGCCCAATCGAGCGCCGCCTGTTGGGTGGCGATCAGGCCGCTATTCCAATCGGTCGTTTGTACAATGCGGGAAATCAGCGCGCCTGCGTTGCTCAATTCCTCCATCGCATCATAACCAACGGGGGTCATTCCGAAGTTCGGCGGGCCGGGAGAAAGCGCGATCGGAAAAACCTTTCGCCCGTTGATCACCATCACCTTGTCCGCATTGATCGTCACCACCGATCCTGTCTGAGCCATTAACGCGGAACACGCCATCGACACAGACAGTATCAATGTTCGCAGGAGCTGAGTGGTCGGCAAGGCAGTCGTCATATCACAAATAGGTCGAATGGAAAAACCGGCCCGGTCCGGCAGAATGCCCGTCGGGATGTTGGTACCAGTTCAGTGGCGCGATTCACGCCGCCGTCTAAGCAAAATCGCGCCACCGGCAACAGCCCCCAACACCATGGACGACGGCTCGGGCACAGTGACTCCGGCCCAGGTTGTATCCACGCGTAGTTCATCCGCGACAACGGCGCCCGGAACCGCCGTCGTGCTGCCCTGGCGGAAAAGGAAACTTGCAATCGAGCCGAGGTCGGTTCCCACCACCGTTCCAACGAGGGTCGGTGCGGGAGCCGAGGCCATTCCAAACGTGGACATATCGGGATTGATCCAAAGCGACACACCATCATTGGTCGTGCCGCCGGTATTAAATGTGTAACTCCCCACCACAAAGATGGTGTCGCCGACATTTCTAACCGCGGTATCGAAAACAAAGTTGGCTGCCGTCCCGGAATTCTTTTCGATCCCGACATTGAATCCCGTTCCACTGAGGCGCGTGAGCAGTCGCGCGCCGATTGTGGTCGGCTGGCCGGTCTGTGTCCCGACCGAGTTATTGAACCCCGCCATGAATCCGCCGCCTGTGGACAGGGAACCCAGATCCTGCACATTAAACAGGAATGAGTAGAAAAGCGTTCCGCTGCTGATCGGTGTTCCGATGGACAAACGATCGGTGAGTCCAAGTCCACCGTACAGAATACTGTTTCCGAGTGGTGACGCGAGTCCCGGCACGGTGAGACTGCCGGTTGCGATCGTGATTGCATCCGTGCCTCCTGTGCCGCTCGTCCCCGTCGCAGCCCACAGGTCCGTACCGCCGTTCGGGCTTTGTCCGGCGAGATCCGCTGCGGCCGGATAATCGAAAGGTTCGTAAAGCGGGAGCGCAGCGCTGGCAGGGGAAAGTGAAAGACAACCGAGGATGAAACCGATCGGGATTTTCATAAATGTTCTTTGGGTTGCATTTTCATTGAGCCGATCCCCACGTTGTTCAAGCACAATCGGCGGCGATGCAGACAGTCGGCAAAACGCGCGGCGCGTGATTTGAGATGGGACGCGGACAATTCGCGAATCGTGGCGGTTGGTGCTTGGCGATTGCGGCTCGCAGACGCATATCAGATCGCTTCATGAGCGATGACGCAGGGCCGGAAGCCAATTCTTCCAAAGTGAACCAGCAACGAATTGCTGCGATGCTCGGCATTTCCCGGACGACAGTGTCGCGCTGTTTTACCAATCATCCGGGAATCAACCCGGTGACGCGGGCGAAGGTGTTCGATCTCGCATCGCAGTTGGGTTATCAGCACATGGAAACGCGGGTGCCGGGCAAGAAAAAGGAGGGCGCCAACCGGCGGGTGGGCGTGCTCGTTTGCACGGATATCGAAGAATACCTGCGCGGTGCTTACGAGAGTCCCGGTGTGGGACTCTATGCGGGAGCCAGTGAATTCGCACAGTTGAGCAATACGAAGCTGGAAATCCATTACGTGGATCCGAAGGACGCTTCGATCGACGCGCCATCGTACCGGAAACTCGTCGCACTGCGGAAGCGGGCGTGGGACGGTGTGCTGTTGATTTATCCTTTTCCGCGGAACGTGGTGGACGAAATGGATCGTCTGTTCCCGATGGTTTCGCTCGTGGAGCAATACGGCACTGCGGCGGTAAATTGCGTGGACGTGGATCATTACAAGGGCGTCGCCGTGATGATGAACAGGCTGGCGGACCTTGGGCATAAGCAGATCGGCTTTTACACCCGCCGCTACGAGGTCGAGGCTCAATGGTCGCTCCGCCGGTTCAGCGCTTATGTGGAAAAGCTCACCCGATGGGGCCTTCCGCTGCGGGATGATAATATCGTCAACGTGCGCGATGATCAGGCAATGTCGCTCGACGAGAGTTTCGACCATGTCGCGCGGCGCGTCCGTGAAGGCGTCGCCGCCTGGGTTTGCGCCGCCGACCATCAGGCTTACGATTTGATACACGCACTGAAGAAGCGCCGGCTCCGCGTGCCGCGCGACGTGTCAGTGACGGGATTTGACGGAATCCAAAAACCGCTGGACGGGCCGATGCTCACGACTTCTGTCATTCCGTACTGGGAGATTGGATATACGGGAGCGAAGCGATTGACGGAGCTTGTGCAGAGGCGATTCGGGTCGCCGCAGCATGTGCTCATCGCGCCTCAATTTCGAGCTGGGGAGACCATCGGAAGGGTCGCGGAAGTAAAGCGGACGGGCGGGAGTTGAGAGTAGTGTGCATAAAAGTGCATTGTTTTTGTTGACGCGGGAAGCGGGCTGCCGCATGGTCAAATTCGCCAACCAGTCTTCACCTCATGAAATCCAACATCCTTGCCGTATGCGCCTTTCTCGGTGCCTTGCTAAACATCAATGCCTCTGCGGGCGTAATCCCGAACGGAACGTTCGACTCTCCCGCAGGTGCGCCCGGCGCATGGCTGCCTGTCAGCGGTGGCGGCTCGTTCACCTACAGCTATCCCGCCACCGGGGGAAATCCGAACGGCTACGGGATTATCGATAACACAGGCGGCGGAGGGTTCGGCATCTGGGTCGCGAATTCAGGTAATCCGATCACGCTTGCTTCATTGGGCCTCACTGCGGGCCAGACCTATACTTTCCTCCAGGATATGAAAATCATTACCGGCACGCGCATCGGAGGATTCAAGGTCGATTTCTTCTCGGGAGCCGCGCAGGTCGGGACCACCGGTGATGTCTATCCTGCCAGCGGAACCGGGAATTGGGCGACTTACTCCTTCCCGGTAACGATCCATCCCAGTGCCGATGGAATCAAGGTCGTGCCGCTCTGGGGGCCTGGATCATCCGTGGGGTATGACAACGTCCGGATTCAGCCTACAGCGCCTTTCGCCGCCACTATCACGTCCGGCACTTTGGTGAGCTGGCCCGCCGCCAACGGGAATACCTACCAGCCCCAGGAATCGGCAGACAACAACGCATGGACGAATCTTGGCGGTACTCTGTTTTCAGACAGCGTTACATCGCGCCTGGATTTAACTCCATCTCCGTTCTACCGCGTGATCGAAGTGATTCCCGGCAGCGCGAACAACGAAGTACTCAATCCCGGATTCGAGTTTTCAGCCGCCAACTCTCTTGGGTCAGCGAACTGGAGCATTGCGGTCCAGCCAAACACTGGAGCGAGCATGACCATCTCGACGCAGTATGCAGCGATCAGCCCGCATGGAGGAACGAGTATGCTCAAGATCGAGTCCACCACCGCAGCGAGCGGCGGGGTCGCGGCTCCCAATACGGATGTCCGCAGTGACCGCTTCCCCATCGTCGCCGGCACCACTTATGATTTCTCGTTTTACGCCGCCAATCCGGTCAAAGTCGGCGGTGCGAACCCGCAGTTTTCCATTTTCTTTTACAACGACAGCAACGGCGTTGTGGGCGGACCCATCTTCACGAGCTTTGCCTCTGTGGGTGCAAGTTGGACCAAAGTCGTCGCCTCGGTGACTCCGCCCGCGGGCGCGACCAAAATGACGGTAGGCTGGATTCAGGCGATGGGTGCCGGGAATGGATGGAATTGGGTGACCTTGATCGATGATGTGTCGCTTTCCTTCGGCCCAGTTTCACCGGATATTACCAACGTGCTTTCCACATTAGTCGAATCCGGCGTTGAAATCGGCTGGCCCACGACGTCCGGCAAAAACTATCAGGTGCAAAACACGGAGGATTTTGCGGCATGGTCGGATTATCTGGGCCTTGCCCCCGGGACAGGCGCAACGCGCACCGCGAGGGAGGCGATCAACACGACCAGGAAGTTCTACCGTGTAGTGGAGTTGCCTTAACGCCGGATATGATTTGAACTCGCGCACTGTCGCGGGCATTCCAGAAGTGGTCTCCGTGGATACATCGAGAACAGTGCTCCCAGATTAACTCTCACATGAAGAATACGCACTTACTAACGCTGTGGCTTTTATCGGTGGCCAGCCTCGCCGAATCCCAAGAGCCGGTCGCCGTCGGCAAAGGCTCCTATGCTTCCTTCCCGCCGGCGGGTAGCGCGATCGACAAGCAAAAGAACATCGACCTCGTAGCCGAGGTGGAGAAGAGGCAACTATATCTCGTCAAGGACGACGGCGGGCCGATTCCGAGTAACAAGTGGTATCAAAATCTCATTTTCCAGCAATACGGCGCGGGGCTGTGGTCGATGCCGCACAAGGTGGATGCGACGAAGGAAGGCATCGAGATTTTCTACCCGACGAAGCCCGCAGGCGATGGCTCGCGGATGGTCACGGATTTCCCGCTCGTGATCACGGGCAAGGATTTCAAGCCGCAGGATTCGCGGGCAAAATCGTGGACGGATTGGACCGTGGCTTTCCGCATGTTTGAAAGCGACAGCCGCTTCATGGATGTGACGCTTGGCGAGGGGATGCCGTATGTGTGGAGCGAATTTACAGGCGTGCAGCCGGTCATCGCGTTTGGCGGAAATCCGGGCAAAGGCTCGCGCGGAAAAAGTGCGGCGACGTTCTTCGGCGTCACGGGTCAGGCGGTGCAATTGCCGGCAACGGGAGATGCTTTGGGCATCACCTATGAAGGGCGTTCTTATGGCGTGTTCGCGCCGGACGGGACGAAGTTCGAGCAGGGTGCTGACGGCGTGAGCGCCATGTTTTCCGGGAAGAGCGCGTTCCTTGTGGTGTGTCCGCTGCCGGCGGAGAAGGACATCGCCGCTTTTCACAATAACGCCTTCGCAGTTCCGCGCGACACGAAGATTTCGTGGAACTACGACCGCGCCGCCGGAAGCATGACCACGACGTGGAAGGTCATGACCGAGGCGCTGAAGGGCACGGAGAAAGCCATCATCCACGGATGGCTGCCGCATCACTGGCGCGAAAGCAAAAACAACTTCGCCTTGAATGGAATCAACTACCCGACGATGCGGGGGCAGATGCGCTGCGCGGTGGGGAGTGAGTTCACCATCAGCTATCCCTTCAACGGCATCGTGCCGAATCTTCCCGCGCCGAACGCTGGAGCGGGTTTTGACGGCGAGCGGATGAAGACGTATCTCGCAAACTACTTTGTGAAGGAGAAAAATTTCGCCCGCGACACCTACGCTGCGGGCAAGGACGTCACGCGGTTTGCGCAGGCAGCTTTCATCGCGGCGCAGACGAAGGATCCGGCGTTTGAGAGCATCCTCGGAACGGTGCGCGCCGAAGTGGAGAACTGGTTCACCTACACGCCCGGCGAAAAGGACCGCTTCTTCGCCTACTACCCGCGCCGAAAGGGGTTGGTCGGTTTTAACTCCAGCTATGGCTCCGAACACTTCACCGACCACCATTTCCACTACGGCTACTTCACATTTGCCGCCGGTCTGCTGAGCCAGCTTGCGCCGGATTTCGCCGCGAACTACGGCGACATGGCGCGAACGATCACGAAGACCTACGCGAACTACGACCGCAAGGACACGCGGTTCCCGTTCTTCCGTGCGTTCGACATCTGGCGCGGCCATTCGTTTGCTGATGGAAACGGCTTCCCCGATGGCAACAATCAGGAGTCCACCGGCGAGTCGTTGAATAGTTGGGCCGGCATGATTTTGCTCGGCGAGGCATTGGGCGACGCGGACCTCACTGCGGCGGGCGTGATGGGCTACTCGTTCGAGACGCGTGCGACGATTGAGTATTGGTACGATCCACATGGCGATGTCTTCCCCGCCGAATACAAACATGAGGCAGCGGGGATGATTTGGTGTAACAGCATTGTCTGGGGCACTTGGTTCACCGCCAGTCCCGCGTGGATTTATGGCATCCAGTGGCTCCCATCCGCGCCGTGGATGGCCTACCTCGACCGCGACCGCACCTTCATCAAAAAAGTCTATGCGGACATGAATCGTGAGTTTGAAGCGCACGAGGAAAAGGAAGCCGCGAAGAAACCCGGCTACACAAAGAAACCGGCGGACATCAAATCCCACGACGGCGAACTCGCCAGCTACCATCTCGGCCTTGTGATGCAGGCCGACCCGCAATTCGCGGTGGACCAAATGGACAGACTCTGGACCGAGTCCGGCGAAAAAATCGCGCACAATATGTGGATGGCGAACATCTACTACGAGGCCTGTGCGCTGCGCGAAATCGGGCGCGCGGATTTCGCCTTCCACGGCAGCAGCCCGACCTCGATGGTTTATGCGAACGACGCGAAAAAGACGCGCACATTTATCGCATGGAACCCGACCGCGAAGCCGCAGACCGTGCTTTTTTACGAAGGGGCGAAACCACTCGGGAAACTCGAAGTCCCGGCGCGGAGCATGGCTGGCAGTTCGACACTCACTCCGTAGAGTCCGATGTCATCCGTCGAACCATCACCCGTTTCTCTCGGAACCGAAGTCTTTGCGACGATGAACGGCGAGCGGTATTTGTGCATTCGGAATGTGGACGAGCTTGCGCCGTTCCTCATGAACGTCGTGAGCAATGGCGACGTGTGGATGTTTGCGGGCAGCAACACGGGGCTGACGGCCGGCCGACGTGACCCCGACTGCGCGCTGTTTCCGTATCAGACCGCGGACAAAATCCTCGGTCAGCCGCAGTCGAGCGGCGCGATGTGTCTGCTGCAGGTCGGGGATTTTCTGTGGGAACCGTGGGCGGGGAATCCGCGTCCATCGGGCGTTTCGCGGAATCTCTACAAGCACGAATGCGGGACGAGCATTGTGTTTGAGGCGACGCATCACTCGCTCGGATTGCGGATGCGCTGGCGACTGGAGGCGAGCGATGAGTTTGGATTGGTAAGGCGCTGCACGCTGAAAAACATTGGCACCGCGCAGGTGTCGGTGCGCAGTCTCGATGGGTGGCACCGCTTGCTGCCACATGGCGTGAATCAGGAAACGTATGCGCGCTACAGCTACCTCGCGGCGGCTTACATGCGGCATGAATTGGTCGCGGACGTCGGACTTGGCATCCACACGCTGAATGCAGCCATCAGCGACCGCGCCACGCCTGCCGAATCGCTGCGCGTGTCTTGCGCGTGGTCGCTCGGGCATCGCAATCCGGTGCGGCTGCTGTCGGACCGGCAGGTGGCGGCTTTCCGTTCGTGCCGTGCCGTGCAGGAGGAAACGGAAATTCGCGGGGAATTCGGAGCGTATCTCGTGGCGGATGAGTTTTCGCTGGCGCCGGGCGAAACGCACGAGTGGTTCACGGTCGCCGACATCGGGCTCGACCATCGTGCGTTGGTGAAATTGCAGCACGCGCTTAAGACGCCTGCTGAACTCCGACGCGCGCTCACCGAAAGCTGCGCGGCGAATACGCGCGGGTTGCGCTTGCGCGTCGCGGCTGCGGACGGCTTGCAGCAAACCGGCGACCGCGCGGCCGGCGTGCATCATTTTTCCAACGTGATGTTCAACCTCATGCGCGGCGGCACGCTCGACTGCGGCTACGAATGCCCGCGCGATGACTTCGCGAAGTTCCTGCGGGCTCGCAGCAAGCCTGCATTCGCACGCCACCAAGCATGGGTCTCGTCACTGCCCGAGCGCATTTCGCTCACGACTTTGGCGGAGCAAGCCACGAGGCGTGGCGATGCGCAGCTGCGGCGATTGGCGAACGAATATCTGCCGCTCTGCTTTGCCCGCCGACACGGCGACCCGAGCCGTCCGTGGAACCGTTTTTCCATCGAGACGCGCGATGCGGAGGGACGACCGAAGCTCGGCTACAGCGGGAATTGGCGGGATATTTTCCAAAACTGGGAAGCCCTCGCGCAGAGCTATCCGGCGTGCCTCGGCGCGATGGTCGCGGTCTTCCTGAATGCCTCGACCGCCGACGGCTACAACCCGTATCGCATCACGCGCGATGGCATCGATTGGGAAGTCCACGACCCGGGCGACGCGTGGAGCCACATCGGTTATTGGGGCGACCACCAGATTATCTACCTGCTGCGATTGCTGGAAAGTCACGAGCGCTTCTGGCCTGGAAAGCTCAGCGCCGCGATGGGCGAGCGCGCCTTTGCAAGTGCTTGTGTCCCATATGAAATCGCGGAATTCGATGCGCTTGTCAGCGACCCGAAACACTCGATTACGTTCAACACCGGGTTGAATCGCCGCTTGCTCCACCGCGCTGCAGAAATCGGGGGCGATGGCAAACTGCTGACCGATGCGCAAGGCGAAGTGCGGCTCGTTTCGCTCGCGGAAAAGCTGCTCGTGCCCGCGCTCGTGAAGCTCAGCAATCTCGTGCCCGGCGGCGGCATCTGGCTGAACACGCAGCGCCCCGAATGGAACGATGCGAACAACGCGCTCGCCGGTTGGGGCCTGTCGGTCGTGACCGTCTGCCATCTGCGACGCTACCTCGTTTTCCTCGACGGGCTTCTCGCGAAAGCGGGAGACGCGCTCGTTTTCAGCGCGCCAGTGGCGGAACTGCTCGCAACGCTCGCGGACGTGCTGCGCGAGTGCGCCGTATCCGATGATTCATCGCGTTTCACGGTGATGGAAAAGCTCGGCCGGGCGGGCGAAACGCATCGTCGCAAAGTGTATGCGGGCGAGGTTGCCGGGTCGGTGACCGTGAACGTGAGCGCCGTTCGCGAACTCATTGCCGCCGCGCTCCCTGTCGTCGAATCCACCATCGGCAGCAATCGCCGCTCAGACGGACTCGCGCACAGTTACAACGTGCTGGCGATTCACGAACGCAGCGCATCGGTGGAGCATCTCGACCTGATGCTCGAGGGACAGGTCGCCATTTTGAGCAGCGGAATGCTGCACGGCGAAGATGCGCTCGCTTTGCTCGATGCGCTCCGCCACAGCCCGCTCTATCGCGAGGACCAGCGCAGCTACATTCTGTATCCCGACCGCGAAATCATTCCATTTTTACAGCGCAACACGCTGCCGGACGATTGGCGAAAGCGTTCGCCTTTTCTCGCCGCGCTCGCCGACGCTGGCGACACGTCCGTCGTCGTCATCGACGCCAACGGTGCCGCGCATTTCCAGTCCGACCTCACCAACGCTGCCGACATGACACCATCGCTCGCAGCCTGCAGCGCGGCAGACCGCGAGTCGGTGCTGGCACTGTGGGAGGACGTGTTTCACCACAGCCGCTTCACCGGACGGAGCAGCACGTTCTTTGCGTTCGAAGGGCTCGGCAGCATTTACTGGCACATGGTCGCGAAGCTCCTGCTCGCCGTGCAGGAACTCCACGCCGAATCCTGCGGAACGGAGGCTGCACGCCTCCGCGCTGTTTACTCGCACGTCCGCGACGGCCTCGGCTTTCGCAAGACACCAGCGGAATACGGCGCATTTCCCACCGACGCCTACTCGCACACTCCGAAGCACACCGGTGCCCAGCAGCCCGGCATGACGGGGCAGGTGAAGGAGGAAATCCTTACACGCTTCGGTGAGCTTGGCGTCGTGGTTACCGATGGCTGCCTCTCGTTTGCTCCGCGCCTTCTCGATGCGGCGGAGTTTAGCGATAGTGCGTCCACTTTCGACTGCGTGAACCTCACCGGCGCGCCATGCACCGTCACACTGCCACCACGCTGCCTCGCATTCACGCTCTGTCAGGTGCCCATCGTCCTGAGCCTTGGCGACTCGCCGCGCATTCAGGTTCATCGTGCGGACGGCATCACGGAAGCCATTAGCGGCAACACACTGTCTGCCGCGGTGAGCCGCGAACTTTTCCACCGCACCGGCAGCATCACATCCATCTTAGTCACCACTTCTCTCGAACCATGAAAATCAGCGTAAAAGAAAAAATTGGCTACGGCCTCGGCGACACCGCCAGCAACTTCGTGTGGGCGCTCATGATGAACTTCATCATGTATTACTACACGGATATCTACGGCATCACAGCCGCCGCCGCAGGCACCATGCTGCTCTTCGCGCGCAGCACGGATGGCGTTTTCGATTTCTTCATCGGCGCGCTCGCCGACCGAACCAAGACGCGCTGGGGCCGCTTCCGCCCGTATTTGCTCTGGCTCTGCGTGCCGCTCGCCATCGTCTTCGTGCTCGCCTTCACCACGCCGAACTTCAGCCCAGCCGGCAAGCTCGTGTGGGCATGGGTGACCTACAACGCGCTAATGCTGCTCTACTCCGCCATCAACATCCCCTACGGCGCGCTCTCGGGAGTCATGACCGATGACACGCTCGAACGCACCAGCATCAACAGCTACCGTATGGCGCTCGCGCAAATCGGCGGCATCATCGCGAACAGCAGCTTCCTGTTGCTCATCCCGAAATTCGGCGGCGGTAACAAACAACTCGGCGCGCAGCTCACCGTGCTGCTTTTCAGCGTGATGGCCGTGGCGCTTTTCCTCATCACGTTCTTCTCAACGCGCGAGCGCATCCAGCCGCCGGCGGCGCAAAAGACACGATTGCGGGATGACTTGAAAACGTTGCTCGCCAACCGCCACTGGCTGCTTCTTTTTCTCGTCGGCATCGTCAACATCACGCTCGCAGTTGTGCGCGGCAGCAGCGGCATCTATTACCTCAAGAGTTACCTCCATTGGCCCGAAGGCGACGACCGCATCACGATGTTTTTTCTGTTCGGTGGACTCGCGATGATTTTCGGCGCGATGCTCACCAAGTTCGCGGTTAAGGCCGTGGGCAAAAAGACGGCGTTCATCGCCAGCATGGTGCTCGTCGCGCTCACGGCGCTGCCTTTTTACTGGATAAAGCCGGAGCAGGTCTCGCTCGTGTTCACATTCCAAATCATCGGAGCAATCTTCAGCGGCATCAACGCCACACTGTTCTGGGCGCTCGTCGCGGACACGGCGGATTTTGCCGAATGGAAATTCAACGTGCGCACAACCGGCATCATTTTTTCCGCGGTCACCTGCGCGCAAAAGGCAGGCATGGGCATCGGTGCGGCCTTTGCGGGCTGGCTGCTCACCGTCTTCGGTTACGTCGCAAACGTCGAACAAAGCGCCGATTCGCTGCACGGCATTCTGCTCATGACCAGCCTCATTCCCGCCGTCGGACTGCTCATTCTCGCAGGCGTGTTCAGCTTCTACGGCCTCAACGAAAAACTCTGCCAGACCATGCGCGAAGAACTCGCGGCCCGACGCAAACCATGAGAATCGCGAACGACAGCGTCGAGCTGCGCGTGAGTGCGGAGACAGGACGCATCGTCCACTACGGTGTCCTCGGCGGTCTGAATGTGCTCTGGGAAAACCCGCGCGCCCGCGAAACGCCGAGCGTTTTCACCGGCTGGCAAAATTGGGGCGGTGACAAAGTGTGGCTCTGGCCCGAAGACGACTGGCGCAAGTGGAGCCCCGCGACGACGCATCCGCCCGGCGACCCCGCATCAGCGCCGTGGGAAGTCGCTGCCGAGAGTCGAGCGTTGCGCATGACCTCACCCGTGATTCCAAACTACGGCTTGCGCATCGTTCGCGACATCGAACTGGCTCCCGCCGGAACCGGCGTTTTCATTTCCAATCGCCTCGAACAAATCACGCCGCCGGCGCGCAACTTGCCAGTCGCCATCTGGACCGTCACGCAACTCCCCGCAGCCGCACAAATCATAGCGCGGCTGACTTCGGATGCCCTTGCGCCCGGCTACGCTCATTTCCCCGGCGGTGAATGGCAGAACATCGAGCCGCGCGGGCGGGACATAGTCCTGCATCGACCCGCGTCCCCTTGGCAAAAAACCGGCCTTGACGCCGACCAACTCAGTGCGCGCATCGGCGACCATGTTATTACCATCGAGACTCCCGACACCGCCACCGGTCACACCCCGCACCGCCGCGCACAGGTTTTCTCGGACCCCGACGACTCGTCATTCCGACTCCCCGGCACACCGCCCTACATCGAATTTGAATTTACGTCACCCGTTCGCTCGCTCGCGGCCGGGGATTCCCTCTCGCTCGTAGTGACCTGGACCCTCTCGGAGGTCTGAGCCACTCGCGCACTGCTTCGCCCAGAGCATGGAGCAGAAGGAACTATCACCCGATTCCTACTCGACCCGCTGGCTATCGCGGAGACCGGCGGCGTAGGCTTCGAACACACGGCGGATTTCATCACGACATTACGATGGGAATACGGGGCAGGTGTCGTGGACGAAGACTGTGACAGCGGGCGGCGATTTACGGACGGACTTCGGCTACATACAGAACACGGAGCACCAGCTTGCGAGCATCACCAACACATGGAATGGCGGCTCGAACAATTACACGAATCATACCTACGGCTACGATGCAGTCGGGCGGCTGGAGACGTGGATCAAAGACGTGCTGCCGTCGGGCTCGGGGAATCAGTGGACGATGGGCTACGATGCCAGCGAGCATCTCGAAACCGTAGCCGTGACTAGCAGGACCGGTGGGCAACCAACGCCGGTAACTGCAGACTTCCACTTTTACGAATACGATGCGGGCGGAAACCGCACGAGCGAGCAGCGCAGCGGAGCAGTGAGAAGCTGGACGGCGGATGCGTTCAACCAGTTGACCCAGCAGACGGCGGGCGGAAAGATGGAGTTGCGCGGCAATCTGAACCCGCAAAGCAAGGTGACTGTGACGCCCGTGAATACAGCGGGGACGCCGATAGGCGGGGCGATTGCAGCGACTGCGGAGAGCGGAGCCACGCAGTGGAAGGCGCGGACCAATGTGGGTGAAGGCGTGAGGCGGTTCAGCATCAGGGCCGAACAAACGCAGGCGCCGCAGGGGCTCACGACGGAAGTGACGACGAAAACGCTGCAAGTGAACGTGCCCGCAGAATCGGCGGTGACATTTAGCTACGATGCAGACGGGAACATGACGGGCAACGGGATCTGGACTTACAAATGGGACGCGGAAAACCGGCTGGTCTCGGCGAAGATCCCGGCATCCACAGACGGGACGGAAGTGACGTTTAGCTACGACGCATTCCATCGCCGGGTGAAAGTGGTGGAAACCCTGGGAGCAACAACGCTTTCGAACAAAACGCTGATGTGGGACGGGCTGGACATCGTAGGGCAGCGCGAGAACCAGACGGGCGAATTGAGGGTGTTCCACGGCAACGGCGAAACGCTAAAGCTCAACACCAGCACCGTCGCGCTGCTCTACACGCGTGACCATCTAGGAAGCATCCGCGAACTGGTGGACGCCGGGACCGGAGCCGTACGAGCCCGCTACGATTACACGCCCTACGGAATCCGCACCAAACTCACCGGCGACCTCGAAGCCGAATTCGGCTACACCGGCCACTACACCAACGCCCGCACCGGCCTAGTTCTCGCCCCCTACCGCGTCTACTCGCCGGAGCTGGGCCGGTGGATTTCGAGGGACCCGATTGAGGAGGATGGGGGGATTAACCTTTATGGGTATGTGGAGAAAGGGCCGCTAGGAGCGGTGGATCCGTTGGGGCTGGACAATCAAGGCTGGCCATTTAATGGTGTTGTAAATAATCATTCGAGTAAGACAGTAGTTGGATTCGATGCGGACACATGGAGATTTGTGTTAATTAATCCGAAATCCTGCTCGACAAGTAAACAGGACATCGACGCAGTTTTTTCAGATGGAAAATGGTGGAAAATTGGCGTTTGGAATTTTGACGTCGGACCGAACGGTGAACCAGACGACGGATTTGATGAGCTTACAACAACCAGTGAGGCATATCGGAAAGATGCAAAGTTTAGGGGCCTTGTGGACGGGCTTCTCGGTTTTTACCAGTGGGTTATGACAGGATGTTTCTTCCGGGGTCATAGTGGCGAAAGATCGAGCTTGCCGCAGAAGAAGAGGATGCGAGTCCGGTAATTGAAGAAGTTACGGAAGCCTCTGGCGTTGGCTTTGAGCGCTTGGATTTTCGAGTTGAGCCCTTCGGCGGTG
>JANMGP010000273.1:0-24564 GCA_031374705.1 Verrucomicrobiaceae bacterium | reverse complement strand
TAAACTGGTTGATCTGCGTGAAGGTCGTCGCGCCGGCCATCCGTCCGGCAGTCGCTTTCGATATGCCAAAATCGATGATCTTCGGCACCGGCACTCCGTCGTGCATCGTGACGAGGATGTTCGATGGCTTGAGATCGCGGTGGATGATCCCTTTTAGATGAGCGTGCTGCACGGCGTTGCAGACTTGGACGAAGAGTTGGAGGCGGTCCGGGGTAGAGAGTTTCTCGTGATCACAGTAGTCGGTGATCTTGATTCCGCGCACCAATTCCATGACGAAGAACGGTCGGCCCCACTGCGTGGTGCCTGCATCGAATACCTTGGCGATGTTCGGATGCTCCATCATCGCGAGCGCCTGCCGCTCCTGCTCGAAGCGGGCGATGACCTCCTTCGTATCCATGCCGGGCTTGATGATTTTCAGCGCAACTCGTCGGCGCACCGGGCGCTCCTGGTCCGCCATCCAAACAGTACCGAACCCACCCTCGCCGATTTCCTCCACCAGCCGGTACGGCCCGATTGGGTCGCCGATGTTTTCAGGTTTGAGCTGCGCAAACTCAGCGCAGATCTCCGGCGTCAGCGGTGAGGCTCCGGTATTGAGAGCTTCATCGCTCACCGGGCCACCTGCAAAAGCGGCCCGCCCCACGCATGTCGGGCAGAGTCCCTCCAGAGCATTATCCGAGAGAGCGGTCCCACAGCGAGGGCATGTTTGTTTTACGGGCATGGCGTTATAGTTTTTGAAAGAAGGAAGCCGCACCCGGGATTACAAAACTCGCGCACTCGGGAATAGAGTGCGAGGGAGGTGCGCATGGGTTCGCGTCAATCGAAGCACGCAAACAAGTGGTTCATTTCGATATTTAGTTCCGATTCGGTCGTGACGGTCTGCGCGATTTCCGCGCGGACAATTTCGCGATAACGCAGGCGAAGTCGATGCACAGCCACGGCCACGCCACCTTCCTCCATCCCGAGTGGCACGGCCAGCGCCGCGTATTCGCCGTCGCCGGCGACATCGGAGAGAAATCTTTTCAACGCATCGAACTGTGTGAGCCTACCTGCCGCAGTGAACTCCGCACGAAGGGTCGTAAGCGCACGGTCGAGCAGCTTCAGCGCCCAACGCCGGTCAAAGGTCTTTTCCGCGGAATCATGAGTGGCCATATCCTCTGCAAGGCGGCCTTCCGCTTCCTCCGCATCAAGCGAGACGATTTCGAGGCCGCCGCCGCGTTTGAGAGCGCGCGCCTTATCCCATCCGTTTGCGAGGAGGTGGTTGACTGATGCCAGGAGAAAAGAACGGAAGCTGCCCCGGGCGCATTCCACGGAGCGCAGGGAGTTCCTTGCGATCAACTGACAGAAAAACTCCTGAGTCGCATCGGACGCATCCTCAGGCGACAAGCCTTTGCGGCGAATGTAAGAATATAGCGGATGCCAATAGATCCGGCATAGCTTTTCCAAGGCATCTCGCGCCTCTGGCGATTCTTGATTCCCTGCCGCCTTGACGACACTCCAATGCGTCGTCTCGAAAGCGGACGCGGCGGCGGCAAAACTCCCGCGGGAATCGGAAATATGCATAATTCATCTTGAGCCATAAACTATCTCTCGCTTCAAGCAAATTTCCGCCCAATCTCGACAGCATCGCCCGTATCCAGCTCCGACGCTGGCTGGACCCGCAAAATCAAGCGAGGGAACAACGAAATCCCAACTCGCAACTCAGAGAGGGGCTTGTTATTGGCAACTTCTCCGAGAGCATATTGTCGGACTGAAGGAGTTGATGGAAGAGTAGCCCATCAAGGAATCCCCACGCCGTTCCGCTCAAAATGCCTCCCTTGCCAGCCGGAAAGCTTTGTGCGGATCATTGGACAACGTCTCAAAATCGCCCCGCAAGATTCGCAGGGCGGTACGCTCAAGATGGATTCCGCGCTCAGTTCGGATGCCTCGCCAGCGGAAAAGCGAGAGCGGGGGACACCAGCCTTGGAGGGAGTGCTGGAGGATAAAGGCGGCGACGACGACGGGGAGCGCAAACCAGCGCGACCAGAATGACGGTTGCCGCGTTTGCTTCCAAGGTGCCTTCGATGTCCCACTCGAGATCGAAGTTCGTTGAGCCGGTGGCCGATGGCCTCGCGGCCGCCCGCGGCCAAACTCTGCCCGCCGCCGGAGGACGGACGCATAACAACCAGCGGAACTCACGATCGCAGCCAATCCCGCCGCTAGCTATTCTGAGAGGCGCTTGCGCCCAGACCGCTCGATGCAGGGGATGCATTGAAGTGCGGAGTTTGAAGGGAGTGCAGCCGGCGGGGGTCGAACCCACAACCTTCGGCTTCGGAGACCAACGCTCTATCCAGTTGAGCTACGGCTGCATTTTGAAGCTGCGAGAATCTTCGCCGGACTTCGCGTTCTGTCGAGGCAAAAACTTCCGCTTGCACTCCGTGGCGATGCGTATGAGCATCCCGAGCAGTTATCCGATTGTGATTACTATCCGGCTTCCACTTTTGCGCGTTATTCGCGCTTTGATGAACTAGCAGCTTTTCAGCGCTCTGGGCGAGTCCGCCCGCAGCCGCACGCCGTTTACCTTTCTACACGAAAACCAACCATGCCCACATACACCACAAATCCAGTCCTGGATCCCGAGCACGTTGACCCGCCCGCAGGCTCCGCGCCCGCTTCGGCCTCCACGTCTATACACACCACCTTAACCCATCCCCTTTCCGGTCATCGAGACCTTCGCCGCGATGAATTCTGGAGAAACATCCCAGCCTACGCACAGGCCGGCGTCGGGGAGTTCGGCGACCACAAATGGCAGCAACGCCACACCGTCACCAGCGTCGCACAACTGCGCGCGACACTTGGAACACTCATTCCGGAATCCTTTTTCGCCGACCTCGAAGCCGGCATCGCTCACGCGCCAATGGCGCTCCGCATTTCCCCGTATCTTCTGGCACTCGTCGATTGGACCGCACCGCTTTCGGACCCGATTCGCACGCAGTTTCTCCCGCTCAATTCACAGCAGCAGCCGGATCATCCGATGCTGCGGTTCGATTCGCTGAACGAGCGCGAAGACTCGCCCGTTCCCGGCCTCACGCATCGCTATGCCGACAAGGCGCTCTTTTTACCGCAGCCGAGCTGTCCTGTTTACTGCCGCTTCTGCACGCGCAGCTACGCCGTGGGCAACGACACGGACGTCATCGAAAAAATGAAACTGCCCGCGACCGCAGCTCGCTGGGAGGAATCGTTCAAATATATCGCCAGCCAGCCCCAGCTTGAAGACATCGTGATTTCGGGCGGCGATACTTACAATTTGAGCGCGGCCCACATTGAGACGATCGGACGCCGCCTGCTCGAAATGCCGAATATCCGGCGCATCCGATACGCGACGAAAGGGCTCTGCGTGCTGCCGCAAAAAATGCTCACCGACGATGCGTGGCTGGACGCACTCACTCGCGTCGTGGAGCTAGGACGCAAGCTGCTCAAAGATGTCGCGGTGCATTCGCACTTCAATCATGCGAATGAAATCACCGGGTTCACCGAAGACGCGCTCGGGCGCATGACGGAACGCGGCATCCACGTCCGCTGCCAAACCGTGCTCCAGCGCGGCGTGAATGATTCGCCCGAGGCGATGACGTTGCTCGTGCGGCGGCTCAGTTTTGTGAACGTCCACCCGTACTACGTCTATGTCCACGACATGGTCCCCGGAGTGGAAGACCTCCGAACGCCGCTGCATGTCGCTCAGAACATCGAGCGGCATGTGCGCGGAGCGACCGCCGGTTTCAACACGCCCGCATTCGTCGTCGACGCTCCCGGCGGCGGCGGCAAACGCGACGTGCATTCGCCGGACGTGTATGACCGCGATTCGGGCATCAGCGTCTTCACCGCCCCGAGCGTGAAGCCCGGAAAGCAGTTCCTCTTTTTCGACCCAATCTCATCACTGAACGCGGAAGCACAATGGCGCTGGACGCAGCCGACTCAGCGACGCGAAATGATCGACGCGGCGCTGGGATAGATCACGAGCTTCTTCACTACGCTCCTGCCGTTTTTTTGGTCGAATGCCGGAGTAATGTGATCATTCGCAGAAGCGGACTTGGGATGCGCATCACCGGGGTGCGATTGTCTCGCCTGGCAATTCCTTCACGACTAACGCGGGATTTCCCTGCATGACGACAAACGGCGGAACTTCGCGCGAAACCACTGCGCCCGCAGCAACGCGACTCCCCCTCCCGATTTCGACGCCGGGGCCGATGAACGCCATCGCGGCGACCCATGAGCCTTCGCGGAGCGTGATCGGCTTTGTGATTAAATCGAACGTCTCCTTTGAATGATCGTGCGAGCCGGTGCAGAGAAATGCCCGCTGCGAGACGCAAACGTTTGATTCAATCGTCACCTGCGCGAGCGAAAGGATCATTACTTCCTCACCCAGCCACACGTCGTCGCCGATGGAGATCCGCCATGGAAATGAAATGTTCACATTTGCCCGGATGACCACGCCTCTGCCCGCGGTCGCACCAAAAGCCCTCAGGAGCGCACACCGGAGCGCGGAAGGCCATGGGAGGGGAGTGAGGAAAAAAAGCGCTCTGACCAAAATCCACAGCGATTCCTTTAGCCGGGACGCTCCGCGGTCAAAGCCCTGGGCTGTGTAGCCTGCGAGTCGAATCATGGCTGAAAATGGAATTGGCGCCGGGCCGAGGAAGTGCGATTGGGCATTACGAGTCCCTCAGCTATACCCGTGCCTGCGGAAAACAGCAATCACTGCACAGCAGTCGGACAGTCACCGCGGCAGACTGAGGAATAATACGGGGATTGAAATGGCACGGAGTCCGCTTTCATACTGAGCCAGATGAATCACGCCCGACAGTCCCGAAAAGGAATCGCCGATGCAGCAATGTTCGGCGACTCCGCAACGGGCCCACATACCGAAGTGTCCAGGAAATCACCGCTCACAGCGCGAAGGAGCTCCGCGCTGCCCGGCGAATACTCGTTTCGCGCGAGCCGTCCAACGGCTTTCCTCGATAGAAAACCATGATTCAACCAGAGCTCAAATGGCCCGCGGGTCCGCACCAGATCAGCCTCGGCAGCGGCGAAGTCCACCTTTGGAAGGCCAGCCTCGGCACGGCGACCGCTTTGGACAAATGCCGCGCTGTCCTTTCGCCCGATGAGCAGATTCGCGCGGCGCGCTTCCACTTTCAGGAGGACTCGGATCGGTTTATCGCGACGCGCGGGGCTGTCCGGATGATTCTTTCACGCTATCTCTGCGAAGACCCTGCGGCATTGAAGTTTCAAGTCGGCAATCACGGAAAGCCATTCGTCGTCCATCCTTTCATGGACATTCGATTTAATGTGAGCCACTCGCGTGAGCTCGCCATGATCGCAGTATCGAGGGGCCGCGAAGTGGGCGTGGACGTGGAATGGATTCAGCCCGAAATGACATTCGAACCGATCGCCGAGCACTATTTCGACCCTCGGGAGAACTGGGATTTGCGCACAGCGCCGAAATCCGAGCGCGTCTCCCGTTTTTTTGATCTCTGGACGCAGAAAGAAGCGCGGCTCAAAGCGGAAGGCGTGGGACTTGTTGCGAATCCCTCCCGAAAAACCTCCTGGAGCGTGCGCCGGCTCACACCGGCCGAGGGCTACGCCGGGGCAATTGCGAGCGAGGGCGAGGATTGGGATCTGGCTTATTGGGAATGGTGCCTGTAAACCCTTTCGACAGAATTACCTATGCCTGAAGCCCAAACACAGCCCGACACACCGGGGAGTTACGAAATCATCATCGCGCCGTCCAAGGGCTGGCTGCGCGTAAACTGGAAGGAACTTTGGGAATACCGGGATCTCCTCTACATACTTGTGCGGCGGGACTTCCTCGCGAAGTATAAACAGACGGTACTGGGCCCGATCTGGTTCGTGCTCCAGCCACTTCTCACAGCGCTCGTCATGAGCATTGCTTTTCACAAAGTGGCGGGCATCCCGACCGGTAAGATTCCCTCGCTGCTGTTCAATCTCTGCGCGCTCCTTTCGTGGCAGTACTTCTCGCAAAATATCACGACCGGAGCAGCGACCTTCACCGCGAACTCGCATCTTTTCGGGAAGGTGTATTTTCCCCGCCTCGTCGTTCCCGCGGCGGCCGCGATTTCGAACCTCTTCGCGCTCGCCTTGCAACTCGGCGTGTTTTTCGCATTCTTTGCGTGGTACGCGTTCTCGGGCTCCGGAGTTCACATGGGATTCAGCGCGCTGCTCGTGATCCCTATTTTCCTCATCACCGGGATTTTTAGTCTTGGCGTCAGTCTCCTCATCGCGGCGTCCACGGCAAAATACCGCGACCTTTCGCACCTCACGCCCGTGATGCTTCAGCTGTGGATGTTTGCCTCGCCGGTCTTCTACGAAATCAAGGAGATCTCCGACAAGCCGTCCTTCGCCTGGCTCGCTTGGGCAAACCCGATGGCGCCGTTGGTGCAAGCCACACGCGATCTTTTGCTGGCCGGCGGACACTGGCTGACGCCGGATATGCCGGCGATGCTCGGCGTCGCCACACTCGCTGCGATGCTCGCGCTCGTGCTCGGCGTCATCGCTTTTAACCGCGCCGAACGCACCGTCGTCGATAGCGTCTAAATGAACGCCGTGAACACCAGCCGTCCCATCGTGGAAATCGACAGCGTCTCAAAGCGCTACCGAATCGGCACCCTCGGCCCGGAGACCATCGGCGAGGCGATTCGCGCGCTCATTCCCGGGCGTAAAAAACGGCCGGCTCCGCGCCAGGATTTTGGCATCCGAACGGGCGATTTGCCGGGGACTTTCTGGAGCCTGCGTGACGTAAATCTCTCGGTGGAGCGCGGCGAAATCATCGGCTTGATCGGCAAGAACGGCGCGGGGAAATCGACGCTCCTGAAGCTCATCTCGCGAATCACGGAACCCACCGCCGGGCGGATCACACTGCGCGGGCGCATCGCATCGCTGCTCGAAGTAGGCACCGGTTTTCACCCCGAACTCACCGGACGCGAAAACATCTACCTCAACGGCGCAATCCTTGGCATGAAGCGCCCGGAGATTCAGGCGAAGTTCGACGAAATCGTGGAGTTTGCCGAGGTAGGCAGCTTCCTCGACACGCCGGTAAAACGCTATTCGAGCGGCATGTTTGTTCGCCTCGCATTTGCCGTCGCCGCGCATCTGGAACCGGAGATCCTCCTCATCGACGAAGTCCTCGCAGTGGGAGACGCAGGGTTCCAGCAAAAGTGCCTGGGCAAAATGGGAGATGTTGCTTCGGACGGAGGACGGACGATTTTTTTTGTCAGCCACAATCTCGCTGCCATCCGCTCGCTTTGTACCAGAGCGGTCCTCATCGAGGACGGCACTGCGAAGATGTCCGGCGATCCAGAGGATGTCATCGCCCGCTACCTTGCGTCGTCCCAGCCGGAGTCCAAAGGCGAACCGGGCCGCATCGTTTGGGAAAGCGAGCATGCGCCGGGAACGGATGACATCCAACTCCAATCCCTGACGCTCACGAACACCCGCGGGGAAATCGGAGCGCTTTTCGACGCCGACGAGCCCATCCATATCGAGCTTCTCTACCGCGTCATCCATCCCATCCGCGGCGGACGAATGCTAATGGCTCTTTACACAAACGAGGGCGACCTCGCGCTGACCGCCACGGACCATCAACTCCACGAAACCACACTCGCTCCGGGAAACTACCGCAGCCGGTTCACGCTGCCAGGCGGGCTCCTGAACCGACGGTCATATTCCGTGAGCCCGACGTGCGATGCTCCGGGCCACAGGCATTTGATGACGGTCGGTCCGCACCTGAATTTCACCGTCGGCGGAATCGCCAACCACCTTTCGCAATTTCCCGAACGCTGGCCGGGAATCGTCTGCCCGAGGGTGGAGACCTCCGTCGAGCGCCTCGAACCAACCCTGTGAATACGCCAGCCACGAGCAACGAACTTCGAATGCCGGGCCTTGATGGGCTCCGCGGACTCGCGTGTCTCATGGTCTTTTTTTACCATCTTCGTTGGAACACGCAGCCGAGTAACACCGACCCACTCACGCTCCCGTTTGCCGGATTCAATCTCGAATTCCTGCTCCGCAAATTTGACATAGGAGTCGCCATCTTTTTCGTCCTGTCGGGGCTGTTGCTCTCAATGCCGTTTTGGCGCGCCATACTCGAAAATCAGCCGGCCCCGCACACCGGGCGCTACCTATGGCGGCGGGCTTGCCGCATTGTTCCCGCTTACTTCGCGGTTTTGACTGCGGTTTACCTGCTCCGCGGCGGCACCTACACGCTTTACGGCGCGCTCGATTTTTTCCTGCACACCACATTCCTCCACAACTTTGCCGACTACACGTATTATGGACCGCACCCGGATTTGTGGACGATCGGGATCGAGTTTCAGTTTTATCTCCTCCTGCCAGTCATCATGGCAGCGGTCGCGGCAGTCTTTCGGAAATGCGGGGCACCGATTGCACTTGGAGCGCTCATTGCAGGTTGCTGGCTGGCCGACATCGCAGCAACGGCGGCTCTGCACAAGGCAGAGCCGTTTATTTCTGATCGATTTGTCGCCAGCGCCGGACCTGTGATCGGAGGCACTGTTTTCTCCTACCTGAAACTTTTTGCCTTCGGCATTGCCGCAGCGTTTGCCGTCCTCCGGGTTCACTGTTCTCCACGCGCCGCGGACGCGGCGTGCGCCGCAGGTATTGGCGCAACCGTACTCCTCGTTGTCTTTGGCGACGAAGCCGAATGGCGGACGACCAGCGCGCTCGGCTGGCCGTTGAACGCGCTAATCCTCGGCGCTCTCGCAGCGTCGCTGGCCCGCTCCGCGTGGTTCGGGAGGCTGCTCTCTACAAAGTGGTGCGCCGCGACCGGCACGATTTCGTACGGCATTTATCTCTGGCACGATCTCGTGCAGCACGCCGTCTTCGCGGGAACGCTCCGGGGCAATCTTTCAGGCTTTCCGCTTTTCCTCGCAAGCGGTTGCGTCGCGTTGGCAGTGACCGTCCTGATTGCCGCGATGTCCTGGCGTTTCATCGAGCGTAACGCAATCCGAACCCCTTATCCCCTTCCACGATGAACCCTCTCCGCATTTCCATCATCATCCCGTCGTATAATCAGGGACTGTTTATCGAGGAAGCGATCCGCTCGATCATCGACCAGAATTATCCGAACCTGGAACTCATCGTGATGGACGGCGGCAGCACGGACTGCACCGTCGAGGTTCTCCAAAAATACGCGGGCAAGATCGCTCATTGGGAGAGCGAAAAAGACCACGGCCAGACGCACGCAATCAACAAAGGCCTGGCCCGCGCGACCGGCGAGATCTGGGCTTACGTGAACAGCGACGATCTGATCACTCCCGGCACGCTCAACCGGGTGGCAGAAGTTTTTTCCGACCCCGAGGTGGACTGGATCGGAGGGATCGCGGATATCTTTGACTCCACTGGGCTGACCGATTCCGTGACGCCCGCCGAGCCGAAGCGGCAGATCGAATACCTCACTCCTTGGCAGCGCACAGTGCAGCATGTTTTCGCCTGCTCAAACGTCACTTACATGCGGCGACGCATCTACGAAAAGCTCGGTGGCTTTGACGAGAGCTACCACTACTCGATGGACATGGAGTACTATGCCCGCGCGATTTTTTCCGGGTTTAAATTTCATCGCCTGCCTGAAGTCATGGGCCTCTGGCGCTGGCACGAGCAGAGCAAGACCGTCCGCGATGGCAATGCCTACCAATTCACGGGTGAGGAAATCCGGATCGCGGAAGCCCATCTGCATTACCTGCCCGAGGCCGAGCAGGCGGAACTCGCGAAGGATATCCAAAAACAGCGAAAGTGGTTTTCCATCCGCCAGATCATCGTCGGCGACGGTAATCCCTCGCGGTCCTCGCGACTCGCCGCCTTGCTCAAACTCGCGATATCAAACCCGGGCTTTCTCTGCTTCCGTCCGTGGCTGGGCGCGATCCGCCAGCAACTTTTCAAATGATGAAGCCGGTCGTCGAAGTCCAGAATCTGTCCAAACTTTTCCGACTTGGTGCCATCGGAGCGACGAGCCTTCGCGACTCAATGGAGCGCATCCTCGGCAAACGTACCGCCAAGCCTGCAAACGAAGACAACCGTGTGGCAGCCGGCCGCCGCGGCCCGTATCCGGATTCGTTTTGGGGGCTGAAAGACGTTTCGTTTTCCGTCCAACCCGGCGAGATCGTAGGGATCGTCGGACGCAACGGAGCCGGGAAATCCACGCTGTTGAAAATCCTGTCCCGCATCACGGAGCCAACGTCAGGCCGCGCAATTCTCCGCGGCAGGCTCGCTTCGTTGCTGGAGGTGGGCACCGGCTTTCACCCCGAACTGACAGGCCGCGAAAACATTTTTCTGAACGGCGCGATCCTCGGCATGAAACGCTGGGAGATTGCCACGAAGTTCGACGAAATCGTGGAGTTTGCCGAGGTCGGCCAGTTTCTCGACACGCCTGTGAAGCGATACTCCAGCGGCATGTTTGTCCGCCTCGCTTTTGCCGTTGCCGCGCATTTGGAACCGGAGATTCTGTTTATCGACGAAGTGCTCGCCGTGGGTGATGCAGGATTCCAGAAAAAGTGCCTCGGAAAAATGGGCGACGTCGCCAATCGCGAGGGCCGCACCGTTTTCTTCGTCAGCCACAACATGTCGGCCATTCGGGCTCTGTGCAAAGACGCCATCCTCATCGAACACGGCACGGTCGCCTACACCGGCACGCCGGCGGAAGTCATCTCCCGCTACCTCGCCGCCACAGTGCCGGAGAACGCCAGCGCGGAAGGCGATATCGACTGGCGCGGCAAGGCCGACCAGCCGGGCTGCGGGGAGATGCGGATTCAGCGGATCCGGCTGATCGACAGCACCGGCAACACCCAAACGACTTTTGAAGCGGAGCATCCTTTCGATGTGGAAATCACCTACCGCGTCCACAGTCCATTGCGGGACCTTCGTTTCCGGATCCAGCTCACCACCCAGGAGGGCGAACTTGCCTTCCAGGCCACCGACCACACTTTCCAGTGCGAAGTCCACGAGCCGGGGCTGTATCAAACCACCTGCCGAATCCCGGGCGGCCTCCTCAATCGCCGGATGTATGTCCTCGGCGTCCAGTCCGATCTCGCCGGTGTCCGATACCTGATGCACATGACCGAGTTCGTAAATCTCGTCGTCTCGGGTGCCGGAAATCAATCATCCCATTTCCCCGAAACATGGCCCGGTGTCGTCTGTCCACGGATGGAGTGGAAGACCGGTCCACTCACCGAATCGTCTGCCGGATGATGGGGCCGCTCGTCCTCGCAATTCCTGTCTTCAACGCAGAGCGCTTCCTAGGTGCGACCCTCGACTCGCTGAACGCCGAGGGCAACTCACTGCGCTGGTGGCTGCAGGACGGAGCTTCCACGGACCGCACGCTGGAGATCGCCCGCGCCGCCGCCCGCGAAGGCGACGTCATCCACTCCGCGAAGGACAGCGGCCAGGCGGACGCCATCAACACCGCCATGCGCCAGATGGGCGGCGAAATCATCGGCTACATCAATGGGGACGATCTCATCGCACCCGGCACAGCGAGATGCGTTTTGGATTATTTCGAATCCCATTCGGAAATCGATCTCGTGTATGGCTCGGTCAATTGGATCGATGAAAACGGTACCATCGACGGGCAGCATACCGGGCGAATCGATTCGCTGACATCCATCCTCAACATTTACCGCGTCTGGTGGGGCCGCCAGCAATGGGTGCAGCCCGAGGTGTTTTTTCGACGCTCGCTCTTCGAAAAAGTCGGCGAGTTCGACATGACCTACAATCTTGCGTTCGACTATGACTTCTGGGTCCGCTGCTTCATCGCCGGTGCACACGTCGCACATGTTCCGAAGGTTTTTGCACAGTTCCGCCTCCACGCAGCCCAGAAGTCCACATCCTCGACCGAGGCCGCGCGGGAGATTCGAGCCATCGTCCGCAAGCACCTTGATGCAGGCGTTCCGATAAACTGGTGGAGACGCTGGAGCCTCAGCGCACAACTCGACTACGATCGCTACCAGCTCGGAGAGACCGCGGATGGAAAAAACGGACGCCCCTCGTTTCTCCGCGCCTTTCTTCACAATCCCCACTGGCTTCTGAGTCCCGCCGCCCGCAAGCGAACGCAATCCGGCCTTGCCAAAGCGCTCCAGATTAGAAAACCGTCTTCCCACAAATGATATCTCCGGGACGCCTTTGGCTCAACCTGCGCCGCGACATCAAGCGCGGATGGTCCGCCAGTTTTCACGACTACACGACTAAAGCCCAGATTGTGAAATGGTCGTGGCCGTACTGGAACGAGGCACCAATGCCGGTCCCCGTCCACGTCCTCACCGGAGCAAACGATTGGATGCTCTGTGCCTGGATGCTCGCGAGCTGGCTCACGGCCACCGAGCAAACGTGGCGGATTGTGATTCATGACGACGGCACTCTCCCCGCCGTCGCACGGAAAACACTCGCCTCCATTTTTAAAACCGCCCGGTTCATCTCCCGCACCGACTCCGACGTCGCGATGGACAAGCTGCTGCGGCCTTTCCCGTTTTGCCATGATTACCGGCACAAACATCCTCTATCGCAAAAGATTTTCGACATCCCGCACTTCTGCGATTCCGAACGGCTGATCATCCTCGACAGCGACCTCCTCTTTTTCAGCTATCCCTCCGAAATCATGCAGTGGGTGAACGGCAGCAGCAACGAATGCTGGTTCAACGAAGACGTCGCCGAAGGCAGTCTCGTCTCCCGCGAAGAAGCGTGGAGCGACCTCGGAGTGAAGCTCTGGCCACGGGTCAACAGCGGGCTCTGCCTGCTCCAAAAGGCCGCAATCGACCTCGATTTTTGCGAACGGGCCATGGGCGAAACGACCCTCTTGAAAGGTCACATCTGGAGGATCGAGCAAACCCTCATCGCGCTGTGTGCATCCCGCCACGGGCGTGGCGGACTCCTCCCGAAAACCTACGAAGTCTCCCTCACCAAATTCGCCACCAGTGATGCAATCATGCGGCACTACGTCGGTGCGGTGCGCGATCGTTTTTACGGCGAGGGCCTGGCCAGGCTCGGCCCGGTGCTGCTCTCAAAAGAAAGCAACTGATGGACGTCGTCTTTGCACCTGACTGGAGCGAGGGAGTCCCTTACCAGCGCCTGCTGGCACAAGCCTTGGGAAAACAGGACGTCCATGTCCGGTTTCTGTACGGCTACAAAAGGTTCCTTCCGCTCTCCCGCGCAATGCGGGCGCGGCCCGCAGATATCCTGCACCTCCACTGGCCCGAGGCTTACTATCCGCCGAGAAACGATGGATTTGACTGGTTCCGCCGCGCGCGCTTCCAGTTCGATTTACGCCTCGCGTTGCGCCATTGCCGCCTCGCGACAACGGGCCACAACCTCGCGCCGCACAATCGCGCGCACGAAAGGTTCGCAATTGCAAACATCCGCAACGCTTTCCGCAGCTCCGACGTCATTTTCGCACACTCCAATATCGCGAAACAGCGGATGGCCGAGTCGTTCGGACTGCGGAGCGATCGCATCTCCGTCATCCCGCACGGAGACCTTTCCGTGACGCTTGGCCCACCGGTCCCTCACGCCGAAGCCCGCGCAACATTGAGCCTTCCCGCCGACGGAAAAATCGCCCTCATTTTCGGCATGGTCGAGCCATACAAAGGCCAGGAGGAAATCATCGAATGGTGGCGCACCGCCGCGACCGACACCACGCTCGCGATCGTAGGAAAGCCGATGAACACCGCCTATCGCGACCATCTACTGAATCGAATCGGCGATGCAAAAAACATCATCGCCCGCTTTGAATGGCTGCCGGATGCCATGCTCCGAGACTGGCTCTGCGCCTCGGATTGCGTGCTTTTTAACTACCGCCGGATTTTCACCTCCGGAGCCGCGAATCTCGCGCGCTCGTGGGGGCTGCCCATCGTTCTCCCGGCACGGCTCGATACTGTCGTTCTCGATGAGCCGTGCGCTTTTGTGCATCGCTTCACGAGCGTGGACACAGACTTCCGGCAGCAACTCGATCACGCGATGTCGGTCCGTCCGGATTTTTCCGCGGCCGCGCAATGGCGCAGAGAAACAAGCTGGGACCATGTCGCATCACTCACCCTCGCCGGCTACCGGATGGCGCTCGGAATGCCGCACGAACCCACTCAACCAGTTATCCCATCATGTGCGGAATTGCCGGAATCATAGCATGCTCGACACCCGGGCCCGAAGCGAACGCGCAACTGCGGCGGATGCTTGGTTTGATCGTGCATCGCGGCCCTGACGGCGAAGGCGTGCATGTCGAGCCCGGCATCGCTATCGGCATGCGCCGGCTTTCCATCATCGACCTCGAAGGCGGCCACCAGCCGATATGGAACGAAGCTCAAAACATCGGCATTGTGTTTAATGGCGAGATCTACAACTACGTGGAACTCCGCGCCGAGCTGGAGCAAAGGGGGCACGTTTTCAAAACCGGCAGCGACACCGAAGTGCTCGTGCACCTTTACGAGGAGGCGGGCGAGGAAATGTTCAGCCGGCTCCGCGGTATGTTTGCCTTCGCGATCTTCGACCGCCCGCGCAGATCCGTCCTCATCGCGAGGGATCATTTCGGGCAAAAGCCGCTCTACTATTCTTCGCAAAACGGCGCGTTCGCGTTCGCCTCAGAACTCAAGTGCCTGCTCTCCGTTCCGTGGGTGCGGGGGGACCTCGATTCCGAGGCATTCCTCGACTATGCATCGTGGCTATCGCTTCCTTCGCCGCGCACCCATTTCCGCAGCATCCACAAACTCCAGGCCGGCTCATTTGTGCGCATCGCGCTCGACGTCCCGGACCGCGTGGAGCCCGTGAGATACTGGCGGTACGAGCTTTCCGTCGAGCCCGACCTCACTGATGAAGGCGAGGCCATGGAAGCGCTCGAAGCGGCCTTGCACGACAGCCTACGTGTTCACCTTCGGTCCGATGTCCCGCTCGGCGTCCTCCTCAGCAGCGGGCTCGACAGCCGCACGGTCGTCACATACGCGCAGGAAATTGTGGGCGGCACGATGCAGACGTTTACCGTGGGATTCGGCACGGACGACTCGGAGCTCATCGGCGCAGCGCAGACGGCGCGAGAGATTCGCTCGCAGCACCATGAACTGGAAATCGGCGCCCAAGATTTCGCAACGAGCGTCGAACAAATCGTGCACCATCTGGACGAACCCATCGGCGACCCGGCCTGTTTCGCCGTTCTCAGTATTTGCAAATTCGCCCGTGAACACGTGAAAGTCCTGCTCTCCGGCGAGGGAAGCGACGAACTGTTCGGCGGCTACGGGCGCTACGGCGGGATGCTCGATACGCTTCGTAGAACCGACAACCTCCGATGGCTCTCGAACGTTTTACCGAGGCCGGGTTTCACATCCGGCGGCTCCCGGTGGCAACGCCTGCTCCAGCGCATTCACACGAGCCGCGCAGCGGAGACACTCTTGCTGCGCTGCGAAGGCCTGCCAGGTGATACGCGAGCCCCCCGCGGTCTCACGACCGCGCAGCTCGATCGGCTCCATAATCGCGCAGGCCAATTCTCGGGAATCTGCCGGAGACAGCGCGACGAACTCAGCGCACTCCTCACGCTCGACATCGACTGGCAGCTCGCCGAATCGCTCCTCCAAAAAGCCGACAAAATGAGCATGGGAGCAAGCATCGAACTCCGGACACCCATCCTCGATGTTGAAGTCGCGAAGGTCGCAGCGCGGATTCCGTCATCACTCAAGCTGCACAAATCAGGCACCGGAAAATACGTTCTTCGAAAGACGCTCGGAAGAAAACTGAACGAGGACCTTACGCGACCAAAGAAGGGCTTCCCCGTTCCCCTCGACCGCTGGTTTTCCGGGCCGCTCCGTGAGCGAGTCGAAGCCGAATTATTCGCAGCGAACTCCGCCGTCTGCGAGCAACTTGAGCGTCCGCTTCTGCGTGCGGCGTGGGATGATTATCTCGCCGGAAAATGGGAAGGCCGTTACACATTTTTCGCGCTCTGGCTCTACGAGACATGGCGGCGTAATTTGAAACAATGAAAGCTACGATTTGCATCCCGTGCCACAACGCGGCGAACTGGATTCGACAGGCAGTGCAGAGCGCACTTGACCAGCAGAATGTCGAGCCCGAGGTGATCGTCGTGGACGACGGTTCGACCGACGGTTCGGCGGACATCGTACGCGAGTTTGGAGACCGGGTGACGCTGATAGCCGGGCCGCAGAAAGGTGCCACCCATGCCCGCAACCTCGCATGGAAGCACGGCTCCGGTGAATGGGTTCAGTTCCTCGACGCGGACGACTTTCTGGAGCCAGCGAAAATCCGCACTCAACTCCGCGAGACTGACGGAGGTAATGATGCCGACGTCATCTACAGCCCCGTCTGGATCGAGACATGGGCAAGCAGCGGGTCCACCCGCGAGCGCAGCCAGACCGCACCCGACGAAGACATTTACACACAATGGATCACATGGCGCATCCCGCAAACCGGAGGCGCACTCTGGCGGCGCAGTGCGTTGGAAGCCATCGGCGGGTGGAAAGAGGACCAGCCATGCTGTCAGGAACACGAGCTTTACCTGCGCGCACTGCTCGCCGGGCAGCGCTTCCGGTTTGCCCCAACCGCAGGGGCGGTTTACCGCATCTGGAGCGAGGAAACGCTTTGCCGAAAAGACCCGCGCCTCGTCGCCCGCGTTCGCACCGGACTGATCGACACGCTGCTTGCCCGTCTCGATTCCCAAAAAAAACTCACCGCAAGACACCGCGCCGCAGCCGGCCAGGTTTTCTTCGAGCAAGCACGAACTTGGGCCCGGTTTGATCTCACCGAAGCCGCAGCCTACTCCGCCGAACGGAGAGCACGCGGGGTGTTTGAAGTCACCGGGCCCGCAGCACCACGAAGCTATCGAATCTTCCACGGTCTTCTTGGCTTCGCGGGCGCTGAGAAACTCGCCCGCGCGATGCGCTGAAACACTACAGCTTCACTCCGAACTCGTCGCCATCCGCAACGCTCTCGACGAAGCCGCAGACGAGGTCGATTGTTTTATCCACGTCGGAGAGCATGCACATTTCCACGATGCTATGCATGTAGCGCAGCGGGTAACTGATGAGCCCGCTCGGAATGCCTTCGCGCACATCGAAAATCACATCGGTGTCCGTGCCGGAGTAGCGACTGCTGCTCTCGTGCTGGAGCGGGATTTTTTTTGAGGCTGCGACAGACATAATACGTTTCATCACGTTGGGATGATTGCAGGTGCCGTGGGTAATCGCCGGACCGCCGCCGAGCTTTACTTCGCCGTGGATGGCGTGCTCGATTCCCGGCGTGTCGGTCGCGTGCGTGACGTCGAGGACGATGGCCACGTCGGGCATCAGCCGATGCGCCGCCATCTTCGCGCCGTATCCGCCGATTTCCTCCTGCACCGCATTCACAGCGATGACTGTTGCCGCGGGACGCTTCTTCGCAAGCCGCGCGATCACTTGAGCGATGATGAATCCACCAAGACGGTTATCCAGAGCACGACCCACCACTCGGTCTTTTCCAAACTCCTCCGCGGAATCCGAGTAAACCGCCGCGTGCCCCACGCGCAGTCCCATCTCGGCGACTTCCTTGTCCGATGATGCACCCACGTCCACATAGAGCTCGTGGATTTTTGGAGCCTTCTCATCGGCGAGGCCGTCCTTGCGCAGATGAATCGCGGTGTTGCCGATGATCCCACGAACGACACCCTTGTCACCGAGGAAGTCCACCTTCCTCCCGCGCGCCGTCGCGGTGTCACTGCCTCCGACGCGATCGAGCCTTACGAAGCCTTCCTTAGCGACATGCTTGATGATGAATCCGATCTCATCGGCATGCGCCTCGATCATCACGCGCCGGGGCTTTTTCGATTTCCCTTTCAGCGTCGCCCAGGCAGTTCCGTACGCGTCGTTTTCGACGGAGTCGGCAAACTGCTTCACGTATTTTGCCCACACGCGCTGTCCGGCAACCTCAAAGCCGGTCGGGCTGGGAGTGCGGAGGAGTTCAAAGAGAAATGCTTTCGATTTTGCGTCCATAGATAGGTGCTTGCAGGCAACGCAACCCGCACGGGACTGTCGAGCGCAGAATGCGCGGATGGCCAGCCTTGACGCCCCCGCTTTCTCCCCTACCCTGTGCTGCGAAACGCAGGGGAGCCAGCCGGCTGAGAGTGGTGCTTACAAGCATCTTACCCTTCGAACCTGAATGCGGGTAATGCCGCCGCAGGGAGCGGAGATTTCTCGGACGGCTGTATGCTTTTGCTGCACACTTTTTACACATCATGATCGCCGATCCAAAAACATCCTTCGAGCCACACAGCAGCGAACAACTCCCAGCCAGCAAACGCGTCTACGTGGAGGGCACATTGCCCGGCGTGCGTGTGCCGATGCGGGAAATCGTGCTTTCGCCGACGAAGGCGTTTAACGGCAAGATCGAGGAAAACGAGCCCGTTCGCGTGTATGATTGCAGCGGTCCGTGGGGCGATCCGGATTTCACCGGCACGTCCGATGAAGGTCTTCCCGCGCTGCGCGCTCCGTGGATTTTGGGACGCACGGATGTCGCGGAATACGACGGTCGCGAAGTGCTGCCGCAGGACAACGGCTACCTTTCCGGCAAGCACGCCGAATACGCCAGCAAGGCCGAGCGCAACCGGCTCGTGGAGTTCCCGGGATTGCACGGTCAACGCCGAAAGCCACTTCGCGCCAGCGCCGGGCATCCGGTCACGCAGCTTTGGTATGCGCGGCAGGGAATCGTCACGCCGGAGATGGAGTTTATCGCCATTCGCGAGAACATGCGCCGGGCGAAAATTGCCGACTTTTCGCAAGATATCGTCCGCACCGACCTCGACAAGCAGCACGCCGGTTCCGCGCAGATTCAGAGCGAATACACGCCTTCGATTTTCCGCCGTTTTCCGCAGCGCATCCCGAAAGAAATCACGCCCGAATTTGTCCGCGATGAAGTCGCAGCCGGACGCGCCATCATCCCTGCAAATATCAATCACCCAGAGATCGAGCCAATGATTATCGGCCGCAACTTCCTCGTGAAGATCAACGCCAACATCGGCAACAGCGCCGTCGCTTCATCCATCGAGGAGGAAGTCGAAAAAATGCGCTGGGCGACGTAGTGGGGCGCGGACACCGTGATGGACTTGAGCACCGGCAAAAACATCCACGCCACCCGCGAATGGATCCTGCGCAACTCGCCCGTGCCCATCGGCACCGTGCCGATTTATCAGGCGCTGGAAAAAGTGAACGGCAAGGCAGAGGACCTCACATGGGAGATTTTCCGCGACACGCTCATTGAGCAGGCCGAGCAGGGCGTCGACTACTTCACGATCCACGCCGGAGTGCTCCTGCGCTTTGTTCCGTGGACCGCGTCGCGCATGACCGGCATCGTCAGCCGCGGCGGCAGCATCATGGCGAAATGGTGCCTCGCGCATCACAAGGAAAACTTCCTCTACACGCATTGGGACGACATTTGCGACATCATGGCCGCATACGACGTGTCCTTTAGCATTGGCGACGGACTCCGCCCCGGCAGCGTCGCCGACGCAAACGACCGCGCGCAATTTGGCGAACTCGAAGTGCAGGGTGAACTCACCAAACGCGCCTGGGCAAAAGGCGTGCAAGTGATGAACGAAGGCCCCGGCCACGTCCCAATGCACATGATCGAAGAGAACATGGCCAAGCAACTTGAGTGGTGCCACGAAGCTCCATTTTACACACTCGGACCACTCACCACCGACATCGCGCCCGGCTACGACCACATCACCAGCGGCATCGGCGCAGCGATGATCGGCTGGTACGGATGCGCCATGCTCTGCTACGTCACGCCCAAGGAACACCTCGGTCTGCCGAACAAAAAAGACGTCAAGGACGGCGTCATCACCTACAAAATCGCCGCCCACGCCGCCGACCTCGCTAAAGGCCATCCCGGCGCGCAATACCGCGACAACGCGCTGAGCAAAGCGCGGTTCGAATTCCGCTGGGAAGATCAATTCAACCTCGGCCTCGACCCCGTCACCGCCCGCGAATTCCACGACGAAACGCTCCCACAGGAAGGCGCAAAAAGCGCACACTTCTGCTCCATGTGCGGCCCGCATTTCTGCTCGATGAAAATCACCGAAGACGTCCGCAAATACGCCGCCGAACAGCAAATCTCCGAAGACGAAGCGCTGGCAAAAGGCATGGCGGAAAAGAGCAAGGAGTTCGCCGACAAAGGCAGCGAGCTTTACGCAAAGGCGTAGATTCCAAACTGACGCTATGACGTTCCGCTTTCTCGCAATCGCAGTGCTGTCGTGCTCGCTACCGCATTTTGTGTTTGGCGGTGATGGAGCGGCACGCGAATCACGGAAACCGATAAAAGTTGCTGTTGTGGAAGATTCCGGAGGATGGGGCTCGCCAATCGGCAAGGTGCGCGTGACGTTCAAAAATGGGACGCAAGCGATATGGTCAAAGGGACGCAACTCAGGAATGGCTCGAATTGCCGATGACGGAACTGTAGGCTGGGTGAACTTTACGGACTTAGAGCCTTCCGAATACCGACCCGGAACAAAGGAGCGATTCAACGGGAGCATCTCGATTTGCCGAAATGGCAAGATCGTATGCACGGTGAGTTCGTCACTTCTTTGGATTGAACAATGGCGTTTTCTAAATGGCGGACGGAGATTTGTCGTTGGCTCGATGCTGAGACACGGCGCGATGACATACGACCTCTTCGATTCACGGACAGGCAGGCGAATTGCCCAATATAGGGAAAGCGACGAGTCAGCAAAATGGCCCGAATGGGCGGCGATGTATCGTCAGGATTGAACTCTTGGACTCACTGAAATGCCCGCCTGTCGGGGCCGCCTTGCAAAAGCGCCAAATCTCAAGCACCCTCGTTGAATGAAGAAGGAACTGACAGCGGACGAGTGGTGGGCCGACATCATCGAATACGAGCGCACCCACGAGATCGCTTTTGCATCCCCGAAAGCTCTTCTGGAAGCCCGCATCATCGCGGCGACTGATAAGGCCCTTCGCCCGCGTCGCCGCGTGAAGGCAAAGACTCGTCGGAGCGCAATCAAGGCGCGGTGAGGCAACCGCCGCCTTATACGTTATAGCCGATTGCAACGAAGCGGGCAAACCACCGGGCTTTACGCGAAGGGATGAACGGTCTATTTTCCGACCATGAACGTCAGCGACATCGTTACCGTAAACCCCGACATCCTCGGCGGCACGCCTGTCTTTAAAGGCACACGTGTTCCCGTAAAGACCTTGTTTGATTACCTCGCAGACAATCTGCCGCTGGACTACTTCCTCGAATCCTTCCCGACCGTGTCACGCGATTTAGCGGTGGCAGTTCTGCGTTGCAGCCAGCAGGACATCGAGCATCAGGCCGCCGCGTGAAAATCCTGCTCGACGAATGCGTCCCCGCGCAGGTGCGCAACGCTCTTTCCGGTCACGAAGTCACCACAGCGCAATTGCAGGGCTGGACGGGGATCACAAATGGCGAACTCCTTGCAGCAGCCGAAAATGCCGGGTTCGAGCTTTTCATTCTTGCCGATAAAAACCTCCGCTATCAGCAGAATCTGGCTGGGCGTAAACTGGCCATCCTCGAACTCTGGACGAACCACCGCCCGACTTTAGAAAGGCACTTCCCTCGAATCCGCACCGCAGCGGAATCCGTCCAGCCGGGCGATTACGTTGCTTTGGAGGCTCCATGATCAACACCAACGCAAAAGAATAGACGATAGTTGACGAACCTTATTATGGAGCAACAACTCAAACTCTTACGAGTCTTCATTGCATCACCCAGCGACTTAGGGGATGAGCGACGCATTTTGTGGGAAGTCGTAGATAGAATTAACGCAATATTCTCCAAGGAGACTGAATGGCGAATTGAATTACTCGGCTGGGAGGACACGCTGCCCGGCACCGGAAGACCTCAAGAATTGATAAATGCAGATCTGGATAAAGCGGATCTTTTCATCGGATGTCTCTGGCAGCGGTGGGGTTCCGTCTCAGGCTCGGAAGGGAAGACCGGATTTGAAGAGGAGTTTGACCGTGCGGTCGATAGGAAGACCAAGAGCGACTCCCCTGAAGTGTGGCTGTTTTTCAAAGACGTTGATGTTGTTACGCGCAGCGACCCTGGCCCTCAGTTGCAAAAAGTGTTAGCCTTCCGCAGCCGCCAAATCGAGGCAAAGCGGTTATTCTTCAAGGAGTTTGCCGACGCGTCCATTTGGCGCGAGATGATTTTCGAATTACTCCATCGCCACATGTTGCGTCTGGTGACCGCTCCGTTGGCTACGGCGAAAGAAGTTCAAAGCACGGGTAATCCCCAGAGCGATGCGCTGACGAATAAGGATGCCAAGGAGTCCGCAAAATCCGAGCCGAAGCATTCGTCAGCATTTTCTTCCTTAGCCGCGATTTTGAAACACGCGGAACAGATGGTTAATGCCACCAAACTACCGGCATTCGACCGCTCAGAAACCTTGTCCGCACTGGAGACGGTTCGAATGCTGCTTTTCGCGACTACTAACTACGACTGGAATGGGCAACATGTGCAGTTGGGAACGCATGAAATTAATTCAGTTTACTTTCACCGGACAGCGTTAGACCCGACCTCCTTAGAACGGTTTTTCCTTCTCAGAACGATTCTTCTCGATGAATCGCTTACGAAGCCGGGTTGGTTTTGGCTCAGAGATTGGAAGATGGAAATTGATCTATGGCTGGCTTGGTTCGCTTTGCATGACTCAGAGAAAGAAATGCGAGTTCAGGCGGTAGACTTGGCGACTCGAATTGGATTTTCACTGTGTAAACGAAAGAAGAAGTTGGAGCCATCGATTTTTCGCCTGCTGAGTGATGAGCAGGTCACAGTCCGTCTCGCGGCCTTGCGGCATCTGGCTGCGCTTGGCCGTGAATCAGATTTACCGCTGATCGCACGGCTACTAGAAGACGACAGTAAAGACGTGCGAACTCAAGCTGAACGAACGGGCCGGATGGTGCGGCTGAAAGTGGACCCAGATGGGGAGATGCGGAAAAGCATAGAGCAAAGGGACCCATTCGACGAAGGAATCGCAGATGCGGTTGCTCAAACAGTAGACAAGATTTCTAGCCCAACGCTTGTCATGGCTCTAGGACATCCCAGCGGAGCGCTAAAAGCAATCGCCTCCAAAGAACTCCTTAAACGCGGCGTTGTTTCAACAGAGTTGGCTGGGGTGATGTGTAGGAGCGATGCGAAGGCAGTAAGAGAGAGCGGCTTCATAGCGCAGGTTGGTCACTCTCAATCAATCGATAGTTCGCAAATCAGATCTGCACTCATTGAGCCGTTTCCGTCTTATTCGTCCGACGTTCCTTTGTGGAATAAAGCAAATCCTGACTCTGTTGTTTCTGCATACCTTGATCGCCTCGCAGAGGATGAGCTTTGGAAACAAGTATATTCCTTCAACGAAGACAGCCATCTCGCGCTTCGCTCGATTGGACGGCGCTTTATCGCTCAAAGTATTGGGCGCGTTCGGCATGGCTTGGGCGACGACTTTCAAAAGCACGTGGAAGCTGCCAAGATTCCACGTGCCCCCTCAGGACAACACGCATGGTCGCTACTTTCGTTTCTAAGTGACCCAAATGCGACTATCGAGTCCGAGCGAAAGCGTGTGCGAATTGCGGCCTTGGATATCCTTGCGAATAACCACGAGCCAAGCGATCGCGAAGTATTTTTGAAGTTTCTGTCGGCCGACCCCGGAGAATTTTTACAAACTGTTGCGTGTCTTCGCGGGCTGTCAAATACTGGTCGCGCTGATGATCGCGACAAACTCACTCCGCTATTGTCGCATGCGGTTCCATTTATACAGGCTGCCGCTGCACGTGCATATTTGGCATTGTCTCCGAGCAGCGTGGCGGGTGCGAAAGATTTATTAAGCGAGCCATCCGAGTATCGAGTCTGGATTGTAATTCGTTATGCGCTCAAGTCGGGCGAACGAACACTGTGGCCGATCCTCAAACCGCTACTTGGTCATGAGAATGAAAACATACGGCGACTCGTGTGCTATCATGCTGTGCGCGTTCTAAACAGGGCGGCGACTGAAAAGTTATTAAACGAGTATCACGGTCGAGGGCGCTATTTCTACAACGTGGTAACCCTCATAGATCGTTCTCTTTATGCCCCCAAAATTTTGCGGGATTCGTTTATAAAGGAAGAACAAGTGTTCTTTGACAAGTGGCTACCAAGCGCCACTTGGCAGTGGAACGAGGAATCAGTCGGAGATCCCTTTAATGCCGCAGCGATATGAAAGAAACCCTTACGATCATTGAGCAACTCCACGCGGACGGGGTCATCTGGCCATATGCGATTGGTGGCGCGGTGGCGGCGACATTTTATCTGGAGCCAGTTTCGACGCTTGATCTGAACGTTCCCTTCCACTCTTTGGAGTCGGCGGACAAAATCGAGTGTTCGGGAAGCTGGCCCTTGGCGGGCTTGAGAACCTTTAGCTTTTGACGAGGTCGGCGCGGTCGAGGCGGATGACGACGGCGCCGAGGTCGAGGGCGCGTTCGCCGGGGATGAGGTGGGCGGGGTTGATTTTGTAGAAGACGTAGTCGCGCTTGAGGATGCCGCAGCGGT
>JANMGP010000234.1:0-32161 GCA_031374705.1 Verrucomicrobiaceae bacterium | reverse complement strand
CACATAGGACAGAATGCTTTCCAATATGCACATTATGACCTACTTGCACAAGATTGTCGAGCTTACAGCCTTCCCCGATGACGGTCTTGCCGAATCGAGCGCGGTCGATGCAGGTATTGGCTCCGATTTCGACATCATCGTGGATTTCCACGATACCGGTTTGAGGAACTTTGACGTGCCTCCCGTCGCGAAACTCAAATCCAAATCCGTCCGCACCGATTACAGCACCGCTGTGAATGATGGCGCGATTTCCCACCGTGCAGCGATGCATGATGGTGACGCGCGGATGCAGCAGGCAGTCATCGCCGACACACGCATCCTGACCGATGTAGGCATATGCGCCGATGGCGGTGCGGCTGCCGATCACGGCGCGGTCTTCAACCACTGCGTAGGCCTGAATGCTCACGCCTTCGCCGAGTCGAACATCTTTTCCGACCACCGCGGTGGGATGGATTCCCTTCGGCAATTCCACGGGCGGTGGTGCAAATCGCGCGAGAACTTTCCCGAAGGCTGACGCGGGGTTTTCGCATCGGATGCAAATTGGGGGCACTTCATGTGCGAATGTCGAAGGGACCAGCGCAACGGTCGCTGCAGAAGTCAGGAGGAGCGGTAAATACCTCGGGTGTCCGAGGAATGTGACGTCACCCGCTTGAGCCTCGGCGAGAGACGCCACGCCGCGGACAATCACGGAACCATCGGCCCCGGAAGCAAGCTGGCCGCCCACGAGGGCGGCCAGCTCGGAAATGGTCATTTCTACGTTTGAAATGAGTTATTTGTCTTTCTTCACGGGCGGCTTGGCCGAACCCGAAGAGACCGCTGGTGCGGGAACGACATCCAGTTCTTTTGCACTGTCCGCGCCGGGAGCCTTGTTCAATTCGTCCACAACTTCCTTTGTGAAGTCCCAAGATTCCTTCGCGTGAAGCACAATGTTCACCCCATTGAGGCTCGGTCCGGATTTGTCAAAAACGAGGTCGTATCCCTTCGTGGCGACGCTCTTATCGATGACTTTCTTGATTTCTTCGACGATGCCGTTGCGCATACGGACGGAGTGATCGGCGAGCTGTTTTTCCTTCTCCTGCTGGCTCTGCTGAACTTCTTTCCAAAGGCTGTTGGCTTCGCCCGCAATTTCATCTCGTTTGCGGACCTTTTCCTGACGCTTTACCTCGCTGAGTTCGGCTTTCTTGGTTTCCTCGGTGAGCTTGTCGATGTCGTCTTTCAGACCTTTGAGCTTTTCCATCCGCTCGTCGAGTTCCTTTTTGTACTTGTTGCGCATCTCGCTGATACGTTGCTCGGCGTCCTTGGTCTTTTTGTAGCTTTCAAAGACTTTCTTCATATCGACGGTGCCGATATTCACTTCGGCCGCGGCCTGTTGATTGAATGCGAGAGATGCCGCGAGTAGCGACAGGATGATTTTGTTCTTCATGATCATTGGTAGATTGGATTTGGACCGCTTTGACGCGGAATGGTTCAATACTTGTAGCCCACGTTAAATTGGACTTTTCCGCTGGAGTCGTTTTCTTTGTCTGACTGGAGCGGGATACCGTAATCGATGCGGACCGGCCCGATTGCCGGGAGTTCAATCAGCAAGCCGACGCCAAAGTTCGAGTTCATGCCGCCCGAGCCAAAGCGGGCGTCCTTTGGCCCGAACTGCCAGGAGTCCTCGTTTACGTAGCCCATGTCGAAGAATACCGCGCCGCGAACGCTTTCAACAATCGGGAAGGTGACCTCAGTGCTGAATCGAATGAGTGATTTACCGCCGATGGCTTCGCCGTCGATGTCCTTTGGCCCGACCTCGCGGAAGCGGAAACCGCGGAGGCTGTTGGGACCGCCCAGATAGAGACGGTCGTAAATTGGCACGTCGTCCGAGCCGCTCCATTCAGTCACAGAGCCCACTTCTCCTTCAAAGCTGAGGATCATGTCCCACGGCAATTGGAAGTATTGGGAACCCTCGAGCGAGAAGCCGTAGGTATTGACGTCGCCTCCGAGGAAGCCGCCCGAGACAAACGCCTGGGCGTCGATTTTGTGACCTCTCCGCGGGAGATAAACCCGGTCGCGTGTGTCGTGAGTGATGCCCGCCGAAATCTGGCTCTTGAGGCCGCCTGCGCGGCGGATGAGGTCCTGAAGTTCCAGCGACACGTCTTTTTCGTTCTCCGAGAGGTCAAGCGTCGTGTCTTCCAGACGGTATTCAAACCGCATGGACGTGAAATCATTGATGGGCTTGCGGACGTTCAGCGCAAAGCCGATGCGTTGCTCGTCATACACACTGCTGGTGAAGCTCGCATCGCGGTAGAACAATTCGCCGCCGACGGAAAGGCGTTTGTCCATGAAGTAAGGTTCGGTGAGCGCGAGGACGAAGTCCTTGCGGCGCGTTCCATACTGGGCACGGACGCGGAATTTTTGTCCGCCGCCCGATGGACCGTAGCCTTTGCGCCAGTTCAGAATATCGAAGTTGCCCTGCGTCATCTCGACATAGCCGAGAAGGTTGTCGATGGAACTGAAGCCTGCACCGAAGCTGAAGTTGCCGGTCCGTGTTTCTTCCACGATCACATTCAGGTCTTTTTGTCCGGGCACCATGGTCTCGGTGGGATACATTTCCACCTTCGAGAAGAACTTCGTGTTCATCAACCGCTGGCGGCTGCTGTCCACGCGCACGGTATTGAAAATATCGCCGGGATAGACGGCGAGTTCGCGGCGGATGACGTTTGGCTTCGTCTTGTCGTTGCCGGAAATGTTAACGCGGTTGACGGTGCTCTGAAGCCCTTCTTCAAAGCGGAAATTCAAGTCCACCACGCCCGGACCGGCGGGTGCGGGGCTCGCGGCGATCTGCAGATCGACGTAGCCTTTCGCTCCGTAAAGATCCTGAATCGCCTTGATGTCAGCCCGGACGGCCTGCGGCGAATAGACCGAGCCGCTCGTGACTTTGAGCGGCTTGACCACATCGGCCAGCGGAAGAGCCTGTGCTCCGGTATAAGTGACTTTGCCAACGTGATACTGGCGGCCCTCCGAAATCGGGAAGGTAATATCCACCTTTTCACCGCGGCGCGAGATGCTCGGGCGGCGCACGTCCACATCTGCGAAGCCTCTGCTCTGATAAAGCTCACGAATGGCGCGGGTGTCGTCTTCGAGTTGGTCCTCGTTCAGTTTTCCTGCGGTTGAGGACAGCAGGTTGAGGAATCCTTTCGGTTTCGATTTCACGACCTTTGCGATATCGCGCGATGGTACGTTCGCATTGCCTTCAAAAATAACGCGGTCGATCTTGGTTTTCGCGCCTTCCTGCACGTCGAAGAAAACCCGCGAAGTGCCCTGCCGATCGTTGCCCTGCGTGCGGTATCGCACATCCACGTCGCCAAATCCCTTGCCGCGATAATACTCGAGAATCTTTTGGCGGTCGGACTCAAGTCCCGCTTCGCTGAGCGCGTCGCCGGGTTTCGTCGAAATCTGGTCGCGCAGCTTTGATTCACTGAAGCGCAGATTGCCGCGGATGCCGACTTCGGAGATGGTGCTCTTCGTCGCAATCACGACGATGACTTTTACTCCGTCCGTCTGCGGCTCGCCGAACATGCGGACGTTCGAGATATTGCCCGTGGAGTAAAGATTGCGGATATCCTCCTCGGTTGTCGCCGGCGAGTATGACTTGCCTACTCGAGTGCGCATGTTCGCGAGGATTTTATCGCGCGAGATCGTTTCCGGACCGACGAACTGGACGTCGATGGACTTGACCACCGGCATCGCAGCGCCTTGGGCGTTGGCGCGTGGCGCAGTTGATACGAGAGTGGTGAGGCCCCATAGGGCCATTACGAAGATACGGAGCTTCATTGGTTGGGTTTTTTTCCGTGCGGGAAGTGTGCTCTTCCCCGAAAGCCCACCATTAGCCCGATTTGGAGGGGCGGCGTCAAGCAGCCCTTTCATTACGGGGCTATTTTTCGCAGCCGGAGATCAGCGGTCCCGCTGCGTGATCCAGCGGATGGCTGCATATGAAAACCGAACATTCCCTTGCGCTTCGCGGTGTGCGTCGCTTGTCTCGGTGGTCTTTCACGAATGTCCGGTTTTCGCTTATTTGACCTCAATCCTGAGCAGGAGCTCGCGGTGCGCACCACCGAAGGCCCGCTGCTTATTCTCGCGGGTGCGGGGAGCGGAAAAACGCGCGTCATCACCATGCGGACGGCATTCATGCTGAGCCAGGGCATCCATCCCGAGAGTATTTTGGCGGTCACTTTTACCAACAAGGCCGCGAAGGAAATGCGCGAGCGTCTCGCGGGGCTCGTGCCGGAAGAGCAGGCGAAGAAAGTGACGATGTCCACGTTTCACGCGCTCTGTGTGCGCATTTTGCGGCAGGATATTGAGGTGCTGGGATACAAAAAGAATTTCTCGATTTACGATGAGGGCGATCAAATGGGGCTCATCAAAAAGATCATCACGAGAACCGCGTCGCGTGATGAAAAGCTGGACCCCCATGTCGCCAAGAACGCCATCAGCAAGGCAAAGAACAACGGATGGCGCGAGCCGCAGGATGACAAGACGCTGCTCGGTGCCGTGTTCGCGCGCTACAACGCGGAGCTGAAAACGCTGAACGCAGTGGACTTTGACGATCTTCTTTTGCTCACAGTGAAGCTTCTGGATGAGAACCCTGCCGTGCAGGACCGCTGGCACCGGCGCTTCCGATACTTGATGGTCGATGAGTTCCAGGACACGAACCGGCTGCAACTCGATCTCGTATCGTTGCTCGCGAAGCCGCACCCATCGTCGCCGGAATTTGCTGGTATGCGCCCGAACGTGGCGGTGGTGGGCGATGACGACCAGTCCATCTACGGCTGGCGCGGCGCGGAAGTGACGAACATCCTGGAGTTCGAGGCGCATTTCCCAAATCCGACTATCGTAAAGCTGGAGCAGAACTACCGCTCTACGAACTTCATTCTCGGTACGGCGAATTCCCTCATCAAAAACAACCCGCGCCGTCGGCCGAAGAGCCTCTGGAGTGCGAACGACGGAGGCGAGAAAGTGAAAATCATCGCCATGCCCGACGATCGGCAGGAGGCGGAGTTCATCACCGAGGAAATCAATTCCCGAAAGACGGCCGAGGGGCAGAAATGGGAGGATTTCGCCATCCTCTTTCGCATGAACGCGCAGAGCCGTCAGGTGGAGGAAAACTTCCGCCGGCTGCGCGTGCCTTATCGCATCATTGGTGGAAAGAGCTTCTTCGATCGGCGCGAAGTGAAGGACGTCCTCGCCTATGCTTCCTGCCTGCTGAATGTGGACGACGACGTGGCGCTGCTCCGGATCATCAATACGCCGGCGCGCGGAATTTCCGACACCACGGTGGAAAAGGCGACGGAGTTCAGCATCCGCGCGCGGACCTCGGTTTTCAAAGCACTGCGCGACGAGCATTTTTTAAGCACCCTGCGAAACGCGACTCGCAACGCCATCGAAAAGTTCGCCGCATTTCTCGACGAATTCGAGACGAAGCTCCACGAACCGCTCTCCAACCAGCCGGGAGTGATGCGAATGTTGATCGAGGAAAGCGGCTACCTCGCCGACCTTCAACGCACTTGCAAGACGCCGGAGGAATGGATGGACCGTGAGAAGAGTGTGCGCGACATCGTCAGCAGTTTCGAAGCGTTCGAAGGCCGGAGCGACAAGGGGCTCCAGGGGTTTCTCGACGAGATGATGCTCCGGCAGGAGCGCGAGGATGACAAGGAGGACGACTCGGACGGCGTGACGCTTATCACGCTGCACGCGAGCAAGGGTCTTGAGTTTCCACATGTGTATCTCATGGGCGTGGAAGAGGGAGTGCTCCCGCATGACCGTTCGAAAGTCGAGGGAACTGTCGATGAAGAGCGACGTCTGCTGTACGTCGGAATCACTCGCGCTAAAAAGACGCTGTCGCTCACGTGGTGCCGGCAGAGAGCGAAATACGGCAGCATCGTGCCGTGTATTTCCAGCAGCTTTTTGAAGGAGCTCGACCCGGAACTCATTGAGCGTCGAGACGTTGGCGACATCCTGAATGCGCCGGTTGCCGAGGAAAAGGCGGCCGCAAATTTCGGCGCGATGCTTGCGATGCTCGGGAAGTTATGAGTGGTGGCGAAAACCGATCGCCGATAGCCGTGCTCGTGCCTGTCATTGCGGTGCTCGTGTGGTCGGGGATTTCGCCGTTTGATCGACTGACGTGGTTTCTGGAAGTGATGCCGGCTTTTGCCGGTCTGGCCGTGATTTTCTACACGTGGCGAAAGTTCCCGCTCACTCCGCTGGTGGCAACGCTCATCGCAATTCACATGTGCATCCTCGCGGTCGGCGGAAAATACACTTACGCGCTCGTGCCGGCCGGCAACTGGCTGCGCGACTGGCTGGAGTTGTCCCGGAATCATTACGATCGCCTCGGGCATTTCGCACAGGGCTTTGTCCCGGCGATGATCGCGCGTGAGCTCTTTCTCCGGTTGAATGTGGTCGCCCGCCAGGGTTGGTTGAGCTTCTTGATTGTGTGCGTGTGTCTCGCGATCAGCGCCGTTTACGAACTCATCGAGTGGAGCACCGCGCTCGTGCTCGGTCAGAACTCGGATGCATTCCTCGGCACGCAGGGAGACCCGTGGGATACGCAAACCGACATGTTCCTCGCGGGTGTGGGGGCCATTTGTGCGCTACTGTTTCTGTCCCGCTGGCACTCCCGACAGCTCGCTCGTCTGGAGTAAATCAGCGGGACAACGTCACGGAATGTAAGTTGCCTTCGTTCTCAGGAATTGCGGTTGCGTTCCAGCCGGAACGGGCATCCTCCATTTGCGGGAAACAGTCCCGCCGGGATTCTGCGTTTCACCGACATAGATCGCCGGTTGCCATGACTGCGACAGGTCGGAGGCAAACTCCGCGCCCAGCGTGGCGCTGTCAGTCCCCGGGCGGGTCACCGCGGTGATGGTGAGGTAGGGCTGGATGACGCCGGTCACTGTCAGGTTTTCGACCACGGCGACTGGAGAGGCAGTGTCGTTTGGCGTTCCATCACTGCCGCCGAACAGATACTCAAAGATGCTCGCCACGCCGTCTGCATCAGCGTCGGCGAGCGGGGCTCCGGCAAAAAGAACGGTGTCGCTTGCGCCCGGATTGCCGCCGTCCCTGACGCTGCTGCGCCAGTTGGCGGCGTTGTTGAGGTGAGTGTTCGTGTTGTTTGCAGCGCTCGGTTGCCGAAGCACGAGCGAGCGTCCTGTCCCGTCGGCTGCGGCTGGCCAGGGCGCTTTGTCGTTGTAGGAAAACCGCACGATGTCCGCGTTGTTGGCCGCGATGACAGCAATTTCCTCGCCGGTGTTATCGAGCGCGCCGACGTACGGCCCGACGACTCGCGGTACTGTCCCGTAGCGCGTCGTGAAAGCAGTGACGTCGCGGGCAATGCAGATGCGTTCGCCCGGATTGAGAAGCGTCCCATCGGCAAACGTGAAGGTGATTCCTTCAAAGCGCACGCCCGTGAGGTCGATGACGCCTGCCGAGAAATTCATCAGTTCGATGAACTCCTCGTCGCCAGGCGCGGGATTGTAGTTCAGCTCGGTGACCGCGAGGTTCGCAGAAGACGCCGCTGTGCCGACGATGAACGTCGCCTCGGTGAGCGCGCTCCATTCGCCGGCGTTCAACGCGCGGGCCTTCACCACGCCGGTCGCCGTGAGCGTGACCGGTCCACTATATAAAGTGCCCGCCGCCGCGTTTGTGTAGGCCGTGCGCGGGTCGGTGCCGTTCGTCGTGTAGTAGATCTGCCCCGCTGCGGCGGAGATGCTGAGCACGTAGTTCGCGGTCACGTTCCCCCCAAACTGCCCGAAGTCCGGCGGCTCGGTGACGGGATAAAATTTCGGCGACTGCGCGCGAAGTTCGGTGATCGTGGCGTAGGCGTTTGCGGTGTTGTGGAGACCGGGGAAGTGCGAGTTCTTCACCGTGTTCACCTGCGGCAGCCAGTCGGTTTCGCGCTTGAATGTGGTGCCGTCGGGGACGAGCGGATAGTCGTAGCGAGTGGTGTCCGCCGTGTCGCCCCAGCGGGCGCTTTCGGCGACGATTGCCTTGTCGAGCGTGTCCGCGAACGACTGCCAGCGGGCCTGCTCGACTGCGAGCGAGAGAGCTCCGCCGTTGTGCATGTGCTTGTGCGCACGGTCGGCGAAGAGCATCCGGAATTCGGCATTCACGCGCAGTTTCTGGAAAAGACGCCCGGCCGTCTTGTCAGTGCCGGTGTTTGCGGCGGCGGGCGACAGGCGATCGACCAGCACAAGCGGATCGAACGTGATTTCCTGATCCCACGCGACGAACTTGAACCGCGTATCCGTGCCGCTTGTCTTGCGATAAGCGAATCCATTGTGGTGCGGCCAGTCCTCGCTGTCTCCGTGGCAGTGCAGGAGGTAATAATCCACAAAATTCCGAAGATCGACCTGGGCCGCTACGTTGTCGTAAGCAGCCTGCGTCGAGAGATCGTTGGCGGCATTGTTCACGTAGGAAAACAGCGCATCCCACGCGGTGGTCGTGCCGTTTCGCACATAGACCGTCTCGCCCGGCGCGATGATGTCGTAGTCGGTGACGAGCCCGCCGAAATGGTCGGCGCAGTAGTGTTCGTCGAAGCGCTCGCCGAGCTCATACACGCCCCAGTAAAGGCCGTTGATGAAAAGGTGGACGTAGCGCCCGCTGATGCGCTCGTAGCCCATGTCGGCGAAGCAGCGCTTCGTAAACGGATCGCGGAAACTGAGCGCCGTTTGCGGCCGATAGCGCGCGACATCCCAGCTCGCGAGCCCCCATCCATCCGTGAAAAATGCGTGCAGCACGAGCTTGTCGAAGGTCTTCACGGTCGTGTCTTCAAACAGCTTGTAGTCGAGCGAGCCGTCGCCGTAAGCAGTGCGGAACGCGAGGCGGAACGAGTGCTTCTGCATCCGATACGGGCGGCGCGAAGAGTTGCCGTGGACGCGGATGCCGCAATTCGTGTGGGTGCTGGAGCCGTTGGTCTCGAGGAACTCAAAGGAGCACGCTTTCTCCCACGCATCGCCGACGCTCTGCGGGTTCTGGTAAATGCCGGTCGCGCCGAGAAAATCGGAAGGCGACAGCGCGATGGAGAGCGCAGGCAACGCATTCATCGCATCGGTGACGGAGTAGCCGGGGAGTGCCGTGCCGCTCACATTCGGGTCCATTTCGTAGTCTGCAAAAACGGTGCCGTTGCCCGCTGCGCCATCGTGGGTGTTCACTTCCGTATTGATGCCCCACGTCGCCGGCCAGCCAGCGGGCGCGGCGGGCTGATTTTGAACGTCAGCCCTGAAAATATAAGTCTGCGTATCCGTGTTGCTCGGAGCGAGCGGCGGCGCGAATGCACGCGCCCGCAGAATCGTCGTCGTTGTTACTGTCACGCCGCCCGCCGTGACAACGCTGCTCGCGGTCGTCGGCTCGCTTCCATCGGTCGTGTAGTAGATCGTCGAACCGGGAGTGGTGCATGTGATGTGAACCGTCTGCGCTGTGTTAAAGAAGCCGCGGTTGATGTCGAAAGTCGTGTCGTTCACGAAGCCCGGAACCGGAGCGACTGAATTCACCGCGAGCGGCGTCGGAGTTTGGAAATAGCCGGATGTCTGAGGTTCCGTGAGCCCGTAGCGTCCGTAGCTGACGTTTGCCCGCTGAGCCGGAAGATTGGAGAATGATGAGACGATGGCCCCACCAGGCTGAGCGAGCGCAAGGTTGCTCCCTGCCGCTCTTTCCAGCGTGAAATCCGTGTGCAATGCTGACGGATTCGTCGTTCGATTTTTCCTCGACGCCCACACGCGCAGGAATCCCTGCGACGGAATGGTGACACCCGCCGGAAAAGTCCACGTTACCGGAGTCTGCAGCGCTCCGTTGCCCGTGAGCGTCCAGCCCGCAAGATTCAGCGCTCCGGTCGTCGTGTTCCAAATCTCGATCCAGTCACTCGTCGCGCCGTCCTCGTCCGTGATGCCGTTCGCATTGTCGGCGGTGAATTCGCTGAGGATCGGATGTCCGAAATCCACTACCGCAGCTGGTGCGAGGGACGAAACACGTAATGCGTTAAGAAAAATTGCCGGAGAATTCACGACAAGCCGCGCATTGATGATGAGCTGACCGCTCGCATTCGCGGCAAAAGCGCCCGCCATCTTGTAGTCGTTGTTGGAGGTGGGCAGGAGCGCACCGTTAAATCCGAAATCGTCCCACAGCATCGAGCCGTTCACTGTCCAGTCGCTTGTTCGCACGGTGGCTCCGTTACCTTGATCAAAGCACCATACCTCCAGCAAATAAGTGACTCCAGCGGTCAGGCCCGAGACCGTGATGTCCATGCCGCCGGTTGTCGTGGCGAAAACGAAATCCCGTGCGAGTAGCGATTCGGTGAAAGCTCCAGAGTTTGTCGGCGTGGCGCGCAAGCGATCATCGAGCGTTGTTCCAACGGCGGCGAGCGTGACTGTTTGTGCTCCGAACGTGCGAGTCGTGCTTGCTTGAGCGGCGCCCTCCGCCCCTGAAAGCAGGAATTCGGAAAACCCGGCCATCGTATTCGCCGCGCCGGCCGCACCGCGGTCATTAAAATCCAACGCCAGTAGCGTCGTCGCGCTCACCGGCGGAGCTGCTAATTCATCCACCGTGAACCCGTTTAAATAGACGCTAGCCGTGGCCGATTGCTGCCCGGGCCGTCCGCGCAAAACGATCGTTCCCGCCGCATCTGCATACGCCGTGACGGAGAACCGATTTGCTGAATCGCTGGCTGGCACAGTCGCTCCGTCAAACGCAAAACTATTCGCCGCAAACTGCGGCCCGCCGAGTCCGAGCACGCTCCAGTCGCTCACTCGTGCTCCGGTGCTTCCACTATCGTAACCCCACACGGTCAGCGTATATTTTTTCCCCGCCGTCAGCCCGCCAATGACGGTATCCATCCCCACGCGATAAAAGTTCACCGTATTATCGCCAGCCGCGAAAACCGAATCGCGATACAACGCGCCGAGCGTAAGCCCACCGCCGGTCGCCGGAGTCGCGCGATGCACATCGTCCAACGCTGCGCCGCTCGCCGGATTGATGTCCACCGTGTAGCCGCCGACGTATAGCGTGTTGTCGCTCAGCACATATGGAGAAAAGCCGGGTGCCGAATCCGTGGGAGTGTCGATCGCATCATTTACATCGACAGAAAGCACCGGCACAGCGTGGGCGGTGAGGGTGAGAAGTAAAATCGCGAAACTGAGAGATTTGAGCATGAGAGAGGTAGCGGAAGAATCCGTGCATCTGCGTTTATTGCAAGTGAAGGAATGAGAGCGCGGCGAAATGCCTGGTCCGGGTCGCAACGCAGAACACGCGAAACTTCATTCCTCCTACGGGCGGCGGCGGCGGCCCGCGAGCATTGCGAGTCCGCCGAGGAGCAGCATGGCGCTGCCGGGCTCGGGCACTACGTGGAGGATCAGGTCGTTGCCGCCATCTGCAAGCTGAAGCTCCCCGGTAAATGCACCAATGGATCCGCTAATTCCCGCTCCAAGTGAGCCGATGATTGGCGACGTGGCGTCGAACAGCACGTAGTCATTTGCTGTCAGTCCGCCGATGTCGCTAAATGCAAAATCGTCAAACTCCAGCACGCCCGTGCCGATGTTGAGGGCACCGGACGAGAGGACGATTTTGTCGCTTGCAGCGGGTGAACCGAGTTCAAAAATGAGCGCCGAAGATGCTGCGGGACTGACTGCCGACACCACGCTGAGCGCACCGCCACCACTGAGCGAAAAAGTGAGCGTGCCAGCGCCCGCACCCGGTGAGAGCTTGCCTGTTGCGGTGAGAGTCGCATTGCCAGCGCTCGCGGGCGTGATGGTTCCCGAGCCGCCGAGGATGCCGGAAACTGAGAGGCTCGCACTGCCGGAGATTGAGCCGTTCACGAGCAGCGTGCCTGCGGTGACCGTTGTAGCTCCCGCGTAGGTGTTGCTGCCGGAGAGCGTCCACGTTCCAGTCCCTTCTTTCGCGAGGGTGAGTCCCGTCCCGACGATGCTGCCGCTCTCGACGCCGTTGCCGGCGCCAATGAGTTTTAGGCTCGAAGTGGTGCTCGCGGATACCTGGCTGAAAATGTCGAAGCCAGTGGATATTCCGCCGCTGAGCGTGAGCGTCTGGCCGGGAATCGTATTCTCGATGATTCCGCCGACGGTGATGATTACCGGACGATTGCTGGAACCACCGGATGCGCCGGTAAATTGAAATGTTCCGGTGTTTCCATTTGACTGCCCGAGGTAAATCGACGGGCCCGCACCGATTGCGGAGTTCACTCCCGCATCGGCAACGCTGTCCACCGAAGTGATTCCCAGCAAGCAGCCGAGAGAACCGCTGAAGCTGTTTGCGGGGTTGGTTAGAAAGAGCGTCCTGGCTTCCGTGCGCATGATGCTGCCGGTATTTGACACAACTCCCGAGAATGTGACATCCGATCCGGTGCCGCGCACGAGAATACTGCCATTGCCGGTGATTGGACCTGTGAGGGTCAGTGGCCCAACATTAGCGGCGCTGTCATTGCGAATGGTGGCGAAGCGCCCATCGAGCGTGGGCATCAAATTGATCGCCCGGTCGGAACTTGACGGGCCCGTGCTGTTGTAAGCCAGGATGCCTGAAAGATTGATCGTCCCGTTGGCTATAGTGGTCGGAGCCCCGAGCGCGGAGGCTCCGCCGCCGACATTGCCAATGCTATTGAATTGCAGAGTTCCATATGCGGTGAACTTGTTATCGTAAGAACTCGGGGCTGCCAAATTGAGCACGCCGCCATTGACCGTCGTCGGCCCGGTGTAGAGCGGTGCCACTGTGACGGTGAGCGTTCCGGGGCCTGCTTTGATCAACCCGCCGCCGCCGCTAACGTCGATAGGTGCCGCGATAGTGAGCGTGTTTGCGGTGACTGTTACGAAGCCTTCGCCATTCTGAAGATCAAGCTTGGAAAAGCTGCTGCCGATCGAGTAGGCGAAGGCCCCCGTCGTACCAACCGCTCCGCTGGCGACAGTGAGCGGAAGCGAGTTCGTGGAGGTGAGCGCTGCAGCGGCGGTCTTGAAAAGGAGCGAGTTGACGGTGATTCCCGATGCTCCGGTGAGGGTGAGGTTTGCAGCGACGCCGACGTTTTCCAGAGTGCCGGGAGTGGCGTAGGCGGCAGTCAGCGTGGTTGTTTGAGCTGCTGTTAAAACGCGAAGCCCCAGCGTGCTGTCGTATGTGACGAAGTTGTTGCCGGTGCCCGTCGCACTGGAATCGCCAAACAGCCACGGGACGATTCTTACCGTCTTTGTCGCATCGCTTACACCGCCATTATTGAGCGTGGTTGCGCCCGCGAAAGTCAAGGAACTGCCTCCATCTGCCAGAGTGATCCGCGCGACGTTTGTGGCGACAGCCTGTGAGAGGCTGGTGCCACGGACGAGCGCAGTCGCGCTCGCCGTCCCACGGTTGAAGGAGGCCGCTCCGAGCGTGGTGACGCGGCTTGCGGCCGAGGATACTGAAATCGTGGTCGTGCCGTTGCCCAACGTGATGGCTCCAATTGTCTCGGTGGTATCCGCAGTCGCATTATGGGTGAGCAATAGCGTGCCTCCCAATGTCATTGAAACCGGCGTAGCGTCGCCAACGCGGTCCAGATTCCCAGTGGTGTTGATCAGATTTAGCGTTCCTCCGTTGGCGATTGTGATTGCCGTTGACCCTGCGAGCGAGCCGGTGGAGACGGTAGCGGAACCCAATGCGAGAGTCCCCGCTCCTGCCGTATTAGGCGTAGCCGCAATGGTCGTTGGCCCAGTGAGCGAGGGATTGTTATCCAGCAAAGTGAGCGTTGCGCCACCGAGCTTGCTCCATGCGGTCGTGCCAGCAAGCGGCCCATTGATCGTAAGCGCGACAAAGTCTGCTTGGATTTTCGGCGAGCTTCCCGCGAGCGTCAGCGTGTTCCCCGCATTAATCCCCATTGCTACATCCGTTCCGGTACCCGTGTCGTCGAAAATGAGTCCGTTGATCGTGTAATCCGCGCCGAGCGTGATAGTGGGCGCGGTGCCGGTCCAATCTTTGCGCAAGTCAGCGAAATCCGTGTCGAGATCGGGAATGTCCAAGCCGGTCCAGTTCGCGACATCGTTCCACGCTCCACCGACGACGTTACTCAGAGGACCATTCCACAGAATGGTTCCTGCCGAAGCCGAATATTGCAGCGCGGCGAGGATGACAGTCGCGAGGATGGCTTTGGCGGGGTGGCGACGGAAGAGAGATTCGGTTTTCATCGATTGGTACAGGCTCGGTTAAACCGGGAAAACCGAACACGCAAGGGAAACAGTTCAACTCGGCAGAGTCGCGATGGTTCCCGGCAGACGCGCGGCAGCGCTGACCGGAACGAGAAAACGCAGATGTGACGTGCCGGACGCGGGCGCGAGTTGTCACGCGTAGCCGCCAAGTTCGCGGAGGCGCTGGGCGGATGCCGGCTGCGCGGTTCCGAGTTCCTGCGCGAAAAGCGAGACGCGGAATTCTTCGAGCAGCCAGCGAAATGCGGCGCGTTTCTCCGGTGCGACCCGAGTTTCCCAGTCGCCAAAAGGGATGAGTTGCCGGGCTTTTTCCTGATCTTTCGCGGGGTTCAGCACGGCTCGCTCGGCGCGAATCTGGACCGCGCGAAGGTAACGCATGAGGTGCGCGACTTGGGTATAAGGCGTGCGGGCGAGAAAGTTGGCAGGCAGGATGCGCTGCACATCGTGCTCCGAACCGGGATACTTTTTCGGGCTTGCGAGGATCGTCTGCCGAAGCGCGAGCAGTTGCCGAGTCCAGTCGCCGAGCTGCCATGTGAATTGCGGCAGCGCACTGCGTGCATTTTCGACGAGCGTCTGGAATCTTCCAGCGGTGAGCGGCAGCGCCGGACTGAGCGTGAGCGTGTGGTCGAGTAGATTGGCAAACGCGGTGGTTTGCAGGATTTCGCCCGTGATGAACGGCGCGGACGGCGCGGCGAGTTTTGCGCTCATCGCTTGCAGCGCGTCGTGGAAACTCGCGGTCTGCTTCGTTGCTGCCGGGATGAATTTCGAAAAGCCGCCGAGCTCTTTCTTCAGGCGGTTGAGGTCTGTGGCGAGGATGAGCTCGGCCAGCCGTCGCACGCCCTTCACCGAAGCGGCGGCCGAGTCTTCGCGTTTGCGGAAAAGGCGGATGCCCGCACACTTTTCCCCGGCCTCGATTCCGGGATAGGCGAGCAGGGGAACCCCGGCGATTTGCTCGACGACGATGGACTCCGGCAGGTCGCCGAAGGACCACAGAGTGATCCCGGTTTTCTCCCACATTTTTACCGCGGCATTCCACGATTTTGTATGGAGATCGTGACCGTCCACCGCGGACTGCACGGCGGCGAGTTCGCGGCCGGATGCGAGCGATTTGTTCGCGTGGTCCACGACTTCGATGCGAGGCTGGAGATGCGCTGGCAGGCTGTTCGGCGGCCAGTCAGACGCCTGGACGATCGTGCGGTATTTCCTGCTGAGAAAGGCGGCGAGCTCGATAAGGAACTCACCGTGTCCCGGCTGAAAGGTTGCGGCGATCTCCGCGATTTTTGGCTCTATCGGCATGAGCGGTTTGCGCACGCCTTTGGGCAGCGCGCGGAGCAATACGCCGATTTGTTCCTCGCGGAGCCCGGGTACCATCCACTGGATTTGAGAGCCCGTGAGTTGCGCTGCGGCGGGCAGCGGGACTCGCACTGTGACGCCATCGTTTTCCTCGCCGGGACTGAACGCATACACCACAGGCAGCACGGTATTTCCGAGGGATACGTTGTCGGGGAAGAGCGTCTTGTCGAACGACGTGTCGTGGTCGCCAATGAGGTCATTTTCAGTTGCGCAAAGAAAATCCGGTTCCTTTCCGATGCGTTCGCGGACGAGCTTGTTCAGGTCGTGGATGGACGACACACCCTTGATGCGATCCGCGTAGAACAGGAAGAGCGATTCCTGCAAATCATGCGCGCGGCGGCTGCGGACGCGGGTGAGGGCGTTCTCCAGCTTTTCGCAAAGCCTCGTGTTCTCAGTAAAGAACCTGTGCGCGACGTGCGCCTCTTTTTCCACGAGCGCGCCGCGAATGAAAAGTTCGGTCGCTTCCTCCAGATTGATGCGTCCATAGTCGATCATCCGGCGCGCGATTTCCAGGCCGTGAATAAGCACCCGCTCAATGCAGAGGACGCGCCCGGCTTTCGCACTCCAGTGAGGGTCCGAGTGGCGGTAGCTGCAAAGATGCGGTCCGATTTCCTCGATCCATTCGGGCGCGATCCCGGCGGAAGTGCGGGCGAAAAGCTGGGAGGTCTCGACGATTTCACCGGCGACGATCCATGCGGGTTGCTGAATCTTTTCCTCGATCTTGCCGGGCTTGCGGCCTTTCAACGGCTTGTCGCGGCGTTCGTAAAGATTGGAGCCCGGAAACAGCGTCACCATCCTGTTGCCGGCGGCTTTGTAGGTGTTCTTCTCCTGCCGCTGCGCAATCTGGCCGAGCAGTCCGGAAAGCACGGCACGATGCACCGCAGCGTAGTGGTCTTCGACCTTCGGTGCCGACTGCGCCTGTCGATCGTCCACGGCGTCGCAGAGCTGCCAGTGAATGTCGCGCCACTCGCGTATCCGCGAGATCGAGAGGAAGTTCGCTTTGCAAAAACGGCGCATCGCATTTCCGCCGCCGCGCCCTTCGGAATCCGGTGCATCGTTCCAGATATTGAGGAGCGAGAGAAAATCGGAATCGGGATCGGAAAAGGCGCGATGGGCTGTTGCGGCGGCCTCCTTTTGCTCCTCGGGGCGCTCGCGTGGATCGGGAACACTCAAGCCCGCTGCGATGACGAGCATTTCCGGCAACACGCCTTCGTTCCGCGCCTGAAGCAGCATGCGTCCAAGGGTCGGGTCCACCGGCAGTCGCGCAAGTTCGCGGCCAAGCGGTGTGAGTTCGTTCGCGTCGTCAATCGCGCCGAGTTCGTGAAGCAGCGTGTAACCAGCGCGGATCGAGGCGGCGTGCGGCGGGTTGATGAACGGAAACGTCTCGATGTCCCCGAGGCGGAACGCCTTCATCCGCAGGATTACTTCCGCGAGATTCGCGCGCTGGATTTCCGGCTGCGTGAACGGCGCGCGAGCGTCATATTCCTCCTGAGAGTAAAGGCGGACGCAGATGCCCTCCTGAATGCGTCCTGCGCGGCCGGTACGCTGATTGGCGCTGCTCTGCGAGATTTCCTCGACCGGCAGCCGCTTCGTCCGTGTGCGGGGATTGTAGCGGCTGATTCGCGACAGCCCGGTATCGATTACAAACCGGATGCGCGGCAGTGTCAGCGAGGTCTCCGCGATGTTCGTCGCGACAATTACGCGGCGTTTTGCCCCCGGCGAAAAGATCCGCTGCTGCTCCGCTGCGGGCATCCGACCGAAGAGCCCGATCACTTCAATGCCCGGCCCGAGGCTGCCTTCGAGAATCTCGCGCGTCTCTCGGATGTCGCGTTCCGTCGGCATAAACACAAGCACGTCTCCGAAGTCCGATTCGATCAGCGCATCCTCGGTCGCGCTTACCGCGGCATCGACATAGTGAACTTCCTCGCCATCCACGATCGCCGGCGCATAACGGACTTCGACCGGAAACATTCGGCCGGAAACTTCGATAATCGGAGCCCCGCCAAACGCCTGGGAGAATGCCTGCGTGTCGAGAGTGGCCGAGGCGACGATCAGTTTTAAATCGGGCCGCCTTTTTAGCAGTCCTCGCAGATAGCCGAGGAGGAAATCGATGTTCAACGAACGCTCGTGCGCCTCGTCCAGCATCAACGCGGAATACGCGCGGAGCATCGGGTCGGACTGGATCTCCGCGAGCAGAATACCGTCCGTCATGAACTTGATCTGCGTGTCGCGGCCTGTGTCGTCGTTAAAACGCATTTTGCACCCGACCTCGCGTCCCCAGGTCGCTCCAAGTTCCTCCGCGACGCGGCGTGAGACGCTCATCGCCGCGACCCGGCGCGGCTGGGTGCAACCGATGCGACCCCGCTCAGCAAGGCCGGCTTCGATGCACATCTTCGGAATCTGCGTCGTCTTTCCTGAGCCCGTCTCACCCGCGATAATGAGGACCTGATTTTCACGGATCGCCGCGATGATCTCCGCCCGGCGAAGACTGACGGGGAGGTCTTCGGGATAGCGGATTGTCATTCGGGATGTGAGATTCGGGGCTCCAAACGAGGTTTGACGCGCACGTGTGCGGCTGACTTTGGAGATGTGCCCTTCATCCCGGAACCCGCATCGCGTATCAGTTCCGCACCCTTTACTTCGAGCCCACGAAATCCACTACCATCGGCTCTTCGAGGTGCGGTTTCAGCACTTCGACGAATGCCTTGTGAGCGGGATCGACGAGATACGCATCGCGATCTTTCTCGTTCTTAAAAGTGACGATCCAGCAGTGGGTGAATCCCTTCGAGAGACCCTCGGGGCTGGAGTTTGTCCCATGTTGGAAATCCTGAATGGTCGGGATTTTCGTCTTGAGCGCGGCAAAAGCGGTCACGACTTTCTCGATGTCGTCCTTTTTGGCGTCGGCTTTGAATTTGAAGTGGACGACGTGAAAGACGGGACCGTCTGCGGCGAGTGTGCTCATTGAAAATGCGGCGAGTGTTGCGAATGCGAAGAAGAGTTTCATGTCGGGCCTGTGATGGCGGGAGCTCACTGGAAACTCAATCGGATTTTCGCGGTATGGTTGCCGAGAGGCGAGGGGAGTTCGCCTTCTCCTGCCTCTCAACGGGCGATGGCGACGGGCAACTTCAGCCGATTAGTAGCGGTCCTCGTAATAACGGCGGCGATCGTAGCGGCGATTGTCGTAGTAAGCGCGTTCGTTCCGCTCATCTTGAGCTCCGCCGATCATGTTTCCACCCAAAGCCCCGAGGCCAGCCCCGATTGCAGCACCTTCAAGACCGCGACCACGCTGATTGCCGATAATCCCGCCGGCCGCCGCTCCGCCGAGGGCACCGAGGGCGGTTCCCGTGCGGGCGTTAGGGCCGCTTTCGCACGATGTGAGAGTGAACGACGCGAGGATGGTGAAAAAAGCGAGTAATTTCATACCCGCGGAGCTAATGCAAAGGTGCCGGACGCGCAACTGATTTTTCGGAGGGTGCCTTCGTTAGGGTGTGATTGAAAGCGGGTGATGGAACGTCGGGAATTGAGGCAACGGGGTCGTAGCTTACGCGGCCCTCCGCGTGATACTCGTACACGCGAAGCGCTGATCCAACGAGCGGCCCACCAGGAAGAATGCGCTTCGCGTGAGGGCGAGCAGCGCGGAGGGCCGCGTGCGCTACGACGCAAGCGCGTCCACCGGCTCCTCACCCGCCTTTAATCCCACCTGGCAATGTGTGGCACACCGCGCCGACTAAAGTCGCTGACTACGTTGCAAAAGTGTGCGGCTTCGCGCCGGGAGGGGCGATTTTCGGCGGCGTTGGTAATCCCGCTCAGCAAAACGGCAAGGCGGGAAACGTGGCGGTGTGGAGTTTTGCGACGGCGTTTGCGGAGCCTTCGGGGCATTTCGTGATTCTGCGCTGAGCGGCTTTTTTAAACAATCAACATGCAGTCGCCGTAGCTGTAGAAACGGTAGCCAGTCGCGATGGCTTCGGCGTAGGCGCGGAGGATGAACTCGCGTCCGGCGAATGCGCTGACGAGCATCAGAAGCGTACTTTTTGGCAGATGGAAATTGGTCAGCAATGCGTCCACGGCCTTCGGCTGATAAGGCGGGTAAATGAAGATGTCCGTTTTTCCTTCGCGGGCAGTGAGTGGGCGGCCGATGGATTCGAGCACGCGCGCGGACGTGGTGCCGACGGCGATGATGCGGCTGGCGGCGTTTGCGGCGGCGGCGGTTTCGGCGGAGATGGCGTAGCGCTCGAAGTGCATTCGGTGCTGCGTGATGTCATCGACTTGCACGGGTCGGAATGTGCCTGCGCCGACATGGAGCGTGAGGAATGCGTGGGGGACTTTCGCGAGGATCTCCGGCGTGAAATGCAGCCCGGCAGTGGGCGCGGCGACGGCTCCGCGATTGCGCGCATAGACGGTCTGATAGCGTTCGTCGTCATCGTCCTCGGGCTTGCGGTCGAAGTACGGCGGGAGCGGGAGTTCGCCGACGCGGTCGAGGTCTACAGGCGCTTCGAAGGCGATGATGCGTTCTCCGTCGGGGCAGATGCCGGTGACTTTTCCGCGCACGCCGCCCACGATGAGTTCGGCATCGATGCGCATCTTCCGTCCGGGCTTCACCATGCACATCCACGCGTTGTCGCCTGCGGGTTCGAGGAAGAGCAGTTCGATTTTTCCGTCGTCGCTGAACGCTCGCGCGGGGATGACGCGCGTGTCGTTGAGCACGACGAGATCGTCGCTTCGGATGTAGTCGGGGAAGTCGCTGAACATGCGATGCTCAATAATCTGCGTCGCTCGGTGCAGGACCATCATGCGCGATTCATCACGGCGCGCAGCAGGGTGCCGCGCGATGCGGTCGTCGGGCAAAATGAAATCGTAGTCGGAAGTTGCAAGGCTCAAAGGAGCGCCAGTAAGCCGCGCGGGTCGCGATAGAGTCGAGCGCGGTTTTTGTTTCCTTCGCCTTTAGCGCGGCGAATCGACGGTCACTGCTTCCGGGTCCGTGTCGCTCTGGCGTTTCGCCACCGCCTCGCTCTGGTAGCGATTCCATCGAAAAGGCGCGGCGAGTTGCTCGAGAAACCTCTTCGGCATTGCCTCACGGATGCCGATTTCTGCGGGCGGACGGCGCGTTTTATCATTAAAGAAAGTGCCGAAGATGAGGTCCCAAAGCATCAGGTTTTCGCCATAGTTTTTGTTTCCCTCGCGCAGGTCCATCGAGTGATGCCAGCGATGCAGGCCGGGCGTGTTGAAGATGTAATTCAGCCAGCCGAATCGCATCTCCACATTGCAGTGCGTCAAAATCCCGATGAACGCGGTCATCGCGCTTCCCCACAGCAGCACGTCTCCCGGCGCGCCGGCGAGCGCTACCAGAGGAGCGCCCAGCAGCATGCTCTTAATCGTGTCCACAAAGTGAAACCTTCCCGTATTAAAAAACCACAGCCGCGGCGAACTGTGATGCACTGCATGAAACCGCCAGAGCGGCATCCACTCGTGCGCGAGTCGGTGCGCCCAGTAAAGCCCGAACTCCGCCACCACGAGACCGAGGACCACTTGCGCGGCCATCGGCCAGTGCCCGGGCCATATCCCGGCGCTTTCGCGCGCGCCGAGTTGGTGCACGATCCCGAGATTAATCAGCGAAATGATGATGACCTGAACCAGGATTTTCGTCGTCAGCGTATGCGCGAGATCCGGCCACATCTGCCCGTCCGCCTCCTGCCACTTGCGTTCGTGTGGACGCACCCGCTCCAGTACAAAAAGGGCCGCCGCCATGCAAAGATACGTGATGTTAAAAACCATCGGCCCGTGATGATGCGAAATGCCGTAGCCCATGGCAGCAAGCCCGGCGCAAAGGATCGCGGGCCAGAGAAGGTAGTCCAACAGTGTATTCAAACGGTGCATCACTCCGCGCTCATACCTCAACCGGGGGAGCGAACGCACTTCGAATCGTCGCGGCGTGAAATCCGGCGGGCTCGCACGGTTCTTGCATCACAGAACTGCGAACCAGCCAAACCGATGTCAGCAAGCCAGCCCACGCCGATTCACATCGGCTACGAATTCGCCGCCGCCGTTTCCGACGCAGGCTTCTCCGGCGACGAATTGAAGCCGGGCGCCCGCAGCGCCGACAGCCAATATACTTTGGGCACCATGATCGCCCGCGGCGGGATGGGCGTGGTTTTCGAGGCCCGCCACCGGGATCTCGGGCGCAGTGTAGCGCTCAAGATCGTCCGCGGAGCGCATCTCGCGAATTCCCATGAGCTCGGACGGTTCAAGGCGGAGACCGAAGCAGCGGCTCGGCTCGACCATCCGAACATCGTGCCGATTTACGATGTGGGTGAAATGTACGGGCAACCGTATTTCACGATGAAACTCATTGAGGGCGGCAGTCTCGCGCAGCGTTTGAAGGACGGCCCCGTGCCGGTGAGGGAGGCGGTGCAGATGATGGCAAAGGTCGCACGAGCCGTGCAGCATGCGCATGAACGCGGCGTGCTCCACCGCGACTTGAAGCCCGGCAATATCCTCCTCGATGCGCACGGCGAGCCGTTTCTCACCGACTTCGGTCTCGCGAAATTTGCCGGCACCGACAAGTCCCTCACAGTGACCGGCGAGGTCGTCGGCACGCCGGAATTCATGGCTCCAGAGCAGACCCGCGGCGATGAACTGACCATGTCCTGCGACGTATGGGCGCTAGGCGTCGTCCTTTACCAGACGCTCAGCGGGCGCATGCCTTTCACCGGGAGCAACCCGATCGAAATCATCAAGTGCATTGCTCAAAGCGAGCCCGCTCCGCTTACGGGCTCCCTGCGAACGACTGTCTTGAAAACGAGTGCCGGCGGTAAAGGGAGCATCGACCGCGATCTCGCCACCATCGTGGGACGGTGCCTCGAGAAAGACTCTGCCCGCAGGATGGTGTCCGCAGGCTTCCTGGCGGAAGAACTCGAGCGCTGGCTCGCCGGCGAGCCCATCCGCTCGCGCCACGTCACTCAGGCCGAACGTGTGATGAAATGGGTCCGCCGTCACCCGGGCACGGTCGCAGCGGTTGCGGTCGTTTTGATTTGCGTGGTCGTTGGCAGCATCTCCAGTTTCGTCCTTTGGCGAAAGGCGGACAGCGCGAACGAGGCGCTCAGCTATTCGAACGGCCAGCTCGGAACGGTCAACAACACACTGAAAGCAACGAACACCGAACTCGCCCGCTCGCTGCGCCATGCCACGGCGACGCGGCTTGCCAGCGAAGCCCGGGTAGCGCTTGGGACGGATGCCTCGCTGGGCCTCGCGCTCGCCGTAGAATCCGCGGAGACCATGCGGCGGGAATCCGAGCCCCCGCTCCCGGCGACGGTCAGCACGCTCATGCACGGCCTCTCGCTCGTCGGCGGCGCGGATTATACAGCGAGCCGCGGCTACCGGGATACCGATCAAGCGATGGTCAATCACTTGGGAATCTTCTCGAATTTCCAATGCATGGGGACGCGCCCCGTCACAAGCCCGGATGGCCGATGGTTCGCCACGGCGGACTTTTCGCAGACGGGCCTGTTTATCGCGATCTCTGAAGAGGGACTCCCGCTGAAAAAGAGGCCCGTCCGGCGATTCGCTCTCGCCGGGCGCGAAAGCATCGATCCGGGTTTCTTCGCATACTGGTGGTCGCCGGACTCGCAAGAACTCATCGTCATCGACGCCAAGTCCCGCGAGGCCCGTGCATGGGACGTCCTTCGAGGAATCGAGAACGGCCCGCTTCCCGAGGACGACCTCACTCCGCCGCCGTTCCGCGTCCTTGCGAAATACCCCGCGCCTTTGGGCAGCGTCCACTTCGTCAAAGACGTGCACGAGCTGCCGATCGCCATCATCCAGGCCATCGCGACCGCCAGCGAAGGCTATCCGCTACTCTGGCAGCCGATCGACCTCATCAGCGACAAAGGGCTCGGTAAAAAGACCCGCAGCACGCAAGGCGACGCGTCTTCTCCCGGCGGCGTGCCTGCCATGTTTGCCGAACCGGAGCGCATCACGCCTGGAATTGTGCACGCCCGGCGCACGGCCTTCATCGATTCCCCCTCCGGCTCCTGGCTCCTGAACTACGACCCCTTCAGCCCCGGCGATCCCTGCCTACTCCGGCTCTCAAATCCAACCACCGCCATCCCGAGCTTCACCATTCTCGACCACACGGACTCCCGCCTTTGCTCCGCCGTCTTCAGCCCCGACGATCGCTGGCTGTTCATCTCGAGCGACGACGGTACGCTCCGCATCCATGATCTCGCCCCGCCAGATGGCAACAAGGCCCGCACCATAAACGGCCGCACCATTGGCCGCGGCTTCCGCATGGCGATGTCCTCAGACGGAAAGTGGCTCGCCGCAGCCGTGGAGGATTCCGTGATCGAGCTCACGCCGTTCGACGAAAAAGGCCCCGTGCTCGCCGGCCGCTTCCGCTACCGCATCGGCGGCAACAGCCTGAGCCAGGTCGCCTTTAGCCCGGACGGAAAATGGATCGCCTGCGCCGGCTCCGACTCCGTCGTGTGGGCGAACTCCCTCGACCGCATCAAAGGCGGCGCGCCCTCGCTCCAATACCGCGGCCTTAATGCCGGAGTCTGCCGCCTCCAGTTCTCCCGCGATGGAAAAATCCTCACCGCCTCCACCCTTGCCGGCGAAACCCGGCGCTGGGAGTTCAACGGCTCGCCCCCCGGCACACTGCCGGCCGTCAGCCGCGACCTCGGCGTCCCGCCCTGCCTCCTCGCAGCATCGCCGGATGGCCGGTGGCTCGTCACCGCAGGAGGCTTCTCAGTTCCCGGTGAAGGCCCCGTCGTCATCTACGACACGCGCACCGGCAAGAAGCACGAACTCACCAACCACGAGCGCCCAAACGCCGCCGCCTTCAGCTCCGACGGACGGTGGCTCGCCACGAGCGGCGTCGATTCCGTCCTCCGCTGGTGGGAATGGCCCGAACTTGCCGCCGCACTCGAAAACGGCACCGCCATTCCCGCCGGATTGGCCATGCAAGTCGAAGGCGCCGACAAACCCGAGAGCCATCACCTCGCAATCCACCCCGGCGGACGGATGTATTGCACCTTCTACGGCGGCGGACTCTACGAATGGGACCTCCTCGCGCCCGACACCGTCGCCTCCATGCGCCACCACCACTTCCACAGCATCAACTACATGTTCTCCGACGCCGTGATCTCTCCGGACGGGAAGTGGCTCGCCCTCGGCCGGCACGGCAACGACAACAAACCGCGACCCGGCAGCACCCAACGTGGCAACATGGTCCTCCTCATCGACTGCTCGGACCTCGACCACCTCGAAATCGTCCACGAACTCCCCGCCAACTTCCGCCACGTCGGCAAAATTCGCTTCAGCCCCGACGGCCGCTGGCTCGCCTCCACCGGCCAGGAATCCCCGGCGCGCATATGGGATCTCCAGGCCCCCGAAATCATCGCCAGCGCCATCGATTCCCCCTTTCAAATGGTCAGCCTTGGCGCCGTCGCCTTCTCAGTCCCTTCCGCCGATGGCGAAAACAACGCCGACTCCCCGTTTCTCGCCTGCGTGGACTCGACCGGTGCCATCAATCTCTGGGATTGGCAAAAAGGCCCCGCCGCAGTCCGTCGCGTCGATACCGGCTCACCCTGCCTCAGCGCCGTATGCGTCGCCGGCAACCGCCTCATCACCGGCCACAACGACAACCGCCTCCGCACCTGGGAAACCGACCCCTCCCGCCTCATCGAACTCGCCCGCCAGAGCGCCGGGCGCGGCCTCACCCCCGAAGAACGCGCCCGCTTTCTCCCCGAAACACCTCAGAGCACGCCCGACTCAATCTCCTCCAGATAAATAAACTCCGGCGCCTTCACCCCGGCGTCCTTGCGGATTTGCACGAGCCGCGGCGACTCGAAAAAACGGCGTGCATCCGCGATGGAAGTCCACGCGGAAAAATGAACGATCCGGTTCGCATCGTTCTCGTAGCGCAGCACCTGAAAGGATCGCTCCCCCGCCTCCTTGCGAATCCCCGCCGCCCCATCAAAAACCCTCTTCCAAGCCGGATAATCGGCCACCTCATGAATGATCAAAACGAATTGCATAAACTCATCCACACGCTGCCCCTGCCATTGCACTGCCGTAAAGGAATTAGCGCATCAGCGGGCGAGAACATCCGCTCCGTACATCCATTCCAACATGCCATCCGACCCTGCAAAATCCGCGAACCTCTCGTGCAACTCACAGCGCTAAATGACCGCGTCGTCTTTATGGAAGCGGGCCTCATCGGCACCGCGCAGAACCCGAACCTCAGCACGCTGAGGGATCCGCCGTCCCGCGCGGAGGTGCAGGTGACTCAAAACCGCGCGAATGGAAGCGCTGAACGAAGTTCACGCAAACAGGGCGAGCAACTCCCCGGCCTTGTTTCGTTCGGCACCCTTGCAACTGATCATCCGTTGAACCAAGAACGAGTTGATGGTCCTGGCGTCTTTATACAGTTCCCTCGTCTCCGGCGTGTCGTGATTTGAAATCAAGACCGTGGCCCCGCGACGTGTGGCCGCGAGGCAACCCGCCACAAGATCCGCCTGGTCCTTCGGGCCGAAATCACCGGTGGCGTAAGCCGTGAAACTCGCCGTTTTGCTCAGTGGAACATACGGCGGATCGCAGTACACAACGTCACCTTTTCCAGCCTCCGCAAGTGTCAGGCGAAAATCCTGCGAAACAAGGGTTGCCGTTGAAAGTTTCTGCCCGAACTCAATGATCTCTCCGGCGGGGAATTTCGGACTGCTGTAGCGTCCGAACGGGACGTTAAACCCAGCGCTTTGGTTGTATCGGCAAAGCCCGTTGTAGCAGTGGCGGTTCAGATAAACGAACAACTCCGACCGCCGTTCCGAGTCCGTTGACGCGTTGAACTCGTTCCGCAGTTCATAAAAGCGGGCCTCCTGATTGTTTTCACGGACGAAAAGTTTGCGGCACCGCTGAACGAATCTCTCCGTGTCAGATTGAACGGTTTTGTAGAGATTGATCACGTCCGCATTTGAATCTGCGAGGACGTTCGAAGGATAATCCGTATTCACGAACACGGCCCCGGAGCCAACGAACGGCTCGATAAATCGGCGTGCATTCGCGGGGAGTAAATTTTTAATCTGCGCGATGATGCTCGTTTTACGGCCTGCCCATTTAAGGAACGGGCTTCGAATCGCCGTTGGTTCATCGGCAACTTCAAGCCCCGTTAGATAATCGGTGCGTCTGTCTTGGGTTTTTAACTTCGCCACTTTGCAAATATCCGGCGGAATGGCATCCACGACAAGACTGCCGTTGCGGTTGTTTGCGGGTGCCGTTCCTTCCCATCTAATATGTTGGGTTGTATTCATGTGGCGCAGAAAATTTGCCTCGGGATATTTTGAGGGCCGCTCAATCCGGCCGACGTAGCTCCACAAAGGACCGGCTCAATGAAGCGAGTTTTCAACACGGTATCGGAGCGGAGTTTTCCCAAGCCCCGTTGCCACGACGAAATGGCAATCGCCGTTGTCGCGATGGCGCGGGTCAGACGGGGCTTTGGAAAGCCCCGCTCCAATGTAATTCGCTTCGCGGGGCGGGTAATGAGTTCAGCGCAGCGTGGTATAATCATCGCGGCTCGCGCGACATGAGCTTGTCGCTGATGTGGATTTTCATCGGCTGATCGTGCGAATGCGGAGCTTTCTTATTTGGCGGGGCGGGCTACGGTGTTGCGGTGAAAACGCGCTTTTTGCTCCTCGGACTTTCTTTTTTTGCACTGAATCCATTTGCCCGCGCCGTCGGCGACAGCGTCGTGGTGGTGAATGAAGTCCACTACAACCCGACGAATCCAGCGCTGGAGTTTGTGGAGCTGCACAATCAGCTCTCGGTGAATGTGGATATGTCGGGGTGGCGGTTCGATGGCGGCATCACGTTTGCGTTTGCGGAGGGGACGGTGATTCCGGCGCGCGGGTATCTAGTCGTGGCGAAGGACCCCGCGGCTTTGCAGACAGCGACTGGGTTTGCGGGCGCGAAGGGGCCATTTGTCGGCACGCTTTCGAATGATGGCGAGACGCTGAAACTTTGGAATAACAACGCTGCGCTGCGCACGCGTCCGAACCCGGCTCCGGCTCCGGCGGCGGGCGAAATTTGGAGCGTGGATATTCAAGGCGATGGCGCGGGCGGCGCGTTCGGGCAAGTGGTGCCGACGCTGATGACCGGCACGGAGGCGACGAGCGGTTTTGGCAATGTGTGGAATGCGCTCACGGTCGCGGGACATTCGGGGACGACGGTGAATCCGAGCCTCGCCATCGTGAAGGACAGCGCGGGCGCGAATACGTCGGTGGCGTTTTCGATCACGGGCACAGTGAGCGGATTTTCCAATGCGGGCAGCGCGCTGTTTGCAGACTACATGTTCCTCGCCGCGGGAAATTCCGCAGCAAGTGTGACGTGGCAACTTACGGGGCTGAATCCGGCGAAGACCTATAGCATTTGGCTTTACGGGAGTTCGCTGCGGACTTGCAGGTTCAAAGTGGACAAAAACGGAAACGCGTCCATCGCCGATGAAACTGCTGTCACCGCGCCGACGAACGGCGGCGTGCTCGTGACGGGCATCCAACCGGACGCGACGGGAAAAATCATCGGCAATGCGGACACGCCAGGCGGCGAAGTGAACTGGAGCGGCTTCCAGCTTTTCGTTCCTTCGACCGGCAGCGCGCCGCCGTTTGATCCGGGCGCTTTCAGCAACAGTCTGGACAAGCGGCGGCTCATGGATGAATTTAATTACGGCGATTCGGGAAAATGGCCGGTCGGGCCGGATGGCTCGGGTTTCACGCTGGCGAAGATCGATGCGCAAGGCGGCGGTCAGTCGGCAAACTGGACGACCTCCGCGCAGATCAACGGCACGCCGGGAGCGCAGAATTTCGCGCAGCCCGGCGGCGCGGTGACGAGTGCGCTCGATACGTCGGGCAACAACCGGCATGCGACGAACGTCGTGGGTGTGACGCGCACGACGGCAGCCGGCGGGTACGAAGGCGAGGCGTTTGTTTTCGAAGGAGCGGGCGCTGTGGATATTCCGATCAATATCACGCCTGCCACCGTACCGAGCGCGACGATCGGCGCGTGGGTGCAGGCGACGACCATCGTGTCGCCCGCGCGCCACGAAATAATGTCCACGGATAATGGCGGCTACGACAGAGCGCTGTCGATTGACTCCCGCTCCGGCACCGCGGAATCCGGGGTGGCGCGGTATGCGGCATTCGGCGGCGCGAGCACGGGCGTCATCGGCGGCATGAACGCGACGACGGCGGATGGCTGGGTGTTTGTGTGCGCGGCGTTTGATTCGGCGATTTCGCAGACGCGGCTCTACGTCAATGGCAACGCCTACGCGGGCGGGATGACTCACGACGCGAGCCAGACATTTCTGCGCATCGGTTCGCATCCATCGGGCGTCGAGCCGTTCCGTGGAAAAATCGACAACGCCTTTGCGTTCAATCGCGCGCTCACCGCTGCGGAGATCACCGGCATTCGCACGGGCGGAGCGGCGGCAATCAAGGCGCCGGCGCTCGCTGCGAATCTGCTCGGGCTCTACGAATTTGAAGAACCGGCGGTGGGCGGATTGCTGCCCTCAGCCGGTCCGACGGTCGCGCTGAACGAAGTCGCCGGATCGAGCGACGTGACGTTCCGCGTCGAGCTGTACAACTACGGCGCAAACCCCGTCGCGCTCGACGGCTGGCAACTCGTGAATGGCGATACCGCCGCTGCCTACACGTTCCCCGTATCATCGCTCGCAGCGGGTGCGTATCTCACGCTCGACGAAACCACGCTCGGCTTTCGTCCGCTCGACAACGCCCGCCTTTTCCTCCGCTCCACCACTCGCATGGCCGACGCTGCGAAAGTCGCGAACACGCCGCGTGCGCGGCAGACTGCGGGCACGGGGCGATGGCTGCGTCCGAGCGCGACGACGTTTGGAGCAGCGAACACGTTTGCGATTTCGGGCGATGTGGTGATCAACGAGATATTCCACACTGCGTTTGACACGTCGCCGGAGCAATGGGTGGAGTTGACGAATCGCGGCGCTGCGGCGGTGAACATTGGCGGATGGAAACTCACGGACGGAATCAGCTACACGTTCCCGCCCGGCACGACGATTGGCGCGGGGCAATATCTCGTAGTTGCAGCGGACAGCGCGGCGCTGCTCGGAAAATACCCCGGCCGTCCAATCATCGGCGACTTCAGCGGCGGGCTGGGCGGTGATGACGACGTGACGCTCGAAGACTCGAACGGTAACCCTGCCGATGAGGTGGAGTATTTCAGCGATGGTCGCTGGCCGGTTTATTCGGACCGAGGAGGCGCGAGTATGGAACTGCGCGACGCGGATGCCGACAACGCGCAACCCGAAGCGTGGGCCGCGAGCAGCACGGCGGCGCTCGGCGCGTGGCAGACGATTACTTACAGCGGCGTCGCGACGGACGACGGGCTCGGCAACGATGCGTTCCGCGATTTCATGCTCGGGATGCTGGAGACGGGCGAGGTGCTCATCGACGATGTGAGCGTGCGGGAAAACCCGGCGGGCGCGAACACGGAGTTCATTCAAAACGGCACATTCCAAGCCGACTCGCTCGGCGCGGTCCCGCTGAAATGGCGCTGCCTCGGCAATCACGGTCAGGGCCGCAGCGTAGTGATTACAGACCCTGATAACGCATCGAACAAATGCCTGCGCGTCGTCGCCACGGGAAACACCGAGGACAAAAGCAATCGCATCGAAACGACGTTTTTTACGGGCCGACAAGTGACGGTCGGCAACACATATCAGATCTCGTTTCGCGCCCGCTGGATGGCTGGCTCGAACCAAGTGAACACGCGCCTTTATTTCAACTACCTGCAACGCACGACGCTGCTGAATGTCGGGAATCAATGGGGCACGCCGGGGCTCGCAAACTCTGCATCGGTCGCAAACATGGGCCCCACCGTCACCGCTCTCGCACACACGCCAGTCGTGCCCGCAGCGAGCAACGCTGTCACCGTGAGCGCACGAATCTCCGACCCGGACAATGTTGCGAGCGCGTCGCTCTTTTACCGCGTCGCGAGTGGCGCGTGGGTGAGCGGTGCGATGACGCTCGGCGCGGACGGACGCCACAGCGCGACCATCCCGGCGCAGGCCGCAGGTGCGCTCGTGCAGTTCTACGTGCGAGGCACAGACACCCTCGGCGCAGTCGCGGATTTCCCCGCTGGCGGTGCGGCGGGCGGTGCATTTTACCGCGTGGCAAATAGCGACGCCGATACGAGCGGGCTGCGCGGAAATCTCCGCGTGCTCATTTCGCCGGAGAGCGAGACAGCGCTCTTTACGAACACAAACCGGATGAGCAACGACACGTTTGCCGGCACGATCATCGAGGACGAGCGCACGGTTTACTACGGTTGTCGCGTGAGGCTCAAAGGCAGTGCGTTCGGGCGTTATGCGGCGACGGAGTTTGGCTACAGCCTCGACTTTCCGCCCGAGCAACCGTTCCGCGGAGTCCACACGAGCGTGAGCATCGAGCGCGCTGGGAACATGAAAGAGATCGTAGCAAAGCACATCCTCAACCGCGCGGGCGGCGGCTACTGGAGCCAGTTCGACGACGTTGCGCGCATCAACGGACCCGGCGTCGCGGGCATCGCGCTCATCGCCGCGAGTCGCACTTCCAGCGTGTTTGTGAAGAGCCTTTTTCCCGACGAATCCACGGGCACGGTGTTCAACCACGAACTGCTCTATCAGCCAAACGGCACCATTACGCCCGCCGACCCGGAGACCCTGAAACTCAACAATCCCTACAACCACACGCGCGGCACTTACGACTTCGCGGATCGCGGGACGGATAAGGAAGCGTATCGCTGGGGTTGGCAGATTCGCAGCAAGCGCCGCGACGACGACTACAGCAGCATCGTCCGGCTGAATCGCGCCTTCGCGCTCAGCGGCAGCGCATTTACCAGCGAGATCGATGCGACCATCGACGTGGATCAATGGATGCGGACTTGGGCCATCATGGGGATATACGGAAACGACGATCAATTTGGCCGTCTGTTTGCACACAACTGGCGGATGATTCAGCGCCCGACCGATGGACGCCTCGTTGCGCTACCATGGGACCTCGACCGCGCATTTAATCTCGCGACAAACGCACAGCTCACGCCCACGGGATTTGCGATCCAAAACCTCTTCGCGGTGACAGCCTACAAGCGGCAGTTCGACAGCCATGTGCTGGACATCGTGAACACCACTTTTAACACCACGTATATGAACTCGTGGATCACGCATCTCACCACGGTGACTGGCGAGACGACAGAGTTCTCCGGCATCTCCGGCTATGTTGCGTCGCGCTCCGGCTACGCGCTCACCACGCTGCCCGCGAGCGTGCCGTTTGTCATCACCACGAATGGCGGCGTGGATTTCACCACGGCGGCGAACACCGCGACGCTCACCGGCTCGGGCTGGAGCGATGTCTATACGATCACGCGCACCGGCCAGCCCACGCCACTCGCCGTCACGTGGACCGGCAGCACGACGTGGAGCACGACCATCCCGCTCATCGCCGGCGCAAACGTGATCGCGCTCGCGGCATTCGACCAACACGGAACGCCCGCTGGAACGGACACGATCACTATCACGAGCAGCACCGCCAATGTCGCCGCGAGCAGCGCAAATATCG
>JANMGP010000226.1:0-9785 GCA_031374705.1 Verrucomicrobiaceae bacterium | reverse complement strand
TGTTAGCTCCGGGTTGCAGCCGGCTCAGGATGGCGATGGCGATGGTTTTTAATCGGGGTAGGTTCGTATCGAGATTTTCCCCTATGAAGTAATCCTCAAGCCGTGCGCGCTGGTCGGAGCGGAAAGTGCGGAGTGCGCCTCTCTGCCCGGTGGCTATGCCTGCGAGGAGGGATATGGGAGTGGTCACGAACAATGTGGAAGAGTTCGGTCGTGTGCCCGATCTGCCGGTGGTGTCTTACTGAGCGGGCTGAGTTGGAATAAGTGGCTGCGGCTTTAGTAGCCGCAGCTTCGGGTCCATTTGGATAAAGACCAAACCACTTTCTACTTCCACATCACGCTCGGAAATTTCTTCGCGACGGCTTGCCGGTGCTTCGGCCATTCGCGGGTTTGGAAAGTGGGCCAGTCTTTCGTGGTGACGAGGCGTTTGCCGTCGGGGGTGCATACGGTGAGAAGGACGGGGAGCCGGCCTTCGCAGATGGTGGGATGTTCTTTTAACGCAAAGCATTCCTGGAGCTTCACTTGGGCTTCGGGGGTGTCGTTGAGGTAGCTGATTTTGATCGTGCCGCCGGCCGGCCAGGGGATGGACACGGGGGTGAGCTCGTCGAGCCAACTGACCTGGCCTTTTTCCAAATGCTGGTGGAATGCGGCGATGAGGGGCGCGGCTTGGGCTTCTTTGACGTGGGAGATGCCGGTGAAGGCGCGGGCGAGGCACGCGGTGATTGCGGATTTGTCGAAGGGGGCGAATTCGAGTTCGGGCAGAGTGGCGTGGATGAGGTCCACGCGGGAGATGAATTGTTTCACGCGATGATCCATCAGCGGGAGGTCGAAGGCTCCGGCGCTGTGGGCTTCGGCGAGGCAGCGTCCGCTGGCGACGGGATCGAGGTCGCGCTGCTGTGGCTTTTGCTCGATGACGAGGTCGCGGTAGCGCACGAGTTTCGTGACGGCGACGCGTTTGTTTTGGGCATCGAAAAGGTGCGCGACGGTGGTGCTGAGATGTTGAGGGAACATCTCGGCGATCCACGCGGGCTGCACGGCTGTGGCGAGGCTGAGCAGGGTCTGGCCGGAGGGCGTTTCGCGGAGATTCGCGACGACGAAATACGGGGCGTCTTGCACGACGCTTTCGCGCACGAGCTGGCCTGCACGCTCGTCGGTGAGGTCGCAGGCGGGCTTGCCGGGTTCGCGACGTTTGGCGAGTTGATCGACGAAGCCGGCCATGAGGCATCGCAGCAGGGCTTCGTCGTTTTTTGGAGGCGCGGCGTCGCGGTCGTAAAGGCGCTGCTCGTGGGCGGCTTGCAGGATTTGCTGGAAGGTCTGCTCCACCTGGCGGGCGACTTGGGCGTTGATGCCGTAGTTGCGGCACCGCTCGAAGCTGAAGCCGTTCGCTTTTGCAAACTCGTAGGCGCGCATGAGCGTGATGAAATCGGAGTCGGTGCTGTCCTCGAACATCTCGCGGGCGGCTTTGGTTTGCGAATCATCGCGGTCCAGACGCGCGAGTAAATCGCGACCGCTCACCAGCGCGGCGCACAAAGCGGCGTCGGGCACGCAGCCGCGCTGGCTGGCCTCGATGAGCATTCGGGAATAGCGCGGGTGCATGGGCAGGCGGAGCATTTGGCGACCGATGGGCGTGAGGTTCGCATCGAGCAACGCGCCGAGCATGGTGAGCAGGCGCTCGGCGCGCTCGACAGCTTGCGGGTCGGGTTTGTCGAGCCAGTCAAACGTCGCGGCTTCGCGGATGCCGAGCGAGTGGAGGAGCAGCACGACCTCGGCGAGGTCGCTGCGCTGAATCTCGGGCGTGTTGCGTTCGTCGCGGTCTTTGTGGCTGCTCGTGGTCCAAAGGCGATGACACGTTCCCGGCGCGGTGCGTCCGGCGCGGCCTTTGCGCTGGTCGGCGCTGGCGCGGCTGATGGGCTCGAGCAAAAGCGTGCCGATGCCGCGTTCCGCATCGTAGCGCGCCACGCGGGCGACGCCGCTATCCACGACGTGCCGGATGCCGTCGATGGTGATACTGGTCTCGGCGACATTGGTGGCGACGATCACTTTGCGCAGCGAGTTCGGGAAAAAAGCGCGGTCTTGCTCCTGCGGTTCGAGTTCGCCGTGCAACGGGATGCAGGCGACGCGCTCCCGTGTTTTCATGCTGCGCAATGCGTCCAGCGTGCCGTTGATTTCGCCGCGCCCCGGCATGAAGACGAGGATGTCTCCGGGCGCAGCGCCATTGATGATCCGCTCGACCGTCTCCGCCGCTTGCGCCGTGATGGGGCCATGGTCGGGCATGGAAAGATAGCCGACCTCGACGGGATAACTCTGCCCTTCCGAAATGAGGATCGGGCACTGGTCCAAATACGCGGCAACCGGCTCGGCATCGAGCGTGGCAGACATCACCACCATCGCCAAATCCGGCCGCTGCGTTTGCTGCAAATGCTTCACCAGCGCGAGCGCGACATCGCTGAGTAAGTTGCGCTCGTGAAACTCATCGAAGACCACCGCGCCGATGTTCGACAGCGTGCGATCATCTTGCAGCCACCGCAGCAAAATGCCCTCGGTGACAAAGCAAATGCGAGTGCCGACGCTCGTGTGATCATCAAAGCGAATCTGATACCCGACCTCCGCGCCCAGCTTCCCCCCGCGCTCCCAAGCCACTCGCGTCGCCACCGTGCGAGCCGCGACGCGCCGAGGTTGCAACACCACGATCATCTTGTCGCCCGCGATCCCGGCATCGAGCAGCATCTGCGGCACCTGCGTCGTTTTCCCTGAACCCGTGGGCGCAACGAGCACCAAGCGATTGCCGTCCCGCAGCGTGCGCAGGATGTCAGCGTGGATTTTCCAAATGGGTAACGCGGTCGAGGCAGGCATGAAGTCGGCGCGTACTAGGGCTCGGCGTTGGTGATGACAATGAGAAGCTCGCCTTTGCCTGGGAATCGGGTGCGATTCAAAGTGGAACAGAGCGCACGCAGTCCCACTGCGATGGATTGTCGAAAGTCGTGTAAAGGTTCGCTAAAGCCTGACCTTCTTCTTGAGTTCCACCACCATCCTCCGGACGTGGCCGTGCTTCGCCCGCGGCTCCAGGACTCTCAGGCTTACCGCGGAACTTCCCCACTCAATGATTTCGATGTCCACCATACGGACGCCCCATTTATTCATCGCGCTCCGGGTCGGCTTGTAAATGTCGATGGTCTTCTTTCCGACGAGCGCGCTGCCATAGTCCTCGATGACGTAATCTTCGCCCGTCTGGAGAATCCGAAACCGCGTCCCCACGGGGATCCAGCTCCAGTCGGACGCCGCGCTGTGCGCAGCCTCAAGCCGGCCGCCGACCCCGTTGACCCGCCCGCCCGGCTCGCTGTGATGGTAGGCGGTTGTACGGACTTTCATCCGCGTCCCTCGCGATGGAGTGGATGCTCCTATTCCGATCGAAGAACACGCTCCGAGGAGCGTGACGGCGAGGATCGCGATTGAGATGCGCATAAGTTCCGGGAGCATGTTCTTTGAATTCACTGTGATGTGGAGTAAACGACACCGCGGCAATTGGAAACCGGAAAAACACAGACGAAATGCGGCTCGCAAACCGCCATTTTGAGCGCAGTATTTGATCATGCGAGTTTGGATCAGTCTTTTCATAGCCCTGTGCGCTTCGGCTCGATCGAGCCACGCTGCCAATGTCTTCGAAAAACTCGGGCCCAACACCCCGGTTTTTTCGTTCACCGAGTCTGTGTCGCAGACGATTTCAGGCTCCGGCGAGGATATCGCGACTCTTGATACATACTCGGGCAGATTCCAAATCCGCATTGCTTCCGACACTCTCGGCACGCTCAACGCTGCTTCCATCGTCCGCATCCAGATGGGCACTTTCCTTTTGGACACCACACTGGGTGCCGCACCCGACTACGTCCCGGATGGCAGTCGCGCGACGTTCAGTATCGTGGACGGCGCGGAGACGATCGGCGTGGTGACGGCAAAATGGGGGAATGGGAAGCTCGCTGTGACGGGGGCGATTAAAGCGAAATTCATTCCCTCACCCGCACGCACCTTCATCATCCCGGGACTCGAAGAAGATGCACGTTACTTCATCAACGAGGCTGCGGACGCCTCGTTAGTCTTCGGCGACACCACCGGCAGCAGGAAGATCGAAGTCTCGGGGAAATCCACTTTCAAGACCGTCCGGATCGGAACCGTTGACGATCCGATTTTCGAGGACGACCTCTGGCGGGTGGCCGTCTCCGGTGCTCTTGACTTCACGGCACCCAAAATCCGCCTGCTCTCCCCGGGGTTGAAAACAAACGCCACTCCACAGAGCTACGCTCTCAGCACACCGCCCGACACAGACTCCATCACCGTGGACATCGGCTCCGACCCCGCCGTTCGCGAGAGTAATGACCCGGTTGCGAAACCAACGGCGCTCTTTTGGGATGGCCTGCTTTACCTCGAAGCCGGCGTGAATTCCGCGCAATTCACCGCGACCGATCGCAGCGGCAACTCCTCCGTGACCACCGTCGTTTTCAACCACGACTGGCGCAGTGGCACATACTCGGGAATCCTCGATACCGGCACCGACGAAATGACCCGCACCCTCATTCTCAAAGTGGTGCCGGGTGGTGCTTTCACCGGCACGCTGCGGCTGGGACGGGAGACGATTCGTATCAAAGGCGAATTCAATTCCAGCGGCCTTGCCGCCCTCCAGATCAAGCGCAATAAAGGCCGCGCCCCGCTCGACGTCCAGCTCTCACTCGTCCAAAATGCCGACGAGTTCATCGGCGAACCCGACCCCAAGCCCACCGTCCTCAGCGTCATCATCACTGACACCGTCGGCAGCTACACAATCGATGCGTCCCGCGCCGTGTACGATTCCGACGACGTCACACCCGCGCTGCTCGCCCAATACTACACCGCGCGCATCGCCCCGGACCCGTTGCTTGAGGGCTCCGGCGCTCCCGAAGGCACCGGCTATCTTTCCATGAAGGTGCGGAAAAACGGCACCATCCGCGCACTCGGGAAAGTCGCAGACGGCACGCCGTTTTCTCAGTCCGGGAGACTTGGAGGAGATGGCCGCTTCCTTGTCGCCGCGCCTCTCTACGCACCGCTCGACGGGCTCGTCCAGGGCTTCGTGACGTTCACCGCCGCGGCCGATTTGGAAAGCACTTGCGAAGGGACGCTGCGGTGGGTGCAGCCAATTGGAGCGGCCCATGCCAGCGGACTTTTCCCGGATGGCTTCAATGCCGAATGCCCGGTTTCCGGCGGCATTTACCTGCCGGGCTCGCGCACTCTCGATGGCGAGGTTTACGAAGAAATCACCCCGCTAGGAACCACCGAGGCTGCGCTCACCTTTCTTCTCGGCGAGTTCGCAGACACCGCGTTCACACGCGACTTCGATATCAACTACAAATCCGCCGTCCGCATCATCAGCCCGGACCCGTCCGAAAGGCTCCGCCTTTCCATAAAAAACAAAACCGGCATTTTCTCCGGCGGCATCCTCGTCGCAGGCCACACCGCACCCGCGAAGAAATTCTTCGGCATCATCGTCGGCCAGGACGGCGTCGGCGAAGGCGCGTTCACCAGCAAGACCGACAGCGGATTCGTCACCATGGAAGCCCGCTAAAACATGAAAGACCGACTGCTCGAAGAATTTCTCCAGCACCTCGAAATCGAGCGCAACGTCAGCGATCGCACCCTGATCAACTACCGCCATGCGCTGGCGACATTTCGCGAAAAAAACCCGGAGCCTTCGTGGAAGGAACTTCGCCCCGATCACTTTCGCCGCTACCTTTTCGAGCGCATGAAGGCAGGCATCGCGAAGCCCACCATCCGCCTCCACTTCGCCGCCATGCGCACGTTCTACCGCTTCCTCGTCGAACGGCACGGTCTCATGGACAACCCCCTCAAACAAGTCCAGCTCCCGAAGCTCGATAAGAAACTCCCCGTCGTGCTCAATCCCAAGCAAGTCGATGCACTCCTCACCGCTCCGCACAAGATGGAAAAAAGCGACAAGGCCCCGAAGTGGATGCCGAAACGCGACGCCGCAATCCTCGAGCTCTTCTACAGCAGCGGTCTCCGTCTTTCAGAACTCGCCGGCCTCGAAGTCCGGGCCATTGACCCATACAACGAGACTGTCCGCGTCCTCGGCAAGGGCCGTAAGGAGCGCATCGTCCCTGTCGGTGCCCTCGCCCTCGAGGCCATCCAGCAATATCGCCACGCCGCCAAGGTCAATAGCGGCCCGCTTTTCATCAACAAGAGCCGCAACCGCCTCTCCGCCCGCTCGGTCTGGCTCGCGCTCAAGCGCTATCTCGACCACGCAGGCATTCCATTCAACATCTCCCCGCACAAGCTCCGCCACAGTTTCGCCACACACATGCTCGATGCCGGGGCCGACCTCCGCAGCGTCCAGTCCCTTCTCGGTCACGCCTCCCTTTCCACCACACAGATTTACACGCACGTCACCGTGGAAAGGTTGAAGCGAGCCTACGACGACGCCCATCCCCGCGCCTGACCCGTCAGCTCACTTGCGCAAACGTCGCCTTCCGCGCTGCGGCGAGAAGCTGCCGCGACCCGGCGTGTTCGGGGCGCGCAAGCTCCGGGTCGTGTTCGAACATCAGGAATGCGTGATTCCGTGCGAGCTGCATGAGATCGATCTGTGCAATCGGATCGCCGAGCCGGAAGCCGCTCTTCCCCGCCTGCTCGGTCCCCAAAAGATTTCCCCACCCGCGCTGCCGGAGATCCTCCTCGGCCACGCGAAAGCCGTCGGTCGTTTCCACGAGCACCTGCAGCTTCGCGATCGACTCGGCGTCCTCCGCGCTCGTGATGAGCACGCAGTAGCTCTTGTGCCCGCCGCGTCCGATGCGCCCGCGGAGTTGGTGGAGTTGCGCCAGTCCAAATCGCTCCGCGTTTTCAACGAGCATCACGGTCGCGTTGGGCACGTCCACACCGACCTCGATGACCGTCGTAGCGATGAGCGCCTTTGCTTCGCCGCGCCGGAACCGATCCATGATCACATCCTTTTCCTCCGGCGGGATTCGCCCGTGCAACAGCTCGCACCGCATCGGCGAGAGCAGCTCTTTCCACTTCTCAAATTCAGCCGTCGCCGCCTTGGCCTCCAGCTTCTCGCTTTCCTCTACGAGCGGATAAACGATGTAGCACTGCCGCCCGGCTTCAAGTTCGGTACGGATGAATTTTGCCGCGTCCGGGAGTTTCGATGGCGGCCTGATTCCTGTGATGATTTTTCCGCGCCCGGCAGGGAGTTCGTCGAGAATCGACACGTCCAGATCTCCGTAAAGAGTCATCGTCAAAGTGCGCGGAATGGGCGTGGCCGTCATCACCAGCACGTCCGGCGCGATCGCGCCCGCCTGCGCCCGCAGCTTTGCGCGCTGGAGCACGCCGAACTTGTGCTGCTCATCGATCACAGCCAGCCCCAGCTTCGTGAAGCCCGCGCCTTCGTAGAGCAACGCATGGGTGCCGATGAGAATCTGCGGTCCATCGCCTTCGGAAAAAAGCGATTGCTCGCCGGGAATGGCATCATGTCCCTCGCGCCGCGAACCCGTCCGCAGCGCGACGCGGATTCCCAACGGCTCGAGCAGACGGCGGAAATTCAAGTAATGCTGCTCGGCGAGGATCTGCGTCGGTGCCATCAGCGCGGCCTGGTAGCCCGCCTCGACGCAGAGCAGAATGGCGCTCATCGCCACGAGCGTTTTTCCCGAGCCCACGTCGCCGTGCAGCAGCCGGTTCATCGGGCGCGACGAGCCAAGGTCGCGCTGAATCTCCCCGATCGCCCGCAGCTGCGCGCCGGTCAGCGGAAACGGCAGCGCTTCGTGCAGTCGGCGCATCAATTCACCGCTCCCGCAGTGCGGCGCACCCGGCTCGTGCTGATGCTCCGAGCGACTCGCCGCCACCGAAAGCTGCATCTGGAAAAACTCCTCCAGCACAAAATGACGGCGCGCTTTTTCCAGCGACTCGAAGCTCTCGGGAAAATGCATCTGCCTCAATGCCCATGCCCTCGCCGACGGATCCAGCTTCGGAGGAAGCAGCGTCGGCGCATCCTCATCCGCGAGGCGCTCCAGCACTTTCCAAATCAGCCAGCGAATGAGCCTCGGGGTGAGTCCCTCTGTCGCTCCATGAATCGGCGCGATCCGCTTCAGGTGAATGCTTTCATCCGCATCGTTTTCCACGATCTCAAAATCCGGATGACTGATTACGATATGCGGACCGCTCCGTTTCGGCTTCCCGTAAACGACCACGCGATGTCCCTGCGCAAACATCTTTTCCACCCAGTGCGAATTAAACCACCGCAGCACGAGCCGCCCCGCAAACGCCGTCGGGTTGTCGTCCTCGATCATCACGTCGAACATTTTCTGCGACCCGCGGATCCGTCGCAGTTGCGTCCGCGTCACCGTTCCGCACACGCAGAGCGCCTCGTCCATGGTGTCCGTGGGAAACGCATCGAACTGCCGCCGATCCTCATAGCGCCGCGGAAAATGCATCAGTAATTCTCCGACGGTCGCCAGTCCAAAGCGCGACAACTGCCGCGCCCGCAACTGCGGCACGAAGTCGAGTTCCACCAGCGGCGTATCCAAATTCACGGAGCGACGCTACGCGACATACCGATTCGACGACAAGCTGCTTGCGTTTCTTCCGCTCCGCTCATAAACGCGGGGCGGAACATAATCCACTAAACAACCTATGGCCGATAAAAACACAAAAGTAGCCGAAAACGTCCCAGGACCCTGGTACGTGGACAACGAACTCTGCACCCCATGCCGTGTGTGCCTCGACGAGGCCGCCGACTTGATGCAATACAACTCCGACGAATCGAAGGTTTACTTCTTCAAGCAGCCCGAGACTCCCGAAGAAATCGCCCACGCGCAATCCGCCCGCGACATCTGTCCGCAGGCCGCGATCGCCGACGACGGCGAATAAACAAACATCCATTGAATGCAACACCCCGATCGCCTTTGCGGGCGGTCGGGGTGTTTGCTATTGCGCAGAGCGGTTACTGGCGAGTGTGATACTGTTTCCACGGTGAAGCGCGGCGAAATGGAAGGAGCGGGGGCTTTCCTAAGCCCCGTCTGCGCCGAAGGCGCAGCCCAAAGCCCGCCAAGCTGGAAACGCGCTCCATCGCGGGTGCCATTGTGGATGCCACGTCGTGGAGGTATACGGGGCTTAGGAAAGCCCCGCTCCTTTGCATTCGCCGCGTTTCATTGTGAAATTCGTCTGAGAAGTGCGGGCTAACAGCACGGTGGCTTCGTGGGGCTCATTCACCAAAAAACATCTACATCGTAGCGGGCAATCTCCGGGTCGCCGCTCACAAGATGGAATCCGCGTCTCGCCTGCGCCGCACGGGTAGCCACTCCCCGCACCTTCCTTCGCACCGATGAGCACATTCGTCTTTCCGCTGGCGATGAAAGCGAAGCCGAAGTTTTCCGCAGTTCCCTCGCGCCACCCCCGCACAATATCGGTGACATCCACCTCGACGAATTTCTTCCCCACCACCGTCTCTATCGGAAACTGCGCGATGTGACTCGCCGAGATACCGGGCTCTAACCCGAATTTCTCACACTCTGAGAAGCGCCCCACCACCGCGTATGTAGATTTCCAGCAGATTCAGGGAGGACCGCAGATTCTTTGCAGGTGAAATCTGTTGGCCTCCCTGAATCTGCTGGAAAAAGGTGTGAGAAGTGCGGGCTAAGGACAATACTGTTCACTTAGAGCTTGTTTTCCCTGTTCGCGGCATTTAGAGTGCTGCGCAATATGGCACGCACAAAAATGACAATGAACACCGGAGGCCAGATCGCCGAACATTTGAGTGT
>JANMGP010000207.1:0-40230 GCA_031374705.1 Verrucomicrobiaceae bacterium | reverse complement strand
TACCCCCGGATTGGAGACGAACGGACGACACCCCGGCAGGGGTGATGGAGCCGCGAAGATTGCGAACCGACGTGCGACCTCTCCTGCACCCCATCCGGGGTGCATCGCACTTGCGTGCGATCCGGGGGTGTCGCTCGTTCCTCGCTCAACCCCCGGCTACTTTCAATCAACCCTCCGGGTTGGCCGCACTCGCTTGGACCAGCGACCTGAATGTCTGCCTTCCGTGCGCTTCCGTGTCTTCCGTGGATCTTCATTCGCGGCTTACGGTTTCTTCGCGGTGCTCTGGATATACACTTCGCGCAGTTGCTTGAAGTCCACTTCCACCGGCGATTGCGTCATCAGATCGCAGCCGCGGTTGTTCTTTGGAAATGCGATGACGTCGCGGATGCTGTCGGCTCCGGCGATGAGCATGACGAGCCGGTCGAGGCCCAGCGCGAGCCCGCCGTGCGGCGGCGCGCCAAAGCTGAACGCCTTCAAAATGTGGCCGAATTTCACCTGCTGCTGCTCGGCATTCACGCCCAGCACTTCGAAGAGTTTTGCCTGCAAATCACGCTCGTGAATCCGGATGCTTCCGCCACCGAGTTCCACGCCATTGAGCACGACATCGTAAGCGACGGCGCGCACTTTGGCGTAGTCGCCCGCTTCCATCGCGGGCACGTCCTCCGCCTTCGGGCGGGTGAACGGATGATGCACGGCGACCCAGTGATTGTCCTCCGGCGAAAATGCGAGCAGCGGGAAATCAACGACCCACAGAAAGTTCAGCTTGTCCGCGTTGGCCTTCAGGAGGCCGAGCAACTCCGCGCAGCGCATCCGCACGCGGCCGAGCACTTCACAGACGGGCTCCAGTTTTGCATCTGCGCCGAAGAAGAGCACGTCGCCCTCGGCGAATCCCATGCGCTCGGCGAGCGCGGCTTTTTCCGTGTCGCTGAAGAACTTCACGATCGGCGATTCCCATTCGCCGCCGACGGTCCACTTCACGTAGGCGAGCCCTTTCGCGCCGCATTCCGTCTTCACCCATTCCTCCCATTTTTTGAGCTGCTCTTTGCTCAGCAACGCCGCCGCGCCTTTTGCGTTGATGGCCTTGATGACGCCGCCGCCGTTTGCCACGGAGGCAAACACCTTGAATTGCGACACCGTGAAAATGTCCGTGAGTTCCGTCAGCTCGATCCCGAAGCGTGTGTCCGGCTTGTCGCTGCCAAAGCGGCTCATCGCCTCGCTGTAAGCCATGCGCGGGAATGGCGTTGGGATGTCCACGCCGACGCTCTCTTTGAAAATCCGCGTCAGCAATCCTTCCACGAGCGTCTGAATATCCTGCTCCGTGATGAACGAAGCCTCGATGTCGATCTGCGTGAATTCCGGCTGGCGGTCCGCGCGAAGATCCTCATCGCGGAAGCAGCGGGCGATTTGGAAATACTTCTCCAGTCCCGCGACTTGCAGGAGCTGCTTGTACTGCTGCGGTGCCTGCGGCAGCGCGTAAAATGTCCCGGGATTCAGGCGCGACGGCACGAGGAAATCGCGCGCACCTTCCGGCGTCGGGTTTGACAAAATGGGCGTCTCGATTTCCAAAAATCCGCCTTCATCTAGGAAGTCGCGCGTCGCCTTCACCACGCGATGACGCAGCTTCAGATTACGCTGCATGTGGGCCGTGCGAAGGTCGAGATAGCGATACTCCATGCGGAGATCTTCGTTCACTTTCGGGTCGTCGAGCGGAAACGGTGGGACCTCCGATTTGTTCAACACTTTGATCTCCGCGGCGATCACTTCGATGCCGCCGGTCGCCGTCCGTGTGTTCTCCGTGCCGGCGACGCGCGCCGCGACTTTTCCAGTGATCTGTATCACGTCTTCCGCCCGCAGCCCGTGGGCCTGCTCGGACACCTGCGCAAATTCCTCCGGACGGAAAACCACCTGGGTCCAGCCCTCGCGATCACGCAGGTCGATAAAGATGACGCCGCCATGGTCGCGCCGCGAATTGACCCACCCGGCAAGGGTCACGGTTTGTCCGACGGATTCAGCGCGCAGGCTGTTACAAGATGTGGTGCGATACATAAAGAAAGGGCGCGGAGGATATTCACGGAAAGCCTGTTGGCTAGAGCGGAGTGCGGGAATTTCCTGCCGAAAAAGCCGGCGATCCGGACTTTTTTGACGTCCATCACCGCGCGGCGACTCAGCACCATGAGTGATTCTCAGTCCTTGGAATCCAGAAAACTCCCCGCGCAAAGCCGCGCATAGACGCCGCCGAGGGCGAGCAAATCATCATGCCGCCCGCGCTCGACGATGCGCCCGCGCTCAAGGACAAGGATTTGATCCGCATGCCGCACGGTGCTGAGCCGGTGGGCGATGACGAACGACGTGCGCTTTTGCATGAGCCGATCGAGCGCTTGCTGAATGAGCCGCTCGGTCTGCGTGTCCACGGATGCGGTGGCTTCGTCGAGGACGAGAATCGGCGGGTCCTTTAACAGCGCACGGGCGATGGAAACGCGCTGTTTTTCGCCGACGCTCAGTTTCACGCCCCGTTCGCCCACGATCGTATCCAGACCGGTCGCCAGCCGCTCGACAAATGCCGAGGCATTCGCATCGCGCAGGCACTGCCACATTTGCTCATCCGTCGCATCGGCGCGGCCGAGGCGGAGGTTGTCGCGGACGGTGCCGTTAAAAAGAAAGCTCTCCTGCGTGACCATGCCGACTGCCGAGCGAAGCGCGGCGCGCGGGAGGTCGCGGATGGGCGTGCCGTCCACGCGAATCTCGCCGTCGTCGTATTCGTAAAAGCGCGTGATGAGGTTCACGAGCGTGCTCTTTCCCGCGCCGGTCGGGCCGACGAGCGCCACAGTCTCGCCGGGCTTTGCGCGGAGCGTGATGTGGCGGAGCGTCGGGCGATCCTCGGCGTAGGAAAACGACACGTCTTCAAACTCGACATCGCCCTTCACCGCGATCGTCGGCGCGTGCTCCATTTCGTCCGGCTCCGGCTTCTCGTCGAGAATCTCGAACACCCGCTCGCCCGCCGTGCGTCCGCTTTGGATGAGCTGGTTCAGCGAATGCAGTTTCCCGATTGGATCGTAGAGCAGTCCGGTCAAAAAGAGCAGCCCCGCGAGCTGGCCGTGCGACATGTGGCCCGCGAGCACTTCCTGTCCGCCAAAGCCCAGCATGAGCACGCCGCCGACCGCGCCGAAAAACGACATCGATGGACTGTAGAGCGCCCACACTTTCATGATCTTCAGCGCCGCATCCCGCAGAGCACCGCTCACGCCGTCGAACCGCTCGTGCTCCTCCGTCTCGCGCGTGAATGTCTTGATTTGCCGGATGCCCGCGAGGTTGTCGTGCAGCAGCGAATTCATCGCCGAAGAAGCCTTGCGCTGCACGCGGTAGCGCTTGGGCGCTGTGAGCGTGTAGCTCAGCGCACCTGCCACGAGAAACGGCACAGGCAGCAGAGAAAGCCACGCGAGTTTCGCATTTGCGAAAAACAGGAAGGTCAGTGCTATGGCGATTTGCAGCACTGCCACGACGCCCTGCTCGATGCCGTCGATCAGCATCCGCTCGACGGAGGTGACGTCTTCCAGCAGGCGCGTCATGATATCGCCGGTCGCACGGTCGTCGAACCACTTGAGCGGGAGCTTTTGGATGTGGCCGTAGAGGTCGCTGCGAAGATCGAAGATTACCTTTTGCTCAAAGGTATTGTTGAGAATCACGCGGAGCGCGTTGAATCCATCGCGCCCGAGATATGCCAGCGCGGCGATCCCCACGAGCGTCCACAGCCTCTCGCCGCGTCCGCCGATGATGTCGTCCATTACGAGTTGCGTGACCTTTGGGAAAACGAACGCAAGCAACGTGGAAGCAATCGCGCAAAGCATCGTCCCGGTCGCCATGCCCGGATACCGCCGCAGATAAGCAAAAACACGAACGACTACCCTCATCGGCTCGCAGCGTCTCCCATTAAATAGATCATCCCTTTCAATAGCACCCTTCGGATTTCCGCGGGAAGCTCCTTCTGCATGTTGCCATCCTCGCAATCCGCCGGGCCGCCAAACAAACGCGCGCCGCTGCGGTTGTCTCGGCAGAAAAACTCTGCCTGTGTCCATACTCCGTCCTATCTTCGTTTCAGCCGCGATGGCTCTGTGCATCTCCGCGCACTCGTTTGGTGCGACGCCGGAGGAGGCGGCGGACTTTTTCGAAAAGCGCGTGCGGCCCATCCTTGCCGACCAATGCTACGAGTGCCACAACGCGGACAAGGGCAAGACGAAGGGCGGACTGAATCTCGCGAACCGCGAGGGCTGGGTGAAAGGCGGCGAGTCCGGCACTTCCATCACTCCCGGCAAGCCCGACGACAGCCTGCTCATCACCGCCGTGCGGTATTGGGACAAAGACTTGCAAATGCCGCCGAAAAAGCCGCTCAAGCCCGAGCAGGTGAACGACCTTATCGAGTGGGTAAAAATGGGCGCACCCGACCCGCGCACCGGTGCGCAGCCGGTCGCCGTATCGGCGGAGAAAAGCGGAAATGTCATGGAAAAAGGCCGCGACCACTGGGCATTCCAGCCGGTGAAAGCGCAGCCGGCACCCGCAGTGAAAGACACCGCATGGGTGCGAAACGAAGTGGACGCATTCGTCCTCGCGAAGATGGAAGCGAGCGGCGCAAAACCCGCGCCGGATGCCGATGCGCGCACGCTCATTCGCCGCGCGACTTTCGATCTCACAGGCCTCCCTCCGACGCCGCAAGAAGTAGATACTTTCGTCGCCGACTCTCTCCGCGATCCGCAGTCTTCATTCCGCAATCTCGTCGATCGTCTGCTCGCTTCGCCGCGCTACGGCGAGCGCTGGGGACGGCACTGGCTCGATGTCACACGCTATGCCGACACGTGCGGCAATGCCTCGGACTATCCCGTTCCGCAGGCCTACAAATACCGCGACTACGTGATCCGCGCGTTCAACGACGACATGCCTTACGACCGCTTCATCCGCGAGCAAATCGCCGGCGACCTCATGCCGAACGCCGTGACCGCCGGTGGCAGCGAAATCGCGCCGGTCATCGCGACGGGCTACCTCGCGAGCGCGCGGCATTTTTCCGGCGGCGCTGGCGAGCCGCACCTCACGATCGAGGATGCCGTCGAGAACACCGGACGCACATTTCTCGGCCTCTCGCTGAGCTGCGCGCGGTGCCACGATCACAAGTTCGACCCTATCGCCAACACGGACTACTACGCGCTCTACGGCGTCTTCAGCAGCAGCGTGTTTCCCCATCCCGGCAGCGAGGGCAAGAACCGACCGGAGAACCTCGTGCCGCTCCTTCCAAAGGCGGAGCTCGAAGCCGCAAAGAAAGCGCGGGATGAAAAACTCGCCACGCTCGACGCCGACGCCAAAGCCCGCGAGGCCGAAAAAGTCGCCGCGGAAAAAGAGCCCGAGAGCCCCGAGCGCAAAGTCAAAATCGACACCGCCGCAAAAGCCGCCGCCGCCGCGAAGGAGCAGCGTGGCATTCTCAAAGAGACGCCGCCCTACGAGCTCGCGTATTCCGTCACCGAAGGAAAAGCCGCGAATGCCCGTCTTCAGGTGCGCGGCGACCCAAAGCGCCTTGGCGAAGAAGTGCCCCGGCATTTCCTTCCCATCCTTGGCGGAGCGCCGCTCGGCGGGCAGACCAGCGGACGCACCGAACTCGCCGCCGCCATCGCCGATCCGAAAAACCCGCTCACCGCGCGCGTCCTCGTGAACCGGCTTTGGCAGCACCATTTCGGGCGCGGTCTTGTCACCACGCCCAACGACTTTGGCACGCGCGGACTCCCGCCCACACATCCCGAGTTGCTCGATTTTCTCGCGCAAAAATTCATTGATGGCGGATGGAGCATCAAGGCCATGCACCGCACCATGCTCCTCTCGCACACATGGCAGCTCGCCAGCCACAACCCTGATTCCGCCGACCCCGAGAACAAGCTCTGGAGCCGCGCCGAGCGGCGCAGACTCGATGCCGAGTCCATCCGCGACTCGCTGCTCTTCGTCAGCGGCACGCTCGATTTCACACCCGGCGGCGCGCATCCGTTCCCCGCCGTCCATACGTGGGGCTTCACGCAGCACAACCAGTTTTTCGCCACCTACGACACGAAGCAGCGCACCGTTTATCAAATGCAGCAGCGGCTCCGGCGGCATCCATTCATCGGCCTCTTCGACGGCCCCGACCCAAACAGCAGCACCGCCACACGCCAGCAAAGCACCACGCCGCTCCAGTCGCTTTTCATGATGAACGACAAGTTCATCCACGAACGCGCCGCCGATTTCAGCGGACGCATCGCCGCCGCCGCGAGCGAAGACCCGCGCCGCGTGGAAGCCGCATTCCTCACGCTCTACGCCCGCCCGCCGCAGCCCGAGGAACTCCAGATCGCCACCGCCTACCTCGCCAAATTCCCCGCCGCCGATAAGGCGTGGCAAAGCTTGAGTCGCGCCCTGCTTGGGGCGAACGAGTTCATCTACGTGGATTAATGCTCTGATTCTGAACGCGAGGGCACGGTGCCGACTTTTAACGGAGTGTCCCAAACTCGCGCATCCGATTTGATACTGAAAAGCCGAAGAACCCCGCGAAGATAAAGGCGTGGAGAGCTTTTCCTACGTCCTGCTTAACATCCAGAGTCCTTGCGAAGTGTTAATCCCTGTTCCTTCCGGCACCGGTCTTTCGATGACTACTCGATCATGAACCGCGATGGGCGCAGAAGTAAAATTATAATCTACTGAACAGATGATGTTTACACATAAAAAGCGAAGGGATTCGTAGGGGTTTTGAGTGAAATCGCGAATATGCGGTTCTCTGCGCTCGAATGGTAATGACTTCCAAAAGTGAGAGTTGTTCGAGCGTTTATCAAGTTTTGAGAGGAGCCGGTGTCACGCGGGCCGGCTGGGATGCGGCTGTTCATGCCTGAATGTATGGTTTTTATGGAAGCTCGGCGAGCGTGGCACGGATGGAGCTATAGTAATTATAACAATAGCTACAAATATGAAATCGCTCGCAATCGCTCTCATCACTCTCATCGGAAGCACACTTTCGGCACTCGCCGGTGTTGACCTCGGAAGTGCTGCCGCTGGCACGCCTTATGACCGATACATGTCGCCGGTCAAAAACACGCTGGCTTCGCTCGGAAAAGAGCGCCCTTCGATGGATAAGGTGAATGCCATGATGAAAGTCGGACGTAGCTTCCGCTATCAGATGGACGACCCATACACCGCCGCCCTCCCTCAGGAAACCGACCGCACGCACGCGGGTGATTGCAAAGACAAAGCACTGTGGCTGTGCGATAAGCTAAACGATTCATCGGTGCGTTTCGTGATCGGAAAAACTCACAAAACCGCAAAAATCAGCCACGCTTGGGTGCTCTGGCAGAACGAGGGCCGCTGGTGGATTCTGGACTGCACGCTCAACCGCGCGCCTGTCCCTGCTGACTCCCTCTCGCCCGACCGCTACATCCCGCTCTACAGCTACTCGAAGGGCAGCGCTTTCCGTCACGGGGTGTCCTCAATCAACGTTGCGAGCGTGGCAACGAAGACGCCAGCCGCTGTGGCATCGGTGGCTTCCTCAAGCCGCAGCCGGTGATTCTCAAAATCCTAAATTGCTAGGGCTGCTGAGCCCCCGGGCCTTCCGCGGTCCGGGGGTTTCAGCACGAAAAACCGCGAAAAACATTCATTTCAAATGCACAAAAACACCCAACTCCTTCTCGCTTATACCTGCCTGTTCTCGTCGGCGGTGGCAGCTGTAACTTACGATTCCCACTGGCGGAGCGTACACGGGCAGACTCTATCAGAGGCGGAGATGAAGGCCGAACACCGGCGCGCGAGCGGCACCCACCAGACGCGGGTCGTCTCCGTTCCGCAACCTCTCCCTTCGGATGTGTCCAACTTGGAGGTTGTAATAGCGCCTCCTTCGAATCCGCCCCAACTTCCGCGCGGAGTTTTTCTTGTGAAAGAAACGATGACCGTCCAATCGACCGATGGCCGTAGCAGCGAACTCGCCGCCGGCACCCAAGTTTCCCTCCTCCGGCAGGACAACGGAAAAATGAAAGTGACGCGTGACGGTCAGGACTACTTGCTCGAAGAAGCGAAGCTGACCCGCGACTCAAAAACAGTCGCGATGTCTTTCCAGCGGAAGGGCTAGCCCGACTTTCTCACACTCTGAGAAGGGCCCCACCACCGCGTATGTAGTTTTCCAGCAGATTCAGGGAGGCCCGCAGATTCTTTGCAGGTGGAAATCTGTTGGCCTCCCTAAATCTGCTGGAAAAAGGTGTGAGAAGTGCGGGCTAGAGCTAGGAGGCCGCGGCTCTGCCGAGCTCCGCCGGGGCCTCAAAATCCACCCATCGCACGAGCGGAGCGAGTGACGGAAGGCCATCGTGGTGCCAGGCCACGGAGGGAGACTGCATCGCGCCGATGGGGCAAATCCTTGAAACACCCAGCGCCGCCGCGAATCCCGCGTTCTCTACAGTCGCCGGAAAGATTCCGCAGGTGCTGAGAAACGGCCGCAAACTCGCGAGCGATGCACCCAAATCGGGCGGCAGCGGTTTTACGAAAATGACGCGATTCAACGGCGTGGCCGGGAAGCCCGGCGCGGCGTCGAATATGACCGCCCATCCATCGCCGCTGAACATGCGGCACTCCTCGCCGTTCATCGTTCGAAACTGGATGCTTTCCTGCAAAGCGCGGATGCTTGCGTATTCGGCAACGGTGAGATTGCGGCGGCGATTGCGCTTCGCAAACCAAGCCATTTCACCGGCGAGATTCTCCGCGTATGCGCGGGCGTTTTCACGAACGAAAAAGACGTGCGGCGAGAGGCAGCCTTGCTGGTCGAAAAGCGATGCATCGCGCGCCGCCCCCTCGGCACTCGCGAATTCCGGGTCGTCAAACACGATGCCAAAACTCACCTTGTGACCGTAACCAAGAAACGTCTGTCCCGGCGAAACCCTGCTGCGGAAATGCGCGATAGTGGCATCGCTCCCAAAAACAATAACGGCGTCGGCTCGCGTGAGCCATTCGTCCGGGAGCGTCGTTGAAAGTTCCACCATCGCGCGCATTTCCTCCGGCAGTGAGGCGACAAACTCATCGACTTCCGGGAGACCCGCCGACGGCAGCTTGCACAGGTTCCGTGCACCGAGCAGCAGTCCGCGCGTCAATGTTTGCAGTGCAGCCGCAGGCGTGTTTCCGCTGAGAATGTGAGCGATGGTTTCCGGCGCGATCGCTTTCGCAAAACTCCCGGCATAAGGCACAAAACGGTCGAGCGCGCCGGCGTGACCCAGTTCCGCCGCGAGCCATGCGCCGAGCGCATTCTCCGAATAGTCGCCGAGGAAAGGAAATTTCCGCGCGGCCGCAGCGAGCGCGGTGATTCGTTCGGCAGTCGGTGGAACACTGTGCGTATGAACGAATGCCGGGCTTCCGCGCATCTGCTCATCCGCCATCCGGGAGCAGCCGCGCGGCGGTTCCGAAGGCGAGCGCCCGAGCAACTCAAACCCGTATTCACGGCGCACGGCGAGGTCGCCGGTCTGAATCGCGAGCGAACTGCCGAGATTCGCGAGGTCGAAGATCCGCAGCATCCCCGTTTCGCCGACGGCCACTTCATCGCCGATGTCCGGAGCGACCACGAGGGCCCGCATCCACGGCCCGGATGTATGCACGCCGCCGAGGCCCTCCGTGTAAAACTGTGAACTGAGTTCGCACATGCCGTATTCATTGATCACATCGCCAGTCGAAAGTCCGAGATGTCTTTCAAAACCGGCGTAGAGATCTGCTTTCGGGATTTCCCGACCGCTGCCCTTGAATCCGCCCGTCTCCAGCGCATAGCTCCCCGATGCCAGCGCAATGCAACGCGAGCCCAAGCATTCGAAGAAATTCAGAAATCCCAGCGCCGTCCCGAAAAGCGCGACAGGCCCGCCGATTTGCAGAGCGCTCTCCAGCTTTTCAAAATCAAGCCGCCCCGCCGAATCGCACATAAACTCGCCGCCAAATTCCCCGGCCCAGCATCCGAACATACTCGCGAGCGACGAGTGCGGCGCATCCGCCGGCGATTGTGCGAGAAACACCGCACGGTGCCGCGGTCTGCCCAATCGCCGCCACCCCGCCAGCGCCGCTGCATGGTAGAGGCGCGTATTAAAAAAGTGATGCGCCCCTCGTGTTTCACCGGTGGTCCCGCTGGTCAGAAAAGTCGCGGTCGTCATGCCATCCGGAAAGCAGCAGATGCGAAATGCTTTAAACATCGCCTGAGGTACCGCCGGAATATCCCGCCACGATTTCGGCTCCGCGAAACCCCTGCACCACTTTCCGTAGGGCTTGTTCCATTGGCGTTGAAAACGATGCACGGCGAGCGCGAGATCGTCAAAAGCAGCCTCCGGCAAGTCAGCATCGAGCGCCGCGAGCAGGCGGGCTTCGAGAGCGGAATATTCGGAAATGGCAGACATGGTCTCAGCCCGTTCATACGCCTCAGCCCGAAGCTGCGGAACTGAAATCTACCGTAGAAAAGGTTTGAACCGACGCCAAATCGAACATACTCGCACCACTCTATGTCCCGCGTTTTGTCCACTTTATCGGTCGCGTGTACGATTTGCATTGCCGATGAGCCCACGGCCCCGCCGCCAAATCAAGCCACTGCCGAGAAACGCCTCGAAGCACTTGGAAATCTGAAGGATGACCTTGGGTTGTGGATTGGGATGAATTCGTTGGAGTGTGGCGGAATCGAGTGGGCTCGTTTCGACTTCAAATTGATGGTGGTGGGAGACGTGAAGATCGCCGGAGAGAAGGAACGAAAGTGGATGGATTTTAGGACGCCGGGATCCTATCTGAAATTTGAACCCGCGGTTTCCATTGACCAAAAATATACTGTTTGCACATGGATGCTTTTTCCGACGCCGGCGAAGCATGCCTCGATCTGGCAGGCCCCGCCGGAAGGAGGAGGTGCGGTTTATTCCGACGATACAGAACTCTTCGGATGGAGCCGACAGTTTGGAGGGGATGTGAATCTGGGTAAGTTTCCCGAGGAAATGGCGGGCTGGCACCACATCGCTCTCACTGCAGACGGAACGACAACCCGCGCGTTTCTGGATGGGAAAGAGCTCGGCAACTTTGACGGTGTGATTCTGAGGAAGATCGGCACGATCGGAAATCATTGGAACGTGACATATACAAATCGAAATATGTGCAACGCACTCGACGACCAATTCATCTTTCGCCGCCCGCTGTCCGCCGATGAGATTCAGAAGGTGATGAAATTCGAACGCCCGAGAGACGCGAAGTAGCCCACAACCGCTGCGGCTTGGAGTCTCTGAAACTCGGTTGAGCCTGGCCCGAGGCGACGCAGACAAGCGTGCGCTACTATGTCCGTGCAAGATTCCAGAGTTCCGCTACGATGCTGATTATGCGTGGACATCACATTCTCCGTGGAATCATTCTTCCGTTGACCTGCTGCCTCTGTGTGGCATCGCAAACCTCTCTCTGGGCCGAAGATGCCGAGCTGATCGAAAAGGAACAGATCGTCGAAAAAAAGGCGAAATCCGGCGGGGCCTGGGCTGTTGCCGAGGCGGCTAATGCCACGCGGAAGGGGACGCCGTTTGCGTCACTGGACAAGGTGCGCACAGGGGAACTGAGCCGTGCGGTTTTGCGCCTGAGCGACAAGAGCGAGCTGCGCATTGACGAACTCACGGAAGCGGAAATCGAGCCGGGAAAAAGCGTCGAGGTGAAGACAGGTGGCGGCTATTTCTTCAGCCGCGAAAAAGCGGAGCAACTCCAAATCCGCACGCCGGCGGTGAATGGAGCGCTGCGCGGAACACAGATCATCGTCCGCGTGGCGAAGGGCGGGCGCACGACGATGACGCTGCTCGAAGGCGAACTCGCGCTGAGCAACAAAGCAGGCTCGCTCACGTTGAAAAGCGGCGAGCAGGCGGAAATTGTCCCCGGCGGCGCGCCGCGAAAGACGGCGGTCATCGAAGCGAAGGATGTCGCGAACCTCGTGCAGTGGGCGCTGTATTATCCGGCGGTAATTCCTCCGAATGAATTTGGCCTCAACGAAGCGCAGCAGCGTGCGCTCGGTGCTTCGTTTGAGTCTTACAAGCAGGGCGATTTGCTCGCCGCGCTGCGGACGCTTCCGCGCAACGCGCCGCCGCTTTATCGCGCGGCTGTGCTGCTCTCCGTCGGGCGCGTGGACAAGGCGCGGGCTGCATTGCGGAGTGTGTCGGCGTCGAATGCCGGCAGGCGTGCTTTGGAGAAAGTAATTGCCACGGTGAAGCGCGAAAGCGTGATTCCGATCGGCGGGCGCGCATCGGCTGCGGAATGTATTGCGGAATCTTACTGGCGACAATCCCAGTCCGATCTTGAAGGCGCGCTCAAAGCCGTCCAGCGGGCGTGCCTGATGGATAAGGTAGGCAGATGGAAGTCGGATTCCGGGTTCGTGTATGCGCGTCTTGCCGAGTTGGAGTTCAGTTTTGGCCGCACCGCCGAGGCAAAATACGCAATCGAGCACTCACTCGCGCTCACTCCACGAAATGCCCAGGCCCACGCGCTTCGCGGGTTCCTGCTTTCGGCGGAAAACAGAATCTCCGACGCCCGCGCGGCTTTCGAGCAAGCCATCGCCATCGACAGCGCGCTGGGAAATGCATGGCTCGGACGCGGGCTCACATCGTTGCGCAGAGGCGACCGCGAGGCTGGGCGTCGCGACCTTCACACGGCGGCGGTCTTGGAGCCGACCCGGTCGCTTTTCCACAGCTATCTCGGCAAGGCGTTCAGCAATGAAGCAGCGAGCTGGCGGAACTTGTTCTCCGGCACTGGCGAGTTGGAATCGCTCGCGAACAAGGACCTCGCCCGCGCTGCCGAGCTTGACCCCGATGACCCGACACCGCCGCTTTACACAGCGATTCAGCGCAAGCAGGAAAACCGCTACAACGAGTCCGTCTCGGAACTCGAACACTCGCTCGCGCTGAACGACAACCGCCGCATCTACCGCTCGAAGTTCCTTCTCGATCAGGACAAAGGCGTGCGCAGCTCGAACCTTGCGTCGATTTACCAAAACAACGGCATGACCGAAGTAGCCGTGCGCGAAGCGGTGCGGGCGGTGAATGCCGACTACGGCAGCGCGGCAGCGCATCTTTTTCTCGCAAACTCGTATGACAATCTCCGCGATCCGCGGCGCGTGCTGCTGCGTTACGAGACGCCGTGGTTCAACGAACAACTCCTTTCCAATCTGCTCTCGCCGGTCGGCGGCGGGCCGCTCTCCCAGTTTGTCTCGGCGCAGGAATACTCGAAGATGTTCGAGGCCGACGGGGTCGGGCTGAACTTCGTTTCCGAGTATCGTTCGAACGGCGAGTTGCGCATGACCGGCTCGCAATACGGCACGTTTGGAAATCTCTCCTACGCGCTCGATGGCGACTACCAATATGATGACGGTGACCGTGTGAACGACGACCTGTCGCGCTTCGAGGCATACGCGACTTTCAAGCTCCAGCTCGCGCCGACGGACTCGATTTTGTTCCAGACGAAATACCAGGATCTACGCACCGGCGATGCGCGTCAGGCTTTCGATCACTACGCGCTTCGCGATGTGCCGACGCGCACCTCGCGCTTCCGCGAGTTGCAGGATCCCGCGTTCATCCTCGCAGGATGGCATCACGAATGGAGCCCCGGAAATCACACGCTCCTGCTCGGCTCATGGCTGCGCAACAGCCAGACGTTTACTGCGGACGAAACCTCGCAGCTTCAGGTGCTGCGCGACATCGGCGGGCTGCTCCCGCCGAATGCCGACCCCGGCGCATTCCCCGACGACGCCACGCTGCGCCGCGATGGTCTCGCCGCGCGCGGCAACGTTCCCGGCACGATTGCACCGCTCGTCGGACGCGGACGTATCGGCGCGCAAAACATCTTTGGCTCGCCGGTTCCGGCGGTGACGAGCGATCGCTTCGACTTCCGGCGCACTTCGGAGTTCGAGATTTTCTCCGCGGATTTGCAGCAGATTCTCACGCTCGACAAACACACACTCATCCTCGGCGCGCGGCTCCAGAGCGGCGAGTTTGACACGATGCAGCGTCTCTCGCTCAGCGATCCCGCCACGGCGACCAGCGGCCTTTTTAATATCCCTGCCGCCGACCAGCACAGCGTCGTCGATTTCAACCGGCTCACGCTTTACGCCTACGATCACTGGAAGCTCACGAACTGGCTCACCGTCCATGCAGGCGTCACGTACGACGACATGGAGTATCCGGAAAACTTCCGCAACCCGCCCATCAGCGACCGCCAGACCTCGCTCGACCGCGTCTCGCCGAAGATTGGTTTCACACTCTCGCCGAGCCCTCTGTTTACTATGCGCGGCGTCTATACGGAGTTTGTCAGTGGCGTGAGTTTCGATGAATCCATCCGGCTCGAACCCACGCAAATGGCGGGCTTCGCGCAGGCTTTCCGCTCGACGATCTCCGAGGACGTGCTTGGCTCGATCGAAGGCGCGCGGTACAAGGTAAAAGGCATCAGCATCGAAAGCAAATTGCCGACGCGCACCTACCTCGGCGCCGAATGGACGCAGGTGGAGCAGCGGCTCGACCGCAGCATCGGCGTCTTCGACATTCTCAATGATCCGGCAAACCCTGCATTCATCGGCGCGCTGCCATCGCAGACCGAGGAGCGCATCGCATATAAAGAGAACGCGCTTTCGCTCACGGTGAACCAACTTGTCGGCGAAAACTGGAGCGTCGGTGCACGGTACCGTTACGTGAAATCCGAGCTCGATTCACACCTCGCGGACATTTCCGCTGCGAAGTTCCCCGGCGGCGTTCGTGCGCTGGAGGCCACGCTCCACGAGGCGACCATCTTCGCAAACTACAATCACCACAGCGGATTCTTCGCCCGTGCGGATGCCACGTTTTACGATCAGGAAAACAAAGGATACGCGCCCGGCACATTGTCCGCCGACGGCGCGACAGACGATCAATTCTGGATGGTCAACGCATTCGTGGGATACCGCTTCATGCAGAACCGTGCGGAAGTCAGCGTCGGCGTGCTAAACATCACCGACACCGACTACCGCCTCAACAGCTTGAACCCGATTCTCGATCTCCCGCGTGACCGGACGCTGGCAGTGCGGTGCCGGTTTAGTTTTTGACCGCGCATGGAACGCTCCCTGCCACCTTTGGCTTTTCTGCTCACCATTGGTTTTGGGCTTGTCCCCATTTGGCTCCATTCGTTGCAAGCGAATACCGCGCGGCGGAATCTTGTTTCGTTCTCGAGTGCCGCGGCTGCAATCTGGTGCTGGAGCGCTGCGGCACTGCTCGACTCCGTGATTCTGGTTGCACATCTTTGCACGGCCAACGGTGCATTCGATCTGAAGGAATCAATTGTTTCGCGCTGTGTTGAGGGAGCCCATTTAAATCTCGTGTTTTGTGGTGCGAGCGGAGCCGTTTTTTCGGGCTTGTTCCTCGCCACAATTCGCCGCGGGGGTTCAATTTCTGCGCAATGACTTCAACAACACTATATTCTGCGGAAATTGGCGTGTTTCTCGAATTCTTTGGTAATCTCGAAAGGTCTTGGACCGATTTGGGAAACACAGCCCGACTGGTCCTGGCGATTCTAGGGGCCGAATTTGTTTTTGGAGTTTGTGTAATGGCGTTTGTTGTCTTGAAGCGAAGGCGCCTCCTTTATACGGCTTGGATATGCGGTTTGCCGGTCCTGACAGCGTTGATTGGTTTTGGATGCGCGTTTTGGGGATTTGGGTCCGCTATCGAAAGTCTGAACGCACAATATCGATTCTTTGAAATTGCGCAGAAGGCTCGACTTGTTGAAATGGGACTCGTGATATCCGCGATACTTTTTGCCATGAACTCGCTCGCTTTCTACCGCCGGAAAGAATGATTAAACAGTCCTCGACCTCGCCCGCAAACGAACACCGGCTATGTGTTGCAGACTAAGCTTTTGAAACAGCAACTCCGCCAACTATGGGAAAACATCCGCGGACCGTGGAGGAAGCGGCTCGTTCGTTCGCTGGTTGTCTTCGTGACGGCGCTATGCATCGGGCAGTTTGGCGCGTGGTTGATTGAATCTTCACGGTGGCTGGGAGTCGCGGAGGGGCGGGAGATTGAGGAGGAATCACAGGCGGCGCGCTATATTCGTCTCACCACGGTTTCTGTTGCAGAGACGTTGGGGCGCTACAGTTTTGACATTCCGCAAATGTGCCGGGGCTCCCGCAGAGGACGATTCCCGGACGAGGTGTGTATCATCTACATGGATGACCGTTCTGCAGTGGAGTTGAAGCAACCGGGGATGTATGATCGCAAACTCCACGCGTCGCTAGTTCGCAGACTTAAGGAAGCTGGGGCACGTGCGATCTTCTTCGATATTGTTTTCGATGGCGATGACTCGCAGCCGACGCCGTCTGATTTGGAGTTCGCGGCAGCCTTGAAGGAGACTGGAAATGTTTACATCGGTGGAGCAACGGAAGAGTCCATTAGTGAACGGGTAAACGTCACACGTGGAATCGCGCCGAAGAAAATATTTCGAGCGGGCGCGCGCTGGGGGTTGCTCGTTTTCAAGCCTATCGATCCAGACCAAGGAATCCGGGCGTTGTACGGAGGGATGGAGAGGTTCCCTAACCTGACCTGGATAATGGCGAAGAACCTCGGCGCAAAACTACCAGAGGAAGCGGATGAGCGCATGAAGTTGCGCTGGCTGAACTACTACGGGCCCTTCGGAACGTTTAGAAATTTTTCCTATGCGGAGGCAATGGCTCCAAATGGCGTTAAAGAAGGTGCTTTCAAGGATAAGATTGTTTTTATCGGGAGCCGTGTTTCGCTTGCGACGAGTGGAACGGACAGCAAGGACGCATTTCGAACGCCGTACACGATGCGGTTCAATGGAATGTTTTCGCCGGGTGTGGAAATTCACGCGACTGCGGCTCTCAACCTACTTCGTGGAGAATCGCTCACGCGATTCCCCAACGAAATCGAAAAGCGGGTCGTGTTTTGGTTCGGCTTTATCCTTACCATTGTACTGATGCCTCGTGCTCCGTGGCTCGTGATTTTAAGTTGCATTCTTGCCTCAGTCGGAGTGGCGGTTTTGGCGCTAGAGGGAGTTGAACGCTGGCACGTTTGGGGGAACTGGCTCGTTCCCGCTGTCGTGGTCCCCGGCATCGTAGCGTTTGCAAACTATCTTCTCGAGGGCCGCCGCCGGAACGCAATTATTGGCGCGTTCGGAAAATATCTTTCGCCGGAAATGGCAAAGCAGATTAGTACGCAAGACGTGGACTTGAAGCCGGGTGGAAAGGTGGTTTCCGGAACGATCATGTTTACCGATTTGGAAGGGTTCACATCTTTGTCGGAAGAACTGGACGACCCGGAGCGGCTGGCGCGCATTCTGTCCCAGTATTTCACGCAGTGTACGGGCCATGTTTTGCAGTTGAAGGGCACGATTGCAAAGTTCATCGGAGACGCGGTTTTGGCGGTTTGGGGAGCGCCCATTCCGGACAAGGACCATGTTCGGAACGCGGTTTTGTCCGCCTGGCGGCTGCACAAGGATTCCGAAATCGTGATCGACGGTAAACCGCTCGTAGTCCGGGGGAAGAAAGTCCGGACCCGTGTCGGAGTTCATACCGGGCGGGTTCTGGCGGGCAACCTCGGATCGACTGAGCGCTTCGACTGGACCGTTGTCGGCGACCCTGTGAACCTCGCCGCTCGGTTGGAATCGCTCAACAAACACCTTGGAACAAGCGTGCTCGTTTCAGACGCTGCGTTCCTCGGTATGGGGCCCGGTTTTACCACGCGTCGATTGGGTGCGTTCATCATGAAGGGGAAAACTTCATCGCTCGTGATCCACGAATTGCTCGGCGAAAAAGGCGTGGACCCCGTTCCGGCGTGGCTGCCGGATTTCAACGCGGGCGTCGCTGCTTTCGAGGAAGGTGCCCCGGCGAAAGCAGCAGAGTTCTTCCAGAAGGTCGTTGCTGCCTGTGGCGGGAGCGATGGCCCTTCCGGCTTCTACCTCGCTGAAATCGAGCGCCGCGCCGCCGCGCCCGCCGCTGCATGGGAGGCGGAGATCGAGTTGCGGGAGAAATAGTCGTGCTGCCCGTTCACAGATGAAGATACCCGGAAAAAGCGTTCGTTTACGACTCCCGAAAAAACAGGCATCATTCGCTCGATGACACTGCAAGATCTCGGATGGAACGATGCGTTTGAAGCGCAGTTCGCCCCATTTTACAAAAACGGCTGGAAGCCGGCGCGCTTGATTCGGGATAACAAGATCACCTACGGCGCGCTGCTGGAAGACGGCGAGGAACTGGAAGTGGTGATGAGCGGAAAGGTGTATCACGACGCCGAGACCGACGCCGAACTCCCCGCCGTGGGCGATTGGGTCGCGCTCGATGTCGGCAGCGAAACGGTCATTCGCGCGCGGCTTGCACGGCAGACATGCCTCTCCCGCAAGATGCCCGGCAAGAGTACGGAGGAACAGGTCATCGCCGCAAACGTGGACGTCGTCGTCGTTGTCACCGACGCAGGTGCCGACTTGAATCTCCGCCGCATGGAACGCTTCTTCGGCATCATCGGCCGCAGCGGAGCAAAGCCCGTGGTTCTCGTGAACAAGTCCGATCTTTTCGAAGACGCACAGAATCGAGAGGCCGCGGAATCCATCCGTGCGCTGAATCCCGATGCTGATGTCCACATAACGACCACGGAAAAAGGACGCAGCCTCCAGGTCCTCAAGCGCTATTTGAAAAAGGGCGTCTCCGTGACGCTCCTCGGCTCCAGCGGGGTTGGAAAATCATCCGTCATCAATCACCTCTTCGGCGACGACTACCAGTGGACCGACGAAGTCAACGAGGTCACCGGGAAAGGCCGCCACACCACCACCGCCCGCGAACTCATGGTCCTGCCCGGCGGCGGCATTCTCATCGACAACCCCGGTATCCGCGAAGTCCACATGTGGTCCGACGAGACCACCCTCCGCGCGCAATTTGCCGACCTCGCCGACCTCGCAGCGAAATGCAAATACCACGACTGCAAACACGGCACCGACGCAGGCTGCGCCATCCGCGCCGCCATGGCCGCCGGCACATTATCGCCGGCCCGCTTTGAAGGCTTCCTCAAGCTCGACGACGAGATCGAAAAGCTTCGCCGCAGCCGTAAAAAACGGCAGATGACGATCGAGCGTCGCTCCAAACGCGATCAACGCCGCGAGGCCCGGAATAACGATGACCGCTGGGACCTCGACCATGAATCCACTCCGCGCAACCACCGGGGATAGATCGAGAAAACGGATGCGGACGCGGGACGGATGCAGCATCTCCGCCGGCATCCGGCCCCGGAAAGACCTCGCGTCGCGACACTCGTGACCGGCATTACGCTCAACCATGCTGCCCATTGTGAAACAAATCGCCTTTCACCCAATAGTCACATCGGTGAGTCTTGTGCATCAAGGCACGGTACGAAGCCCGGCACGACGATGCTGGATATTATCGGGGAATTGGGGCGCGGATGAAAAGAAGCAGGCGGCCACGGAGCTCACGTACTTTCTGATGCTGTTGAAAAAGAACGACTCTGCTTTGCAGCCTCCGCCGCCTACTCCACTACCGCGCTCAAACGCCCGAAGCCTTTGCTCGTAGTCACCGGCGCGTTGGTTCGGTAAGTTACGTTTTCGGTGCCGTCGCCGTTGTTGACGCTGCCGTGGAGCGTGAGGTCGGCGGGTTGCCATGCCGATAGATCGGGCGAGAATTGCGGGGTCCATGTGGCGCTGGTGGCTCCGATGTGGCGGCGGAAAGTGTAAGTGAAATAGTTCGCGGTTACGCCAAGCACGGTGATGGGTTGGATCGCGGCGCTGGTTGTCGCGGTGTTGGCGATGAGGGGGTTGGTGCGCAGGGCGTATTCGAGGGCGTTGCTCAGTCCGTCGCGGTCCTGATCGTCGAGCATCCCGGTGAGCGTTAGCGCGGGGAAAGTGGCGATCCACGCGGTGAAGGTCATGTCCTCCACCACTCCGGGGCTTCCGCCGATGGCGGCGCTGCTGGTCCAGTTTTGCGGCAGCGCAGCATCGGGATTTGTTTTTGGGCGTATGAGTTGCAGCGAGTATCCGGGGCCATCGGCGCTTGCGGGCCATGGATTGTTGTCTTCGTAGCGGGTTGTTTTGATAATCGCACTCGTCGCGCTGAGGAGCGTGATTGTCTCGTCGGCGTGGCTGAGTCGCCCGGCCACAAACGTTCCGCCGGGTGCGAAGCCGTAGCGCATTTGGAATGCCGCGGCGTTTCGTGCGAGGACAAACGCGCCGCCGGGTGGGAGCACGGTGCTCACAGTGAAATTGAACGTAAGCCCCTGCGCAAAGCTGCTGCCTGCGAGTTCCACGGTGCCGGTGCTGATGTTGTGCAACTCGATGAACTGGAAGTCGTCTGCATCCGTGTAGCCCGCGGTAAACTCCGCGCCGCTCGGATCTGCGGGATGGTAGTGGATTTCGCTGACGACGATGTTCGCAGCAGTTGCCACGATGTTGGTCGTATTGCTCGTGATGGTGATGGTGTCCGTCCCGGCGGGCGTGCCGTGTTGGTCGAATGCCGCGAGTGAGATCACGTTTGCCCCCGCTACGAGCGGGATTGTCGCGCTCCAGGTCGTCGCTCCTGTCCACGAAATCGCGAGCGACTGCGGCTGGCCGGTTCGTGTGATAGTGTAAACATCGCTCCAACCCGAACCGGTGAGTGTGACGGTGTTCGTCGCCGTTGTGAAATCCGCGCCGCCATTGCTCGTGATGGCAAAAGGAACGCTCGGGGGCAGCGTGGTGAGCGCGTAGGCGGAGCGCGAGGCGATGTAGCTGGCGACGCCTGCAAAATCGCCGCCAGCCGCGGTGCTTTCGCCGGTGACGGTGGCGAGGTGGTCCACCCATTGCGTCATGTAGGTGCTGTTGTAGGTCGTGTTCACGAGGTCGAGCACGTGACTGTCGAACTGCCGCTTCCACTCCACATTTGTGAACAGATTCTGGATGAGCTGGTAGGTGCCGTTGATGTCGGTCGTCGGCGTGAGCGATGCGTTCGTGCCGAGGCCGAACGATCGGTCGAGATCCCACGGCAGCGCGATGAGGCGGCCGTCGGTCGGGCGTTGGTAAATGCGCCAGTTGTGCGGCCAGAGACGGCCGTATTGATCGTCGTTTCCGTAAAGGCCCATGAGCGCCCACGTCCGCATCCACTGGTCCATGTCGATGGTCGCGAGGATTTCATCGATGAACGGCTGTCCCGCGAGAACGAACGCGCGATTGAGCCGCACGATAGGTGCGTAGTCATCGGCCTTGCGTTTGTTGCGGAGCTGGAATGCCCAGCGGTATTGCTCCTTGTCGAGCCCGCGGTCGGCGAAACCGAGGAAGCCGCGCGTGTGGTTGTAGGGATTGTTAAGTTTCAGGCTCTCGGGAGTGCCGTCCACCGTGCCGTTTGGCTGATAGAGCAGCTCGTGGTTGTAGAGGATGCCGTTGCTCTCATCGGGGAAGAGGCTTTTCAAAAAGACGCCCGTCGTGCGGGTCTGCGCGACCAGTCCGATTTGGTTCATCGCTGGCCCCATCACTTTTGCGACGTCGTTGAAATCGCTCCAATATCCGCCGCCTGCGCGGTTGAGGATGTGCTTGGTAATGATCTCCTTCATGTTGCCGACGTTTTCGACAGAAACATTTGTGTGCACGCCACGGAACGGCTGGTCCGGCGGGAAGCCGATGCTGAGCCCAGGCGCGCTCGGGCGGCTGGACGCGCTGCCCTTCAGACTCACGTCGCAGTTGTAATACACCAAGCGCTCGTCGTGGATAACGGTGCCGGGAAAAGGGTGATTGCCCATGCGGTTGACGTTGAGCAACAGCGCGGCTTCGTCCTCGGGGCGGATGAGCACGCGAAAGTTGCCACGGATGCCACTCGCGTCAGCATTGCCGTCAAACACACGGTAAAATGCGCCGCCCCGGTCGCTGGCAGCAGGCCATTTCGCATTCGCGGAAAGCGCGTCGTTTGCACTGATGTAGAACTGCACGAGCGCACCAGTCGTCTGTCCGGGGATGGTGCCGGAGTGGCGGCCATTCGCGCCGAGTGTCATCGCCACGCTCTGCCACGCGCCGCTGCCGACGCGGTAGAAAAGCGATGCGCCGGCGACTCCGTCTGGATCATTCAGCAGTGCGCTCACTACAGTCGCGACGCCATTGCCGGGGACGACCGGAGAATGCGTCACGCCGCTCGCGGTCGGACCGGAATTTGCGACGGCGGTGCTGTTTTCGAGCCCCGGCGTGCCCCACTGATTTCCCACGCTGAGCATCGTGGTGCGTTGGGCGTAGTTGAAATACAGACGCGTATTCACCTGATTCGATCCAGTGAGCCATTTTGCTTTGAACGAGATTCGGTAAGTGCGACCGACTACGACGCTGCGGCCGGAGTTGAACGTCGTCTCGGCTTTGTTGTGTTTGTCATCCGTATGACCCGTGGACACAATTTTCAGACACTTGTTCGACGCGTTGTCCGGATCGGTCACGACGACTGAGCGCCCGTGCAGGCCGTGCGTTCCCGTGAGTCGCCATTTCAGCGGAGCCGCGCCAACGGTATCGCTTTGAAATGTCCCGTTCTGGATGAACTCGATGTTCGTGCCGCCCGGATTTTCGATGACGCTGACGTCGTCGAGCAGGATCTCGCCGCTATCGAGCATGCCGAGCAGGAACTCATTGAACGCGTCATTTCCCTGCCCGTCGTCGGTGGCCACGATGTCGTAGGAAATCGTCTGCCAAGTGCCGAGTGGCGCGGTGTTACTGGGCGACCAGGCTTCGGGCGCGGCGTTGTCGGATTTCGCATCGCGCAGCTCCAGACTCGCGCCGCCGCCTGCCGCCGTCTCCGGCCAGCGTCCGCCGTCTTCATAGCTTACTTCGTCGGCGGGATTTCCGAGTGCGTCTTCCAGCGTGAGCGAATCGCCATCGCCAAGACTTTCGGAAAAATCGCCGACAACCGGCCGGCCTGGATACTTCGCCAGCAGCGAAGCGGCGTTGTTCGAAATCACGAGAAGCTGCCCTGCGCCGATCGTCGTTCCGGGAGGAAACGTGAATCCGATCCCATCGGAGAATTTCCAGCCGCTCACGTCAATCGCAGCGCCCGTGCGGTTCTTCAGCTCCACCCACTGCTCCGGACCTTCGTCAAACGGGTGATAGAAAATCTCGTTAATCACCACGCCCGATTGCAGGCTGAACGTATTCGCCGAGCCAAACGTCGCTGCACTTGGACGCAGCCAGCGTCCCGTGCCCGCCACCTGCCGGCCGCGTGGAGTGCTCGCGACTTTCACCGCGTCCACGAGCTGCGTCGGCGTGCGCAAAAAGAGCCGCGCATTATCCAGCGGACGGAACCCGAGCGTCGTCTCGCTGAGCGTGAGATACGCACCCGCCGCCAGCGTGGTCGTGGGGAATGTGTAAGTCGCCGCAGTGTCGCCATTCACCAGCGTCCAGCCTGTGAGCGTGGCCGCGCTCGCGCCGGAATTATACAGCTCGCACTGCCAAAGCGGATCCGTCGCGCCGGACACTTCGTTGAATGCGACCGTCGGCAATGTGGAATTCCACGCGGCACCGCTGGGGAAATTCTGCGCGCCCGGCGTGCCGTTCACGGCGAGACTCCACGCCCAATTCGCCGACTGCCCGCCGCCCTGCGGATCGATCTTCGCTAGCGTGAACCCCGAGCCGTCCGGCGCGACCGGCCATTTTCCGGAATCGCCGTAGCTGAACTCGTCCATCAACCGCCGCCGCGACAAATCCGATGAGTAGCTGCCGAGGTCCGCCGTCCCGCCGCCACCCGTTGGCGGAACGAATACCTGGAAGCCGCCCCAGTTCACCTCGAGGTTCGCTGTCGGCGTGTCAGCCGTGCCGTTGATCCGTCCCGTCCCGGTCGGCGTTATTCCCGAGACAAGCAACGACCCGCCTGCAGGCACCGTCACGAATGCGTCGTCCACCGTGGAGGCATTCCCGTTCATGTCCACCTTGAGCCGGATGCCCCGCGAGGACCCCCCGTAAAAATACATGCTGTAGGTCTGCCCCGTCGGTATGCCCGTGAGCCTCCATGTGATGCTCGACCCCGCATTTCCTGCCGCCAGAAACATATAATCCGCAGTGAGCGCATTACTCACCGAGGGCGGCTGAGTGAAGCTACTCACGACACCCGGCGTTACGCCAGTATTCACAATCGCAAAACCGACCGCCGTTGTCGGCCCTGCGCTATCCTTCATGTTCACGATGGACGGATTCGTCGAAGTGCCCTGAGGAGAGGGTCCACCGTTGTAGGCCGCGATCGTAAACGCATTCCAAACGTTACCAAACCCCGACGTCGGTTCTATCCCGCTCATCGTGGTCGGAGCGACCTGCCCGCCTACACCGCTAGAGCCGTCGCCCTGAAAATCCACGCTCCATAGTTGATTCGACGCTGGCGGCGGCGGCGGCACGGGTCGCGTCCGCAGCGCACGATTGTTGTTCCACAATTTGAGCGTCTCGCCGTCATTCGAAAGCGCCCCAACAAACGGGCCTTTCGCCCCGGCAAATCCCGTCGCCGCCTGCAACGCCGCCGGGTCTTTTGCGACGACCATGTAGCCGCGCGCCGGAATCACCGTCCCTTCGGCAAACTCGTAAGTGATACCTCCGTCAAACCTCCAGCCGGAGAGGTCCACATTCACCCAGAGTTGGTTGTGAATCTCCACATACTCCAGCGCCGGATTCGTCGGGTTATAGTGAACTTCATTCACCACAACGACGCTATCGCCAGCGGCCGAGGGACGCGGGCAGAAAGAGAGCACAAAGATTCCGAGGAGCAGGATGAAAGGACGAAGGTTCACCCCGCAACCATAGCCGCCCACCCGCAGTCGAAAAGAGGCACTTTCCCACCACTAAACGACGAAAATACACACGCCTCGGCGGTTCCGTGAGACGCCGTTCTGGGACGACATAAAAATGGCGGGCAGAAAAATCCGCTGCATTGGATTTTTCTGCCCGTCATTTTTCTGCCGGAATGTGCAGCGTGGCTTATGCGTGAAACGTCTATGAGTGCCAATGAGTCGGTAAGATTGTCACTACCGCGGAAAATGAAAACACTGTGCGCTACCGAAAATCGTTTTGTCCGCGCCGTTTCTCCCACCATACGTTGCGCTGGTGAACCTCGCCATCATCATGCTACTCGCCTTGGCCATGGGCGCATTGCTCCTTCAGCAGTTCAAAGCACTGGCCATCATTCTCGCGGCCATCGGCGCATTTGTCTGGCACCGCATCTACCGCTCCACGCCCGGCGAGGCTTTTGATGCCGCCGATCTCGCCGCGATGGATGTCATCACCCACGAAACCACCGCCACACTCACCCCCGCAGAAGCCGCCCCGTTTTTCGCCCGCATCGCCCCGCATTTCCCGCGCGGATTCAGCGAAAAAGAAATCGAGCGGCTCTCCACGTTGGCGGCCATACTCAAGCCCGGACGCGAAACACACACCGAGCTCCACGTCGAATTTCTCGGAGAATCCACCCCGCTCCGAATCCACATGAAAAAAAGACCGATGACACACTCGCGCTTCAATTCACCAGCACCGAAGCCTTGGCCGGGTTCCTTCTAGCCAGCAGCTACGCCGCCCGGCGCGAATCCGACCACCGCGAATAGGAAGCCATCCCGTAACACGATGGGTGGTGGCATTCAGTCGGACCCGTCGTGGGTTCGGAAACTCAGTCCTCAACTCGCGTGCAACGGCCATAGATGCACTTGGCGGTGATCCAGCCATTGATGAGGCCGCGGTTGTTGCCGATCTGGAACTGTTCTCCCTTCAGGGCCTTGATGATGTGTAGATACTGGCGTCCTTTGACCTTGCAGAGGACGATGTCCCCGACCTCAAGGTGTTCAGGCTCCACCGGCTCAACGGTGCAGAGCTGACCGGACTCAATCCGGCCCGTCATAGAGTTACCGCGAGGCCGGAACTGTGCCGTCTCACCAGCCTGTAGCTTTGCGATGTATGGTGTGGCCCAGCTCATGTTCGAGAATTGCGGGTGGCGCGGGCGTGTCGGGCGCTACTTTGAGTGGGGTCCATTGTCGTTCCTTTCTACGTCTGTGGCAGATGCGATCATGGCTTGGTGACCTTCGCTACGCCAGTCTCCGATCTTTTAAACTGACCCTTCACGTAGAATACGGACGACCAAGTGGTGCTGCTGTCCGTGTGAGTCTCGGTGGAAAGCCCATCTATACCGGCAGGGAACTTGCCAGAGGAGAGATCAATCCATGCCACTGATCTTGAGTCTCCAACGCGAATTCCCTCCTGAAATCCAGCAAGCTTACCAGCCGTCAGAAGATACTTCCTATAACGCCTCGATTCGCGGTCATATTCAACAATCATGGCAAACTTCGTGTCTGGTCCCAATGGCTGACCTTCAGAGACAATGTAGCGACCTCCGACCCACTTTTCCGTAGCAGTCGCCTTCCCCGTGCCAGTCTGTCCATCAGCCTGCACACTGGTGATGGTGATCTGATACTCTCTCGCCTTCGGATAAATCTTCAGTGCGGGATCATCAAGTTTGTCCTCGTGCTCCATAGTGACAATCTGCGTCAGACGCTCAATTGCCAGCGGCTCCGCTGCAATGCAGACGATGGGATGACAGACGATGGTGATGAGTAAATTTCGTAGTCTCATTGGGCGTTCCTTTATGTGTGCTATTGAAAACTGTTTGCCTGTCCCTCTGTGCGTTTCATTTCTTGCGAGTTACCGGTCCCCAATTGTCGTTGATCCACTTTGTCTCGTCGCCGAGTTGCTTAGCCTGAGCTTCCAAATGGCGAGCCTCAGTCCAATATGGAACTAAAGATGAGCTAGTAGATGTGTCGGGAAGTGGAGATGCGGCGATGGTGAAGCTCGCCTCTTCATCCGCTAGCTTCCGCCAGAGGGCTTTGCGGGACTTGAACGCCGCAAGAGTTGCCTTCCTCTTGGATGGTTCATCAATCTGTCCAATTGCGGCTAGAATAGCAGCCTCAGCCTTCTCGTATGTTGTTCTGGCTACCTCAAGTTTCCGCTCGGCAGCTTCTGCTGGGTGTTCGGCTCGCAGAAGCCATGTGGTTCCGAGAGCGAAAGCGAGAAGCGCCAGGGCGATGGTGCGATTAGACTTCATGGGGCTACTTTGAGTGTGGTTCATTGTCGTTTTGTGGGGCTACTTTGAGTGTGGTTCATTGTCGTTTTGTGGTTCATTGATGTCTTGATGGTTGCGTAGAAGGCCGGAAGGCGAACTTGTAGTGCGGTGGCAAGCGAGGAACGAGCGCGACACCGCCTTCGCACGCAGCGGGATTTATCGCTCTCGCGGGCATCGCTCATTCGCAATAGTTGTTCGCATTTTTTCCGATAACCACAGGCGTATGTTGCACGACGGTCACTCACAAGGCGGCGTCGCGTTCGTGCCTCACTTGCCGCGCGCACTACAAGGTCGCGCCCCGTGTTTATGGCGTTGGCGGCGTCGGCGCGGGCGGGTTTGCGGGTGTTTCCGTCTCCTCTGGTTCGCCGGGGCGGGTGGCGTAGAAGACGCCCCATTCGCGGGCGCGGCGGCGGAGGCTGGTGGCTTCATGGGTGCGGAGGTTGAATTCGACGGTGTCCCACATGTCTTTGATGAATGCGTCCACTTCCGCGTCGAGGGCGGTGGCTTGTTCTTCTTCGTCGTCGGCTTTTTCTTTGGCGCGGAGTTGTTCGGCTTCGGCGGAGGTCAGCGCGTTGAGGGCGGCGTTGATTTTTGCGACGGTGGGCCAGGCCATGGGGCCTTCGCCGATTTGGGCGGGGTCACTGCTGCCGAGGCGTTCGGCTTCTCCGTTGGCGATGTGGCCGGCCCATAGGCGCACGTCGGCAGGGGTGATGATTTCGGGCAGGGTGTCTTTATTGGGTGGGAGTTGGTAGTGGCCGCGGACGACTTCGGGCAGGTCGCCTACTTCGATGGCGCTTTGGATGTTGAGGATCGCTTTGACGACTAGGAGCCGGGCGCGGTGGGCCAGGGTATCGCGAAGCGAGGTGGCGTCCACCTGCTTGGAGCGGGCCGGGGCGACTTCGCCGCATTCCTTTTTGTAACGGCTGTAAACGGAGGTGAGGTTTTGCAGGTCGAGCTGGCCGATGTGGGCGTTGGTGATGAGGATGATGCCGGAGCTGGATGCGGCGGCTTTGAGGCGGGCTGCTTCGAGTGCGGTGAGGCGGGAGTCGCGTGAGAATGGAAGTCTGCGGAATGGCATGGTGTTGTGATGTTTATGTGTTTTTTATTGGTTTTTCGTGGTGAAATGGCGGCATTTTTGTCCAAAAACTGCGCTTTTCCGTGCACAATGACAGGGTATTGGCGAAAAGAGTACCCCTGTGCATGCACAGGGGCAGGGTTTTGGCGGAAAACATGGGGTTGTGCATGCACAGGGTGCCTCCGGGAGTGTTTTCGGTGGGTCTGTGTATGCACAGGCGGGCGTCGGCGGATTTTTGGGTGGCCTTGTGCGTGCACAGGGTGCCTGCAAAATTGCCGGAACGGGCGCAGCGAGTGCGCGGTTTGACGGGGCTGCTTTTCGCCACGCTGCCGGGGGCGGTGTGGGTGCGCCGATTGGATTGGGATATCCGCGCTCGCATGCTGGTTGAGGCTTGGTATTAAGGAGGGGCGGGGTTTGCAAGCGATTTTGTGAGTTCGGTTGCGCGGTCCGAGTGGAGCAATTCACGATGAGGAAAGTAGCCCGCCCGAGTGTGACCGCAACATAATGTCGGGGAATCCGGGAGGGATGAATGAGAATAGCCCGGCGTTTCAACGCCGGGGAACCGTTCGCCGAACGATCAGTCCCGAAGGGACGGCTGAGTACCGGAGTCGCAGTCCGTTCAGTCGTCCCTTCGGGACTTGGCGCTCTCTGCTTCCGATCCCGGCGTTGAAACGCCGGGCTATTCTCACCCTGTCCCTCCGGGACGCCATTCTGGACGCGAGTAGCTAATTCCATCGCACAGGGGGCACACCCGCCCGTCCCTCGTCGCGACTAGCTCTGCTGTCTCCGACGGCGGGCGAGCATGCCGAGACCTGCGAGCAGGAGGGCGGCGCTGCCGGGTTCGGGGATGACGGTGATGGTGCCGCCATTCGTGAGGTCCGCGGTGTCCCAGTATAGGCCGGGGTCGAGCGATGGCAGGTTGATGGCGGAGAAGATGTTCCCGCCGAGATCGGGTGCGTCGAAAAGATTGAACGTGTTGCCTGGCGAGAGCGCATCGCCGGTCGCTGTGATGTTCAGCGTGCCGCCGTAAAGAATCGCCGTCGTGGAAACGGCGAGGTCGGCGCTGAGGGTGAGTCCGGTTTTGTTGATCTCAAAGTTCGAGATACCCTCGAGCAGGATGTCGCCGCCGCCCGCAGTGAATGTGCCGATGCTTGCGCCGGGCGAGAAGATGCCGCCGGTTTTCACCCACAGGGTTTTTGCGGTGCCGGTGCCGCCGATGGTCGCGCCGCTTTCCACCTGCACGTCACTGCCGGAGAGGCTGCCGGTGATGAGGAGCGTGCCACTCGTGACGCTGGTGGTGCCGGTGTAGTCGTTCACCGCGCTGAGGATCATCGTGCCGCTGCCGGATTTCGTGATCCCGTTTGCAGCGAGAGCGCCTGCGGTATTGATGAGGCGCGCGGAGACCGTGAGGTCAGCGGCGCTGTCGCCGGTAACGTTGGCGACGTTGAAATTCACGCCGCCCGCCTTGGTGAGATGCACACCGTCGAGCAATGCTGCTGTGCCTGTGGTATTGATGAATGAGGGCGTGCTGCCGGTGACGGTGATGTCGCCTTTCAGCGAGAGTGACTGCACAGGCGCAAACGCTCCATTTGCCGCGGTGAGCGTGCCGCCGTTGAGCGTGACTGCGGGCAGGATGTCAAATGGTCCATTTCCGCTGGCCTGCGAGCCGGTCACGGCGGCGAGCGTGCCGCCGTTCACGACGAATGTGAGCGCAGGATTTGCAGCGTCGTTTCCAAGAATGTCGTGCTGCTTGAACTCGAGCCGTGCTCCAGTGCCGATGGTGACGGCGCGGGCCACATTTGAATTTCCGAGTGCCGTGCTTGCAGGCGTAGGTCCGAGCAGACCGGCGGTGATGGCGAGTGTGCCGCCGCTGACGGTCACGTCGCCGGTGAAGGTGCTCGCATTCGCGGCGAGCGTAAGTGTGCCGTTGCCGGTCTTGGTGAGGCCGCCGGTATTGCTGCCGGCGATGGGGGCGGCAAACGTGACATTATTACCGTTCGTATCGATTGCGATGACGCCGGTGCTGTTGCCGATGCGTGTGGAGAGGTCCTGGGTGTTGCCTGCGCCAAAGCGGAAGGAACCTCCCGTGAATGCGATGCCACCTGTGCCGATGCCGCCGCTGACGGCGGTCGTTTCACCGCCGGCGAGCGTGACATTGCCGGTGAATGTGTTCGCGGAATTGAGTGCGAGTGCGGCCGTGCCGGTTTTCGTGAGTGCCGTGCCGCCGGTGATGGCGCGCGTGCCGCCAAATGTAAACGCGACGGTGTTGTTTGAGATGTTTACGACGGCGGGTGCAACGTCGGCGTCGTCGATGCTCACCGTGCCGCTTACGGCGCTGTCGGTGAAATGCACGGTGTCTCCCCCGATGTAGTCGGTGGTCGTGGTGCCATTTGAGTGCAACACCCAGTTTTTTGGCGCGCCGAGTGTTGCGGTCGTCCACGCACTGCCGAGCGCGCCGCTCCAGCGCGCGGAGTCCGAGCCGGCGATGTTGATGTCCACAGAGGTATTCGCGACGTTGTTCACGAGGCTGGCGATGAGCCGCGGCGGGGTGGAGCCGAGCGCAAAGGACGAAAAGCCGCCGCCGATGGTGCCATCGTAGTCCACGACTACATACGTTCCGGGCGCGGGCGCACTTCCGGAAATGTGGACGAGCGCGGTGTTTGCGCCACCATTGGCGACGAGAGCATTCGTCGTCGTAACGATGACCGACGGGCTCGCGCCGAGATTTGCGGTAATGCCGGAGATGTCCGCGGCCGCGGTGCCGAGGGTCAATGCGCTGACAGTCGCGGTGCCGCCCGCCGCATTGCCAAATGAGCCGCCGGTCGTGGCGGTGACTCCGCTTCCGGGGATGGTGCCGTTTGCGGCGAGCGTGCCGCCCGTCACCGTGGTGGGCCCGGCGTAGGAGTTTGCTCCGGTGAGGGTGAGCGTGCCGTTCCCGGTTTTTGTGAGTCCGCCGGTATTTGACCCCGCGATCGCCGAGGCGTAGGTGAGGGAGTTTCCGCCGGTATCAATCGTGATCGCAGACGCGCTGTTTGCGAACCGTGCGGAGACATCCTGGGAATTCCCCGATTCGTGTTTGAGCGTGCCGCCGCCGAAGGTGACGCTGCCCGTCGAGCCGAGCGTTCCGTTTGCGAAGCCCAGCGTCCCGCCGTTGATGTTGACAGTGCCGGTGAATGCGTTCGCCGTGTTCGTGAGCGTCATCGTGCCTGCACCGGTTTTCGTAAAGCCGGCGGTCGAGTTGGATGTGCCGTTGATGAGCGGTGCGGAAACGGTTAGCGTGCCGCCGGTCACATTGAATGTGTTATTTGCAACGTGAAATCCGTTGAAGGTGCCGCCGGTCGTGGTCAGAGCGGAACTGCCGGACGATGTCACGGTGCCCTTGAACTGATAGGCTTGAAATCCTGCGACCGCGCCGCCTGTCGAGGTCACGGTGCCGTTGTTCAAAATAAGCGGTCCAAAAGTGGTGAACGCCGGACCGAGCGACGGTGCCTGCGCGTTGATGACGGTGCCGCCGTCCACATTGACCGTAAGCGCGGGGTTCGCGCCGGCATTTCCAAAAACGTCGTGGTTGCTGAACCTCAGCGTGCCGCCGGTATTGACGGTGATGGTGCGCGCCACGTTTGCCTGTCCAAGCGCGCTGGTCGCGCCGCCGCCGGAGACACTGGCCTCGACGGTCGCGCCGCTGTTGATGTTCAGTGCGCCGGTGAAACTGCTGCCCGCGTTCGTCAGGAGTACGGTGCCGCCGTTCACATTCATTGCGCCCCCAAAGGAGTTCGCGCCGTTGATGGTGAGTGCGCCCGCGCCATCCTTCGTAAAGTCGGCGGTATTCGTCGCGCCGATGCCTCCTGCAAACGTGATGTTGTTGCCGTTTGTATCGAGAACCACTGCTCCCGCGCTATTCGCGATGCGCGACGAGAGGTCCTGCGTGTTGCCCGCAGCGTAGCGCAGCGAGCCTCCGCCGAAGCTGATGATGCCCGAGCCGCTCAGCGCGCCGGTTGCCGCCACAATGAGGCCGCCGTTGATGGCCGTGCCGCCGCTGTAGCTGTTGACGTTGTTGATCGTCAGCGTTCCGTTGCCGGTCTTCGTGATCGAACCGCCGCCCGCAATTCCGTGCGTGCCGGTGAGCGTGTAGTTGAGCGTCGAGTGGTTGAAGTTCGTACTGCCCGGCGTGACGTTCGCTCCGCTGATGTCCACTGTCGTGCCCGCCGCACTGTCTGTGAAATTCACGGTGTCGCCCTCGATGTAATCGGTTTGCGTGGCTCCGTCGGAATGAAGCACCCAGTTCTTGGGAGCGGCGAGCGTGCCCGTGTTCCATGCGCTGCCGAGCGCGCCGCTCCAGCGGGCGGAATCCACACCGGTCACACTAAGGTCGATCGAAGTCCCGCCGGCGTTGTCCACAAGCGACGCAAGCGTGCGTGATGGCAGAGACCCGAGCACGAACGACGAGAAGCCGCCGCCGAGGGTGCCGTTGTAGTCGAGCAGCGTGTAGGTGCCGATTGCCGGTGCACCGCCGGTGATATTGACCGTCACTGAATTTACGCCGCCGTTCGCGACGAGGCCGTCCGCATTTCCCACGATGAGCGTGGATCCCGCGGCAAAGGTGAGCGTTGACGTGTTCGCCGCTGCCGCGCCGAGCGTGAGCGCGCCAAAGGTCGTCGCTCCCGGTGAAGTCCGGCCAAACCCCGCACCGTGCTCCACGGTCACCGTGCCTGCCGCGGGCATCGAGCCGTTCAGCAAAAGCCGGCCCGCGCTCACGGTCGTGGAGCCTGTGTAGGCGTTCGCCGCGCCAAGCACCATCGTGCCCGCGCCGGTCTTTTGCAGGACACCCGCGCCGACATTGTTTCCGGGGCGGTCGATGAGCGGTGCGTTTACCGCGAGGTCCACCGCAGAGCCGGTCGTGCCGACATTGAAGACATTGGTGCCGTTCACGCCAAGGTGAATGCCCGTGTTCGAAGAGCCGGTCGTATTAATTGTGGAGCCACTTGCGCCGCCGACCGTCACCGCGCCGCGCAGCGTCCATGTCTGAAAGCTCGCATTCACGCCGTTCCCGCCCGTCATCGTCGCTCCGCTGTTGAGCGTGATGTTCCCGATGCTCGTAAAGAACGTGCCGTGCGAAAGCGTCCCGCCGTTCACGATGAAACTAGCGCCCGTATTCGCGATCGTCGTCGAGCCGATGGTGTCGTTGTTTCCGAAAACCAACGACGCACCGTTTGCGATGGTCACCGTCTTCCCCGCAGTTGTCATATTGCCGAGCGAAGTTGCGGTCGGCGTCGGCGTATTCGACGAACCGGAAACCGTGAGTGTCCCGGTGCTCACCGTGACATTTCCTGTGAACGTGCTGCCGCTGCTCGATAGTGTCAGGTTGCCCGCGCCATTCTTTGTGAGGCCACCGTCAATCGCGTTGTCGCCGCCGATGGACGAATGGAGCAGTGCCGATGTGACGGATGGACTGAACGTGTTCGTATCCACGATAATTCCTCCATTCCGGACGTTGGTCGTATTCACTCCGTTCGCCAGGTTCACCGAAGCACCCGCGCGCAGCGTGCCGCCGTTGAAGTTGAAAAACGTGTTCGCCGAACCGTTCTGAATCGGACGGGCCGAAGTCAGCACGCCGCCGTTGAGATTGATGCCGCTTTGCCCCCCGCCTCCGCCGTAGGGATTCAGCCAAAGGCTCGTGGAATCCAGCCCTGCGCTTGTTCCCGTTCCGCCACCGGTGCCCGCCGCAGCGACGTTTACCGCACCACCGTTAATCGTCAGAGTGCCCGACCCGAGTCCCGTTCCAAAGCCCGTGGTCGAAGCCGCGGCAGCGTTCTTTCCCCCGATGCCAGCGTAACCGCCGCCGGTGCCGATGCTCAGAATTCCGCCCGCTTCCACCGTCGTTGTGCCGGTGGTCGCGGAGCCCGCGCCGACGGAGAAAATGCCCGTCGAGGGCGTGGTGAGCGTTCCTTTCACAACGAGATTCGCACCATTGGTCGTACTGATGCGCGTCGATGTCGTGACCGATCCGCCGCTCGCAATCTCCAGCACGCCGCCCGTCGCCACGGTGTCGCCAGTGTACACGTTCGCAGCGCCGAGCTGCATCGTGCCCGCACCGCTTTTCACGATGCCGCTGGCGGTGCCTTGCAGGTTGTTGAACACGGTGTTCGCAATGAGATCCGCCGCGCTGGAGCCGGTAACATCCGCGACGTTGAATGTCGTCGTTCCGCCGCCGGCGCCTGCGCCGACGGAGATGGTATTAAAATTCCCGCTGCCCGTGCTCATCGTCGAGACGCTCGTGCCTCCGACGGTCACCGTACCTTTCAACGCGAACGCACCGTACGGCGAGTTGACACCGCCATTCGAGAGCAGCGTGCCGCCGTTCATATTGAGGTTGATGATTGCGTTGAAAAAACCGCCGCTCGCCAGCGTGCCGCCCGCGTTCAGATTGATAATCGGTGAAGTCGTCGTGGCTGCATTGCCAAATGTGTCATTCCCTGCGAACGAAACCATCCCGAGATCAATGATCGCCGTGTCGGCGTTTGTGACGGACGCGCCTCCCACCGGCCCCGGCAGCCAGTGGAGCGAACTCCAAAGGTCGGTCGCGCCGTCCCACGTGAACGTGGCGGCGTGAGCGGAAGTCGCGGCAATTGCGAGCGCAGCAAGGCGCAGTGCTGGAGCAGAGATGAGGGACGAACAAATCGAATGGCGTTTGAGATTATTCATGGGTGAGTCGAGATGGTTGTTGCGGGTGCCTCAGAGGTAACTCCGGAGTTAATAAATCGGAAGCGCAACGATCACACAATCAACCGACGAAAATCCACATCACTGGGCCCCTTGCGCACTCAAACGCCCTGCTACGCCGCTCCCCAATACAGCCGCCCCCTGTTTACTCCTGCGCCTTGGGAGCCGCCTTCACGTCGTGCTTTTCATGGAGCCGTTGCCAGAAGTCCTTCCAATACGTGTCGTAGTAGTCCTGCGCTGCGATTTCGATGTGCTCGAGCTTTGCGACTTTCGGCGCGGTGGCCGGGTCGTAGCCGGCGAGATGATCTTTCCCTGCCCGTTCGCGCGGGGAGACGAATCGCCACTCGGAATCACCCAGCACATCGGCGCAGATTGCAGCCAGCTCGGGGTCGTAGGTTTTTAGCTGGGCGCGCGTATGGATGTGATTGTGGTCATGGTCCATCGTGCGGTTGGTGTCGTACCAATCCTGCACTCCTTCGGCCCAATACTCGGACGAGTTGCCGGCACCGTAGCATTGCTTCGGACCGCCAAAGACGATCAGCACTTTATCGTCTTTCGTGACTTCGACTTTTGCGTTGTTCGGCTTGCCGTTCACGAGGATGTCGCCGCCATCAAGGCAGTGCTTGAGGAACTCGGGCTGCTGTGCGGGAAACGATTTCACAAGGGCATCGAGCAGACTCACGGGTGTCGCGCTTTTCACCCGCCGGAATCGCTGCGCCGCGTAGCCGTCGTTGTAGAGACCCGTTTTCTTCGCGTGCTCAAATGCCGCCTTCACCCGGGCGTGCTGCTCTTTTGAAAATCCTGCGCCCTGGATGACGTGGCCGAACTCGTGAATGAGAATACTCTCAGTCTGCATGCCGCCTTCGTATTCGAGCACGTCTTCCTCCGCGAAAAGCACTACGGGGCGCCCGAGCCGCGTGGTGAGAAAGCCGCGCTGCCTCCAGTTGTAGAAGTCGAGTTCCTTCCCGGTTTTGTCCGACGCAAACATTGGGACATCGGAGGTCAGTTCGTTGTGGGCGACGAGCACGCAGAGCACTTTCTTTTCGCGGATGCGCTCGGCGACTTCGGGCGCGATGCTCTTCATCACCATGTCGAATTGATACGCCGATTCGCGATGCGTGAAGTCGGAGACTTTGTCCGAAGTGGCGATGAGGATGTTCTGCACAAGCGTCGCTTTTTTGAAAAACGCCGCGTCGAGTTTGTATTCCGCGATCTGCTCCGGAGTGACTGGTTTGATGGGGAAAGCGCCGTCGGCCCGGCCCGTCTGCTCAGCGGCGGCAAAGGCAAAAGCGATGAGCGCGAAACCGGAGAGGCGAAGTTGTTTCAGGATTTGCATAGGACGATGTGCGCGGCACATGAGCGGGAAATCGCGCGCAACGCAAACTACCTTCGCGAGCGATACTCGGTCGGGTTGACGCCGATCCAGCGTTTGAAGGCGCGGGAGAAAACGAGGGCGCTCTCGTAGCCGACGAGCGGGGCCACGACTTCCAGTTTGTCGTCGGTCGCTTCCAGCAGTCGTTGCGCGTGTTGCATCCGGAGAAACGTGACGTGATGCATCGGCGAACGGCCAAGTTCTTTCATGCAGAGCCGGCGCAGGTGTTCGGCGCTGAGATGAGCGCGGCTCGCGAGCGTGGTGAGCGACCATGGCGCGGCAGGCTCGCTGGCGACTTGGTCCCATAGCTTCCACAGCCGGTCGCCGCGCTGCCACGGGCTGGCGAGGCGCGAGGCGAATGCGTGGACGAGGCTCACCCAATGATGCAGCACTTTCGGGTCGCGCGCATTTTCCCACTCTTCGCGGAGCCCGGTGATTGCGCGCACGAGATCGTCCCCGCCGGATGTGCGGACGGGAGACGCTGCGCCGATGAGCGGCTTAACCCACGCGGGCTCTTCGTAGCGGACCCATGCGAAGACGAACCGTTTTCCGGCTGCGGCGCGAAATGCGTTCAGCACACGCGGCGGGGCCATGCAGACGGTTCCCGCAGCGACGCGCTGCCAGCGCCCGTCGAGAAGGATTCGGCCTTCGCCCTCGACGCACGCGAGGATGAAACTGCCGGCCGGCTGCAATCGCACGCGGTCGTAGCGCGGTCCTGCGTCGTCCCATCCGAGACGGCCGATACGGTGCGAAGCGAGCTCGGGGCACTCGTGCGCGTGGAGCTTCCAGAGCCGCGTGCGCGGTCCGTCGACGGTGGTTTCTTTAAAAACGGAATCGGGCACGGCGCGAAGATGCACGGTTTGCGCGGGCGGTCACGACGGCATTTTCCCGATGTGGATAATCGTCGGCAAGATGTGCGTTGCACGTGCTTCCCGATCGCCGCCGCCGAGTGCAATGCTGTGAAGATGAAACGTGTAAAACACATCGCCTTTTTCCAGTTCAAAGACACCTGCACGGACGCCGACATCGCCGACGTATGGCGCATCATGGAAGATCTGCCGCGCAAGATCCCCGGCATCCTCGGGCTGACGTGGGGCGACAATACGAGCACGGAAGGACTGAGCGAAGGCTTCACTCACAGCTTCGTGATGCTCTTTGAAAACGCCTCCGCCCGTGACGCCTATCTCCCGCATCCCGCGCATCAAGAAGCAGTCAGGCTCGTCGTCCCGCGGCTCGCACGGGTGGTAGTGTGTGACCATGAGTGCGAGGGTTGATCGTCAAAGAAGCACTTGAGGCCCGCGAAAAACGCGAAAAGGCGCGAAATCATGCACTTGTGGAAATTCGTGCTTTCGCCGAGCGGGTGAACGGTCGTTCTTCGCGAGGGGGTCTTTTTTTCGCGGGCTCCAATCACGCATTTCGGTTGATGCCGCAGCCCCGCCCGGAATCCGGCAACTGTGCTCAATTTCGTGCGTGTTGTGCTTTCCCTTCAAGACTCGGCGGAGTAGGGGAGTCATTCTCAAATCAGCTCCACATGATATTTCGCAGTTTTCTCATTTCTTTTGTTCTGCTCGCCTCATCTGCACTTGCCGTCGCGGGGGTTATCGTTCCTGGTGTGGCGTCGAGTCAGCTCGATCCGGCGCTGAAAGGATTGGTGCTGATTGAGGAGATGAATTGCGGCGCTTGCCACTCGGGCGATGCATCGTTGGCGGCTCGCTCGAAGAAAGCTCCGCGGCTTGCTGAGATCGGGGCGCGAGTGAATCCGGGATGGATCGAGGCGTTCATCGCGAATCCGCATGGGACCAAGCCCGGCACGACGATGCCGGATTTGCTCGGCCAATTGAGCGCTGACGAAAAGAAGCAGACGGCTACGGCGCTCACACGTTTTTTGCTTTCGCTCAAAAAGAACGACTTTGCGCTTCAGCCGCCGGATGCCGTGGCGGCGGGGCAGGGGAGGGTGTTGTTTCATTCGCGGGGATGCGCGGCGTGTCACTCGCCTCGCGATGATAAGGGCGTGGAGACGCTGGCTGCGAATTCCGTTCCGCTCGGTGCGCTGGAGAAAAAATATAGCTTCAAGAGCCTCGTGGAGTTTCTTCGTCAGCCGCACGCGAGCAGGCCTTCCGGGCGGATGCCGGATATGCGGCTCGGCGGTCAGGATGGGGAACGCATCGCGCACTTCCTCCTGCAAAATACGCGGGTGCCCGGCTCGCTTGGCTACACGATTTATCGCGGGGAGGTGTGGGAGGGATTGGAGAGTGAGAAGGTGAAGGCGGAGCGCGGTGGGCATGTGAGTGACTTTGCGTTGGAGAGTCTCGGTATGGGCAAAATCCCGCAGCACACGGCGATCAAATACGACGGCTGGGTGAATATCGCGAACGCGGGGCGACACAGGTTTTTCCTCACGATGAACGGCGGATCGCTGATCGTGGACGGGAATCAAATCATACAGCAGCAGCCTAGCGACGGACGCGGAGTGAAGCAACTGGAAGGCTCTGCGGAACTCGCTGCCGGCTGGCACGCAATTCAGCTCACTTATTTTCACACCGGACGCGAGGCGAAGTTTTCGTGCGAGATGGAAGGACCGCAGTTTAAGCGTGGACCGATTCCTTCGGCGCGGCTGTCGGTTTCCAAAGAACCCATCGCGCCGTTCGAGCCGCTCAAGGTGGACACCGCTCTCGCATCGCGTGGGCGAGAGCAGTTCGGCAAACTCGGCTGCGCAAACTGCCATGACGATCTCAAAGTCCCGGCGACACCCGGACTCGCGTGGGCAAAGCTCGACGCCACTCGCGGTTGCCTCAGCGGATCCGCCGGCGCATGGCCGCGCTTCGATCTCAGCGCAGAACAGCGCACGCTCCTCGCGAAGGCGCTACCCATCGCGGAAAAGCCCCAACTCGACGACAGCCAGCAAATCGCAAAGACCCTCGTCACTTTCAACTGCATCGCGTGTCACGAGCGCACGGGCCTTGGCGGAATTGCCCCCGAGCGCAACGCGATCTTCACCGGCACGCAGCCAGCGCTCGGCGATCAGGGCCGCATCCCTCCGCCGCTCTCTCACGTCGGCGCAAAGTTGACGCCCGAGTGGCTCGGCGATGTGCTCCTCCGCGGAAAAAGGCAGCGCGATTATGTTGATGCCTCGATGCCGCAATTCGGTGAGGTAAATGTCGGGCATCTCGTGGAGCTCTTTGGCAAGGTGGACCAGCTCGAAGCCGCAGTTCTGCCAAAGGTCGCGAACATCCAGGAATCCAAGGCAGCGGGCTACGAAATGATCGGCACGAACGGCCTGAGCTGCATCGCGTGCCATGAATTCAACGGCCAGAAATCCGGCGAGATGAGCGCGCTCGACATCGGACGCGTGACCGAGCGGCTCAAGAAGAACTGGTTCGCGCTCTATATGCGGCAGCCGTCGCGTTTCCACCCGACAGTCATCATGCCGAGCTTCTGGCCCGATGGACAGTCCACGCGCCCGACGATTCTCGGCGGCGACACCGCACTGCAAATCGAAGCACTTTGGAGCTACCTCGGAGATGGCATGCGAGCGAAGAAACCGATCGGCCTTTCCCGTCAGTCAAACGAACTGCGCGTCGGCGATACGACCGAGATTTGCCGCGGCCAAAGCCCTGTCGGCTACCGCGGAATCGGCGTCGGCTACCCCGAGCGCATCAATCTCGCATTCGACTCCGGCGAGATGGCGCTGCGTCAGCTCTGGAAAGGCGAGTTCGCCAGCGTGGATTTGGGCCACTTCCGCCCCCGCGGGACCGATACGATATCCTTCCCGCCCGGCATCCCGTTCCACCGCCTGACTTCGCTGGAGGACAACTGGCCGTACAAAGGGAAAACGAATCACGCATTTCCGCAGGACCACGGATACCAGTTCCGCGGATACACTCTCGATGCCGCGCGCAGGCCGACTTTGCGCTACGAATACGGCGACATCGCGGTGGAGGATTTCTTCGAGGATGTGCACGACAAGGACGGCAACGCCTACTTCAAGCGCAC
>JANMGP010000182.1:0-29318 GCA_031374705.1 Verrucomicrobiaceae bacterium | reverse complement strand
ACCGCCGAAGGGCTCAACTCGAAAATCCAAGCGCTCAAAGCCAACGCCAGAGGCTTCCGTAACTTCTTCAATTACCGGACTCGCATCCTCTTCTTCTGCGGCAAGCTCGATCTTTCGCCACTATGACCCCGGAAGAAACTAATCATGAGCAATTGGACAACGACCATCCGCCCGACGGCACAGAAAGCCTGTGTGGTGGAGCGTGCGGCAGTGCGGAGCCGGTGGGAACCGCGGGAACGGCGGGAGTGAAGGGTTTTCATAGTGGGAATGTTGGTTGTGTATTCTGAAAGGAGTGTCCCGAAAGCTCGGGGACATGGCGCTTTGCCATGCCTAGTCGATCGCGCGTTTGTCGGGCGGTAGGTGGAGGCTTTTGCGGGTGATGCGGTTCTTTTTGTCGGTGTGTGGATAGGCGAGTTCGGCCCTGGCCTGGCACTTGCGGCGGAGGGGGATGAGCACATCTTCGACTTCGAGTTTGAGCAGTTCGAGGGCTTGTTCGGCGGTGCGCTGGGCTTTGGTTTGCGCCCAATCGGCATCTTTGTATTTCTTGTGAAGGGTGCCGAGAAGGGCGATTTCGGCGGGTTTGAGGCCGGGGAGTGTGTCTTTTGGGGTCGCTCCGCTGAGCTGGGCAAATGCGAACGCGGCCAGGTCGAGCAGCGCCCCCGTGGCTGCGCCGTCGAGGTCTTGTCCGTGGCCGTAGGAGGCGCGTTCGTCGGAATCTTTGGGGTATTTGTCACGCGCGGCGACGATGATGGGAGTGAGCGCGACGGTGAGTTCCGTTTTGGCGGCGACTTCGGCGGCGGTGAGCGTCTTTTTGGTGAGTCGTTTGCCGGTGATCTCGCCGATGAAATTGTGACAATTGACGAGGGACTGGCCGAGGGCGCTATGTCCCTCCCACCCGCGATCCACGAGCGCGGCCAGAATGACGGCATCCTCCGCCGGAATGGTGAAACAGGATTCCGCGATGGTGATTTGCTCCTGTATTTTCTGGTCGATGATCTGCGGCGTTCTCCGCGCTTTTTTCGGAGGTTTTCCGTCGGCCTTTGGTGCTGGTGTGGGTTCGTCTGGAGTCATTTTTGAGAGAATGTTGGCAGTTGGACAGGCTGGGATGGCGGTTTTTGTTATTTGTTACGTAAACAGTTCGTGATTATGTGGTTCGGTGGTTTTCTTCGGGATAAAAGGGAGACTTCTTCGTCAAAAGGGACGTTCCTTCGAGCTTCCGGGAGACTTCTTCGCGCTTCCGGGACGTTCCTTCGCGCTTCCGGGACGTTCCTTCGCGCTTCGGGAAGGTTCCTTCGGAGTCCCGGGAGATTGCTTCGTGATTTGGGGAGTAAGATTCCGGCTTCCGGAAAATGGATTCGGGGAAAAGCGAGTCACCTTCCGGGGACCGCAAGGCTGATTCCTCAGGACAGGACACGGAATCCGAAAGAAGGCACTCTCCTTTCGCCCTCCAGAACAAAGCGCACGGGAAAATAAACGCTCGCTTTTCCCGCTCCCTGAAAACGTCAGCGATACCGTTCCGCTGATACCGTTCCGCTGATACCGTTCCGCTGATACCGTTCCGCTGATACCGTTCCGCTGATACCGTTCCGCTGATACCGTTCCGCTGATACCGTTCCGCTGATACCGGTGTGATTAAAAGCGGGTGCGGAGCAAGTGGACGCGCTTGCGTCGTAGCGCACGCGGCCCTCCGCGCTGCTCGTCCTCAGGCGAAGCGCATTCTTCCTGATGGACCGCTGTTTGGAACAGCGCTTCGCGGGTACGAGTATCACGCGGAGGGCCGCGTGAGCTACGACCCCGTTGCCTCTCTTTCCGACGTTCCATCTCCCACTTTTAATCACACCCCGCTGATTCCGTTCCGCTGATACCGTCTTACAAGGCGATTTGTGGCGACGCGGATTTTCGACTACACTTGCTGTAGAAGAGGAGTGGATTGAGAGGTCGGAGAGACTTACCTTCAGCTGAATTGCGCGGGTGTATTCCTTCCGCGGTAATCGAGTCAAACACTTTGTTGGTCATCTTTGAAAAAAGTTTCGCACCGTGTTTTACCCGAAAACACGGGCCGCACCGTCCGAGCAATCGTTTTTTTAAGCAGCGCTACGGCTTCAGCTCGCGGAGCATTTTCACCGCCGCCTCAACCAGTTGCTCGCCGCTGCCCGCGGCGCAGCGGGGGGATCAATGGCAGCGGCAATTTGACCCTCACCACGGTGACCAACAGCCTGGGCAATGTGGACAACAAGGTATCCATCGGCGCCTCCGGAAGCCTCTTGGGCAACATTTTGATCACATCGCAAAATACGACCAACAACATGACCTTATGACTTGGCGCGCCCAACGCGCTGCCCGCGACTGCGGAGGTGACGGGTCGACGGCGGCAATGGCAATGGGACCAGCAGGTGCGAACTGGACCTGTTCGGCTTCGACCAGACGCTAACCCGAATTTCTCACACTCTGAGAAGCGCTCCACCACCGCGTATGTGGTTTTCCAGCAGATTCTGGGAGGCCCGCAGATTCTTTGCAGGTCTCCCTGAGTCCGCTGGAAAAAGGTGTGAGAAGTGCGGGCTAGTACGTCGGCGAATGAATTAGCCGCAAACAAATGCGCCGGTTTCCCTCTCGGAAAACCGGCGCTTCGTGCTCCCGCCAACCCGCGTCACTGCACGGTGCCTGGAACGGTTGTTGGTTGTTGGCGCCTCACGGGACGTCGTGTTCCTATACGGCTTTTTCGCCCATCTCTTCGGTCCGGATTCGGACGGCCTGCTCTACGCTGCTCACGAAGATTTTCCCGTCTCCGATTTTGCCCGTTTTGGCGGCTTTGATGATGGCTGCGACGGCCTGGTCTGCGATGTCATCGACGACGACCGTTTCCAGTTTGATCTTCGGCAGGAAGTCCACGGTGTACTCGCTTCCGCGGTAGATTTCCGTGTGGCCTTTCTGGCGTCCGAATCCTTTGACTTCGGTGACTGTCATGCCTTCGATGCCGATGGCGGCCAGGGCGTCTTTGACTTCCTCCAATTTGAAGGGTTTGATGATTGCTTCGATTTTTTTCATGGGTAGTTGCGTGTTTGTTTTTCGCTTGGGAGGGTTTCCAGCCCGGGCGTCCTTGTACCACTCCGCCCGAGCTGGATTTCCCCCCTACATGAGGCTCTTAGAGGATGTATCCCTCCTCGCCGTGGTCGGTGATATCCAGGCCGGAGACTTCTGCCTCGGGTTCTGGTCGTAGTCCGACAAGGGCTTTGACAATGAATGTGATGACGACGGTGCCGACGATGCTCAGCACGAGTGTGAGGGCGATGGCCTTGAACTGCTCGAGGACGAGCGATTTTCCGACGATGTCCTTGAGGTTGGTGGCGAGGTTCGCGTTGCCGCTGTCGAGTGTGGCGAGGACGCCCGTCATGATTGCACCGAGGGTTCCGCCGACGGCGTGGACGCCGAAGGTGTCGAGTGCGTCGTCGTAGCCGAGCTTGGCTTTGACGATGCTCACGAAGACGTATGGAATGATGCCGGCCAGAAGCCCGATGATCATCGCGCCGTTTGCGGTGACGAATCCGCAGGCGGGTGTGATGACCACGAGACCTGCGACGATGCCCGAGCAGAAGCCGAGAATCGACATGTGACCGCGGTGCATTTTCTCAATGACCGCCCATACAAACCCGGCGGTGGCCGCGGCTAGTGTGGTGGTCATGAACGCGTTGCTGGCGACGCCGTCGGCTGCGACTGCGGAACCTGCGTTGAAGCCATACCAGCCGACCCAGAGCATTCCGGTGCCGACCATACAAAGGACCATGCTGTGCGGGGCCATTTTCTCTTTCCCAAAGCCGATGCGTTTTCCGAGCAGAATGCAGAGGATGAGCGCGCTCCAGCCGGACGTCATGTGAACGACGGTGCCGCCTGCGAAGTCAATCGCCTTGATGCTCGCGCCGGAGTTCCAGACGCCGTTCATCATTCCGGTGATGCCCCAGACCATGTGGGCCATCGGGAAATAGACGATGAACATCCAGAGGATTACGAAGAGCAGGACGGCGGAGAACTTCATGCGCTCGGCAATCGCACCAACGATGAGCGCCGGTGTGATGATGGCGAACATGAGCTGATACATGGAGAAGACGTTTTCGCCGACCCAGTAGGAGTAATTTGTGTTTGGCGTGCTGCTGACGCCGGACAGGAAGAACTTCCCAGTCCCGCCAATGATGCCTGCGAGGCCGGATCCCTTATTGCTGTCGTCAAAAACCAGACTGTAGCCGACCGCCCACCAGAGGATGGTGACGAGACCGGCGATACCGAGACATTGAGCGCATACGGAGAGAACGTTCTTTTTCCGAACGAGGCCGCCGTAGAAAAGCGCGAGACCTGGGAGCGTCATGAAGAGCACCAGCGCGGCGCAGACCATCATGAAGCCATTGTGGCCGGGTGCCGAACTGACCGAAGTCGGCGCAAACTTCGCAGCGTCCAACCCTTCGGGAAGCGCGGCGTTGCCGTCCTTGTCCTTGGCCGTCTTCAATGGTGCGGAAGGGTCGCCATTGGTAAGCGCAGCTTCAAGGATTGCGATGCGCTGCTCAAGGCTTGCGGTCTCGTCGGCCTTCTTTTCTTCAGCCTTTGGAGCTTCAGCGGGCGCGGCAGGGGTAGCGGCTGGTGCAGGTGCCGCGGGTGGAGTGACAGGCGCTGCATCCTGCGCGGACAGGGATGCGGTGCCGAAACCGAGCAACATGGCGGCTGCCACTGCAAGGTTCGTTACGGTTCGGATTAGTTTCATGCGTGTTTTCCTGATGTAGGTTATTGTTTTTTGCCAAACCGGAGGGGCTGCTGTCCGATTTTGGCCACTTCAGGCGGCGCGTTGTCGGAAAACTTACCCTCGCTTTGACGCGCCGCCCTCAGCAGCGGTCATGCCACCAGCGTGCCAATGTTCTCCCAACAGAGGAAAAATAGTCCCGTTTCCGGAAAATGTGCGCAACGGAGCGTGTACAAAAAACGCCAATTCGGAGGTCGGTGGAGTGTTTTGACCAGCCGCGATACACGCTTTCCTGACTGACACGGCCCTCGCTCTCGGATGGGATTCGCCAGCCATGCTTCGCTTCCTTTTTCTCTTTGCCTGCATCATCCGTGCAACCGCGTTTGGTGAGGAACTCCTAGCGGTTCCGGACAAGACGGTCGTGCTCACGTTTGACGACGGCGTGTTGTCGCACTCCACATTCGTGGCTCCGCTGCTCAAGAAATTCGGGTTCACAGCGACGTTTTTTGTTTGCGAGTTTCAGCCGGACTTTGACGACAAGTCGAAATACATGAGCTGGGAGCAGATGGCGCAACTGCACCGCGACGGATTCGAAGTGGCGAGCCACACGCGGTCGCACAAACATGTGAATCAGATGGCGCCCGGCGAGTTCGACCAGGAGCTCCGATACATCGAGGAAAAGTGCGCTGAGCTCGGAATGGCGAGGCCGACGGCCTTTGCGTATCCGGCCTATGTCAACACACCGGATTCCCTGCGAACACTTCGGGAGCGCGGATATCGCTTTGCGCGAGCCGGCGATTCGAGGGCGTACGACCCGGCGGTGGATGACCCGCTTGTGATCCCGAGTTTCTCCACGACGGGCAGTAACGAGAATGCCGCGCAACGGGTGCTGGCGGCATTGCGTCAGGCGAAGGACGGAAAGATTGTCGTGCTGACAATTCACGGCGTGCCGGACGGTGCGCATCCGCAGGTGACGACATCGCCGGAGTTGTTTGAGCGATATCTGAAGTTCCTCGCAGATGAAAAATACACCGTGCTCGCGATGCGCGACCTTGCAAAATACTTCCGGCCTGCGCCGAAGTTCGGGGCGACTGCGGCAGAGCGCTACGAGCCGCGGCTGGAAAAAGTCAGCGACGCCGATGCATGGCGGGCGTATTTTTCGCGCTCGGATGAATGGAGGGCGCGGCTTGTCACAGCTCTGGGTGACGAGGTGCAGAAAGCGGGACTCGCCGCAGCGAAGCGCGCCCCGTCCGGCGGTGATGCAAAACTCGATCCGGCAAGGCCGCCGGGCGGTTCCTTTTCCAGCACGGAATCGCGCGTGCTTGTGGATGCCGTCCTCAGCTATCAGCTCCCGAGCGGCGGCTGGTCAAAGGCGATCGGCTACAGCAAAGGCCCGCGCACGCCGGGCACGCAGTGGACTTCGCAAGTGGACGCATGGCACTACGCCGGGACTTTTGACAATCGCGCGACGACCACGGAGCTGGGCCTTCTGGCTGCGGCGCACGCGGCGGCACCGTCGGAAGAGATAAAGGAAGCCGTGTCGCGCGGAGTGGACTATATGCTGGAGGCGCAGTTCCCGAACGGCGGGTGGCCGCAGAATTATCCGCTCGAAGGTGGCTACCACGATTTCATCACGCTCAACGATTTGGCGATGCTGCACGTGCTGGAACTCCTCGATGACGTCGCCGAAGGACGCGACGGTTTTACGCTCGTGGACGGCCCTCGTAGGGAGCGTGCCCGCGCGGCGGTGGAGCGGGGAAATGCGTGCCTCTTGAAGTTGCAAGTGCGCTCGACCGTGTGGTGCGCTCAGCATGAGCCGCTCTCGCTCGCACCGGCACATGCCCGGCGTTTCGAGCCTGCATCGCTGAGTGGCGGCGAGAGCGTGGAGATTGTGCGTTATCTCATGCACCTGCCAAAGACGCCTGAACGGACAAAAGCAATCGAGGGCGCGCTGGGGTGGTTCGCGGCTGCGAAAACATTTCCGCCGGAACACGATGGCGGCCCGCGCCAATGGGGACGATTCTATGATTTGAAGACGCAGCAGCCCGTCTTCGTGGGCAAGACGGACGGCCGCACTTACGACACTTACGAATCAATGCGTGCGAAGAATCCCGGCGGCTACGACTATCTCGTGACCAAGCCCGAAGACCTCGTCGGCAAATGGGCCTCGCGATGGCGTGAAGGAAAATAGCTACGCCGTCCGGCGACGCCGGAGCCCCATTAGTCCAAGGCCGCTGAAGAACAGTGCCGCGCTGCCGGGCTCCGGGACTGTGAAAACGGTGATGTCGTTTCCATTCCCGCCGTCGTAGTCGATCTGCCATGTAAACCCTGCGGCATTGAAGTCCACGCCTTCGGGGATCTCCACGCCGCCGACGCGGAAGAAATGCGGTGTTGAAACCGCAGCAGCCGCGGAGTCATCAACGAGGATAAATGCGTCACCAAGTGCGGGCGTGAATCCGCCGCCCAGCGTTATGAGGAGGTTCGTCGCCTGGCTGATGGTGATGCTGCCGTTGACGAGCAGTTGATCGTGGTCTGGCAGACCGAGGCCGTCGTCGAGTCCGTTAATCTCGACGGCGAAAACACCGCCCGAGAATTCGATGTTTCCGGATGACAACCATCCAACGCCGGTTCCGGGCGCGAGAGTTCCACCGTTCACCTTGAGAGCGCCTACAGTTCCTGTTCCGGTGAGTGTTCCGCCTGTGTTCACGGAAGTGAGTGAACTGCCGGAGATGCTTCCCGTGATGGCCAGCGTGCCGGCATCGACCGCCGTGGTGCCGGTGTAGGTATTGACGAGGTTGATGGTTGCGATTCCGCCCCCGGCTTTCACGAGATTGAGCACGCCGGGTGCGGAGGCTGCCTCATCCTCGTAGTGCGTGCCCGTGGGAGTGCCATCGCGGAAAAGCACATCCCAGCTCGCGTCGGTAATCTGATCGATGGTGAGCGTCCCGGGCAGGTAGCCGACATTCTCGATGACTTCCGTTCCCGCCGCGCCTGCCGTCCCGGCGGCGGTGAGATTGCCAATTGTCGCTGCGAGTCCGCCGAGTTGGAGCGTGCCGTTTTCGCGAATGGTAACGGCGTTTGCAGAACTGGTCGCCGCCGTGTTGCCGATGCGGACGACGTGTTGGTTGAGCGTGTTCGCCGTTGCATTTCCGAGCGTGAGGCCTCCCGTCCAGGCGGTGTTCGCCCCGTTGAGTTGGAACACGCCAACGCGGGTTCCCGTGGCGTTTCCATTGATGACACGGGTGGTCAAGTTTCCCAGGCCGCCGAGCGGGCCGTTTAGTTTCAGGAAGCCGGTTCGTGTGCCGGCAACGGAAGCCGCCGCAGCCTCGAAATTGAGTTCCACTCCGGAATCGAGCGTGACGCCGCCATTGTAAACGTAGCTGTCGTCGCCGGTCGGGGCGGAAAAATTACCGCCGCCGATCCGCTTTGTTCCTGTGCCGGTGACGAGGATATTATGCCCCTCAATGAGCGTATTATTCGCCACCTGACCCACGGACATGCGGCGGAACTCCGCGGTCGTACCGGTGCCGCCGATGGTGAGCGTGTCGGTGAGATCGTTGCCCGAGCCGATCCCGAGTCCGCGTGAAGCGAGAATCCCTTCCGTGATCGTGATCGCGCCGCTGAACATGATGTTGTTGCCGCCCATGATCACGTTGCCCGGGCCGGTTTTCAGGATGTCTCCGGAACCGCTGACGGCACCCGCCGTGTAGGTGAAGTCCATCTGCGATCCGCTGGCGGAGTTAAACGTGACAGGTCCCGTGATTTCGATCTGCCCGGTGACATTAAAGCGTCCGCCCGTGTTCCGGAGCGTGGCTCCCGATTCGAGGCGGATAAACTCGGCAAGGACAGCGATGCTCGCCGTCCCCGTTTTTGCGATCTCCAGCGTGGCACCGTTGCGGACGATGGTGCTGTCGAGCCAGGATTCATTGCGCCCGAGATTTGTCTGCGACGCTGTTGTGTCCGCCAGCGTGGCGCGCACGGTCCCGGCACGCACGTCGGTGAGGCCTTCGTAGATGTTTGTCGTGTTGCCGATGACGAGCGTGCCGTCGCCCGTCTTGATGACATCGCCAACGCCCACGTTGTCCGTATTGGCGGCATTCACCACCGCGCCAAAGGTCGGATTCGTAGCGGTGAAGATGAAGTTCGCCATGCTGCCAACAATCCCGCTGAGTGTCGTCGTGGTTGCAGTTGCCACGTCGAACACTCCGCCATCGCCGAGGAGCGTGATCTGTTTACTGATGGTCATCGTAGCCGTCGTGCCAAGCGTGGCACCGAGCGAAAGCGTTGAGCCGCCGCCAAGCGCCGCAGCATCCGCGATACTCACTGTGCCGCCGCTGATTCGCAGTTCGCCGGTGAACGATTTTGCGTTTGCGAGCGTGGTCGTGCCGGTTCCGGTGAGGTGGACGAGCCCTGCGCCGGTGATGTCGGCGCTCAACGTCACTCCCCCAGTTCCGTAATTGTGGAGGATTAAATCGCCCGCTCCGCCGCTGGTGAGCGATCCAGTTGAAATCGAGAGCGGCACCGCATGCCCAGAGCCCACGAGCAGTCCTCCGTCACTCAGTGTCAGCGTCTGGCTTCCAAGGTCGAGCGTCGAGACAGCGCTGTTGTTGATGCGAACACTTGCACTTGTCGTCGCGGCTCCAAGCGGTGCCGGGTTTACGGTGAGGTCGGTGTGCAATCCCGCGCCGTAGCTGTCGAGTTCGCCACCGAGGTGAGTGTAACCGAGCACATCATTCGTCGCGCTGATGAAAGCCCAGGTGTCCGCCTGCTTCGCCGATGTTCCGTACGTGGCCCAGGAGCCGACCCGCGTGTTCTGACTGGCTGGGGGGCCAAGCAGGATGCTCGTCGGGCCGGTCCCGGTCTCGACGAAATTCACCGCTCCGCCGCCGGCATTTGAAATCGTCGAGCCGGTTGCCGTGGCAAGACGCAGCGTGATGTTTGCACCGGCCGCTGCATCGAGCGCGATCTCGGACAATCCGTTTCGCGTGGTGAACACGCCGCTCATGCGTTCGACGATCGTGCCGCTGTTCGTCTTCACGAGCTGCAAATCGCCACCGGATGCGGTGAATTGCGCGCCGTCGATGGTGGTGTGGATTTTGGCAAAGTTATTCGTGCTGTAGTCGAAGATTAGTGTGCCGCCGAGCGAGTAGGCACCGCCGTCCACATTGCTGTTCGCGCCGCGTCCGGTGATCCGGACGACACCGCGTCCGACCTTTGTGAGCGCTCCCACTTCGTTGGTCGTTACCACCGTCGTCGTCTCGCCGGTGTCGTCTGTAAACGCCACGCGAATGCGGGTCTCGGCACCTTCCCGGGCGTAAAGGCGGAGATCGCGAAACTGGTCGAGAATGCCGACCGTTGCGGCATCGTCGGACGTTCGCGGATTGAAGTCGTAGGTCTGCGTGCCGCTGCCGAATTCCACGATCCCGCTCTCGTGCTCTCCCCCAATTAGGAAGTTGCTCGGCGTCGTATTGTTTGCGTTTCCGATGATCAACTCGGTCGCAGTGCCCGTTTTGCGGATGAAACTCTGCCCGGCCCGCGTGAGCAGAACCGCGCCCTGCGAGGCTGTTCCGGTCGGCTCGAGGATCATGTTTACACCGGTGCCGCCCACGGTTGCATCGAACATGTTTCCCGTGCCTGTGTAGCGCACGTAGCCCTGCTGAACATGGAAGAGGCCGCTCTGCTCCAGTGGTTGGGCAAAGTTCACATTGAGCTCGGCATTTCCCGCGACGAGAAATCGGAGACGGTCCGCCTGAATGGACGCAGCGCCCGCGGCGGTGTCGCGGACTTTTCCGAGGATCGTGATGACGCCCGAAGACGAGTTCGATGTCGTGAAGCGCCGGCTGTGATTGACGTCCTGAGTGTACGTATTCTCAACAGCCGTCGTGCTCGCGCCGTAGAGCGTGCCGGAGAGAACGAGCGTCGCGTCCGCATTGACCTGGAGCTGGCTGTCGAGCGACGCATTTCCTCCGAGGCCCACGTTTGCAGCGATGACGTCGCCGGACCAGGAGTTGATGAGCGAGTCGGAGCGCAACGCCGCCTGGCTGTTCGTCGCACCCTGCAGGCTCGATACGCCGATGGTGATCGTCTTGCCCGCAATATTAACGCCGTCCCGGATGATGAGCCTCGTATTCCCTGAGCCGCCCGTGATGAAGACGCCCGCCGCAGATGTGCCGAGCGCGCGATCGTTGCGGAGGATCAGGTCGCCGTCGTTTACGTAGGTATTGCCGGTGAATGTGTTCGGCGTGTTGAGGGAAAGCGACGAGGTGCCTCCTTTGATTAAACTGCCGGTGCCGGTGAGCACGGTGTCTACGGTCGCCGTCGCGATGGAGCGGGCGATGATGTCGCGGCTGCCGAAGTCGATGGAGCCAAAGCCGGTGATGCTGCCGGTATTAAAAATGAGCATCCCCGAGCCTTCCGTGACCGTCGGGCTGATCGCGTCCGCACTGTGTCCGCCGAGGTAGAGTTTCTTGCCTGGTGCAATCGTGAGCGAAGCCCCGCCGAGGCGCAGCGAGTTGTAAGCCGTGGAACTCGAGAGAGTCGTGGCCGCGTTCACGTTCGCATTGCTTTCCACGAAGCTTCCCGTGACCGGAGCGATGTACTCCGAAGCGGTGAGCGGACGGAAGTAGTAGAATCCTCCACTCAACTCGACGGTGAGAAACTCCGTCGCTGACGCATTTGTAGTCGAGCCACTTGCGAAGCCGCCGATGAAAAGATCGCGGTCCGCGCCGGTCCCGGACGCGCCGGACAGTTCGGCCGGGTTGGGTGCTGCGATGGTGCGGAAGTAGCCGACGTCGCCCGTCGTGGAGGTTCCGAAATCGGCGGCGTTTGTGAGATTGTCGGCGACCATCGTGATCGTGCCGCCCGGGCCGCGCGTGATGCTTGCAGCCGTGATTCCCGTCGCGGTGCTTCCCGCCACGGTGTCCGAGGATAGACGGATGACATTGTGCCCCCTATCGGCGGAGATGGCACCCACCGTCTCAGAAACGTCCGCGGTCGAAACACCTGCCAGTGTCAATCCCGAGCCACGCATGGATACGGTCGCCGCGTCATTGAGACGGTCAGCATTCACTCCCGCAGCGAACGCTCCCACGGCTGTCCGGTTGTCGAGGACGAGTTGCGCAAACCCGTCGAGGGTGATCGCGGTGGTCCCGCTCAGTGCTCCGCTTACGCTGTTGAGCTGGGTAATTCCACGCGAGAAAACAGTCGTGCCGGAGTAGGTGTTCCGGCCTGCAAATGTCTGTGTCTGGTTCGTTGCCGCATAGGCGCGGACGATCGAGACAGTTCCGGCACCGTCCTGAATGACACCGCCGTACGCGCCGGCCGTACCTTCCTCGGCAAAACGCAATGTCGAAGGTCCTGAGGTGCTGCTCGTGATGATTCCGGTGCTCACGCCGTCAGTACTGGCAAGTATATCGAAACCCTCGGACTTTCCGTTCAGATCGAACGTGCCGTTAATCGTCAAATCATGAGTGCGGAATATCTGGTCGCCGCCCGTCGCTCCGGAGCCGATTCGCACCGTGGTGCCAACGCCAACAACGGTGACCGCGTTGCCGCCGAGGGCGTGGACGCTTTGAGTCGATGCCTTGTTTAATTCCACCAATGTGCCTGCGCCGGTGGTGCCGATACGGGCATTAGCGTTATCGGCCGCGCCACCGAGTATGGTTGTTCCGCCGCCGTTGATGACCAGCGCATTGGCCGTATTACCCGTGACAGTGAGGACGGAAAGCGTGCGGCCGCTCGCGATACTCCATACATGATTAAACGCGCCGAGGTTCAGTCCGAGAATGCCCGCGCCATTCGCAACAAAAGACAGGTCCTGCGTCGCCGCCGACAAGTCGATGGAGGGATTGGTGCCATTGGGAACGAGGTCGATGGTGACACTTGTAGTGCCCGAGCGCAGGACCACCGGCGCGGCTACGTCAGCCACGACGATTTGGCTGAGGTCGAAGCCGGTCGCCACATTCACCACGCCGGTGTTGAGCCTGTCGATGGAGTTCGCGTCAAAGCGAATGACATTGTCCGGCGCTGCCGCAGGGTCGGTCGGCGCGGCACCGCCGAGCCAGTTCGAGGCAGTGAGCCAGTTGTCATCCGGGCCCGTGCCAGTCCACGTAAACGTGGTCTGCGCGGCAGCGGTGGACGCCAGAATGGCGAGCGTGAGAAAAGTGGGTGCGATGCGATGGGTGAGAGGCTTGGGTTGTTTCATAGGTGGATCAATATGACGGCGGAGTCATACTGCACGTTCCCTTTCGTGTCATGCGAGAAGTCGCAGCAATCGCGAGCGACTCGCGCCAAGAAACTGAAAGATTTTTGAAAGATCGGCGGAAGACGAACCGTTCTTGTCCCCATGAACCTTCGCCGTCTCTTTTCGTTTCTGTTTCGCATCCCCGCCGCCATCCTTGGAAAATGGACGCCGCCCTCCTGGTTGCGCATGGCGGTAGGCGGGCCGACGCGCTTTATTCTAAAACGACCGCGCGCCTCGCTGGCATCGCTCATCGTCCTGGCGGGGCTTGGCTATGCCGGGTGGCAGTGGTGGCTCTGGGAGGAGGCGCACAAGCCCCGGCCCCGCGAGCTCATCGCGGTCCGGGCGCTCACCGCGACAATCGACGCGCCGGGACTTGGTTGGGATTCGGTGACTCGTCGGCCCAACATCACTCCGCTTTTCGTCCGGTTCGATGCCGATGCGGCTCCACTGGAACTCATAAAGAAGAAGGGCCTCGCGTTCGCCGCCCGGATATCCCCGCCAGTCGCCGGTGCGTGGACGTGGGGAACCGAGCGGTTCTTGAGATTTGACCCCGAAAAGCCATGGCCCGCCGGGACGACGTACCGCATTGAAGTGCTCCCAGCTGGGCTGGCCCCGCACACGTCGATCGCGAAAACCTCGCACGAGTTTACCACCGAGAAACTCACGGCGCGCTTCTCCGGCGAATCATTCTACACAGCACCGGACGACCCGACGCTTCATCAGGCTTTGGCAGGAGTCTCATTTAACCAGCCCGTGGACCTCGAGGTCGTGCGTAAAATGATCGCCGTCACGGCAACCGGCGGCAGCGGGATATTTGTGCCCGGCAGCGCGGTGGAAGTAACGGCTTCAGCGGGTTCACCGCTTGCTTTTCACATCCGGTCACCGCGGATCAAGATTCCGGCGGACGAAGACTTCGTCCGCTTCGCGCTTCATCCCGACACCGCCGCGATCGTCGGTGGCGCGCCGCTTGGGACGGAGGTGGTCACAAAGATTACCGTGCCGACGCGGAAGTCGGGCTTCCAGTTGTCGAAGGCGCGCGTGGAGATTATTTCAAACGAAGACGGCGAGCCAAGGCAGCTCCTCTTTGTAGATGCCAGCGCGCTCGTCGAGCCGAAGACGATCGAGAAGGCGCTCTCAATCTGGAAACTTCCGGTGCGCGACGAAGAGTGGACGACTGCCGATGTGAGCGTTGAAGTGCTCGCGAAAGCCGAGTCGCTGAAGCCCGAACTCGTCGAACAGGACGACGCGCCGAAGCACGCGAAGCGCTTCGCCTTCAAGCTGCCGCCGCTTACGCACACGGTGCTTTTCGTGAAGGTCCCTGCGGGAACGCCGTCGGCGGGAGGCTTCGAGCTGGGCAGCGACTATCAGACGCCGGTGGTCGTGCCATCGTACCCGAAAGACGCGCGGATCGTCGGCGAAGGCGGGGTGCTTGCCCTGAGCGGCGAACGTAAATTGAGCATCAAATCGCGCGGCTACGAAAACCTCCGATTCACACTCGGACGCGTGCCTGCCGGGCAAATCAATCACCTCGTCAGCCAGACGGAAGGGGAGTTTCAGTCGCCGGAATTCCGCGGAGACTTCGGGCAGGAAAACATCTCCCGCTTTCACCGGGAGACGCAGCGGATCGCGAAGCGCAATGACCATGAGGCCAGCTATTCGGCGTTCGATTTCGCCGCCTCGCTGGCGAAAGCGGACCCGGGCGACCCGGAGCCGTCGCGTGGACTGTTCTTCGTGGAGATCGAGGGCGTGAGAAAACACACCGAGGAAGACGACGCGCCGGACAAGGATGACCCCGATCCCGACTGGGTGGTTCTCGACGCAGAGGGCGATGACGTGGCTTTTGACAAAGAGGAAGGCAACGGTGCCGCGGATCGCCGGTTCCTGCTCGTGACCGACCTCGGTCTGGTCGTGAAGCGCAATGCCGACGGCACACGCGATGTCTTTGTTCAATCGTTCAAAGCCCGCGAACCGGTGGGTGGAGTGCGAATCACGGCGCTCGGAAAAAACGGCGAATCGCTCGCGGATCTCGTCACGGACGTTCAGGGTCACGTCGCTCTCCCGGCACTCGACGGCCTCAAGCGGGAGCGCAAGCCCGTGGCCATCGTCGCGCGGAAAGGCTCGGATCTCGCGTTTATCCCGTGGGAACGCGGTGACCGAAAGCTGGAGCTCACGCGCTTCGACATCGAAGGCGTCCCGCAGAGCCAGACGACCGCGCTCGACGCATTCCTTTTTACAGAGCGCGGAATCTACCGGCCTGGCGATGCAATCCGCATCGGCGCAATCGTGCGCCAGCGCGACTGGCATGGTTCGCTCGACGGCATCCCCGTCGAACTCACCGTGACGAACGCCAAGGAGGAAGCCGCCGGCACTTTTCCGGCAAAGCTAAATGCGGACGGATTCATCGAGTTTCAAGTTCCCACTGCCGAGACTGCGCCGACCGGACTGTGGAGGATCAATCTTCGCAGGTCGGGCCTGCCGGAAAAGAAACACCGCGACGACGATGACGAGGACGGGGAAGCATCCGCGCACCTCGGCCACGCCGTGGTCCGCGTGGAGGACTTCCAGCCCGACCGGATGAAGATGAGCGCGAAGATCGAGCCCGCAGTCGCCGCTGGCTGGCAAAAGCCCGCGGGCATCGTGGCGCAGGCGGAAGCGCAGACTCTCTTTGGGATTGCCGCAGCCGATCGCCGGGTGACGGCGACGATGCGAATCCAGGCCGGCACTCCGAATTTTGGAGCATGGCCCGGGTGGCGGTTCCACCTCCCAAGCCAAAAATCTTTCGAGGAAAAAACGGTGAATCTGACTGAGCAAAAATCCGATGCGAACGGGCGTGTCTCCTTCCCTCTTTCGCTCGAATCATACGCCGCCCCTCTGCTCCAGGTGTCCGTGGACCTCGAAGCGTTCGAGGCCGACGGCGGACGCGGAGTGCGCGGGACCGTAAGCACGCTGGTCTCATCGCACGAACGCCTCATCGGGTGCAAGGCAGACGGGGATCTGAGTTTCATCGGCAGGGACGTGCCGGCGAAGGCAAAGGTTATCGCCATCGGTCCGGACCTCCGCGCGATCGCCGCGCCGGGGCTGAAGCGCACACTCATCGAGACGCGCCATGTCTCCGTGCTCACCACTCAGGAGAATGGAACGATGGCCTACGTCTCGCGAGAAAAGGATCGCGAAATCGAATCGACTCCCGTGGACCTTCCAGCCGGCGAATCCGAACTCGCGCTGCCGACAAAGACAGCCGGTCGCTTCCGTTATGAGTGGCGGGATGCAGATGCCTCTGTGCTTTGCGTCTTGCCGTTCACGGTCGTCGGTCCTGGCGAGCCGGGCCGCAACCTGGAGCGCGACAGCGAACTGGAAGTCGCGATGCCGGCGCGGGAGTTCCGAGCAGGCGAGGAACTCGAGGTCGCGCTTCGTGCGCCGTACGCAGGAGGCGGGCTGATCACGATCGAACGCGAACACGTTCTCGGCTGGCAGTGGTTCAAGGCGGACAGCGCATCGTCCGTCCAGCACGTGAAGGTTCCCGCAGGGCTGGAAGGCTCGGCTTATGTAAATGTCGCATGGGTGCGCGGGCTCGACTCGCCGGAGATTTTTACGAACCCGCTGAGCGTTGGCGTTGCACCGTTTCGCGTCACTCCGGACAAGCGAAAGCTCGGCATCACTCTCGATGTGCAGCCGCGTGTCCAGCCCGGTGAAGTCCTGCGAATCGGCTACCGCTGCGAGCGCCCGTCGAAGGTCGTCATTTGGGCGGTCGATGAGGGAATTCATCGTGTCACAAATTACCACCTCCCGGATCCCCTCGGTCTCTTTTTCCGGCAGCGCTCGCTTGAGGTGGGAACGTGGCAGCTCATGGATCTCCTGCTCCCGGAGTTCTCCATCCTAAAGCAAACCAAGGCCTACGGCGGCGACGGCGATTCGATGGAACTCAATCTCGGGCTCAATCCTTTCAAACGTCGGAAAGCAGCGCCAGTGGCGTTCTGGAGCGGCATCGTCGAGGGCGGAACAGAACGCCGGGAAGTCCGCTACGATGTGCCCGACTATTTTGCCGGGCGGCTGAATATCATGGCGACCGCCGTGGCGCTCGATGCCGTCGGCACTGCGCAGGCGCAGACCGTTGTGAAAGGACCGTTTGTCCTCACGCCCACCGCGCCGTTCTTTGTGGCTCCGGGCGACGAATTCACGGCCTCGGTCACCGTCGCCAATCAGACCGAAGGTGCCGACACCACAAGCACCGTCAGCATTTCCGCGGAATCCATCGGTGCATTGGAAGTTCTCGATGCGCCAAAAGCACCACTCACGATCGCGCCGAATACCGAAACGACCGTCCGCTTTCGCGTGCGAGCAAAAGCAGCGCTTGGAAATGCGGAGCTGAAATTCGCCGCGAGTGCGGGGAATCAAAAAGTAGAAGTCCGCTCAACGATGAGCATCCGTCCGACGACGCACTTCACCACGGAGATCCAGAGCGGCTGGTTCCGCAAGGACACCCATGAAGTAAAGGTCGGGCGCGCTCTCATGCCGGAGTTTGCAAAGCGGGAAGCCATCGCGAGCACGACCCCGCTCGGCCTGAATCGCGGGCTCGAAGCGTATCTCGATCAATATCCGCATGGTTGCTCCGAGCAGATTACCAGCAAGGCATTTCCATGGCTCGCCGCCGAAGATCGGGCGAAAGCGGAGACGGCGGTCGCACACGCCATCGCGCAACTCGCACGCCGGCAGGGGCCGGACGGCGGTTTCGGCTACTGGACATCGGGCGAGGTCGGCGCGGGGTTTGATTACGTCACGCTTTACGTCGCGCATTTTCTCACCGAGGCGAAGGCTGCGGGATTCAATGTCCCGACTCCCGTGCTCGACGGAATGCTCAAGCGACTAAAAGCCATGGCAGCCGTCGCGAAGGTCGGGACCCGCCACGACGCGTCGCTTCAAGCCGCAGCGATTTACCTGCTCACCCGGCACGAAATCGTGACGACCAACTACGCGCTCAATCTCCGCGACTCTCTCAATCAAATCAGCAAAGACGCGTGGCTGCCGGATAACTCAGCCGCATGGCTCGCCGCGACGTGGCATCTTCTGAAAAAAGATGATGAGGCAAAGAAGCTCATCGATGCGCATTGGAAGGCCATTCGGAGCGCGAAGTTCCCTTCCGACGCGGGCTACTTCTACGAGTCGAGACTGACTCAATCTGCCCAATCGTTCGTCGTCATCTGCCGGCACTTTCCCGAAATCGCGGGCACATTTGGCTACGACGATCTGCGACTCGTCACGGAGCCGATCGCCGAAGGGCGCTTCCATACGCTCGGTGCCGCGTGGTCTGTTCTCGCGCTGCGATCGTATGCAGGACTCGCGAAAGATTCCGGGGTCACGGTGGGGATTCAGCTATCCGGCACGGCATCGAGCCTCATAGCAAAGCCCGCTCCGGGCCTTGTTTCAGGAATGATTCCGGCCACGACAACGGCACTCAGTTTCCTGCTCGCTCATCCGAATGGCGCACCGGATCTCGGCGCATGGTATCAGGTTGTGGAGGCCGGGTATGACCAGACCACGCCGACGAAAGCGGACACGAAGGGACTGGAAGTGACGCGCGAACTTCTGGACGCGGCCGGCATGCCAATTGTGACCGCGAGGGTCGGCGACACGCTTCGCTTCCGGGTCCGGGTGCGAAATGTAAATGCGCGCGCTCAGACACACATCGCTGTGAACGACCTGTTTCCCGGCGGATTCGACCTCGCGCCAGACGGACTGAAGCCTGGCCTGCACACCACGCCCGGAGCGGAATACGTCGATGTGCGCGAGGATCGCGCGCTGTTCTTCACCTCGCTCAACCCGGGTCAATCGCAGGTGTTCGACTATCCAGTGCGGCCGACCTGCGCCGGGACGTTCGCGATCCCGGCGGCGTTTGCCGAGAACATGTATGACCGCGCCATTCACGGTCACGGCGTAGGGTCCAGTATCACCATTGCGCCACGCGAATGAACCGGCGGTTTCCAAAACTAAAGCGGACGTTGCAACGGCTGGTGATAGGCGTTTCTGTTTTTGCCGTGATCCTGGCTGTCAGTTGGTTTCTCCTGCCGCGTCCGGTGCTGTTCCCAACGGGCCTGGGCTTTTCCAAAGAGGTGTTCGATCGCGACGGAAATCTGCTGCACCTCTCGATCACGAATGACGGTAAATACCGGATTCCGGTCCGGCTCGACGCGGTTTCCGAAAACATGATCCGGGCGACGCTTGAAATGGAAGATCGGCGGTTCTTTTCCCACGTTGGCGCAGATCCCCGTTCCCTCCTGCGTGCTGCATGGGGAGCTGCCAGCGGACAAAAGCTGGGCGGAGCATCGACCCTGACGATGCAGTATGCGCGGCTCCGCTGGGGTCTGCGAACACGCTCGTGGAGCGGGAAAGTTACGCAGGTCTTCCGCGCGCTTCAGATCGAGCGTCACTACGGCAAGCAGGAAATCCTTGCCGCCTACTTCACGCTCGCGCCGTACGGCGGAAATGTGGAGGGAGTCGAGGCCGCTGCACGGCTGTGGTGCGGAAAATCCGCGCACGATCTGACGCTTCGTGAGGCGGCCGCTCTTTCCGTCATCCCGCAGCGTCCCACCGTCCGGAAGCCGCGCGCGGACAACCGCGCAAGTCAGGCTGCCCAAGGGCGCCTGATGGCCAGGCTCACGGGTACGGCAGACGCCGTGGATGGCGAGTTTGCGCTCGCACCTATTCCCGTTCCGAGGATGGTGCCGCACCTCGCACGGCGGCTGGCTGAAAACCAGATCTCACATACGACGATCGATCGCTCCCAGCAGTTTACCGTCGAGCGGAGTATCGCGGAATTTCTCGAACGCTGGCACCCGCAGGGGTTGCGGAATGCCGCGGCAATTCTGGTCCACGCGCCCACTCGCGAGATTCGGGCTTACGTCGGTTCGGCGGGTTTCTATGATGCGCAGATTCAAGGCCAGGTGGACGGCGTGATCGCGCGCCGCTCGCCCGGGTCCGCGCTGAAACCATTTGTATATGCGCTCGCGCTGGATCAGGGGCTCATGCATCCGGGCACGTTGCTCGACGATACCGCCCACCGTTTCGGCGGATACAATCCGGAGAACAGCGACCGCGGTTTCCTCGGGCCGATCCCCGCGTCGGAAGCGCTGCGTCGCAGCCGCAATGTTCCCGCCGTCGAACTCGCTTCGCACTTGAAGCCACCGGGACTCGATGGATTCCTGCGGAATGCCGGCGTAGCCTTTGAGAAACCGCCCGGCGAATACGGCCTCTCGCTGACTCTCGGCGGAGGCGAGGTGACTCTCGAGGAACTGGCCCGCATCTACGCAATGCTCGCGAGCGATGGAATCAGCCGCCCTCTCGGAACCAAACTGATTGAAACGGAACCCGCACCGCCGTCGCTTTCGTGCGCCGCACGGACGCTCACGCTCGACGCGCTCCGAGTAGGATCGCAGTCCAACACGCCGCATGGACTCGCATGGAAGACGGGGACGTCGCACGGCTTTCGCGATGCATGGGCGTGCGGTGTTTGTGGCGACTGGGTTCTCTGCATGTGGGTCGGGCATTTCGACGGGACACCGATGCCGGGACTCTTCGCGCGCGATACCGCCGCGCCGCTCCTTTTTCAAACCGTGCAGCGGCTCGGGCTCCACGGCTCTGCCACGCCCCGGCCTTCGGAGATTGTGGACGCTACGCTATGTGCAGACTCCGGTTGCCTCGCCGGCCCGAACTGTCCGAATCGCGTCCGCGGTCCATTCATCGCGGGCGTGTCGCCGATCACGGAATGTGACGTGCATCGAAAGATCGACGGAGTAGTCCGCGAATTCTGGCCCGAACACCGGCTGGAGCAATTTCGCCGCGCCGGCTTTCCGAGGATGCAATCTCCGGCGTCGCGGGGCGGCACAGCGCCGCGAATAGTGTCGCCGCAACCGGCACTCACTTACATCGTCCGACCCGGCTTCGCGGAGAAAAACGCGATCCCGCTCGAGGCGGAAGCGGGCGCCGGAACAAGGCAGATTCATTGGTTTGATGGCAATCGTTACCTCGGAGCGAGCGCGCCGTCGCAGCCCCTGCTCTGGCAACCCGCGCCGGGGAGGTGGTCGCTTCAGGCCGTCGATGAAGCCGGACGTGCCACGCAAGTGGCCGTTCATGTAATCGCCGAACGTTAATACGCTCAGCCGATCTAATGAGTCGCGCGCAACAAGGTCATCTCCGCGCCATGCAAAAACTCGCGCTCCTCGCCACATTCATCCTCAGTCCAATCGCCTTCGCCGCCGGTGAAGCGCAATTACCCGTGAACGCCCGTCTCGCCATCGTCGGAGACTCGATCACCGAGCAAAAACAGTATTCCAAATTCATGGAGGCCTACGTCGTCGCCTGCGCCGGACGGCAGGATGTCCACGTATTCCAATTTGGTTGGGGCGGCGAGACAGCGGGCGGATTCTTGGGACGCCTGGAAAACGATCTCTCCGTTTTTCACCCGACCACAGTGACGCTCTGCTACGGCATGAATGACGGCAGCTACCGTCCGTTCGAAGCCAGCATCGGAAAGCGCTACGAGGACGCCATGCGCGGCATCGTTACCAAGCTGGATGCGGTGGGCGCGAAGAACGTCGTCGTCGGTTCGCCGGGTGCCGTGGATACCAAGTTCTTCGCGCGTCCGAATTTCGGTGGCGAAGGCTCAAAGTTAAATGCAGCCACCGGCTACAATGATAATCTCGCGCAGCTCGGAGAAATCGGGAGGAAGCTCGCGACCGACAATGGCAAAGTCTTTGCAAACGTCCACCAGCCGATGATTGATGCGATGGCGAAAGGAAAAGCCGCGCTCGGTGAAAACTACGATGTGTGTGGAGGCGACGGCGTCCATCCGAACCAGAACGGACAACTCGTCATGGCCTATGCATTCCTGAAGGGGCTCGGTTTCGACGGAAAGATCGCCGAGATTTCCGTGGATATGAAAGGTGCCGCGACTGCAAGCGAAGGACACAAGGTCCTCTCAAGCGGCAACGGAAAGGTTGAGCTGGAAAGCGTGCGCTATCCGTTCTGCTTTGACGGCGATGCGAAGGCCTCGGGCGGCACGCGGAGCATCACGGCGTTCCTGCCGTTCAACGACGAACTGAATCGCTTCACCCTCCGCGTGAGCAATCTCGCCGGCGAAAAGGCGAAAGTGTCGTGGGGCGCGGAGACGAAGGAGTTCAGTCGCGAGCAACTCACTGCGGGCATCAATCTCGCAGCGGAATTCGCTGTGACACCCTTTGACGGCGCGTTCAAAAACTATGTCGCCGGGGTTGCGAAGAAGCAGGGTTTTGAGACCGGGATGATCAAGGACTTCGTGACGAAGTTCCGCAACTACGCAGTAGACGTGAAGGAAGCACCGGAATTCGGCGAGGCGCTGGAGATTGTGAAAAAGCAATTCAGCAAGCGTCAGATCCAGCTCGACGAAGCCGCGCGGAAAGCACTCGTGCCGGTGAAGCACACGATCACGATCACGCAGTAACCGAAGTCCGCTAAAAGCCCACTTCGAGGCGGAGGAACCGACGCGGTGTCCCGGTGATAGGCGTGTGGTCGCGCACTTTTACCCGTGTGCCGCCAGGCTCCGGCGTGCGCTGAACTTCCACGAGATTAGCGCCGCTCCAGGAAAGGAGATCGGCGGACGCCTTGACCGTGTAGGTCAAATCCGGCGTTCCATTCGCTTCGAAAAACTCTAGCGAGAGGTAGCCGTCCGTGACGCTCGCTTGAGGCCCTTGCGAAGCGCCCAGCGGAGACTGCCCGAGTGCTCGTTCAAGCACGTTTGGAAGGCCGTCGTTGTCCGGGTCGGCGAGCGGCCCGGCGATCGCTGGATCGTTTGCCTGCTCCCCGAATGCGGTGAACATCCAGTGCTGCATCGGTGGATCGATGAGCGAAAACATCGCGCGGCTCGCAGCGGGCTTCAACCGCCACTGACTGCCCGATTGCGCGGCGACGGCGACCGTTTCGGTTCCCTCGGCGAGTGCATCGCTTTGGGGAATGATCATGAACGAGACGGAAGGGACCCCGACGCCGAGCGTCACATCTGCCGGGGCGCCCGTGAAGTCCGCTCCGGCGGTTGCGCTGCCTGACAAATTGAGCGGCACCGTCCATGTCTGATCGAGCCCGCGTGTGCGCGAAACCGTCACTGCCACAGGCGCGCCGCCATTTTCGGCGGTTGCCGGTGCCGATGCCGCCACCGATACGAGCGGTGCCTTCGAGATGGTGAACCAATCGCGAATGTTGCCGTTAATATCGATCATGCGCGCATCCAGCCTGTCGCCGTTTACGTCGATGAAGAAAGAGCCCATGACGTTCAGCCCGATTAGATTTGCCGGGTGGGCAAGCCCATAAGCATTGCCCGACTGCCCGCTGTGGCCCGCCACGGTATAGACCGTCCCTTGATGCCCGCCGGGGTCTTTGCCATACGCGCCATCGCCGTCGTCGCGACCGTTTCCAGCGTCCACTTTCATCGCGGAGGTGAGTGTGTCCGACGTTCCGTAGTGCCCGTCGAGCAGATACGACCGCTCATAGGAATGGCTGTGGCCGCCGAGCACGAGGTCCACTCCGCCTGCCTCGAGAATCGGCTGGAAGATGGTCCGCATTTCGATGTGCTCGGTCTCGGTATCCGAATTGTGCGTTCCCTTCGTGTAAGGCGGATGATGATAGAATGCGACGATCCACTTCTGCGAAGTTGCTGCGAGATCGTCGGCGAGCCACTCCTGCATCGCGCCATCTTCCACACGCAGTTCTTCTGTCTGTGAATCGAGGCAGACGAAATGAATATTGGCGTAGTCGAACGAGTAGTAGTGCTCGGTGCCGCTCGGCACACCGCCCGCCTCTCCATTCACCGGAAAGTTGAAAATCTGGTAGTATGGGAGCGGTTCGAGACCGTTGTAGGTCTCATGATTTCCCATAGTGGACCAGATGATGGAATTCCTCAGAAAATCCGGGTAGGTGTTGAAAATCGCCCGCTGATATTCGTGGTCATATCCGCTGCCATACGCGTTGTCACCGAGGAGCAGCCAGACATCCGGATGCGCATACATCGCCGAGTTCTTGTAAGCATCCGCGACAAGGCGGGGACGCGAACCGGGCAGCCCGGTCCCCTGACCGCAATCACCGAGAACCCATATGCGTGTCGGCTTCACCGTTCCCGCGATCGGGGCCGTTTCGAAAAACGTGTCCGCATCGCCGCCGGTGAGTACGTGGGCTGCGTCGGCGATGGAGTAATAGTAGCGTGTATTCGGCTGGAGTCCCGTGAGCGTCACGGTGTGCTCGGTGGTTTCCGTCGGGTCGCTGACAAATCCCGTGAGTTGATTCGGCGCAGCGCCGAAATTCACGATGCTTGCCGCCGGGATATTCGTACGCCAGCGGACGACGACACCCGTCGGCGTGCCGGAATTCAGATACGGCCCGCGCGTGAGGCTCGATTCGATCAATCCGTCCAGAGAGAGCGCAAAGCTCGCGTCTCCCTCGTCGTTCGCCGCTTGATGGATTTCGACCGCGAGCGTGTTTGTGCCTGCGCTCAGCGTCTCCGCGCTTAGTGTGAATATTGCGTAGGTGTTCTCCGCCGCGCCGGTCACCTGCGAACCCGCAGGCGTGTTGAAAGATGGAATTCCACCCGGGAAATTCGACAGAATCTGCGGCACCCCATTCAGCCAGACGACCGCTCCGTCATCGCGTTTCAAGCGAACACGCAAGCTGCGGTAGATGCCGGGATTCGGAACGGAAAAAACATGCCGGAAGTACGTCGTCACCGTCCCGGGTGGCGGCGCAATCAAGGTAACTTCGTCTCCGTCTCCGTAGCCGAATTCGCCAGCGCCATCGAACCAACCCGAATCATCGAAACCCGCACCTTCCCAAGCGCTGCCGAGATCGATTCCTTCATCCGAGTACGTCCACCCTGCGGTCGCAGGAACGATCGGCGTGTACTGCGCAACCGCTGTGGCGGCGAAGATGATGCACATCAATCGTGTCAAAAGAGTGAATGTCTGCAGTTGGATCATGCAACGTCTCTCTCCCATACCTGATCCCAACCATCGCGCAAGTGCGAGAAAAACGAGACGGCTCCCCAAATTCGAAGCTCACGTGGAGTCGATATCCCACAGTGAACGTTCGTGAGCCCCACCGCTGACGCGGCCCGTCCGCTCCACACGATTGCAGACTTGCATCCTTTTCCCATCCAGACACGTTCCATGCTCACATTTCCAACCCATGAAAATTACCGCGCTTTTCACTCTCGCCGTTTCCACATTCGCCTATGCCGACACCAACTGGCCGGAATTCCGCGGTCCTCGAGGCGATGGTTCCACGGATTCGACCGGACTCGCCGTCGAGATGGGCGAAGGAAAGAACGTAAAGTGGAAAACGCCGGTCCATGGCAAGGCGTGGTCGTCGCCGGTTGTTTGGGGCGGGCAGGTCTGGGCGACCACTGCTTCTGAAGACGGCAAGGAACTCGGCATCGTTCAACTCGATCTGGAATCCGGAAAAATCGTGCGCGACCAAAAGCTGTTCGACGTCGGCGAGCCGCAATTTTGCCACAAGTTCAACAGCTACGCCTCGCCGACTCCCGCGATCGAAGAAGGGCGCATCTATGTGAGCTTTGGTTCGCCGGGGATTGCCGCGCTCGATACGGCGACAGGCAAGGTTCTGTGGGAACGGCGCGATTTCATCTGCAATCATTTCCGGGGAGCCGGCAGTTCGCCGATTTTGTGGAAGAATCTCGTCATCCTGCCGTTCGATGGCAGCGACCATCAGTTCATCGCCGCGCTCGACAAGGCGACCGGAAAGACAGTTTGGAAAGTGGACCGCTCCATCGATTACAAGGACATCCAGCCGGATGGAAAACCGGAGGCCGATGGCGATTGGCGAAAAGGTTTTGCGACTGCACACGTCACCGAGTTTCAGGGCAAGCCGATGCTCATCTCCAGCGGCGCAAAAGCCCATTACGCCTACGAACCCGCCACGGGCAAGGAACTCTGGAGATTTGAAGAACGCGGAGCGCACAGCGCGGCGGCGCGGCCCGTCATCGGCGATGGCGTTGCTTATTTTCCCATCGGATTCGGCAAGAAGCAAATCCTCGCGTTAAAGCTCGGCGGGAGCGGGCTGCTCGATGAGACGGCTGTGGTCTGGCGCTCGACCAAGAGCGCCCCGAACAAGCCTTCCGTCTGCTTCGACGGCAAGCGCGTGCTCGCCGTGGATGACAACGGCATGGCTGGTGCCATCGACGCAAAAACCGGCGCAGACCTCTGGCGCGAGCGAATCGGCGGCAACTACTCGGCTTCGCCGCTGCTCGCGGAAGGGCGCGTGTATTTTTTTAGCGAGGAGGGGAAAGTGACCGTGCTCGCGGCGGCCGATTCATTTACGAAACTCGCCGAGGGCAAGTTCGATGACGGCTTTATGGCCTCGCCGGCCGTTTCCGGAAAATCGCTCATCCTTCGCACGAAAACTGCCATCTACCGCGTCGAGCCATGAGCCTCATTCTGCGCTCGCTTCTTTGTGTGTTTGCAGCCGCGCCGATGGCGTCTGCGCAGTTCCGCGCAGGGGCGGCGCAAGTGAATATTAACCCTGCTCCCGGAACTCCGATTGCCGGTTACTATTCGATCCGCCCCGGCGGCGAAGTGCTCGACGACGTCCACGCGAAGGCGCTCGTCTTTGAAGCAGGCGGCACAAAAGCAGCGATCGTCATCGCCGATCTTATCTCGCTCCCGCGACACATCGTCACGAGCGCGCGGGAACTCATCGCGAAAGAAACCGGCATCCCCGGCGGGAACATCATGCTCGCCGCAACGCACACGCACACCGCGCCGGTCGTCGCACGCGAGATGGCGCGCGACGACATTGACGGAGCCAACACGGAACTCGGCCTCGCATACACCGCGAAGCTCCCGGCGCTCCTCGCGAAAAGCGTCGCCGATGCAAACGCCACGCTTACTCCCGTGCGCATGCAGGCTGCGAAAGGCCGCGCGGAGAATCTCGCGTTTAACCGCCGCTTCTGGATGAAGAACGGCACCGTCGCGTGGAATCCGAAGAAGCTCGACCCGGACATCGTCAGGCCTGCCGGACCGGTGGACCCGGAGGTCGGTTTGCTCACATTTGACCAGCCTGCGCCGATGGAGAAATGGACGCCATTCGCCACGTTCGTGAACTACGCGATGCACCCCGACACCACGGGCGGCGTCCGCATTTCCGCCGACTATCCCGGCGCGCTTGCACGTGTGCTCGCGCCGGTCCGCGGCGGGCTCGTCGTTTTTGGAAACGGCACGTGCGGCAATCTGAATCACCGCAACCTCGCATGGGCCGCGCCCCAAGGCGGTCCTGCGGAAACCGAACGGCTCGCGCGCATTCTCGCCGGTTCTGTGTGTGAAGCGATCCCGCGGCTCACGGATGTGTCCGTGGAGTCCGTCCGCGTTCGGCACGAGATGGTGACGATTTTACTCCCCGAGATCACCGACGAAGAGCGCACAAAGGCCCGTGAGGTCATCCGCAAAGTCCAGACGGCCGGTTTCATGGATCAAGTGCAGACATTCAAAGTGCTCGACGTGCTTTCCCGAGAGGGCAAGCCGTGGGAATTGGAGGTGCAGGTCATCGCCGTCGGCAACGATGTGGCGTTTGTCTCGCTGCCCGGAGAAATTTTCGTCGAGCTGGGTCTGGAGATCAAAAAGCGCTCACCTTTCGCCAGCACCCACATCATCGAGCTGGCCAACGGAGCCATCGGCTATATCCCGAACCGCCCTGCCTACGCCGAAGGCGCGTATGAAGTCGTGAGCGCCCGCTGCGCCGCGGGCAGCGGCGAGCAACTGGTTGAGGCCGCGGTGAAAATGCTCCGCGAATTGAAACCGTGACGCCCGTATCCAACAGATGATTTCCGAGCGATGAACCAACCACCAACAAAAGGAGAAGCGTTTGTGAAGGGCGGATTCGGATGCCTGCTGCTTTTTGCAGTATTTGCTCTTCTCGCCGTGATCTTCGGAGGCCATGCGCACATTGATGCAGGAGGATTCGTGATGCTCTTCGTCATTGGCGGCATTTTGGGTCTTATCGTTCTTGCCATCTATAGCCGGGGTCGCCGTGACCACGACAAGGAGGATAAACTGCAATAAGGAATTTCACCAACGCCGGTCGCTGGCGCCGATAATCGGGCGGACTGAGTGTCATCTCAACCAAGCCATGAGCTTCGACATCTATGTGCAGAGTTTCCGGAAAGGCGAGTTTGCAGGCATCCCGCGGCAGCGCGTCCGAAGCGCTTTTGGCGCGCACCTCATCGAGACACAGACTGACTTCTGGCACCTTCGCTACGACGACGCGAATTCGTGCGACCTCTTCCTTACGGCGCACGGCACTGACCCGAGCGCGCTGCGAGGCTTCACGGTTCACCGGCCATGTGGAGACCTGCGGTTGTGGGATGCATTGGCATCCATTCTCTCCATCGAAAACACCGTGCTCTACTTTCCTGGCGGACGAGCGCCGCTTGTAGCATACGATACCGTCACGCAGCATTTGCCTGCCGACATGGTCACGGCTTTGGGACGGCCAGTGGTTGTCACGACTGGAAGAGAGATGCAGCACGAGATCACGCGATCATGACGGAGGCGATAATCTGACGGACCCACGGTAATTAAAAGTGCGGCCACTGTGGGAATGGCGGTTCGGAGGTTGTAAAACGGGGAAATAAAGCGGGACAATTCGCGCCTGACCCGTGCCGCCGGACTTCCTGCTTCGTCATTTCTTTTTCATGTCGCCTTCTCCGTTTGCCCCGTTCTGTTGGACGGACTACACTAGTTCCCGTTCTTATTCATAAAGTGGATACAATGACTTGAGTTTTCCATCTTTTCCGTAAAAGACTAATATTTCACAACGCGATAAAATCATAAATCTCTTACCGTAATCTCCGATAGCGTAATGGTCTCTTAGCAGCAATCTTGTCTCGCGAATATCGATAACACCGCAATCGTCCGCTGGGGAGATAATCGCTTCGACTTCCGACTCTGTGGTTTGGCCGATCCTGAGCCGTGATGAATCAGTAACTCGTCCTGCATATAAATATGCTACTGAGGGCATAATCAACAAAACAGAACCGCAAATAGCGGCTACGATTCCGGCAATCACTATTCCAACGCGCGCAAACTTCAACCTTTCAACCGTGTTCATAGATATTGTTTTGATAGCAAGGGATGCGGAACCGGGATTTTGTCTAATACTTCGATGAGTTTCTCTTTTCGGAGGTTCTCCACTACGTATTTTGGGAGGCCGTTGGGATTGCATCCTGTCAGGTTCTTTCGGGAAAAAAGTGGTAAAACGAGCGATGGGAGAGAATAAGGAGGGGAACAGCGACCCCTGATGAGCTACGCTCAACCGGGGTGGCCGCAC
>JANMGP010000165.1:0-3897 GCA_031374705.1 Verrucomicrobiaceae bacterium | reverse complement strand
CGGCGTACTCGCGCTGAGTCCCGCGAACAGCCCCACGCGCGTGCATCCGCTGCTCATCGGCAGCGCAGCCCGCGATGCCGGCGACGCCGCGCTGCTCACGAATGCCGCGTGGCCTTCCACGCCGGTCGCGAACGATCAGCGTGGGCAGTTCCGCACCGTCGGCACTGCGGTGGACATCGGTGCCGTCGAGTATCCCGACTCGAGTATCGTAAAGCTCACCGCCGAGGAGGCCTTCGCGTCCGAGCAGACGCTGCAGCCTGGCAGCTTCCGCATCCGGCGCAGCTTCGACGACGGCGCGAATCTCGTGGTGAACCTCATCATCGACCCCAGCAGTACCGCGTCCGCCGCCGACTACACGCTCAGCGGCGCGTCGTACTCCGTCACCGGGCCGTCCACTTTCACCGTCACCATCCCTGCGGGGAAAACTTCGGCGCTGCTGACGCTGACGCCGCTCCAGGATGCGATTCCCGAAGGCATCGAAGTCCTCTCACTCACGCTCGCCGCAGGCGCGGGCTACGCGCTCGACGCCGCGGAAACGAACACGCGCACCGTCACGATCTACGGCAACGAATACACCGTCACGAGCACCGCGAACGCAGGTGCAGGCTCTCTGCGCGAGGCGATCGGCTACGCGAACGCGGGCGGCGGTGCAGTCATCACCATGCCGCAGAATGCCTCCATCACGCTCACGGGTGCCGAGCTTTCCATCGAGAGCGAGACCGAGATCATCGGCAGCGGCTCGACGATCAACGCAGGCGGTCTCTCCCGCGTTTTCAAAGTGGATTACTCCATTCTCTTCGGAGGTGACTTAGTCATCCTGCGCAACCTCGTCATCACCGGCGGTAATGCGGCCGACTTCGGCGGTGGCGTGCTGGTGCTCCCGTATTCAGCGTTGGAAATGCGCGGCTGCACGGTCATCGGCAACTTTGCCGGGACGAAAGGCGGCGGCATCTACGCCGACGCCTACTCGGTGCTGGTGCTCACGAACTGCTCGGTCGTGGACAATGTCGCGACCGTGGAAGGGGCGGGAATCCGCGGATATTATTCCACACTGACGCTCACCAACGTGACCGTGGCCGGAAACCAGACGCCAGGCAGCGGCGGCGGACTCTCCATTTATTTGGGGAACGCCGCGCTCTACAATTGCACGATCACGGAAAACCTCGCCGACAGCGACAGCAACGGCGGATCCTCGGAGGATGGCGGTGGAATCTACGCGTTTCCGGGAACCTCCGTCGGGTTGTTTAACACGGTCGTCTCCGGCAATTGGGACGCACCCGGCAACGCTGGAGTCGGCGTCAGCAATCCCGACATCAGCGGTGGCGGTGTAAATTTCGGGACCTCCTCCCACAATTTCATCGGCATCAACACCGGCGCGGGTGCCTCATTTCCCGCCGGGCTGCCCGGGGCGAATGGCAACTATGCCGGCACCTTCGTCAACCCGCTCGACGCCGGCCTGCTCCGCATCAACAGGCCGACGGGCATCTACTACGAATTCGCCCTCGGCAGCCTGCTCTTCGACAACGGCTCGAACGCGTACGCGGTCGCTGCCACCGATCAGCGCGGCTACGCTCGCATCTACAATGGCACCGCCGACATCGGCTCGGTCGAGATGGATTTCCTCCTTGTCTCGAACGACGCCTCGAGCGGCGCGGGCTCGCTCCGCCAGGCCCTCGCCACTGCCGGGGTGCTGGGCCACGGCACCGTCGTCTTCAGTGCCACGTTTTTCAGCGCGCCGCGCACCATCTCGCCCGGCGTAAATGGCGAGCTGGTCATCACATCGCCCATCATCATCTCCGCCCCGACCGATCCCACACGACGGCTCAGCGTCTCCGGGGGAAACACGGACCGTGTCTTCCGCATCGCGCCCGCGAGCGCCTCGGCAATCGAGTTCAGAAACTTCGACATCATCAACGGCAGCACCGCCAGCTACGGCGCGGGGAATCGCTTCGGTGCGGGCCTGCTCGTTGCTGCAAATGCGAACGTCACCATGAGCGGCTGCACGATTCGAAACTGCGATGCATTTGCCGAAGGCGGCGGCGTGATCATCGCCGCGAGCAGCTCACTTTCCGCGACGGATTGCACCTTCTCCGGAAACCACGCCGGCACACAGGGCGGCGCGATCCTGAACCTCGGCACACTCACGCTCGACCGCGTGACACTGAGCGACAACACCGCCACTGCCGAGGGCGGGGGCCTCGGGAATGCGCGGACCGCCACGCTCACCAACTGCACCTTTTCCAACAACCGCGCGAACAGCCACGGCGGCGCGATCTACAACCTCACCAGCGCCAACGACACCCTCACGCTCACGCACTGCACGCTCACACTAAACCGCGCTGACGACGACAACACCAGCGGCGGCACCGGCGGCGGCATCCGGCGCGTGAGCGGCATCGTGAGTGCGCGCAACACGATCATCTCCGGCAACGACGCACTCGCTAGCACGCAGGACGACATCTCCGGCACGTTCACATCGCTCGGCAACAATCTAATTGGGACGGTGGACGGTTCCGTCGGATTTGCGAACGGCGTGAATGGCGACGTCATCGGAGCAAACCCACACCTCGGCCCGCTGGCGTACAATGGAGGCTACACACTCACCCACGCGCTCCGCGCCGGCAGCGCTGCGATCGATGCCGCCGCTGTGATCATCAGTGGCTCCTTCGATCAACGCTTCGTTCGGCGCAACGCCGGACCGCCGGACATCGGTGCGTACGAGCTCGTGAGGGAAAGCTACGCTTACTGGGCATCGCACATCTTCTCCAACCCGGCGAATACAGGTCTCACGGACGACTACGACGGCGACGGACGGAGCAACGCGCTCGAGTTCGGCGCGGGCACGGATCCGACGGACGCGCGTTCCGCTCCAAGTATAGCGACGAGCCGCATCGGCAATGATATCGCGTTCGACTTCACCGCGTCGCCCCTCTCACAAGAACGGTTCGTAGTCCTTCGCTACTCCACGGACCTTGTGACGTGGCTGGACGTTCCGGACCAACTTTACCAAATCGCCGGATATGATCCCGTACGCAACGTGATCCTCTATCGCGTCATCATCCCCCTCATCACATCCGGCCGGCTGTTCGTAAGGCTCGAGCGCATGCCGTGACGGTCGTTCGGCTGGAGTGCCGGAACTTGTTCGCGCTGACAACGACTTGCGCCCAAGCATCGCTCCCACGAGATCGGAAATTCTTTTCCTCTGCCACTGCAACAATCAGCTGCGGTCCGTTCTCTCTCCATTGAAACCAATATTATATGAACATCGAACCTCTTGAATCCCGAATCGCGCCTGCGGGCGTTGTTGCCCTTTCCATCGTCGGCACTACGCTGAAAGTCGTCGGTGACGATGCAGCGAATATTTTCACCGTCACGCAGCTTGCGGATGGCTCTGTGCGTTTCGACGCGTTATCCGGGACGCAGCTTCGCGTTGGCGACAATCTGCAAACGGACGTTCAGTTCACCAGCGCCGAGGGTCGGAGCATGAGCTTTGAGCTTTTCGCCGGATCGGATGAAGTCATTATTGCCGGACTGTCGCGCTACAAAGACCTCAAGGTGAATGCGGGTTCGGGCGATGACGAACTGACGCTGGAAAACGTTACGCTCAGCGGCAAGCTGGAGATCAAGGGCGGTGCGGGTGCGAATACGGTGAATCTCGACGGCGATTTCGAAATCGGCGGAGCGTTTAGCTACCTCGGGGGCGACGGGGCGGATTCGATTCTCGGAAGCGTATCGAGTTTTCGCACGGCAAGCGCCCTGCTGGACTTGAAGGACGGCCACAACACCGTGTCGATTTCCGAAGCAAACGCTCTTTGGCAGTTGATCGAATCATTCAGAGTGATCGCCGGTAGCGGAGACGATACGGTGGAATTCAACGGCAAGTCCGCTTCACTTGGT
>JANMGP010000152.1:0-7003 GCA_031374705.1 Verrucomicrobiaceae bacterium | reverse complement strand
ATGCGGCGCGCCCTGTTCTCGTTGACGACCGATTTGAACGATGGGGCGTCGAAACTCTCGATGCGATTAAGGATTTTGAAACTGCGTTGAATGAGACATCTGCTGAGGACCGAAAGCTCTTCGCCTCAAAAATATTCGACCAAGTAGAGGATCAAGCGGTCAAGAAATTGTTCGGAACAGGGGATGATTTCGTAAATACGAGCATCATCACAATGGCTCTAAATATGGCTCGTCGCGAGGAATTCGACCATGCAACGAACTTCTCCGACTTCCTCATCTACGCCCCCGAGAACACTATCCTCCGCAATCCGCCGCCGGAAGGCGCTATCCAGCCGGTGGGCACTAAAGGCGAGGGATTGTTTCGATTGCTCCAGACATTTGCCGACTCGAAGAACGCCGAGCGACTCACCGACTTGAAAGAAAGGCTCCGGCTCTTCGGATGGTTCGACGATTTTCTCGTCCCGGATGAATCCGCCACGGCGCAGGCGCGCATCCAGATTCGCGACAAGTGGCTCGCTCCCGAGCGGGCGATCTTTGACCAGCGGAGCGCGAACGAGGGATTCCTATATTTGCTCTTTTACTTCACCGTCATCATGAGCGCACGCACGCCGCGCTTTTTCGCGTTCGACAATGTGGACAACGCGCTGAACCCGAAACTTTGCTCGACGCTGATGAAACAAATCACCGAGCTGGCAAAGAAATACGGCAAGCAAGTGATCTGCACCACGCACAACGCGGCCATCCTCGACGGGCTGGATTTGGAGGACGACGACGTGCGGCTTTTCACCGTGCGTCGCGACAGCGAAGGCCACACCGCGCTGCACCGCGTAAAAGCTCCAAAGCCTCAACCCGGCGAGACGCCAGTGCGGCTCTCGGAAGCATTTATGCGCGGAATCATCGGCGGACTGCCGGACCATTTCTAACCACCGACTTCATGGGCGACTTCGCTTTAGTCACGGAAGGAATCACCGACCATCAGGTGCTGCGCAATGTGCTCATTGGCTACTACAAGGAGCAGCGGGAACCGGTGATTACTTTCGAGTTCCCGGACCCGCAGGCAAAGGAACCCATCGGCGGCTGGACGCTGGTCTTGGAGTATCTGCGGGCCAAGAAATTCCGACAGGCATTCCAGGTGAACCAGTTTGTGGTCGTGCAGGTGGATACAGATGTCGCCGAGGACCAAGGCTTTGATGTCGCAAAACAAAATGCCGACGGTCCGCTGCCGCTGGAAGCGTTCGTCGCCGCGGTGGTGGAGCGGCTGAAACAGGAGATAGGCGCAAACGATTGGGCAACCTACGGCGAGCGGTTCATCTTTGCCATCGGCATCGAGCAAATCGAGTGTTGGATTCTCCCGCTCTGGCACAGCGACGCGAAAGGAGAGCAAACGGTGAACTGCACGAATAGACTCGGCCAGACGGCAAATCTCCGAGACGAACTATCGGCGAAAAACTTTCGCTGGTTCGGCGCAGGCACCAAAGACCCGAGGAGCTATGACCTCGCCTCGCGTGACTATCGAAAGCGGAAGATTCTCATGGATGAAGGCTCCCGGAATCCCAGCCTTGCGTTGTTTCTTGCGGATCTGGATCGGCGCGCAATCGTCCTGCCTCCCGAGGAAAATTAGCGAGCACCCAAAAAAGACATCGTCACGGCGCGCCAAATTCGAGAGTGCGTGTGCCCGAATGTCGAGATCCTTGACAGGTAAGGGCGCCGCGAGTTCGTGTTTCGTTTTGAAAAGTTGAAGCGGTTGTCCTTTTCGGTCCGGCTTGTTCGTCGTGGTATGGAAGGGCTGCTGCTGCGGTCTTGCACAACCCGCGCAAAATGTTCGCTTTGTCGCTGCCGAGCGCTAAATTTCGCGGAGATGCGCCTCCTTTTCTCCACTCTTTTTGCCGGCATTGTCGGACTGCTGGCGGGCTTTGGCTGGCAGTGGCGACCTGTCGCCGGACCTTCGTTGATTGAGAGAAGAACTGAGTTGACCGGTGCCCTGTCCGAGCCTGCCGCTCCACCCGATGCAGCGGAGCGATTCCTCGGCGCTTTGCAGAGAAAGGGTGACCCGCTGCGAATCGAGCACGACTTGTGGATGGCAGTTCAATCACTTGATGTGGCTGATCTCCGTGTGGTCTCAGCGGATTGGGCGGGTGTGATGGCGATTGCCGAGCGCTCGAAGGATATTCCTTTGAACACCCAGAATGCATTGCTCGCGGCGGTCGTGGAGAAGTGGCTGACCCTCGATCCAAACGGTGCGATGACGCGACTCGGCGAGCTGACGACGACGCTGAAAGACGGCGACTATATTCCCGAGGAGGTGATGGCGGTTCTGGCAAAAAAACAGCCGCAGGCGCTTGTCGATTTCATCATCGCGGCGAAAGCCGGGACGCGCAGGGACGGTCTTGCCTACCAGGCGGCGGTGGCGCTCGCGGGCCAACACTACAAGCTTTCCGAGACCTTGATCGCCCTGCTTCCGGAAGAATCCAGGAGAGACTGTGCCGCAGCGGCCGATGCGGCACGGGCGGCTGTCGATCCGGAGTTTGGCCTCGCGCGTGCAGCGCAACCCGGTTGGGACGGCAATCGCCGCGGAATCATTTTCAGTGCGGGGCACGCTCTGGCGAAACGCGGGCTGGATGCCGTGGCCGATGCGCTCGCCCGCAATCCCCAATGGCAGAAATCGGACCGGTCGATGTTTCTGATCGGACTGATTGAGCAAAACCCGGCAGGCGCGGCGCAGTTGGTGGCGGACTCACCGGCGGAAAACTGGAGCGCGAACACGATTAGACAAGTCGCCACGGTTCTCGCCGGGCGCGACACTGAGCGGGCGATCGCGTGGGCGGCGAGGCTCTCGGGCGAGGCTCGCGCGATGGCGGAGCGCGAGATTGGTGTCGCGCTCGCGGAGAAGGACCCGGCATCCGCGCTGGTCTGGCTTGCGCGGAGTTCTCTAGCCGGAGACGACGGGCCGCGAACGCGAGCTTTTCAGCAATGGCTGGTGTCCGATGAACCGGCAGCGCGCGCATGGTTGGACTTACAACCGCCCGGCGAAGGTGCGTCATTTGCGAGAGCCGCCATGGTTCGACATCTCACAATATCCCGGCGCGCCGATGAAGCCGCCCGCTTCCTCGCTCCCGACGACGCAAAGGCAGTCCGAATCGTAGCCGATTCCTTCGCCCGAGCCGACGTGAAGTCCGCAGCGGAATGGGCTGCGGCGCTGCCTCCCGGCACGGGGCAGGGCGCGGCCATGCAGGCGGTCGTGTCGCATTTTGCAAACGAAGACACGGACGCCGCCGAGCAGTGGGTGAGTGCATTTCCGTCCGGCCCGGCGCGCGACCATGCAGCGCGGGCACTCGTGGAAAAACTACGTCGGACAGAGCCGGACAGAGCCGGGGAATGGGTCGCGCAAATCGAGAACCGCTGGCAGAAGACGCGGGCTGCCGTATCGCTTTTCGATTATTGGTGTTGGAAGGATCGGACGGCTGCCGAGACATGGCTGCGCAGCGTCCCCGACATCTACGAGATCGTCCGTGCCGAGCGCCTTTCCGGGTTATGAAGCGCACGATTTTCCACGCAGTCATCGTCGTGTTTGTTGGCCTTGCGGGGTTCGCTGCGGGCTCGTGGTTTGCAGTGCGTAAACGTTCCGCAGCGCTGCTTGCTGCGTATCCTGCGACAGGCATCGCGACGCCTCCCGCAGCGGCACCGCCCGTGGTGGATTCCGAGGGAGACTCGGAAGCGCGACTGCTTGGTGCATTAAGAATCAAGAATCGGCTTGAACGTTCCGCGCGACTCTACGAATCCATCGGCAGCATAGGGCCTGCGCAGCTCCATGCGCTGCTGCAGCGGGCAGACCAGTTCCCCGCCGACCTCCGCGATACGCTTCGTCGCGCCCTTTTCGCCCGCTGGCTGCAAATCGATCCCTCAGGCGCCGCGAAATGGGTGCGGCCTTTTGTATGCAAACGATGGACGACGACGAAGGCGGACATCTATGGCGACAACCTCCCGGCGCAACTCACCGAAATGTGGGCGACCGCAAATCCCGCTGCCGCACTCGCCGAGTTTACCAAGCTACCGCTCTCGGTCGGCGGTGCGGAACTCATCGCGGAAACGGCGCTGAAAATGACTGTCGGCGATCACGCTGCCTGCCTCGCAGAACTCGGAAAAATCGCTGACACCCCGAAACGGGAATTCGCCCTAAAAGCCGCTCTCAGCGAATGGGCAGTGGCCGAGCCAGCGGCTGCATTTTCACGGCTCGCGCTGATTCATGATCCTGCGTTGTGGGCGGAGGCCGCGAGCGATGTGCTCGGGAGTTGGGTGAAAAAAGACGCCGCGGCCGGACTCGCTCAAGTGGACGTCTTGTTGCCCGGTCTTTCTCCAGAAGATGCCCGACTCATCATAGGCAACGCCGCCAAAAGCGGAGGAAAAAATGCCGCCGGCTGGGCGCTCGCCTTTCCGGAACCAGTCCGCGGAACCGCCGCCCGTGCGGTTTTCAACGCGTGGCGCGATACTCAGAGCATTGGCGAGCAGATTGCAGCCGTGGAGTGGGCGGGCAGGGAAAACATTCTCACCGACCCTGAAGATGCCGGTCAGGGAATGGGCTACAGGCTGCAAAAGGAAACTCTCGACGCGATATTGAGAACGCCGGTCGGAGCCGTCCGCACCGAACTTATTTCCCAACTACTTCACGACCTGCCCCTCGACGACGCGCGGCGCGCGATGGATGCCGTCGAGCCCGCCGGCCGGCGCGGCCTGTTACTCACGTTTATCTCCGGCCAGGCGCTCAGTGCCCCGACAGCCGCGAAGCTTGTCGAGACAATCGCGCTCGTCCCAGCCGGGCCGGACGCCGCGCGCGCAGCGACGATCGTCGGGCAGCTTTTACCCCAGCGGTTCAGCGCCGAGACAGAATCCGCGATCGAAACTGTCACCGATCCAGTTCTCCGCGACCGGATGTACTCCGCGGCGATTCGCTCGCTGGATCGAAATTCCCCGGAACGAACCGAGGCCACGCTCGCCCGAATCACCGACCCGACCCAGCGCGACATCGCCCGAGCAAGACTCATTCGAGGTGCCGCACACGAGTCACCAGCCAAAGCCCGCGCGATGTTGGAAAGCAGCCCGCTATCCGCCGAGTGGAAGGAAGTCATCCGGATGGAATGGGCGGAGCAGTGAACCGGCTGGTTGAATGGGCATCGGCGATGATTTAGCGTTTCGCACGAGGGGATAGCGAAGCCGAGTGCATTCCGCATATGGATCGATGGCAGTTCCTTCCGCCCAACCGTAAACGAAAAGTATTGCCCGCAACCGTCAGGCGCGGGCGGCTGGGTGGAGGCCTGCGAAATCCTCGTGGACCGCGGCACCGGCATCTTTGTGGCGCTCACCATCGACTCCCGCTCCGGCTACGTGGACACCGAGCCCATGCCCGCCACCTCAGGCCGCTGGAAATACAAAGCCATCTTCCGCAAAGACGACCAGCGCGTCGGCCAGTGGAGCGATGTCGCGGAGATTGCAGTCGGCTAAACCACCCGCTACAACCCGCCCATGCGCCGGAAATCCACACTCAACCAAGCCAAAGGAGAGCCCGCGCAGCTCTCCCATCCACACCCTACGCGACCGGGGAAAACGCACGGTCGTGTGCGCAGCTCGCGTTTCCCGTGTTCGGCCGATTACAATTCGCGATTTGAATGCGCGAACCAGCTCAGGAAGGCAGGTGACGCAGATGGTGCGATCCGAATCTTGCGAGAATTGGTTGCGGCGTTCCCGGAGCAAGCGGCGGCTTACTTGATAATCGGAGACATTTTGTGGGATGAGGGCAGTCTCTCGGCGGCAGCAAAGGAGTTTCGTGTTGCGACCAAGCGTTTCCCAGAGTTGGAAATTGCGTCGCTCGGCCTGTTTCATACTTTGTGGCAGGAGTCCAAGACCGATGCTGCGTTTGACGAGGTGAAACGATTTCAGAGCATCTCCTTTTCCCAAGAGTACAAGGGGATCATCGACGACATCTTGCACGAGGACTTTAAAGATAATGAGACGCACTCAACGTAGTTTCCCGCCATGCTGCCGCAAAAGACACTCTGGCGTTTAGCGCGGCGATTGACCGCGGATTCACTATCCGCAAAATGGGTTCCCGCGTCGCGAGACTCCGAGCTTAACGCCGGGCGTTTTACTTCTTGGCTACATTCTCTTCCGGTGCCACCCGACACTGACTGCTTTCTGATTAGAGGTGCTCACGACGTCGCCCAAATGAAGTGGGCAGATGCCGTATCCGCGCTTCAGCTTATCTTTCCTCCATCCGACACCGTTTACATTATGACCGCGGATTTTAGTTCGGCACTCTGCATGGAAGACGCGGGTGTTGCGTGCTTTCAACGAAAGGGGAAAGATAATGAGACGGGGGAAAGATAATGAGACGCACTCAAAGTAGTTTATGGCTCGCCGAAGTTCGCCACTCTTTTGACGTCTTAGATGGCTATACTGAGCGCTTCCACCGTATGCGTGACGCAACCACCGCTTACGTTTCCCTTCATCCGCCGGAGCCAATCGATTTGGGACAGCCCGACACTGGCACGACCAACAGCCTCCGCCATTCCGAAATTTCCACGGCACGGAAGGCTCTTACCGATGCCGCCCGCAAGTTCTTTTCTCGCTGCGCGGAGCTTGGTCTTCTCCCGACAGAATTTCACGACAGCATTGATGAGCACTTGGGATTACCACTTTACGGCTATGAGCATACATTTCCAATGAAAGATAATGAGACCCACTCAACGTAGTTTCAGGCATCATGAGCGCCCATAGCAACGGCTCAGGCCCACGCTCCAATAGTTATTCGAAGAATCGGTTCACCAACTGGTCTGAATATGAACCGTGGTGGCTTGAGGTTCAGGCAGTCTTTAAGGAGCCGCTGAATAAAGCGAAGAACCCTGTAAAACAGAGGGACAGCGGGCGAAAAAGGTGATAGGAAAGGTAATGGAAAAGCAAACGAGCTTCGCGGCGGCGGAGTACAGCGAAAAAAAGAAAACCACCCGGCGGG
>JANMGP010000146.1:0-1925 GCA_031374705.1 Verrucomicrobiaceae bacterium | reverse complement strand
AGAGTCAGGAAGGGGTTCGAAAATCTTTCCTTTCGAGTCAGATTGCTTTTCACTGCCATCGACCTTCGTTTTTGGCGCTGCCGCTGTATTTTCATCCCCAAGTTCCGGCTGAGAGAGCCAAACAAGGAGCTGGGAAAGCTCACGATTGAGCGCTTGCGCGTTCGGAGTCCCGCCTTTAGGCGGAATAGACTGCACATTCTTGGAATCGGCTTCCTTTTTTGGCGAGTCGCTCGTCAAGTCACGGTTGATTCCGCCTAAAGGCGGGACTCCGAACGTCGCCGGGTAGGAAGCGAGCAGCTTTTCCAAGCCAAGTTTCTGCCATTCCTCCGAAGGCCGTCCGTGGCGGGCGAAGGTGAGTTGCAGGATGCGGAGCTTGAGCAGCTTCAGATCGTCGGGGAGGTCTTTGAGGGGAAACTTCGCAAGAGCCGCGAGCGTTTTTTCCTGCAGAGCACGGTAGTCCGAACGCGCAACCAAGAACAGTGCTCGCAATTCACTGCTGCGAACGTCGGTTCTGAATACTTGGGAGACGGGATACTCCAGATCGATTCGAGCACTGGTGATACGCATATCGAGTTCCATGACCTTTTTCCGGTCGTCCGCTTTTTGCGCGTCCTTGAGCTGGTCTTTCAGCTTCTCAATTTCTTCCTCCGCCTTTTCTTTCTCTGTCTTTGATGCCTCAGCCTCATTGTGTTTCTCGCGTATGGAAAGCGGCAAAGGGAGCGGGCGTTCCGCTGGCACTGTCTCGCCTAACGACTTCAGCGCCGCCCGAATCGCTGACCTTTTTATTTCTAACTCGAAGCGGCTTCGCCCCTCGGCACCATCCATGTCTTTTTCGACCGCGGTGAGCATCTCCCGTAAAGCGCCGGGATCTCGAGGAAGGTTGATCCTGACCGGTTTACTTTCCGGAGGGTTGATCGTTGAAAGGAGGGTAGAGCAGACTTCTTCAGACAGCCGCGGCTGAATGAGTAGCATCGCCATTGACGCCTCAACGCTGTCGGTTCCCCCAAGCGTTTCGAGTGAGACTAATGGTTCGTCGGTGAACGGCGACTTGGTCACGGTTAGAGTCGCATTGGCCAATGCAGCCCGTACAGCGCGTCTGATGCCCGCCTGCACTATCCGATCCGACTCTCCCACAATACGGGCGATTTTCTGCTCAGGGGTTTCCGGCTGCTCTTCTCCCACCCAACTCACCCGATAAAGCCCCGCGCTCGTGCCGCGGCCTCCGGTCGTGAAGACCATGCTGCCGTCTTTGAGAAACTCGACATCGGTGACGGGCATTCCCTTTCCTACGACGAAGGGCTCTACGTCGGCGGAGGACTCGGCGTCTTTGGGGAAGGTGGTGCTTTTGAGCGGGTTCGTGGCGGTGTAGCTCGCGCCCTTTTCCTTCATGTGGACGGCGAGGATGCGGCCGTAGGTCCAGTCGCACGCGAAGAATGCGGTGCGGTATTTATCCGGCCAGCCGGTGGCGGTGGTGCCAAACTTCACGCCGGTGGGGCAGCCGAGGCCGATATCGACTGCGGCGGGCAGCGTGTCGGGGTAGTCGGCGGGCATTTTTGCGGAGCCTTCGCGGAAGCCGTATTCGCCGCCGGGGACGATGTGGAGGACTCGCGTGGGGCGATACCACGGGAGGCCGCGGTCCCATTCCATGTCGCTGTCGTAGGTGAAGAGTTCGCCGTCGGCGTTGAAGGCGATGTCGTAGGGGTTGCGGAAGCCGCCGGCGATGAGCTCCCACTTTTCGCCCGCTTCGTCGGTGCGGACGACGTAGCCGTACGGGGCTTTGATGCTGTCGAAGAATGTGGCGGTGGGGTCTTTGAGTTTGGGGAGGAGATCGTCTTCGCCCCAGTTGCGATACGGGGAGTCGGGCGCGATGCCGTCGATGAGCCCGGTGGCGTTGCCGTGGACGATGTAGATGTTCTTTTTGTCGG
>JANMGP010000133.1:0-5288 GCA_031374705.1 Verrucomicrobiaceae bacterium | reverse complement strand
ATCCACAGTGGAACCGCCAAGTCCGAACGCGGTGAACAACGCTTTCACGATGACCGGCGCACCGGCGATGATGAGCCCGCCAATGATGGACATTTTCCCCGCATCGGCATCGCCGCGCCGGATGGCGAAGCCGCCGCCGATGACCGCAACAGTGCCGAAGATGAAGCCGAAGAGCATGACGATGCCCATCGCCTTGCTCGCGCCTTCGGCGAGTCCGCCGGCGGCTTGAGCGATGAGTGGTGTGATGTATGGATTGAATAAGAGTGTTTTCATAACGCCGCGAGTTGTAGCCGCATTCCGCACCCACCCTGCGCCCGAGCGGGAGCATCGTGCGCCGCACGCCGTGACACGCTGCGCGCCTATGAATTCACACGAAATTTCGCCCGAACTGATCGCGCAACTCAACACCCTCGAACCTCATCTCCGCAGTGTCATCCGCGGACAAAACCACATCATCCCGCGAGTCGCATCCGTGCTCCAGCGCGGCGAACTCGGCTTCACAAAAAGCAATCGTCCTCGCGGCAGTTTCCTTTTCCTTGGCCCCACGGGTGTCGGAAAAACCGAACTCGCCCTTGCCTTCACACGCTGCCTTTTCGGCACGGAAAACCTGCTCCGCTTCGACATGTCCGAGTATCAAACGCAGGATCGTCTCGCCGTCCTGCTCGGCGGAAAACAAGGCGAGGAAGGAACGCTCGGCCAAGCCGTGAAGCGCCTGCGCAAAGGAACCATCCTTTTCGATGAAAGCGAAAAGGCCCACCCGCGCATTCTCGACATCCTCCTGCAAATCCTCGACGCCGCCCGCATCACCCTCGCGACAGGCGAAACATTGGACCTCTCCAACTTCTACATCGTCCTTACCTCGAACCTCGGAGCCGCCGACGTGATGCAACTCCAGCACGCCCCATTCGCCACAATGGAGCGCCACGTCCTCAGCCGCGCCTCGCGGACCTTCCGCCCCGAACTCTTCGCCCGCATCACCGAAAAACTCGTCTTCAACCGCCTCACCTACGAAGTGCAACTCGAAATCGCCGAGTCCATGCTCGCCGCCGAACTCGCATTCCTCGCCGAAAAGGGAATCCACCTCACCGCCGCCCCCGAAGTCCTCCCATTCCTCATCCAACGAGGCTTCCACCCCCACCTCGGAGCCCGCCCACTCCGGGACACTATCGAAAAGCACGTGCGCGATACCGTGGCTGCGCGGATATTGATGAAGGGTAACGGCGGCAGTTTCACATTGAGCGTCAATTGCGACGGTCTGACTCTTCGTTAGTGGGCCGTTATGACTTCGCGGTCTTTTCGTCAGGGCGGTCCCACATATCGCGGTCGTTTACTTTACTGCTCGGGCTGTCAACTGCATGGCTTCACGGCAAAATGCACAGCAAATAATCCGGCGACCTTCGCAGTGCTTCGCGGATGCGGCAAAGCACATTGATGCCCATATCTGCCGTGGCAACGTCTATCCGCTGGATGGTGCGGCGGTCTATTTCTGAAAGTCCGGCGAGGTCATCTTGCGTCTGCCCGCGCTGCATCCGCAGGCGGTTGATGATTTTGCTGAGAGTGACGCGAGGGTGTTGCCGCACGCACGGAGGCTGAAGCACACCGCGCATGATGAGAGCGGACGGATTGTGGCTTTTCGTGTTTTGCTCCTGCCGGTATTTCTGGCTTCAATCTGCTCCCGAAAGTCTGCGCGTGCTCGTCCTCTTCAAGAATCTGTGAAAAGCTCATCATCTATTGCCATGAAAACATCCTCACTCTTTACGCTGTTTGTCGCTGTGTATTGTGCATTTTTTGCTCTGGCTATGGCAAAGGCGGCTAGTGATGAGACGCAGATTTTCCCATTCGGTTCCACATGGACATGGCAGCATCCGTTGAACGGACAAGACCCGGAAACCACGCAACCGGGATTCCAGGCGAATTGGATGAAGGCGAGCTGGGGGAATCTTCCCAATTCCGGCGTGGGAATCTTTGGCTACGGCACATATGATTTTGAGGGGCTTACTACTAACATCGGCACTCCGGCCAGCGGCTCCCGCTACACTGCTTATTTCAAGCGCCAGTTCACGCTCACGAATGCGATGTCCGGCGAGTTCTTTGTCAACCTGCTCTGCGACGATGGTTGTGTAATTTACATCGACGGCGCACGCGTAGGGGAATTCAACTATTCGGGAAATGATATTTATACCGGGTTCGCACCCATCGCAGGCTCCGAATCGAGCGACCAGTGGGTGAGGCTCAATCTTTCGTCCCTCCCGGTAGGGAACCACACCATTGCGGTCTCGATTCACAATAACAGCACGACGAGTTCGGATTTGGCGTTCGACCTTCGGCTGATTCAAGCTACGGGGTCGCTGAATCAGCCAGTTTACCTTCCGCAGACCGGTATGCGATATTTGATAAAATGGATGGATGCAGCGGATTGGCCGAATTGGAGCCAAGCAAAAGCAATTGCTGAGGCACAAGGTGGGCGTTTGCCTGTAGCGAACTCCAACAGCACAATCGCGTCGATACTATCGTTGTTGCAAGGCGACCGTTACTGGAATCGTATCCGGGGAACAACAATCGTCGGCGACCTTTGGGCGGGGCCCTATTCAGGCGCATATCAATTACCGGGGTCTGCGGAGCCGGACGGTGGCTGGGTATGGGTTGATGGGACAATTTTAGATTCGGCGGTCTGGTGGAGCGGCTATCCCACCAGTGATGCCAGTTTCGCGTATCTTCGAGGTAGAGATTCGAGCTATCAGAGATTGATGTCATCCAGTGGGAACGGTAGCGCAGGACGGCACCGGACAATTCTTATCGAGCTTCCGCCTGCATCTGGAGATCGAGTCGTTGGTCATTTCGTCGCAGACTACAAAAACGCAACCGCCGCTGGTGCTACATTCTTAGGAATGCCGGCGAGCAATGGTGGCGGGTTTTGGAGCTACCTCAGCAGCAGTGGCTCACCTTTGGAGTGGGATACCATCGGGGTTGCCTACGAACGCGCTGGCAGACCGCATACGAATGGACTTCAATTTGATACGCCTATCGTCGGTTTGGATTCCAATGGACTCGGGTATTGGCATCCGCATTTGACCGAGAACGCCGTTATACGTTGGCGTAGTTCGGTGAGTGGAAAAGTGAGAATCGTCGGTACAACCAGTTCAGTTTTCAGTGGAGGCGACGGACTTTCCTTCACCATATCAAAAGGCGCGGCATCAGTTTTCGGTCCAACGACATTCCCAGCGTTGGGCGCGGTTTCATTCGATACAACGGTAAGCATCGCGGTGAATGATGAACTGAACTTCATTCTTGGCTCTGGCTTGAACGCCAACAACGACTACGACACTACCAGTCTCGGCATCATCATCACATTGATCGGTCCGTCCATCACCGCCGTCTCACCTTCTCCGGTCCTCGGACAGAATGCTCCGCAATCCTTCGTTCTTACCGGGACAAATTTCGACCCAGCCTGCACGGTGACGCTGCGGAATGTGACGACGGGGAGCGTTTATGCGAACCGCACGATGTCCGCGCAGTCGGCGACATCCATCACGCTGAATCCGAATTTCGGAAACAGCCCGGCATCGTGGACGGCGGAAGTCATCAATCCCGGCGGGGTGAGTTCCGGCCAGTTTCCATTCACCGTGACGGCATCGCAGACGCTCAGCAGCCTCGCCATTACCGGCCCCGCCACCCTCGCCGCCGGGCAAACCGCCACTCTGCAAGCTATCGCAACCTTCTCCGGCGGCACTCAAAGCGACGTTTCCGCACAGACTCAATGGGGCCCGAGCGGCGGCCCGAGCGACACTCGAATGAGCGGAACAACGCTCATAGCAGGCTCCGGCCCGGCTTCCACGGCGACTGTCACGGCGACTTACACGGCCAGCAATAACTCGGGGACGCGAATTGCAACGAAGACGGTGAGCATCGGGGCTGGAGTATCTCTCGCGTTCGTAAGCCCAAAGGCAACTTACGTGTCCGGCACTGGTAATAGCTTGACGTATCGAATCGAAGCGGCGGTATCGCGCAGTGGGGGCGGAACGGGACCGAGTTACTCATGGATGTTCGCAGGCGCAGCGCAATCAGCCACTTCAAGCAATCTGGATACAACTGTTGTCGTTTCACCGGGCAAGCACACTCTGACAGCGGGCTTCTCCGACGGGGTGAATAATTTGACTATCAGCACAGCTCTCGACTGCCCGAAAGCGCCTGTGGCTGGTGAAAGATTTCCGTATATCGGAGCCGGATATAAACATCCAGGGCTGCTATACTCAGAAAACGCCACAACACCCTTTACCCCGAATCCGGCACGCCCAGCTGCCAATGGGCTAGTAATCATCGTTCATGGAATGGACAGCCAAGTCTCAACGGATCCAACGGAAAACAGATGGTGGATGATGAAAATGGCCGAGACTATCAGGTCTGCTCGGTCAAGTGCTCTACCAAACATAATTCTATACGATTGGAATAAGGATTCCAATACAGTCGATTTCAGATTTAAAAAAACCTCACGGGGGTTAAAATTTTTGGCGGATGACGTTTTCCCGGCATACAAAGAGTTTTCGGCGGAACTTGCTTCAGCAAGTGCGCTCTACTCCGCTTACGCAGCAGGTGCCACTGTAGGTGTGGGAGTTACTGCCATCGGAGAGACTGTATCGGAATTGACCACTTTCCTCGCTCGACTGGTTACGCTGCGAGTGAAAGCACAGCCTCATGGTCAGCAACTTGGTGACTATATCGTTAGTGAAATCATTGCTGGTCGGGTTGATTACAAGGCCCCTATTCACATCATTGGCCACAGCGCGGGAGGCTTTGTTGCCACCTACTGCGCGGAGACGATCATGAATAACTCATTGCTGAATAGTTCTGGCAATCTTCCTGCAAGATTCCCAACTAATTTACAGGTGACTACTTTGGATACCCCAATTCTCGACGGGATGTGTGTAAAGCGAATAACGGATCGAGGCGGGCGCGTTGACGCCTATATAACTTCTGGTGTCGGTCTCGTTAATCCAGAATTGAATTTAATTGGGGGTGGTGCACGACTCGGGAATGCTTTTCGTCGAACGGGTCAGTTTTTGACAGACTTTAAGGGATGGGTTGAGAAAGGCACTCCGATGCGCCCAGCATTTCATCCTACACCGTCATTTCACTGGTCGCTGAAAACCGGGCGCTTTACCATCTTCGCAGTGAAAATCGCGGACTCTCGAGCAAACCGAAGCGAAGACCACGCACAAGCCCGCCAATCAGGAAGACTGATGAACAAAGCCGGGACGAGTGATGGGCAAGAGTCCTTGATTCGAGACAAA
>JANMGP010000132.1:0-17410 GCA_031374705.1 Verrucomicrobiaceae bacterium | reverse complement strand
AAAGTCGCCGCGCCGGTGATCGCCGTTTCGCAAAAAGTTTCGCGACCCGAGCCCACGCGTTGCAGCGACTGGCGTTCGTCGTCGGTGAGCGTCACCAGCGCGGGAAATTGAGGCCCGAGCGCCACGATGGCGGCCTTCAGCGCAGTCAGCGCGGCCGGTGTGAATACAGCAGAGATGTTTTGAATAGGCATGATGTTGTTTTGATTTGGTGCCTCCGGTAACCAGTTCCCTGAGTCCCAGTGTGAAGAGTCCCATGTCAGCGGTTGCGATGGCATGGAGCGACTCTCACACACACCGGCCCCATTTGGATACGCAACTGGAGTAGCGCACCCCGATCCCCCGCCGTGCCCTTTCCCCGTGCCCTTTCCCCGTGCCCCTCCCCGGTCGAACTGCAAAACGCACCAATCAAAATTCAACGCATAGATTTCGCTCAACACCGTCGAAAAAAGCGGCGAATTTTTCAAACACCGCGCCTTTCCCACACACTGCCGGCTCACCCCCGCCACGCCCGCGAGATCCTCCAGCGAAATCCCATACTCCGTCCGCACATCCTCAATCGCCTGCAAAATCACCCCCGATGCCGCCCGCAGTTCCGCATCCGTAATCCGCCGCGGACGCCACACATCGCCCTTCGATTTGCCCTTCGCCTTCCGCTTCCGCTTCCGCGCCGCCCGCAAAGACTTCCGCCGTTTCACCTTCTTCCCTGACCGCACAACCCGTTTCCCAAACCGCGCCCCCCGTCGCTGCCCCTTTTTCGCGGCCGTGGAAGGTTTCGTTCGGGGTTTCGATGGCTCACGCTGGGTCTTCATAAAGGGGAACAAGACCGCCGACAATCCGCCCCTCAACCTCCGGGCCTCCCGCCCGCACCGCGCATAGACGATGGATGTCAGTCACCGTCATACGCGCGGCGATTTAGCAAAACCGCCCGGTGCGGGCAAATGAAAGGGCTGTGAGGAAAAGTAGGACCGGTTTCCAACCGGTCACTCACCGCCCCCGGCAAAACCCGCGTCGCCACTCGCTCGAAGCGTCACCGGACAGCTTGGAAAGCTGTCTTACTTTCGCGATTGGTCTTTTCCGCGCCGTTTTCTTTTTGAGTAGGCATTTTCATTTCCCCAGCGCCGCGAGCACGGCTCTAAAGTTGTTCAACCCGGCCTCGATGTTCTCCACGATTTCTTCGCCGAGGTCTTTCGGGTCGGGGAGGTTGTCGAGGTCGGCGAGGCTTTTGTCTTTGAGCCAGAATGTGTCGAGGCTCGTCTTGTCGCGGGCGGCGAGTTCGGCGTAGGTGAATTTGCGCCAGCGGCCTTCCGGGTTTTTCTCGGGGTGCCACGTCTCCTCGCGCTTGTGACGGTTTTTCGGGTTGTAGCAGGTGATGAACTCGGCGAGGTCTTCCGCCCGCATCGGCTTTCGCTTCAGGGTGTGGTGGATGTTCGTGCGGTAGTCGTAATACCAGACTTCTTTCGTCCACGGATTCTTCGCTGCGGGCTTGTTGTCAAAGAAGAGCACATTCGCCTTCACGCCGTTTGCGTAAAAGATGCCCGTCGGCAGGCGGAGGATGGTGTGCAGGTCGGTGTTTTCCAGTAGCTTCTTGCGCACGGTCTCGCCCACGCCGCCTTCAAAGAGGACGTTGTCCGGCATGACCACTGCGGCTTGCCCGGTGGTTTTGAGCATCGTGCGGATATGCTGGAGAAAGTTGAGCTGCTTGTTGCTGCTCGTGGCCCAAAAGTCCTGCCGGTTATAGACGAGATCGTCTTTCTCTTCCTCTCCTTCGTCGTTCGTGAAGGTCATGCTGCTCTTCTTGCCAAAGGGCGGATTGGCCAGCACGTAGTCGTAGCGGTTCCCGTTATCGGCGATCAGCGCGTCGGTGGAGGAGATACAGCTCTCGCCATCAATCTCGCCGATGTTGTGCAGGAGCAGGTTCATCAGGCAGAGCCGCCGTGTATTGGCGACGATTTCATGGCCGTAGAACGTCTCCTTTTTCAGGAAAGCCTTCTGCGCTTTGTTCAGCGTCGGGCTTTTCGTGAGGTAGTCGTAGGCCGCGAGGAAAAAGCCACCGGTCCCGGCTGCGGGATCGGCGATCGTCTTTTCCGGCAGCGGACGCAGGCACTCCACCATCACCTGAATGAGCGCGCGCGGGGTGAAGTATTGTCCGGCCCCGGATTTGGTGTCCTCGGCGTTCTTCTCCAGCAGACCCTCGTAAATGTCGCCCTTCACGTCGGCCCCCATCGTCACCCATTCCGTCTGGTCCACCATTTCCACCACGCGGGCCAGCTTGGCAGGGTCCTGGATCTTGTTTTGGCTCTTGGTGAAAATTTGCCCGAGGATGTTTGTCCGCTTGGCCAGCTCCCGCAGCACCGTCACGTAGTGGACTTCCAGTTCCGCGCCTTTGAGTTTCTTGAGCGTGGGCCACGCATACTCGGCGGGCACGCCGATGGTGCGGTTGTGCGGCGGGCGGCTGTATTCGTCCGCCATCTTGAGAAAGATGAGGTAGGTGAGCTGTTCGAGGTAGTCGCCATAGCCCACGCCGTCGTCGCGGAGCGTGGTGCAAAAGCCCCAGACTTTGGAAATGATGGAATCAGTGCTCATGCTTCAGGATCGGTCTTCTTCTTTCGAGTGGGTGGTTTCGGTTTCGGCAAGGATTTCACTGCGCGCTCAAAGTCGTCCGGCTCCGCTGCTTTCTGAGCGAGACGCTTGTGGTGGAATGCCTCGTATTCCTGCTCGGCGCGAGCCAACGCCAGCTCGTGGGAGATGCGGCCTGCGTGGGTGAGGATTTCGCGGTCGTTGATCGTCATGAAGCTGTCCAGCTTACCGATCCAGTCCGCCATCCGCATCGGCACGCGGCGCATCGCCTGGCCAGTGGCGAAGACGAGGTATTGCTCCACCAGATTGTTTAGCGCGGCCAGTTCGTCTTCCGTCAGGTAATTCTTGGCGATGGCGACATCCTCCTTCCGCACTTTGGCCCCGCGCCAGCTCGTCAGGCCCATCTGCGGCTTACTGCTATCCGCGCGGCTGGCGACAATCTCCGCCGCCGTCTGCCCCGTGATGGCCCAGTGCATTTTGTTCTGCACTGTCTTGAAAAAAGTGATGCTGGCGTCCGTGGTGGGATCGTAGTCGAGGCTCGTTGCGTAAATGTCCGTGATCTTCTGGTAAAAGCGTCGCTCGGACGTGCGGATGTCCTGGATGCGGCGCATCAGCTCCTCGAAGTAATCGAAAGGCAGGTCCGGGTTTTTCAGCCGCTCGTCATCCATCGTGAAGCCCTTCACCAAGTATTCCCGCAGCCGCTGCGTCGCCCAGATGCGGAACTGCGTCGCCACCGCGCTTTTCACCCGATAGCCGACGGAGATGATGGCATCGAGGTTGTAGAAATCGAGCCTACGACTGACCTGCCGCGCACCCTCTTGACGAACTGACAAGAATTCCTTGTGAGTTGCCTCCAAGCTCAATTCCCCCTCGTCAAAGATGTTTTGCAGGTGAAGGCTAACGTTTTGCTGCGTCGTCTGAAACAGCTCCGCCATCATCGGCTGAGTCAGCCACACCGTCTCGCCTTCAAAGCGCACATCTAGGCGGATGCGGCCATCTTCGCTCTGGTAGATGAGGAATTGGGATTTGGAACCGGGTTCGTTCATGGAGATTTGCGAGATTTCTTGGGCGTGGGCGTGGCAGCTTCCCGCTCGGCGCGGATGCGGGCCAGTAGGGCGGCGGCGGGTTCGTCGGCGGGGTCTTGCGGCACCAGTTCTCCGGCAAAGGCTTTCTTCAGGATCGATTGGCGGAGGGCTTCGGCTTTCTGGAGGTTCAGGTCGATGTCGGCTTCGAGTCGGCTGATATGAGGTAGCTGTGCTTCAAGAAGTTCGAGCAACACCGCCTGTTCGGGCAGCGGCATGAGAGGGAATGTAAAGTTACTGATGATCGCCTGATTGATCTTATAAATGCCTGCCGTCGTCCGCGCTGAACTTTCGATCTGCTGACGAAACACTTCCGAGTTCCAGAGCAGACAAAACAGTCTGAAATCAAAAGCCAAGGGATCGACCACTAGTCGCACCATGGTATCTGGGTAGGCGACTGGCAGGTTGTCTTTCACGACTCCACCTCTACCAACCAAACGAAGGCTGCCGTTGCCGCGTGAGATCAAGAAGTCGCCAATTTTCAGGATGTAGGGACCGGCCTGAGATTCGTCCCAATCACCTTCTTTGTTCGCAGATAAGTCAATGGTTCCATCCTTGAGAGATGTCAGCCTGAGCACCTTGAAGCCTCCAGCTCTGTCAGTTACGGAACGACCATTGGTGGGCTTGCCGATCAAGATGTCTCCCACAGATACTTGGAGCCAACCTCTCGGCGGATCTGCTAATTGAGCGATTGGTGTGACCGGTTTTGGTTCCAATGGCGCGTCAGGCTTAGGCCCCATTTTCTTGAGCAACCACTTCTCCATGGCCCTCTCCCACTCCTTGAGCTGCTTCTGATAGCGTTCTTCCCGTTCGGCGCGGATGCGGGCGAGGAGTTGCTCGGCGGATTCGAGTTCTGGGGCGTGCTGGGTGCGCCAGTCGGCGGTGAGGTGGCCTTCGAAGGCGTGCTTGAGCAGCGCCTGCCGATACACCGCCAACTGCGCCCGCGCCTTCTTCAAATTCGCCACCCCTTCGTCCAACTCCGAAAACAACTCCTCCACCTTCGCAACAATCCGCCGCTGCTCGGCGAGCGGGGGGAGAGAGAACTGAACTTGGCCGAGGATTGTCCCGTTCACATTCGGCTGACCCACACCTCGCTTTCCACCTTCAATCTGCCGCCAGTAGTCAGGGCTTTGGAAGAACAGAGCGAGAAATCTTTCCTCCATCTCGCGAGAAACGCGGACACGAATCAAGTAGGACGCAAACACTGCATCTGGACAGTGCCGGATGAGGAAGCTCTTGCCTGTCGTCGCTCCAGTTCTAGCAAAAACAAGATCACCGGACTTCAACTGATACTTGGGAAGCTCATCCTCCGAGAGATTGCACGAAGGCACCGTGGCCCAGTCCACTTGCCCATCTTGAATGTCTGTGATGCGCAAAAAGCGTGGACCACTTTCTCTCTCAACAGCACTGGCAGTGTGACCATACTGAATGGATTCCGCGATCGCTGCGATAGTGACCGGCTCCCAACTCGACGGAAGCTCACTCACGCCACCAGCACCTCATTGAGTTCATTCATGATCGTGTCCATGCGGTCGCCGAAGAGCTGAACCATCTTCCCGAGCCCGCCCTTGGCATCGAAGGGAGTCGCCGCCATCTCAAGAATAGTCACGTTTTGAATGGGTTCACCACTTTCACACCGCCGTAGTCTTGGCCGTGGTTCATGTCTTCTGAGAGCACCTCCGAGCATCCCATCTGCCTCGCGGCAGCGATGATGGCCGAGTCCCAGTAGGAGAGTTGGTAACGGGCTTTGGTCGCCAGTGCCTCATCCAAGATAGCGAGCGTGATGTCCTGCGTAGGGAAACGCCGCCAAGTGCGGATAAAGGCAATGGCCTCATCATGGGTGAGCGGGCTGAGGCGGCTAGTGCGGGTGGCCTGCACATAGAACTCCTGAAGCACCTGCACTGATACGGCGAGGTCACGACAAGCCAGCAGCGCCTGAGCCGTGGCTGCTTTTACCGCCTCTGCTGGAGCCGTGCTGATTGCGTAGAGCAGGACATTGGTATCAGCGAAGCGCATTTCGGTCGTGGAGTTCGTCCCGCGTCAGCCGGTCGGAGGCAATAAATTGACGGCCTTGCTGCTGCATCTGCTGGCGCAGTTTCTCTTCTTCGCGGATGAGGCGGTCGAAATCCGTCCCTTCGTTTGCGGAGAAGCCCTTCAGCCAATCAACGAGGATCAGGGTCAAAGGTCTGCCCACCTTTCGTGCTTGGTTTTCCGCAGAGGCGAAGGTCGCGTCATCAAGGTTGACGGTGAGTTGTTTCATAGGCGGAGCATAGCGTAGCGCGACAAAGTAACAAAGCGGATTCTCATGCCACCAGCGCCTCGTTGAGTTCATTCATGATCGTGTCCATTCGGTCGCCGAAGAGCTGATACATCTTCCCGAGCCCGCCCTCGGCATCGAAGGGAGCCATCTCCAAATCGTCGCGCTCGACATGGAACGATGTGATGACGTGGTCGCGAATCATTTGCAGCCATGCTGTCTGGGGCTCGGTGAACTTGGGGCCGGCTTCGGAGTGTTTCTTCATGATCCAGTCCTGAAAGTTCCGGCGCACGAGATCGTCAAAGGCCGTGAGCTTTGCATCCACGCCGCAGGCGCGGCGGATGAGGGCCACGAGTGCGGTGAGGTCGTTGAGCGGCTGCTTCGCCTTGGTGGCGTCGAGGTGCTGATACGCCTGAAACACCCGCAGCGGCGCGAGGCGCGGTGCATCCGCCCGCAGCGCCGCCATGACTTGCTCCAGCATGGCAAAGGTAATCTCCCTCCGCCGATACGGCTGGTCGTAGAAGATGGTGAGCGCGGTGAATGCGTCCTTATGCGACTGCATCCAGTCGGCAAACTCCTCGGTGAGAGTCACCGCATTTGCCTGCGTATCCTGTGCCCAGCCAGCGGTGCGGAGTTTATCCTGCTGGTCGTGATTGATCTTCTGCTCTTTGTCCCGGCGGATGCTGTCGATGAGCTCGATGAGTTCCCCCCGTGAAGACATTGGCGGCAGCTTTGACAAGCTGCGCCTGAGCCTTCTCGCGCGTCGCGTCGCCGGGGTCGGTGCCGGGCGGTTGGCCGGAGAGTGCGAGAGCCTTGGCCTCGACATTGTCGCCATCGATGGCGGCGATGAGTCCGGTGATGATCATGCTGAGCGCGAGACCGCCGGATTTTTCCGCGAGGCGAGCCTGCTCATGCTTGTCGAGTTGCTTGTTGAGCCGTGCGAGGCGTCCGGCGAGGGAGCTGACGGTATCTGTATCGCTCGCACCCATCATCACGCCCATCGCGAGGTCTTTGAGCGGAACGGTGGGTTTTGTGATAAGAGGGGTGCTGGCGGTCTTGAGCGACTTCGTGACGCCGATGGTATCGACGATGACGTAGTGCGTCTTTGCCGTGACGGCGGAAGGTGTGACCTTGCGGAGGTCGTCCAGCTCCAGCGTGCGGGTGCCGCGGCCTTTCATCTGCTCGAAGTAGTTCCGGCTTTTCACATCCCGCATGAAGACCAGGCATTCCAGCGGCTTCACGTCCGTGCCGGTGGCAATCATGTCCACGGTGACGGCGATGCGCGGGTGGTAGTCATTGCGGAACTGAGCGAGCACGGACTTGGGGTCTTCCTCGGCCTTGTAGGTAATCTTTTTGCAGAAGGCATTCCCTTCGCCGAACTCCTCGCGGATGATCTGGATGATGTCGTCGGCGTGGGAGTCGGTCTTGGCAAAGACGAGGGTCTTTGGCACCTCGGTGCGACCGGGGAATATCTCCGGCAGCTTGTCGCGAAAGGTTTTCACGATGAGACGAATCTGGTCGGGGACGACCACGGATTCATCGAGCTGCTTTGCCGAATAGGCGGTGTCTTCGTCCTGCTGCTCCCAGCGGCGCTTGCGGGTGACTCGCTCGCGATGCTCCACGGGCTGCTTTGCCACAAGGCGCGTGCCGGTGGCGGTGACCTCCGTCTCGATGACGTAGGTCTCGTTGCCGACATTGACGCCATCGGCGACGGCCTTTTCGTGGCTGTAGTCACTGACGACGTTGTTTTTGAAGAAGCCAAACGTGCGGTTGTCGGGCGTAGCGGTAAGGCCGATGAGGAAGGCATCGAAATAATCGAGGACCTGCTGCCAGAGATTGTAGATGCTGCGGTGGCACTCATCGATGATGATGAAGTCGAAGAACTCCGGCGGGACTTTTTCGCTATAGACGACGGGCATCGGTTTCTTTGGCCGCGTGAGTTGCTCGGCGGGCGTGAGTTCCTCCAGCGTTTCGTCCAGCTCTTCGCCCTTCAGGATCGAATAGAGGCGCTGGATGGTGCAGATGCAGACCTGCGCGTCTTTGGGCACATGGAAGGACTTCAGCCGCTGGACGGTGTAGAGCTCGGTGAAGCGGCGGTTGTCGTCGCTGGGCGTGAACGCCATGAACTCCTGCTCGGCCTGCTCGCCGAGGTTCTTGGTATCCACGAGAAACAGAATGCGCTTCGCCTTTCCAAACTTCAGCAGGCGATAGACCTCCGTGATGGCGGTAAAGGTCTTGCCCGCGCCCGTGGCCATCTGGATGAGGGCGCGGAGCCTGGCGGCTTTGAGCGAGACTTCGAGATTCGTGACGGCTCCTTCCTGGCAGTCGCGGAGGCCGAGGTCGGCGGCGGGGAGCTTGGCCGGATTGAGCAGCGGGATCGTTGTGAGCCTTCCGCGTAGCGAATCGCCATCCTCCATCCAACGCAACAAAGTCTCGGGCCTGTGAAAGCTGAACACTTCCCGAGAGCGCGGCTTCGGATCCGCCATGTCGGTGAACCGCGTGAGCGCCCCGGTGCTCTCATAGAGGAAGCGCAGAGGAAGGTTGTTCTTCACCCACTTGAGCTTCGCCGTGGCGTAATCAAGGGTCTGATCCTCAACGGTTGTGATATTTTGCCCGACCTCTTCCTTTTTCGCCTCAATCACTCCACACGCCTGCTTGTCGATAAAGAGGACATAATCAGCGGGACCGGTATCTGTCGGATATTCCCGGACGGCGATGCCAGTTCCTGCATTGAAATTGATCTTCTTCTTATCCTGCACCACCCAGCCGGACTCCAGCAGCATGACATCGATGCGGTCGCGCGCGGCCTGCTCGGGATTTTGGTTTGGAGTCATTCCTTTGGGAGAAGGCATCTAGCAAAGAGGTGAGCGCCGATTGCCCCGACCGAAGCCGAGGCTGGCGGCGCTGTTGTCTTTTGTAGGCTTCGCTTTTGGAGGCATAGGGAAGGGTCTAAGGCTGCTGCGCCGCGATGGCAAGACAGACGGTCGATTTACCGCTCTGACCGCTGAACTGATTACTGGGAACCTGGGAGCCCCGTTTCATTGGCGCGGAGAGGCAACATCGCTCGGGAAACTACATGCGAGAGGAAGGGGTTGGGCCGGGATACCGCTGCGATGTATGTGCTTTTCGTCTCTATTTCACCGCACCAGCCGCGAGCTCGCAGAACTTGTCGCGGATTTCTCCGCTCTTCGGGACGAGGACGTTTTGGACCATGAAGACGACGGTCATTTTCTTCTCGGGATCGACCCAGCCGTGCGTGGCGAATGCGCCGCCGTGGCCAAATGAATTTACGCCAAACGCTGCGGTGGTTTTTTTCTCACCGCCGTTGGTAAACCATCCGAGCCCGTATTGAATGGGCTTGCCGCCGACCGTGTGCGACTTGGTCATCTCTGCCACGCCTTTCGCGCTCAAGATGCGTTTGCCGTCGAGTTCGCCGCCGTTGCGCACCATTTCGTAGAAGCGCGCCATGTCGAGCGCGGTGGAAAACAGGCCGCCGCTCGGCTCGGCTTCGCGCTTGATGTCGGGCTCGTCGGTGAGAAACGCATTGTGTGCCGGAACGAGGCTGTCGCCGGAGAGCTTGTAAGTGCGCGCGATCCGCACGCGCTGGGCGGCGTCCGGCGCAAAGGTGGTGTCTTCCATTTTGAGCGGACCGAGGATGCGCTCTTGGATGAACGCGCCGAACGGTTTTCCAGCGGCAACCTCCACGCAGCGCCCCGCGATCGTGGTGCCGAAGCTGTATTCAAACTTCTCGCCAGGCTGAAAATCGAACGGCTCCTTCACGAGATCCTTCGTGTATTGCTCGAGCGGGACATTGCCGTCCGTGGGCTTGCGATCCGGGTCGGCCACCCCGGAAGTATGGGAAAGCAAATCGCGCAGAGTCACAGGCCGGGCGAGCGGTTGTCCGTTGGCGAGCTTTGCGGCTCCGAGTTCCGGCACCCATTTGGAGGCGGGTTCGTCGAGGCTGAGTTTACCTTCATCGACGAGGATCATGACCGCGGTGGCCGTGATGTTTTTGGTCATCGAAGCGATCCAAAACATGGCATCCGTCGTCATGACGCGTCCGGTTTCGATATTGGCGAGTCCTGCTGCGTCGAGGTGCACCACACGCCCATCTTTGACCACAAGCGTCACGACCCCTGCCGCGCGCTTCTCCTTAATCATGGCTTCCATCGCGGGCTTGATCGCCGCGAGTTTTGCAGGGTCGAGTCCGACTTCCTCGGGCTTTGCCGGCAAGAGCGCGGCGACCGGCTTTGGCGGCTCCGGGGGCTTTGGCGGCGCCGGTGCCGGCGGCTTGGGTGCCTCGGGCGCAGACGCTGCGGGCTCCTTCCAGCCGCGGTCGATCTTGATGCCGGCCAACGCCTTCCCAAACGCTTCGGCTCCGGCGTCGGTGACTTTTGTCTGGAAAAGATAAATCCGCTTTAATTCCTTCAAGCCATTGAGATTCCCGAGGCCTGCATCCGACACCGCCGTATTGAAAAGATTCAGCGACTCGAGCTTCTCGAGGCCTTTGAGATGAACCAACGTGGAATCGTCCGCGCTCGAATTGGAGAGGTTTAACTTCCGAAGAGTCTTCAGTCCCGCGACCGCCGCAAACTCCTCGGGCTTCACCTTCAATCCGGCGAGATCGAGTTCTACGATCGCGGGCAACTTTGCAACCATCGCGAGCGCTTCGCCCGGCTTGTCGGTTCCACGCAGATTCACGTATTGCCAGTTCAGCCCGATGGCGAGCGGCTGCACGAGGACGCCGCGCTTGGTGAGTTCAGCAGCGACTTGCTGCGCCTCCGGAGTGGGAGCGGGACCAAGGTCCGCTTTATCTTGGGCGAGGACGAGTGATGCGGCGAGAAGCAGTGCCGGGAAGATGAGCGTTCGTTTCATGGTCCGGTCTTTTATGCGGCGGATGGCCATTCATCAATCACGATGTATCACCCCGTGTTGCCTCAACGATAAAGGACACCGTAATCGCGGAAACTTGACACGCTGCAATCGCGCCGCAGAACCGCAGCGTTTGCTCTCGCGCTTGCCGCAGACGTGGCAAATGCTTACAATTTTTGCCATGCCCACGCAGCCTGCCGAAACATTTCCGCCCACGCACTGGAGCCTCATCGCGGCAGCGCGCGATGGGACGGAGCGGGATGCTGCGGCTGCGCTGGATGCGCTGTGCAGGACTTACTGGCAGCCGCTGTATGCATTCGCGCGACGGCGCGGAGTGCCGCAGGATAATGCAGCGGACGCGGTGCAGGGCTTTCTCAGCGACTTTATCGAGCGCGGCGATCTGCTCCGGTCCAATCCGCAAAAGGGTCGCTTCCGCTCCTTTTTGCTGACGGCATTTCAGAATCATCTCGTGAGCGAACTGCGACGGGAGCAGGCGCAAAAGCGGGGCGGCGATATTACGTTTGTCGCGCTTGACGACATGTTGAGAGAGGAAGCGTGGCATCAAAAGAGCGAAGCCGGTCTCGGGCCGGAGCAGGCGTACGACATGCGTTGGGCGGAGGAGACGATGCGCCGCGCGCTGGCGAATGTGGAGGAGTCCTACCGACGCGGCGGAAAAATGGAGGCGTTCCTCGCGCTGCGCCCTGCTCTTCTGGGGGAACTGGCGGAGGATGTGGACGCGGTGGCTCGCAGCCTGGGAATCACCGTCGGCGGAGTGGGCGCGGCGGTGTTTCGGCTGCGGGCAAAGTTTCGCGAGGCACTGCGAGTCGAAATCAGCCAGACCGTTGCATCGAAGGAGGAACTCGAGGATGAGGTCCGTTATCTGATCAAGCTGCTGGCGCAGTAGGCTGCCATGGACGAAACGCGCAATTTTCGCAGCATGGCCCGCACGTTTTTGGAGGAACCGGCTGCATCGGGAGGCGTGAAGTTTTTCGGCGATTACGTAATGGAGGAGGAGGTGGCGCGCGGGGCAATGGGGATCGTGTATCGTGCACAGCAGTTGTCGCTGGACCGCACGGTGGCGGTGAAAGTGATGCTTGAGGGAGCATTCGCGGGCGGGCAGGAAGTGGAGCGGTTTCGGCAGGAGGCAGGGGCCGCGGCGGCGCTCCGGCATTCGGGGATCGTTCCGGTGTTTGAATCCGGTGAGTGGGAGGGACGTTTGTTTTACGCGATGGAATGGATCGCCGGACCGAACCTTGCGCAGCACACCCGTGACCATCCGCCATCAGCGAGACAGGCGGCGCAGTGGACACGCGAAGTGGCGGAGGCGATGCATTACGCGCACTCGCAAGGCGTGGTTCACCGCGATCTGAAACCGGCGAATGTGCTGATCGACGGGGAAGGTCGCGCACGCGTGACGGATTTTGGAATGGCGCAGCGCGCGGACACGGCGAGCGGGCTGACGTTGTCCGGCCAGGTTCTCGGAACGCCCGGCTACATGGCTCCGGAGGTGGCCGGCGGAAAAGCGCGCACCGCCGGCGCGGCTGCTGACATCTACGGACTCGGTGCGCTGCTCTTCCATCTGCTCACGGGCCGTGCGCCGTTCATCGGTGAATCGCATTCGGCGATTTTGCGGCAGTTGGACGAGGCGGAGCCGGTCGCTCCGCGGCTGCTGAATCCCGCCGTCCCCCGCGATCTGGAGACGGTCTGCCTCAAGGCGTTGAGCCGTGAACCGGCCCGGCGTTATGCCACCGCGCAGGCCATGGCGGACGATCTTTTGCGCTTCCTGAATGGCGAGCCGGTGCAGGCGCGCCCGGTTTCATCTTTCGAGCGCGCGTGGCGATGGTGCCGTCGCAAACCGGCACTCGCCGCGAGCCTGGCCGCGTGTGTCGTGCTCCTTGCCGCTGGAATGGGCGGCGTCTTATGGCAGTGGCGTGCGGCGGAACTGGCGCGCGGTGAAGCGGTGAAGCGAACCGACGAGAAGGAGCAGCAGCGCAAGCTGGCAGAAACGGCGCGTCAGGACGCCGAGCGCAGTGCCGAGGAGCGCCGCGTGAGCCTCTACGCAGCGGACACACCGCAGGTGCAGAAGGCGCTTGCGGAAAGTGATCTTTTCCAAGCACGGCTGTTGCTCGATGCGCACCGGCCCGCCGCCGGACAGACGGACCTGCGGGGCTGGGAATGGAGGCATTTCTGGCAAATGTCCCGCGGTGATGAGATCGCTTCGCTATACAGCGGCCGGCAAGGGCTGACGGCGTTGGCTTTCTCACCGGATGGCACTCTTCTCGCGGCCAGCGGCGGCAAGGCGACGGTCTGGGATTCGAAGACAATGGAAATGAAAGCGGAGTCGCCTAAGACGGCATTGACCTCGCTCGCTTTCTCTGCGGATGGACGCACGATCTATTTGGGAGGTGTCGCGCCGCGTTTGCTGCGGTGGCGCTGGCAGGAAGGAAGTGCGCTGGAAGAACTGGGTCAACCGCCCGACGGACTGGTGCGAGTGGCTGCGGATCCGGCAGGAAAGCTACTGGCTGTCGGCCGAGGCACTCGTCAGGGAGGGAGGCCCGACGGGCTAGTGGCGCTGCACGACGCCGGCTCGGGCAAGGTCATTCGCGAATTGCCGGAGTCGGGAGGGTTCGCCTCGTTTTCTCCGGACGGTACATTCCTAGCCACCGGCTCTTGGCGCGGGTCGGTGAAGTTGTGGGATCCCGAGACCGGAGAATTGCGCCGGTCACTTCCCGGCTTCACGCAGGTGACCGGACTGCGATTCTCCGCTGACGGACGGCTACTCGTGGTGAGTTGTGCGGCGGGACCGTGTTCCATCGTGGAGGTGGAGAGCGGTACCATCCGCAACGGCACGCCGGGGTACGATGCGAGCGTTTGGGAGAGCGCGCTTTCGCCGGACAATACTCAACTGGCCACGGTGAGCCTCGATCAATCAATGCGCCTCTGGGACGCTATGACGGGCCGGCAAACGGCAAAGTTTCTCGGCCACGAGCGCGGTGTCGGCCAGGTGGCTTGGTCTCCGGACGGCAGCCGCGTAGCCACAGGCGGGGCAGACGGCATGGTGAAGCTCTGGCCGGTGAAGGCGAAAGGCCGCGAAGATGAGCGAATCCAAGGCAGAGTCACGCGTCGGTTTTTTTCCCCCGAAGGCAGGTTGGTCATTGTTCAGGAAAGCGAGAAGAGCGTTGCGCTTTACGAATATCCGGTGCTCAAAAAACTGACTGCCGCTGATGCCGGAACGGCGCTGGGTTTCGCCGAAAGCGGGACGTCCGTGTTCTGCGCGCAACGATCTGACGCGCCCGGCAAGCCGCAGGTCGTGCGGCCATGGACCGTGCCGGATCTCCAGCCTGGCGAGACCATCGCGCTGGCCGGAACGGAAACGGAGCCCCATCGGCTGAACCTCTCCGACGACGGGCGTTGGATTACCGGGGTGACTGCCGCAGGCCGTTTGCACGCGTGGGATCTCCGCGCCGGTGCGCGACTCATCGATCCCGGTGCGCAAATCCAGCACGCCGTCGTCGCAGCCGCCGTGATTCCTGAGCCGCCGCGGCTCATCGCGATTTGCGCCGCGCATCCTTACTTGCGTCTTTTTTCCCTGCCCGACTGTGAGCCTCAAGGCGTGATGGACTATCCCGGCGGCCCGGCGGTTTCGCTCTTGCCGGCGAAGGATGGGAAAACATTCATCACCTCTTCCCCGGACGGTGCCGTGCGAAAATGGGACCTGCAGGCGCGCCGCGAACTCTGGCAGTTCCCCGAAAGCAGCGGCCCGATCGCTCTTTCGAGAGATGGACGCACGCTGGCCTGCGCTGCGCATGACGTCCCGCGCGTGCGCCTTTGGAATCTGGCTACGCGCCGCGAAGTGGGGCGCTTTTCAATGCCGCGCATGGTCTCCAGTTTGGCCTTCGGTCCGGATGACGGCGCACTGTTGATTACGGAATCCGGCGGCAGTCAGCGCGACACCACGCTCGTCCTTAGTGCGCCGGGATTCGCGGAGACCGACGGACAGAAACCCGCGCAGGCTGAATGAGCATGCTCAGAACTGATTCACCCGCAGGCGAAGGAAGCTGCGGTTGAGGTAGTCAAACGGATCGCTCAGGCGCATGGTGACGGTTTCGTTGCCCTGCGCGTCGAGGGGTCCGGATTGCACGATGACGCCACCGGCGCTCCAACTTCCAAGTTCGTCGCTACGCTCGCCGATGTATTGGATGTCGGTGGGACGGCTGGCTCCACCGGGGCGCTTGTATTGCGCGGCGAGGAAAAAGTCGCCCCCGCTATCGTACCGGATGACCGTGAGTGCGGGTAAGGAAAACGGGGATTTGGGATTCGTCCCGAGCGCGCACTCGATGCCGTTGCTCCAGCCATCCTTGTCCGGGTCTGCGGTAAAGGCGGCATCAGCCTGGCTGGCAAAGTTCTGCGCCGCGGCCCACTGGGCATAGGTGAAAGGGGCGGGCGCGGCGATGAGGCCCACCTCGTAGCCGATGTAGCTACCGCTGCCCACTTTCTCATAAAAGGGCACGAATCCCGCCGGCACGTTGGTGAACTCCGGGGTGAAGTCCCCGCTCGGAGGATTGAACCCGCTTTGGTAATCAACCACTCTCCAGCGGTCGCCGCTCACCGGGGTGAAGTTGCCAAAGTTGATGCGCAGCTTGCCTCCGGCGTTGAAATAGTTTTGCCCGGCGAAAAGCAGGCGCGCCCACTGGGTGGTCTGGCTGGGACGCCCCGCGATGTCGAAGGACAGGACGCTGGCTGGCGTGCAGTCCATTCCCACCAGCGCGGTGAGTCTCAAAGAGCTTGTGCTTCCTGCAGAAGTCGCAAGGCAATGAATGGTGCCGGAGTTGGTGATCGTGTTGTTGCCGAGGAAGCCATAGCCCCACGCGGTCGTTGCCGTTACTGTGATGTCACCCGTGTTGTTCGTCGGCCCGAAGACGGAGCCGCCGTTGAACTCCCACGTTCCCGGCGCTGCGTTGAGGGTGCCTGTCGAAGTCGCGTCGCCGGCATAGAAAGCGGAGCCGGGCAGGAGCCGGACCTTGCCGCTGCCGGTGAGCGAGAGTGTGCCATTGTCCGTTATTTGAACGCTGCCAAGCATCTGGAGCGTGGTTCCGCTGGCCACCCGGATGCGTCCGCCATTCTGGAAATAGACGAAGTTCGTGAACTGGAGGGTGCCGCCGGTGACTTCGATGCGACCGGCATTGGCATCAGTGCTTGAGCCATGCACGTAGAGGGTCGTGTTGGTGTTCACACTGGTGCCGGGGCCGCTCTTTCGCAGCAGGGCGTAGTTGTGGAAGGAGGGGGGCTGGTTCAGGGGAGCGAAGCCTGCGGTGTCTTCGAGATCCCACACTGCAGCGGAGTCAGTGCCAGTGCCGTTGGAAGACGGGGCTCCGAGTTGGAGTCCAGCCAACTGGCGGATATGGCCTTTGTTCGTGATGTTGGTCCACAGGGACGGCGCGGTGACATTTATGCTGCCGGTGTTCACGAGATCCACCATGTTTCCTCCCGCGCATTCCAGTTTCCCCTCCGGCGCGGCGAGAATGGCGGAGCCGGCATCGGAGTAGTCATCAAGGACACACCCCGCCGCCACACGCAGGATCCCGCCGCCGGTCACGGTGGTGGTGCCGGGGTGCATGCGCTGATCTCCGGATAACTGAAGCACCGCACCGGACGCGATCTCCGCTTTCAGCCCCCAGTAATGAGTTTCGGCACTGATCGCCAGAGTGCCGGAGTCCACTTGAATCGTGCCGGCGCGGTTGGCGGGAGAATCCGCATGATTGTAGAGAACGATGCCGCTGATCGTTGAAGTGCCGCCGCCCTGCTTCCGGATGACGCCGTTGTTCGTGATATACCCCGAGAAGCCGCCGCCACCCGCAGCCTGCACGATGCTTGCGCCCGGCGACGTCAGCGCGATCTCCGCATAAAACGGATCCGGCAGCGTGCCCGACTGATTCGTGAGCGACTGGAGGCCAAACTGCAGTCCCAAGCTGGTGGGAATCGAGATACGGTTCGTATTGATAAACTCCCCTCCGCTCCCAATGGTGCTCGGTGCCGCGATCACGACATCACCGAAATTGCGCAGTTTTCCGGGGGAGGATGCCGAGATAAAGCCGCCGCTCCAGGTGCTCCCGCCATTGAAAGAGAGTAGATTCAGATTACTAAGCACGGCAGCCCCAGACTGGATGTTGACGCCATTCAGCGCGAGTTGTCCGTTGCCTCCACCGAACGGCGTCACGGGATTCGCACCAGAGCTGGGCACGTATGCGGTGTTCGAGACGGTCACGATATGCCCGATGTTGATATCCACCGTCGCTCCATTGCCCGGCCACGCATTCGGCGTCCGCCATACGCCCTTGTACTGCGTCTGCCCTGGCTGGCCGTAGCGGAAGTCATAGAATACCCACTGGTAGTTGGGGCCAGCGATGTAACCGGGCGACATCGGATCTTGGTCGTCGGGATACGTCTGCCACTGCGCGTTTGCGGCGGCGGGGAGTAGAATTAGCCCGAGTTCCGCACTTCGCACCCTGCGCGAAAAAACTTTTCTCTGACGGCGTCCGTCCGCGCGGTGGCGGCTTCTCTGGCGGCGTGCGGTTTTTAGCGTTGTAGTGAAGAAGACCCCGTTGCGAAACGCCCTCCAAAG
>JANMGP010000112.1:0-4360 GCA_031374705.1 Verrucomicrobiaceae bacterium | reverse complement strand
TTTGGAGGGCGTTTCGCAACGGGGTCTTCTTCACTACAACGCTAAAAACCGCACGCCGCCAGAGAAGCCGCCACCGCGCGGACGGACGCCGTCAGAGAAAAGTTTTTTCGCGCAGGGTGCGAAGTGCGGAACTCGGGTTAGCGCGATGGCCGCCCAGCGCGCTTCGCTCGCGATTTCCGCGTACGCAAAAAGCTGCCGCGTCCCGGGGTGCAGGAATATCGAGTAGTTCGTGACGCCGTGCGCGAGCAGCGCGGCTTCCAGTTCCGGCCAGATTGGCTGGTGTCTGCGTTCATACTCCCGCTCCTGCCCCTCGTTGACGGACATGACGAATGCTTTTCGAATCATACGCGAAACCAATAGCAGCGCGCTCATTGTTGCAGTAAAAATCGCCTTTCGCAGGCACTGTGGTTTCTTAGATGGGAATCTTCTAACATTCGCCCCGTCATGACCGTCTTCGAATATGCCGCAGTTGTGGCATTGCTTCAAGGGAGGCCGTGTTGCACGCTTCGGCGCGCTTAACACAATCACTCCTTTTTTATGAACACTCGTTCCTACTTGCCGGTCGTACTCGCCGGTTTAACGTCGCTCGTTATGCCTTACTACTCCTGGGCGGAAAACGAAGTCGGTTTCATCGAAAAGTTCGCGCTGGCTCCGGATCGCGCGAAGGTGCTCGGCGAGTTGGTGCCGGGCTCCGAAGACTATTATTTTTTCCACGCGCTGCATTATCAGAACATGCGCGACGAGGCCAAATTGGCGGAGATTCTCGCGCAGTGGGCGAAACGCTTTCCGGACGAAAACGAGCGTCGTCGGACGATCCTGAATCGTGAAGCCTTGCTCGACTACGACAAGGATGCGAAGGGGACGCTGGCGTATTTGAAAGAGCGGCTGAGCTTGCACTTCGATCACGAAAAGGAAGTGCGCGACCAGGCTCCGAATCTGCCGGAGAAACTCGATCCGGCGTCGGTGTCACTGGCGGTCTTCGAGGCCGATGCGCTGGGCAATGACCTGAGCCTCGATTCGCTTTCGCAGAATGCGCTGGAGCGGCTCGTGTCGCAGCCTGCGAAGCTCCAGCCGCAGCAGCGTCAGGCGCTTTTGCAGAAGCTTCAGCGTCCGGATGTGAAGGGCCTCGTTGAGTTTATCGCGGCGGAGCTGAAGCCGAGCGAAGGCTCGGACTTTGGGAAGTTTGCGATTCATCGCGCGCTGCTTCCGGAGCAGCTCGATGCGCTCGCGGAACTCGTGCCGACCTTGAAAGGATACACTCCGTTTGTCTTCGCGAAGCTGCGCAAACTCGCGCCGGGTGCGGATGAGGATGTGGAGTTCGACGCGGCTGCGCGGGAGGCGTGGCTGGACCGTGCGTGGGCCTATGTGCAGACGCTGCCGCCGGCTTTCAATACGCTGAAGGCGGGCGTGCTTTATCGTCGTCTGGACCACGACCGGAAGAAGGGTGTGTATGACGCCGCGCGGTTTGCGGATTACCTGAAACTGCCGCGTCAGATGGGCTACGTGAATGAGAAATGGCTCGCCGGAAAGCTGGAGCGGGAAGGCGCTGTGGACTTCAATGCGGGGCTCGGCGAGGCGCTGGTTGCGGAGCGTCCGATCGGGAATGACGAGCCGCTGGTGCGCGAATATTTTCTGGCGCTGTTCGCAAAAGAGGGTGCTGAGGCGAAATGGGAGAAGTATGCGGAATGGGTGCGCGATTCGTGGCTGAAGCCCGTTTTCGCCGAGGCGATGATTACGAACGGAATCGGGAATCCCGAGCAATGGGCGTCGCTGCTTTCGCCGACGGAGTTTCAGCAATTGAAGGAGCGCGTGGATATCGAGTTTCCCGCGACGAACTCGCAATTCACGATGCCGGGCAACGATGTGCAGTTCGACGTGATTCTGAAAAACACGCCGAAGCTGCTCGTGAAGATTTACGAGATCAACACGCTCAATTTTTTCCAGACGCAGCAGCGGCAGTTGAACACGGACATGAACCTCGACGGGCTCGTGGCAAACAGCGAAGGCACGGAGGTCGTCGAGACGGGGCCGTTCAAGCGGACGCGCAAGACGCTGAAATTTCCAGCGCTGAAGGACAAACGCGGGGCGTGGGTGGTCGAGCTGATTGGCGGCGGACGGAGCAGCCGCGCTTTGATTCGCGTGGGTCAGTTTCAGGTGCTCCAGCAGACGGGCGCGGGCGGCGTGCTGATTTCGGTGCTGGATGAAAAGAAGGAGCCAGTGAAGGACGCGGTGGTCTGGGTCGATGGCAGGAAGATCGTCCGCGATGAGAAGACCGGGACAATCACGGTGCCGTTCAGCGCGCAGCCGGGTTCGCGGAATCTTGTCGTGTCGGACGCCGCAGGGACTTTTGCGACGCTCACGCAGTTTGAGCACGCGGGCGAAGCCTATGCGCTGGATGCGCAGTTTCACATCGATCGCGAGCAACTGCTCGCGCGGCGGAAGGCGACGCTGGCTGTGCGCACGGAGCTTTTGCTCGGTGAGTTGCATCTCGATCCCGCGCTGATTCAGGAGCCGAAATTGACGATCACTTCCGTGACGCACGACGGCGTTTCCACGACGCGCGAAGTGAAGGACATTGCGCTTCGTCCGGATGCGGATTTGACGCATGAACTCGCAGTCCCCGAGCGTCTGGCGAAGCTCACGGTGACGCTCTCCGGCAAGGTGGATGTGCTTTCGCAAGGCGGCCAGAAACGCGACATCTCGGCGTCGCACACATGGACGCTGAACGGGATGGATAAATCGGATGCGACGTATGACGGGCATCTTGCGAAATTCGGGATCGATTACGTTTACGAACTGCTCGGCAAGAATGGCGAGGCCATGCGCGACCGGCAGGTGGTGTTCACGTTTTGGCGCAAGGATTTCAGCCGGCCGGTGAACGTCTCGCTAAAGACGGATGCGAAAGGGCGAATCATGCTCGGCGGGCTCGCCGACATTGCGCGCATTTCGGTGCCCGCGGCAAACGGGAGCAAGAGTGATTGGACGCTCAAGGATTTCGACCGGACGTGGCCGGCGACGCTCAACACCAAGGCCGGAGAGCCTGTAAAACTGCCGTTGCCGCCCGGTGTGTGGCCGCCGGAGATTTCTCTACTGGAGATGAAAGCGGGGACGTTTGTGGCGAATCACGCCGCGAAGCTGAACGTGCAGGACGGCTTTCTCGTCGTGGAAGGATTGCGGCCCGGCGACTATTCACTGCGTTTGCGTGGCGAGGGTCGCGATGTGTCGATTCGTGTGACGGAGGCGACTCGCGTGGGTAGCTGGCTGCTCGGTCCGGTGCGCAATTTGCAGCAGCGCGATGCTGCCGCTTTGCAGATCGGCGAAGTGAAGGAGGAGAAGGAATTCATCACTGTGAAGCTGGCGAACGTGACGCCCTTTACCCGTGTGCATATCGGCGCGACGCGCTTCGTTCCGACGACGAGTCTGTTTGGCGGGCTCGGCGGATTTTCGCGGTTTGGCGGCGCGGAAGGTGCGTCGGCGAAATTGCCGAACCTGTTTTCTGCGGGCCGCGAAATCGGGGACGAATACCGGTATATTTTGGAGCGACGCTCCGCGAAAATTTTCGCCGGCAATATGCTGTCGCGGCCCGGGCTGCTGCTGAATCCGTGGGAAGTGCAGGAGACGGGTCTGGCCGAGTTGCTCCAAAAAGCCGCACAGGATGCAGGCGCAATGGGCGGAGCGCGGAGCGAGCGGAAGCTTGCGGCAAAACGAATGGCGGCTCCCGCGCAGGCCGAGGCCGGAGGAGCGGTGGAGCAGACGAATCTCGACTTCCTCGCGGAGTCCGCGCCGGTGCTCTACAATCTTGTGCCCGACAAGGATGGCATTGTTCGCATTGAGCGCAAGGCGCTCGGGGACCGGCAGCAATTGCAAGTCTACGCGGAGGATCCGGCACACGCGGTGTGGCGCTCGGTGGCACTCGCAGAACAGCCGACAAAGTTCGCAGAGCAGCGGCTCGTGCGGAATCTCGATCCGGTGAAGCCGTTTGCTCAGAAGAAAGAGGTGACCGTGCTGGAGAAAGGCAAGGCGCTCACGCTCGCGGACGTTCTTACGAGCGAGATTGAGACTTACGACACGCTCGGGGGAATTCACTCGCTATTCATGACGCTGAGCGGTGACGAGCATCTCGCGGAGTTTGCGTGGGTGCTGCAATGGCCGAAACTCAAGGACGAGGAGAAGCTCGCGAAATACAGCGAGTATGCGTGCCATGAGTTGAGCTTTTTCCTTTCGCGTAAGGACCCCGATTTCTTTGCAAAAGTCATCAAGCCCTACCTCGCGAACAAGAAGGACCGGACGTTTATGGACGACTTCCTCCTCGGCAACGATCTCGCCGCGTATCGCGAGGCGTGGGCGTATTCCCGACTTA
>JANMGP010000097.1:0-25898 GCA_031374705.1 Verrucomicrobiaceae bacterium | reverse complement strand
CCTGCGATCCGCTATTCGCAGCTTACGATGTGCCGCTGCTGTGGTGAGCCAATAGGGACAAAGCGCCGGACTGATTGTAGTCCTCCGATTTACCCCGAACGCAGCGGTTTGCCTGAGCGGATGATGCACCGCAGAGATCGGAGGACCGCAGAGACTTGAATTCACGGAGCCTTCTCTGCGGTCTTCCAAGCTCTGCGGTGAAAAATCAAAGGCGACGCGTTTCCAAATAATGCCGGAGCAGCGAGAAAGATCCCGACGCCCGCGTTTTAATGCGGTAGTCACCTCATTACGCATCTCATGAATCTACCGAATCGAATCCTCACCCTCGCGGCTATCGTGCTGATTTCACCGTTTGCCGCGTTGGCTGCGGAGGACAAGCCTGTCGCGAAACCTGCGCCCGCCATCGAACTGGGTCTGCCGTTTGCCGACAACGCGATCCTGCAACGCGAGGTGGACTTGCCCGTGTGGGGCTGGAGCAAGCCAGGCACTTCTGTGACGGTGGAGTTTTCCACGCAAAAAGGAATGGCCACCGCCGGCGCGGATGGAAGGTGGATGGTGAAGCTCAAGCCGCTGAAGGCCAGCGCGGTGCCTGCGGAGTTGGTCGTCAGCGATAGCGAGGGCAGGAAGGTTGCCCTGAAGAATATTCTGGTCGGTGAAGTGTGGCACGCGAGCGGGCAGTCGAATATGGAGTGGTTTGCCGGCAAGTCGATGTGCGCGGGGCTGGCGCAGGATCTGGCGAAGGCGAAGGAGGAGGTGCCCATCCGGGAGTTGAGGACGGATACGGTGTCGGCGCTTTATCCGCAGCGGAAGGGGACCTCGGAGGCGGGATGGAAGACGAGCCGCGCGGCGGGCGATTTCTCGGCGCTGGCGCTCGCGTTTGCGCATGAACTGCACAGGGAGTTGAAAGTGCCGGTGGGCATCCTGCTCACTTCCCACAGCAACACGCGCATTGAGGCGTTCACGGAGCGCAGGGCAATCGAGGGCCATCCGCTGCTCAAGGTGGATGCGGATCTGATTCACGACGGGGATGCGGGCACGGCGCAAGGACGCGCGGCTTTTGAAAAATACTACGCGGACTTGGCTGCGTGGCAGAAGGATTCGGCGGAGCTGGGTTTCCCTGTGGAGAAGCCGCTGAAGCGTCCGGAGTTGCCGGGAATCGCGGGGCAGTGGCGCGGGCCGTCGCAGTTTTTCAACGGCAAGATTTCGCCGGTCGTGCCGTATGCGATTCGCGGATCGCTGTGGTGTCAGGGCGAGTCGAACTCCGGTGACGGACGTCTTTACGCCGCTCGGATGGAGGCGCTGGTCCGCGGCTGGCGCGAGGCGTGGGGAATGCCGGAGATGCCGTTCTATTTCACGCAAATGCAGAACTACGGCACGGCGGATTCCGTCGAGATCGCGCTCGCTGATGTGCGGCAGGCGCAGCATCTGTTCTTCATGAACAACCGAGCCCACGTGGGGATGGTGGTTCAGACGGATCTGAATCCCGCAGCTCCGGGAAACATTCACTACCAGAACAAGCTCCATCCCGGCATGAGGCTGGCGCGATGGGCTCTGGTAAAGGACTACGGACGCGACATCGCCTACACAGGCCCCGTTTTTGAAAAGGTCACCGTCGAGGGAAACAAGGCGGTCGTCGCGTTTGAAAAAGGCAGTCTCTTCGGCGGGCTGATGGTGGGCAGCAAAGGACTGGAGAAGGACCTCAAGGAGCCGGAGAAATTCGTCGAGCCAGCGCGGCCCACGCCCGGCGAGAAACTGAATCATTTCCGCCTCTGCGGCAAAGATCGGAGGTGGCACGCTGCGGAAGCCGTCATTGCCGGCGATACCGTGGTGGTGACATCGAACGCTGTGCCAGAGCCGGTCGGCGTGCAATACGCTTACAGCGCGGCGCCTCAAAACGCGAACCTCTACAACAAGGCAGGCCTCCCGGCGACGCCCTTCGCTACCGTGGATGGCAAGCTCATTTTCGAGGAGGACGAACCGGCAAAAGCGGCCGCCGAGAAGGCGAAGTATGCGCAGTACACCGACCCGGATTTCCCCGTCTTCACCGTCGCGGCGCACTATCGCGATGGAGCGATCATCCAGCGCGACCGGCCCATCCCCGTGTGGGGCTTTGCCAACAAAGGCGTGGAAGTGACCGTGACGCTCGGCGGTGTCACGCAGACCGCCGTGGCGAACGACCGGCAGCAATGGTCGGTTTCCTTCCCCGCGCTGAAAGCCTCCGCGCAGCCAATCACTCTCTCGGCGGAAGCGAGCCACGGCCACAGCCGGACCGTGAAAGACATCCTCGTCGGCGACGTCTGGTTCCTCACCGGCAGCACGCAACTCACTTCCGAACCCGCCTATGACCGCCGCGACGCGAAGGCCGCCGCGCCCGAGCCGCTGCCGCTGGTCCGCGAGTTCCGGCGCAGAACCTCAGCCAGCACGAACCCCGTTCCGAGAAAGCGCGGATTCGAAGTGGGCGGCGACCGCAAATATCAGTCGTTCTGGCAGACCGCGGACTTCGCCGATGCGGGCGACTGCGTCTCGATGGCAGCGTATCAATTCGCCAAATCACTCAACCGCCCCGGCATCCCGCAAGGCTTCGTGACGATGTCGTCCGGGCAGGGGAAAGAAATGGCGTCGCCGCTGTCGTGGACATCGTTTGCCGGAGTGAAAAGCGCGACGAACGCTGCGTTTCAGCCGCGCCTCAATGCGTTGCTCCTTCAGGACCCCGCGTCCGAAGTTTCCCGAAAATCCGTCGCCGCCTACGTGCAGTCGGTCAAGGCCGAGGTCGCGAAAATCGCCGCAGACATATCCGTCGCACCGCTGCAATTCCCAGCGTTTCCCGATCCCAGCCGCGACGGCGAAGTAAAACCCGACACCGTCCCGACGCTCGCCTACAACTGGTGCATCAGCCCGCTCACGCCGATGGGCGTGGCTGGCGTGATCTGGGTGCCCGGCGCTGCCAACCTCGGCTACACGCCCGCCGACTACGCCGCCGAACTGGAACTCTACGCCCGCAGCCTGCCCGCCACGTTTGGGCAGGAAAAAGTGCCATTCCTCCACGCCCAACCATCCGCCAAGCTGGTGCCGGGAATCACCGCGGCGAAAATCGAAAATGCCGCGAGTGTGGAATTCGAGCAGTGGCCCAAAAGTCTTCGCGAAGTTGCCGCACAACTCGGCGCGGCGGCGGGCGAAACACTGAAAGCCACGGGTCGGTAAGCGAGGTTGTCGAGGCCGTGAACTAGAGCATGTGCCAAAAGTAATTTCCCGTTCGAGATCAAAGAATGGTGAAGCGGCGCTTGCGAATGGGAGCGGCGACATTCTTGTCGCCGACGGCGTGCCATTCTCAAAAATCAGAGACCTTCAGGCTCCAGGGCGCTGTCGGCGGCAGGAGTGCCGCCGCTCAATCGGAAAGGACTTTTGGCAATCGCTCTAATCGGCTCGCTGCAAAAGTAGGCGGCTTCCGTGCGGGTGCAGTGCCCCTTTTTATGGGGGGCGGGCTCCGGTTTTAGTGTTTACTTTGATCGCTGAAATGTGGCGGGTGGTTTCGGTGAAACGCATCCTTTTTATTTTGACGGCCACGGTGCTCGGGGCTCACGCGGACGAGTCGTCGCGGGCTGCGAAGATTGAGTTCAATCGGGACATTCGCCCGATTCTTTCGGATGCGTGCTTTCACTGCCACGGTCCGGACAAGAATGTGCGCAAGGCCGAGTTGCGGCTGGATGTTCGCGAGGAGGCTATCAAGGCGGCGGAGTCGGGCGAATTTCCGATCGTGCCGGGGCAGCCGGGGAAGAGTGAGCTCGTCCGGAGAATTCTCTCGGATGACCGGGATGAACAAATGCCGCCACGCAAGGCGCACAAGGTTCTTACCGCTGCGCAGAAGGATCGACTGAGGAAGTGGATCGCGCAGGGCGCGGAGTATCAGATGCACTGGGCGTATTTGCCGATCCAAAGGCCGGCGGTTCCGGCGGTGAGTGCGCATCCGGTGGACGCGTTCATTCGTCAGCGGCTGGCTGCGGAGAATTTGCAGGCGGCTGCCGGGGCGGACAAGGTCACGCTCATCCGCCGCGTGACGCTCGACCTCACGGGGCTGCCGCCCACGCCGGCTGAGGTGGATGCTTTCGTGAATGATGCGGCGCCGGATGCCTACGAACGGGTGGTGGATCGTCTGCTGGCTTCGCCGCATTTCGGCGAGCGGATGGCGGTGGATTGGCTGGATGGGGCGCGCTTTGCCGACACGAATGGCTATCAGGTGGACCGCGATCGCACGCTGGATGCATGGCGTGATTGGGTGATTCGGGCGTTCAATGAAAACAAGCGGTTCGATCAGTTCACCATCGAACAAATCGCGGGCGACCTTCTGCCGAACGCGACGCTCGAACAGCGAATCGCCACGGGGTTCAATCGCAACCACATGATCAACGAGGAGGGCGGGGTGATCGCCGAGGAGTTCCTCGCGGACTACACGGCGGACCGCGTGGAGACGACGGCGACGGTTTGGCTTGCGCAGACTTTCAACTGCACGCGTTGCCACGACCACAAATTCGATCCGTTCACGCAGCGGGACTTTTACAGCTTGAAAGCGTTTTTTCACAACGTGTCGGAAAATGGAGTGGGGGATTACAGCAAGGTGGCAAAGGTGAGCAGTGCGCCGTTTCTGTCGCTGCCAACTCCGGAGGTCGCAGCGCAGATCGCATCGCTGAAAACGGAAATCGAAACCGCAAAGCAGGTGCAGGCTGCAGCGGCGAAGGATGTGGCTGATGCCGCGAAGGACCAGCCTCCAGCAGCCAAGGACCAGCCTTCGCCGGCGAAGGACAAGGCTCAAGCTGCGAAGGAGCGTCTCGCGAAACTCACGAAGTCGCTGGCCGACTTGGAGCATGCCGTGCCGGTGACGCTGGTGATGGATGAGGGCAAGCCGCGCGACACATTCATCCTGCTGCGCGGCGTGTATGATCAGCTCGGGGAAAAAGTCACGGCCGCCACACCCGCCGCGTTGCCGCCGATGGCCGAACCGTTTCCTCGCAACCGACTCGGACTCGCGCGCTGGCTCGTCGATCCGGCGAATCCGCTGCCCGCACGGGTGACCGTGAATCGCTTTTGGCAGATGTTGTTTGGCACCGGTCTGGTGCGCACGGCGGAAGATTTTGGATCGCAGGGTGAGCCGCCGAGCCATCCGGAATTGATCGACTGGCTGGCGTCGGAATTTATTTCCAGCGGATGGGATATGAAAGCGATGCTGCGCCTGATGGTCACCAGCGCGACCTATCGGCAAAGCTCGAAGCTCACGCCTGCGGCGCGCGAACGCGATCCGGACAATCGGTTTCTCGCTCGTGGCCCGCGCTTCCGCTTGCAGGCAGAGTTCGTGCGCGACCAGGCGCTCGCGTCGAGCGGTTTGTTGGTGTCGAAAATCGGCGGGCCTTCGGTGAAGCCGTATCACCCGCCGGGTCTCTACGAGCAAGTGGTCAATCAGAAGGATAATCCGAAGGCGACCTACACGCAGGACAAGGGCGAAAACCTCCATCGCCGCAGCCTCTACACGTATTGGAAACGTTCGGTGCCAAACCCCGCGATGCTGCTTTTCGACGCGCCCTTCCGCGAGACTTGCACGTTGCGCCGCCCCCGCACGAACACGCCACTGCAAGCGCTCAACCTACTCAACGACCCGACCTATGTTGAGGCCGCGCGACAGTTAGCACAGCGCATGATGCTGGAAGGAGGAGCGACGATCGAATCACGGCTCACGTATGGTTTCCGTCTCATCACCGCACGCCTTCCCCGCCCTGCGGAAATGACGATTCTGCAAGCGGCGTTGGCGCGCAGTCTCCGTGAGTTTCAGGCCGACCCAACTGGTGCTGCGAGTTTATTGAAAATCGGAGAAGCCAAGACCGATGCCACCTTGAATGTCGCGGAACTGGGCGCTTACACCGCGCTCGCCAGCACGATGCTGAATCTCGATGAAACGGTGATGAAGGAATAGCGGATTTAGCAGGAGAGGGCGAACCAGTGGAGGCGAGAGATTTGATGATCAAGCTGTGTGGGGAGTTCGTTTCTCGCTTTGACGCAACTCGATTTTAGGAATACCCGCCCCAAATGAAAACAATCTTGGCCCTAATTTGTCTTACAATGTGCGGACTCGCGGCCGAGTCGACCACCTCATCCGCTCATTACATCGACAACGTGGTTTTATGATCACCCGACCAAGCGGAACGCAACGCTGCGCTTTTATGCCAATGGAACGGTCGTTTCGGGAAGCGGGTGGAAGGGAGTATGGAAACGACTCGATGCAAAAACCGTTGAGATTTGGTTGTCCGATAAACGAACGTGCTGACGTTTAATGAAAACTTCACAGCCTTCTCAGGAACCTTTTTCGACAAACTTGCTGTCACCGGGCGACGGAATGGGGACGTTCCCTCGGGTGCGAAGTAGTATTCTGATTCTCGCCGCAAGGCAGGATTCGGGAGCTTCTTGATCTGCCATGAACCCGACACCAGACGACATGAGCGAAAGAATCCTGAGACGGATCGCAAAACGTCTCTTGCGTTGCCCTTTTGACGAGGAGTTATTCGATTCTGAAGAGGCATTGAGCGAGCATCTGCTGGCGCACCATTCTCCCGATATCTGCCGGAAACAGCGAATGCCGAAGCAAGATGCCCTCGGCGATATTGACCGTCCTACAAAGCTGACATTTTGCGGACATTGCCTCGGTCACATGGTCCCGGACGCGCTGGGCAGAAATGCGCTCAGCGAGATTGCTCGCCATATTCGGGAAGCGCACCCAAATCCAAATGGGGAAGCACGGACCACGATGACGTTTTCATCCGATCCAGCACTGATTGACCGATTTATTGAAAACCAAGTTTCACCAGAGGTTTGTATATGCAGAGAGCCGGGTTGTGGGGAATTATTTAACTCGGAGGCAAACGTAACAGCGCACTGGGCAGACAAGCACTGCTATCCTCCGACGATTGAGGGCGTCCGCAGGCTTTTGGAAGTAGAGCCAGAGCGTTTCGGGGTATTGTTGGAAGAGTGTCTCAAGGCAGAGCAGGACCAAGAGCGGGCTCGGGTGCGGCAACAGCCGGTCGCAGACAGCTGCATCATCAGGCGCTATCCAAACGTGCCGCGCATCCGAAGCCGCCCAAGCGAATATATCGTCTATGTTGAGGGTGAGAGAGCTTGTGTCCGCCAAGAGGATTTCGATGAAATGCTCGCGATTGAAGGGATTGACGCCGAGAACGCCGAGCCATCAAACGAGCCGTGGACGCCTCAAACCGTTCAGTTGGAACTGCGGTTCTGCAATATCGAGGGCGGCTTTGTTCCTCTTGTGGGAGAGTTGAAGCGCATCCTACCGCCGCTTCCCGATGGCGGGACAATCGAGGTTTCGTGGCAGGATGAGCCGGGTTTCTTCCACTGCAGTGTGAGTACAAGCGAACGCGCAATTTATTCTTCAGACGGCAAGTTGAAGCAGGCGTTTGAAGGTCTGCCGTCAGGAGTCATGCTTTACATAAAGCGCGCAGCTCCTTTGCGATACGAGTTTCGGCTCATATCCAAGGTGCATACCGTCCGAGGCTGCAAAGTCTTCGTTCCAATGGGAGAAAATCGTTGGCGGGTTGAAACTCAAAACTTGGAGCTGCAATGGGAAACGGGTGAGGCTGTTTTCCGGCATCAATCAACGTTTGATGAGATGCCAGCACTCCATCAGGAAGCGCGGCAAACTGGCCTCAGCGTGCGAGACGCCGTTCATGAATACATGAGGGAAAAGGCCAAAGATGAGGCAGTCTCCATCAAGGAAGTTTACGAGTTCGTATTCTGGTGGATGAGAACATGCTCACGGGCGGCAGTTTGGTCGCAGTTTCGCAAGGAGCACGAGTGCTATGTGCGAGTCGGCCCGGGCCTCTACCGATTCGACGAGTCGAAACCGTTTCCGCAGGTTCGCGTTGTTCATACGGTAACTACCGACCCGAGACAGCCCACAGAACATGTTGTGATAGGTGGACGTGCGCCAAATACGGGAATTTGGATTCTGATTCGCTGGTCCGTCATTCTGAATCAACCGTGCCCGAATCAGTTCGTTCAAGGTGGAGATGTCGGAGAGACACAAGCGCAATTTCTTGGCGGTATTTTCAGCGCATTTGGCCCCGACCACGAAGTATCCCGACGATTGAGGGGACTCAGAATGAATAGGAACTTCCCCCTTTCTCGCAATCCAGCAGATTTCATGAGTCAGGATGGACGAACGCAATATCCGTACAAGCAAGTGCCGGGGACAGAGCTGTATCTCTGCACTCAAGGAACAACTCCCGAGAGGGCAGAGACCATTCGCCGAATCGTCCGAGAGTTGGGATTTTCGGCCCGCAGTGTAGTTGTGACTATAGAGAGGCCCCCGACTTGGCAGGAGCTATTGGACTCACTTTAACGTCCGGGAACCCGCAGGTACCGGAACCCCGCAGGTTCCAGACTGAAATCCAAGCGATGAATTGACGCCCTGCGGCGCTTCGGGCAATTTCCCCACATGAGCACGTTGATTGAAATCGAAGCGGCGATCGAAGAGTTGCCTCAATCCGATATGGAGAGTTTGGCGGTGTGGCTGGAGCGCAAACGGCTTGCTGGCCGAAACGCGGTGAAGGCGGGCAAACGCGAGGCAGTCGCTGCGTTCCTCCGGCGTTGGTCGGGCTCAGTCAACAATTCGGTGACGGATGAAGTGGCTGATGCGCATCGCACGGCTCGGCTGATGCGCATCGCACGGCTCGGCTGATGGAGAAGCATGTGAAGTAGATGCGGCTTGAACGGGGTGCGCGAGGCGTGCTATTTTTCGCGCTGTGAGCCAGTTGATTTACATCGAGACGAGTATTCCGAGTTTTTACCACGAGACGCGGGCGGGGCAGTTTCAGACGATGCGGGAGTGGACGCGGGAATGGTGGGACATTGCGCGGTTGCGGGATGAGTTGGTGACTTCCGATGCCGTCGTGCTCGAACTCCGACACGCACCGGAGCCGAAGCGATCCGAAGCACTGGCGCTGCTGGCGACGTTGCCGATTCTGGATGATGTAGAGCGGGTGGATGAAATCGTCGCGGTGTATTTTCAGCACAAGCTGATGCCGCGAGACGCGGAAGGCGATGCGCGGCATCTTGCGCTGGCGACTTTCCACGGATGCGATATTCTGGCGACATGGAATTGCCGCCACATCGCCAACGCGAACAAGCGCGAGCACATCGAAACGGTGAATTCATCCATCGGCTATGCAACGCCGGTGCTGACGACGCCGTATGAACTATTAGAACGATTGCCATGACACCAGACACCGAATCCGCATCACCGAAACCACTCCGCGACGACGGCCTCGAATGGCTGCGCGAAATCCGTCGCAAGCTCGCTGCGGAGTGCAATTACGACCCATACGAAATGGGACGCCGTATCCGCGAAATCCAGAAGGAGCACCCAGAGCGCATCTACCGAACGAAGCGCGTGCTGGTGCCTGCGGTTGACGCGGCTTGAACGGCATTTTTTGTGTGATGGGCACGTTGACTATTGAATTACCCGATGTCCTTGCTTTGAGGATCGCGAGCGCGAGCGAACGGAAGCATTTGCCGCCTGCTCAAATCGTTTGCGAGGCGCTGGAGCAGTCGCTTCCCCCTGAGAATGGGAAGCCTGATTTGACGTCCAACCGAGCGTTGCTCGGTCGCGCGAAGACGCCCGACGGAGCAGCGTATGAGCAGGAGTTGCGCTCGGACTGGGACTCACGAGGATGAGGTGTTTGCTGGATCTCACCCGCCGCCAATTCCTCGGTCGCGCCAGCACCGGCATCGGCGCGGCGGCGCTGGCTTCGTTGTTGAATCCAAATTTATCCGCTGCGCAAGGCGTCGCCGGCATTCCGCACTTTGCTCCGAAAGCAAAGCGCGTGATCTGGCTCACGCAGGCTGGCGCTCCATCGCAGCTCGATCTGTTCGATTACAAGCCGGGCTTGCGCGAGTTGTTCGACAAAGACCTGCCCGCCTCGGTCCGCAATGGTCAGCGCGTCACTGGCATGACCTCGGGGCAGGCGCGCTTTCCCATCGCGCCGTCGGTTTTCAATTTCAAACAACATGGAAAAGCCGGGCATTGGTTGAGCGAGTTGCTGCCCCACACTGCGCGCCTCGCCGACGACCTCTGCGTCATTCGCTCGATGCACACCGAGGCCATCAATCACGACCCGGCTATGACGATGTTGCAGACTGGCAGTCAGGTTGCTGGCAGGCCTTCTTTCGGCTCATGGATGTCGTATGGTCTCGGCTCGGAGAATGCGGAGTTGCCAGCGTTTGTCGTGATGATTTCCCGGCCGAGCGGCAACGGAAACGCCCAGCCGCTGCACGAACGGATGTGGAGTTCGGGATTCCTTCCGTCCCGCTACCAGGGTGTTCGTTTTAGTTCCGGCAAGGACCCGGTGCTGTTTCTCACAAACCCGCCCGGAATCACCCCGGAGCGCCGCCGTGCGATGCTCGACGACATTGCCGGGCTCAATAAGATCAAGCTCGACGAGTATCAGGATCCGGAAATCCAGGCGCGCATCGACCAATACGAAATGGCTTTCCGCATGCAGTCATCCGTCCCGGAGCTTGCCGATCTTTCCAAGGAACCGGCATCCGTCTTCGAGCGCTACGGCCCGGAGTCGCGCAAGCCCGGCTCCTTTGCCGCGAACTGCGTTCTCGCGCGCCGCCTCGCCGAGCGCGGTGTGCGCTTTATCCAGCTCTATCATCGCGGATGGGACCAGCACAGCGATCTGCCGGAACACATCCGCTCGCAGTGCTACGACACCGACCAGCCAAGTGCCGCGCTTGTCGAGGACTTGAAACAACGCGGAATGCTGGACGACACGCTGGTGATTTGGGGTGGCGAATTCGGGCGCAGTGTCTATTCGCAAGGGCAACTCACTGCGAAGACCTACGGTCGCGATCATCACCCGCGCTGCTTCTCTATTTGGCTCGCCGGCGGTGGCGCAAAGCCGGGCGCGATCGTCGGCGAGACGGATGATTTCTCCTATAACGTCGTCAAGGACCCTGTGCATATCCACGACCTCAATGCGACAGCGCTCCACCTCCTGGGGCTCGACCACACCCGCCTCACAGTGCGCCACCAAGGCCGCGACTACCGCCTCACGGACGTTCACGGTAATGTGATTCGAAGCGTCATCGCTTGATGTACGGGATTCCAAAAAACCAGCCCGTCGCTGACTGCATAAACCCGAACGCCGCGATTTCGGGGACGTAGCTCACGCGGCCCTCTGCGTGAACCTCTCACGGGAAGCGCAAAATTCTTGAGCGTTCCAGCGGAAAAGAGCGTGCGCTTCCCGTGAAGGGCAGCACGCGGAGGGCCGCGTGTACTACGACGCAAGCGCCGCGCCTCAGTCCCTCATTCCTTCGCTTTGGCGACGACGCCGCTCATCAGCCCGCCGTGCCCGGCGCCGGACCAGGTTCCAGCGTAAGTGCCGCCGTAGATCAAGACGCGGGCGGAGAATTTCGCGCCGCCGGGGATCCCGACTTCGTCCACGGTGATGACGGGTGTATCGCCCGCCCATTTTACCTTCACGGGGAACGGCGCGGTAAAGTCCGCCTTGCCATACTGCACGCGCGCATGGATGAGCCAGTTTTCGCCGAAGAGTTTCGTCGCGCCGGTGATGGTGTATTTATCCGCCGTCGGCTCGCCGGCTTTGCCATCCGTCACGAGATACCAGGTGCCGACCATGGTGGAGTCGGTGAGGGTCTTTTTGAATTTCGCCTCCAGCTCTTCCTGAGCGGTCTTCTTCGCATCAGCCGCAGCCGGCTCTGCGGTGACGGCGGGCACCGGAGTGTCATCGGCGCGAACGGCGGTGAAGATTGCGAGGACGGCAGCGAAAATGAAGCGCGATTTCATGGAGGCGACGATTAGCCCTGGCTCGGGAAATGGCAAGCCGCCCGTGCTCCGGACGCGCATCCGCGCCACGGTCCTCCCGTCTTGCCTCCGCCCCACAGTCCCCCCACACTCTGCGCCATGAACCCGCCTGCGCCAGCCAGCATCGCACTCGCCGACATCGAGCGCTTGCTCGATAAAATATCGAATGACCTCCCCGCAGTCCTCGCCCGACTCGAAGCCTTCAAACCAGCAACTCCGGAAGACGCCGCCGAAGTCCGCGCCGTAAAAGTAGCGGTCTTGTTCAGACTCGGCGAATCCGCGCACGGCGCTCGCGATTATGACACCGCCCTCTCAAGCCTTCGCGCTGCCGCCGCCATGTGCGACTGCATATCCCAGCCCGACGCATGGTTTAAAGTCCACAAAAAGCTAGTCGAAGTTCTCGCAGACCGCGCGCTCCACGAGGAAGCCATTCCCATCGCTAAAAACCTCCTCGCGCACTGTGAACTCACGCTCGGAGCTAGCCACCCGCGGATTTTGGCCAGCACGGAACTCCTAGGTTCACTATTCCTAGCCACCAGCGATATCGAGGGCTTCACATCTCTTTTACGCAATTATCCGCGTAGCAGCGGTCGCAACCACGGACGTAATGGGCCGCTCGATCACGCGATCGAATCGAAATTATCCATGTTGCTGTCTGAAGCCAAGGTAGGCGCACCCCACCGGATAGGGCTAGTCAATATGCTGCAGTTTGACGGTGTGCAGTCGTCTATTGAGTCTCTTCTGCGCAGCAAACTCAGCACCAATGAGCGCACTATGGGACCCACCCACCCAAGTACATGCCTCGCGGCGTATGATCTTGCATTTTATCTTCAAGAGCAGGGCGCCGACTTGAAAGCCCTCCCATTCGCCGAACAAGCGCTCAAAGGATGGATGCAAACGCTGCCCAGCGGGCACCAACATATCATCGACGCGAAGAATATGGTCAAAAGTCTAATAAGGCGATTATTTCCAGGAAGAAAATGAGCGCTCTTCGGGGAATTGCCTCTGCGCATCGGCGACTCGATGACGGGAGCATTCTTCGATCGGGAGACAGGAGCTTCCTCGCCCATGCGTCCGAGAAGGTCGTTGCCAGCACGACGGGGGCGGTCGGGTCGATTTTGAATTACGTGGTATCGTGAACCGCTCAGCCTGATTGCGGGCGGGAACCGGCCCAAATTAGAGCGCGATTAGCGTCGCCCGAATCTCCACGATTGCCAATCGTCCGCCGATTGGTACATCCGAGGCATGATCCGCGATGTAATCGTCCTCGGCGGGGGCACGGCTGGTTTCCTCTCAGCTCTCACACTCAAAATCAAACTGCCCCAGCTTCGGGTTCGCGTGGTGCGGAGTCGCGAGATCGGGATCATCGGTGTCGGCGAGGGCAGTACGTCGGATCTTCCGTATCACCTCCACGGTTATCTCGGGCTCGAGCAGACCCGGTTTTACACGGAGGCAAAGCCGACTTGGAAACTCGGTGTGCGCTTTCTGTGGGGCGAGCGAGGGCACTTCAACTACACGTTCACCACGCAGGTGGCCGCGCAGTTGGACGGGCTGAAGAAAGTGCATGGCTTTTACGTGTGGGATGATTTTGAGGACGCGGATGTGAACTCGTCGCTGATGTCATGCGGCAAGGTCTTCGCGCGGCAGGCGAACGGAATCCCCGACATCCGGCGCAACTACGCTTATCACATCGAGAACGCGTGGATGGTGGAATACTTCGAGCGCATCGCCATGGAGAAGGGCGTCGAGATTATCGACGCCACCATGCAGGCGGTGGAACGCGGCGGCGAGGGAGTCGCGTCGCTCACGCTGGATAGCGGCGAGCGACTCACCGCGGACCTCTACATTGATGCAAGCGGTTTCCGCTCGGAGCTCCTCGGCAAGGCGCTGGAGGAGCCGTTCGATAGTTATGGCGACACGCTCTTTTGCGACCGCGCCGTCGCTGGTGGCTGGGAGCGCGGCGAGGAGCCGATCCTTCCCTACACCATCGCCGAGACAATGGATGCCGGCTGGGCCTGGCAAATCGAGCACGAGCAGCACGTGAACCGAGGCTACGTGTATTCGTCCGCATTCATGAGCGACGAGCAGGCCGAGGTGGAGTTTCGGAAAAAGAACCCGAAAGTGAAGAACACGCGCATCGTGAAATTCCGCACCGGCCGCCACCGGCGATGCTGGGTCGGCAATGTCTTTGCGGTCGGCAACGCGCACGGTTTCGTCGAGCCGCTGGAGGCGACCGCGATTTTCGTCATCTGCCACGCCACGCGATTCCTTGCCGGTGCGCTGGAGGATAATGACTGCCGCATCGCGCCATCGATGCGCGATTCATGCGACCGGATCATCCGGAAGCTTTGGGATGAGATCCGCGATTTCCTCGCCATCCACTACCGCTTCAACACGCGGCTCGAAACGCCATTCTGGCAGGCATGCCTGAGTGATGTGGCGCTTCACGGAGCGGAATCCATCGTCCATCACTACCGCGAAAACGGACCAAGCACCTTCGCGCAACTGGATGTCTTGCCGCCGTCTGCCAGTCTCTTTCAGATCGACGGTTTTTACACGCTGCTGCTCGGGCAGCGCGTCCCGCACGAGCGTCTCTACACGCCACCACCGCTCGACAGCGCAAAATTTGACGCCTATCGCGTGCGCAACGCCGTCGCCGGGAAAAACGGGCTGACCGTGGCTGAGTCGCTCGCTTTCATCCGGCATCCCGGTTGGAAATGGACGCCGGGCTTCTTCGGCAAGTAGCCACTCCAAACTCGACACTGCGGCCCCGTCCGAACCAAAGTCCCGCGCATGAAATCACCGCTCGTCGCCGTCATCATGGGAAGCAAGTCCGATTGGGAAACCATGAAGCACGCTGTGAACATGCTCGAGAGCTTCGGCATCCCGCATGAAGCGCGCGTCGTTTCCGCCCATCGCACGCCGGACCTCATGGCGGAGTACGCGAAAGAAGCGGCGGGCCGCGGCATCCAGATCATCATCGCCGGTGCCGGCGGCGCGGCCCATCTTCCCGGCATGGTCGCCGCGCACACCCATCTGCCGGTCCTCGGAGTCCCCGTGCAGAGCAAGGCGCTCAGCGGGCTCGATTCGCTTCTCAGCATCGCGCAGATGCCCGGCGGCATTCCGGTCGGCACGCTGGCCATCGGCGAAGCAGGTGCAAAAAACGCGGGCCTCCTCGCCGCGAGCATTATCGCATTGCACGACGCAGGCGTCCGCGAGGCGCTCATCGCTTTCCGCAAAAATCAGACCGCCGCCGTCCTCGGGCAGAGCCTTCCGTAGGCTCCATGCGTTTAATTCTACTTCGTTAGTAGCGGGGGCGTCTCGCCCCCATGCCCTCGCTGACGCGCTTCATCCGTGTTCCAGCAATCACACACATTTCCAAACCGTGGGATGAATTATAAATCGACATGATCCGGCCCTCCGGCGCAGAATTTGCGGCATTGGAGAATCGAAGGTTGCGCGAATTGCGCCATCTCTTACTATCCGTTTGTCGTTTTTGGGCGATTGCGTCCGGGAACAGCTTCACTCTAATCCAAAATACCGCATCGCTATGGCTACTTCTGCAAAACCCAAGGACGCTTCCAAACCGGACTACGCCAAGTCCCCCATCAACATCGGCCTGTCCGGAGAGCAGAAAATCAAGCTGCTCACGGAGATGGTGCGGATCCGTTGCTTCGAGACCGAATCACTGCGGCAGTATCACGGGAAAAAGGTGGGTGGGTTTCTGCATCTTTACAACGGACAGGAGGCAGTCGCCGTAGGGTGCGTCTCTTTGATGGGCGACGACGATCACGTCATCACCGCCTACCGCGACCACGGCCATGCACTCGCAGTCGGAATGACCATGAATGAATGCATGGCCGAACTGTTTGGGAAGGCCACCGGTTGCTCCAAAGGCAAGGGTGGCTCGATGCATTTCTTCGCGCCGGACAAGAATTACTGGGGAGGGCACGGCATTGTCGGCGGGCAGACGCCGCTCGGGCTGGGCCTCGCGTATGCTCTCAAATACAAGGGTGTGAAAGGAGCGGCGATGTGCTTCATGGGCGACGGTGCGGTGAATCAAGGCTGTCTTTACGAGAGCCTGAACATGGCGTCTCTCTTCAATATTCCTGTTGTTTATATCATCGAAAACAACGGCTACAGCATGGGCACGAGTCTGGAGCGCAGCAGCGCATTCAAGAGTTGTCTCGCCGAGCGCGCCGAGGGGTTCGGAATCGAGTGGGGCCAATGCGATGGAACGGATATTTACGAAGTGCGGGCAAACGTGGAAGTCGCCATCAACCGTGCGCACAGCGAAAGCCGCCCGACGATGCTGGAAATCGACACGTATCGCTACTACGGCCACTCCGTCGCCGACGCGAAACACAACGTCGCCGGTGGCTATCGCGAGAAGGAAGAACTGGAGTTTTACAAGAAGAACCACGACCCGATTAACGTATTCAAAGCGCGCCTCATCGCAGAAGGACTCCTCACCGAGGAGCAATACGAAGCGATCGATGAAGCGGCGAAAGCCGAGGCTGAGCAAAGCGCCGTCTTTGCCGACGAAAGCCCGTATCCCGAAGAGTCGAGCATCACGGAAGACGTCTATTACGAAGTGGACAGGCAGACCGAGGCCGGGCGGACCGGCAAGCACTTCTTTAACGACTAGAAACGGGAGGATCGCGAAGGCGCTGAAAGGTTTCTGAAAGAGGAATAAAGCGTCCACATGATCCACGCGTAGAGCCATGCACAACCGCAAGTCATCCATCGCCATTTCATTGCTCATCATCGCGCTAGGCATCGCGTGGCTGCTGAATTCGATGCACGTCATCCCCGGTGTGGACTGGATTTGGGTGGTCGGCCTCGGGGTGTCCGGGCTCCTGCTGCTGGCTGTCGGCGGGATGGAGCGCTTCAATTTTGTCACCGGCATCACGTTGATGGTTGCATCCATCCTCTCCGTCTTGCGGCAGACAGGACAACTCACCACCAATATCGAGGCCCCTGTTCTTTTTACCACGGTCGGCGTGCTCATGCTGCTGGCCTACCTTTTGAAAATCCCCGGAGCGAAGCATCCGAAATCTTAACACAACTCTCAATCCACCATGGCACTTATCGAATACCGCGACGCACTGAACCAGGCATTTGACGAAGAACTGGCGCGCGATGAAAACGTCGTCCTCATGGGCGAGGAAGTCGCTCAATATGACGGCGCATACAAAGTCACTCGCGGCCTTTGGAAAAAATGGGGCGACAAGCGGGTGATGGACACACCCATTTCGGAAGCAGCTTTCATCGGCATGGGCATCGGCGCTTCCATGCTCGGCATCCGGCCCGTGATGGAGCTGATGTTCTGGAGCTTCGCAACCGTCGCGTGGGACCAAATCATCAACAACGCCGCGCAAGTCCGCTACATGAGCGGCGGTTTGATCAACTGCCCCATCGTCCTGCGTGGTCCGGCAAACGGCGGCACAAACGTCGGCGCGACCCACTCACACACGCACGAGAATTTCCTCGCGAATGTCCCCGGACTCAAAGTCGTCTGCCCGGCGACCGCGTACGACGCGAAGGGGCTGATGAAATCGGCCATCCGCGACAATGACCCCGTGATGTTCATGGAGAACACGCTTCTTTACGGCGAAAAATGGGAGGTGCCCGAGGAAGAGTATCTCATCCCGCTCGGCAAGGCCGATGTGAAACGGGAGGGCACCGACATCTCGCTCATCGCCCATGGCCGCGCCGCGCTCACTGCGCTGCGGGCCGCCGAGATTCTCGCCGCCGAACATAACATCAACGCCGAAGTCATCGACCTCCGCAGCATCCGTCCGCTCGACGAGGAGGCCATCCTGGCCAGCGTCCGCAAGACGCATCGCGCGGTGCTGATCGAGGAAAACAAGCCGTTCTGCGGCGTGGGCGCGCAGATTTCCAGCATTCTGATGGAAAAAGCATTCGACGATCTGGATGCGCCAGTGCTCCGGATTAGCTCCATCGATGCGCCCGCTATCTACTCGCCCGAGTTGGAGAAAAAGCAGCTCCCGCGTCCGCTCGACGTCGTCAACCGCGTCCTGAGCATCTGCTAACTGCGCTTCCGATGCGCCTGCCCACTGTCCTCATTCTAGCCGCGCTCTCCGCGTACGGCGGGGAAATTTCCACAGCATCTGCGAATGGAGACGCAATCGTGAAATGGAACGGCACCGTCGTCTGGCAGGGCCGGACTACGAACGCGCTCCGCGCCGCGAGCGTCACCGTCAACGGAAAGGAACTCGCGGCAGCGTTCGACGGAGCAAAGGCACTCTGGGAAAGCGAGCCGGGCGCCGGAGTGACAGTGCGCGAGACCAGCCCCGAGTTGAAAGTCGCAGCCGCACCGCCGAAAGGCCCCGTCGCGGGAAAAGGCGTCGTCATTCGCCTCGTGGACGGCGAGACGGTCGTGGACTGGCAGAAAATGCAAGTCTGGCGCGGAACCACGAGCGGGCTCGTAACATCGAAATCGCTCAGTATGAACGGCACCGAGATCGCTGCTGCTTTTGACAATGGTAAAATGATCTGGGAGAGCGAGCCCGGCGCAGCGGGGCGCCTGAAACAGTCTCGTTGACTTTGGCCATATCCGGCTAGACTCCCGCGAGTTATGAAGGTGCCGCCGCTGCAGGTGGCACCGCAGATGCTAATGTCCGCAGACGAATGAATCTTTTAAACCCGTACGCCGCTATGGAATCGGTGCCAGTCGCGCGAGGCGAAACAGGACGGTGCGCTTCCAGCCGCCGCCTTCGCCACCGAGAGGCCCGTGGTCCTTTGAGGCGGAACGCCGTGTCCCGATGACGATTGCCCTGAGCTTTCTCGTGTTCGGATTTTTGATTTCGGTGCTAACCACTCCGTGGGTGATCCGGATTGCTCATCAGGGCATCGGCATGGACGCGCCGACGGAATCCCGTAAAAAGCAGGAAGTCCCGATCCCGCGGCTCGGTGGTATGCCGATTATGCTGGCCCTGTCGCTTGCCTTAATCCTCATCCTGATGAAGGAGCCGGCTCGCTCGTCGGATTGGTTCCCCATCCTCGTCGGGAGCGTCCTGATGTACGCGCTCGGTCTGTGCGATGACATCAAACCGATCGGCGCGAGAAAAAAACTCGTCGGGCAGATCGCCACGGCCGCGCTTGTTTACAGCCTTGGGCTGGGCATCAATAAGTTTTCCCTCCTGCACGTCGGCCAGGTGGAACTCGGTGCATGGAGCGCACCGGTGACGATCTTCTGGCTCATCGCCATCCCGAATATTGTGAATCTGATTGATGGATTCGACGGACTGGCAGGCGGACTCGGTCTTTTCATGGCGCTCACGCTCGGAATCGTGGGATACCATTCCCAGCACTTTGCGCTGACGTGGTTCGCATTCGCGATGGCCGGCGCTCTGCTCGGCTTTCTCGTTTACAACTTTCCGCCCGCAAAAATCTATCTCGGCGACGGCGGTGCTTATCTCATTGGATTTGTGATCGCCGCGCTCTCCATCTCCAGTGCCCATAAAGGCTCGGTGGCTGCGGTCTTGGTGGTGACAGTCGTGGGCCTCGGGCTCCCGATTTTAGATACCACCTTCGCCCTTTTACGACGGGCTTTTCGCGGGTTTCCATTATTCCATGCGGATGATGATCACATTCATCACCGACTGGAGCGACTCGGCTTTTCCAAAGGGCGTATTTTGCTCGGCCTTTATTCCGTGTGTGCGGTCCTTTCAGTGATCGGATTGATGGTGATGTGGAACCAGAATCCAACCATCCCCATCGTCGTGGGACTTGGAGTTCTGTTCCTCCTCGCGCTGGCGGTCGTCCGTCATTTTCACCGCATCAAAACATGGGGCGACGCGCATCGCAAAGTGAAGCGCGCCCTTAGCCGCCGCGCAGAAAATCGCTACGCGCTCCTGCAAGTCAAAGTTCTGGAGATTGAGCTGGAGCGTTGCGAAACCGCGGAGGATTTCTGGCTCGTTTTCGACGAAACGTTGAGGCGCGTGGGATTTGTCGATGAAGGTGAAGTCGATAAAGCGGTCCGTATCGAGATCAAATACAGCGGAGCGAAGCCGTGGTTGCTCCATGCGCCGCTCGACGATGGAACGCAAATGGAGTGGAAGCGCATCGCGGAGCTTTTCCGGCCGGTGTTCATTGAGGCGCGGAAAAAATGGAAGGGCGTTTGAAGCCCGGCAATGCTACACGGAGCGCAACATGAACACACCAATCCCGCCGGATGACGGCAAAAGGCGACGCATTCGGGAGCGACGGTCCCTGACCGGGCGGCGGCCTTCGCTCCTTCCTCCCGGGAGCAGTATGCACTGGGCACCGGTGGCCGTATTTGGTGCGCTCATCATTCTCACACCATTGTTGTTCGGTGGAGTGGATCGGATTGTCCAGGTCGCGCTCGTAGCGATTCTCGGCGCCGGAATGCTGCTGCGCCCGCCGTCGCTTGTCCCGCTTAGTCATCGTGCAAACTTCGCGATCGCGCTGCTCCTGCTGGTTTTAGTAATGAAGGAATTCTCGCCGTGGGAGTGGTTTCGCGACGCGAGATGGCGGAGTGCCTACTCGTCGAATCTCGGGATCTCTTTTCCAAAAACCCACCACCCTGAACCGCAGCGTGCGCTGGATGCGCTTCTTGCCGGAGTCGTGGCCCTGCTGTGGTTTCAATGGACGCGCACGCTCGCATCGGAACGCGGCACGCGCAGGGTGATGGGCTGGGTCTTATTTGGCGCAGGTGTCGCAGTGGCTGTGGTTTGTTTTGCGATGGGGCGCAGGGAAGTCGGCGCTGAGGGTGGAATGATCTATGGGCTCCGATTCACGACCAGCTGGGCGGGCTGGGGTCCGTTCCCAAACCGCAATCACACGGCTTGCTTTCTCGCGATGTCGCTCCTCGTCGGCAGCGGATGTCTCGCATGGGCGGTGGTGAAACGGCGGGCTGCGTTGATCGTCGCAGGGTCGCTCGGGCTCTTGCTGATCGCGGCGGCTCTGTTATCGAGCCGTTCGCGAGGCGGCCTCGTAGTCGCGCTCGGGATAGGACTTCTTGTTTTTGGCGGCTTTATCCTCGCGAGGTTTTTCAGCACTCGCACGCTGGTGCTTGTAATCGCTGCAGCCGCTTTCGTGACTACTGCCATAATGCTTTTTGGTGGCGATGTTCTCGCGCGTTTTCAATCACAGGAAGCGGGCGGTGTTTCAAACAGCATGCGGGTCGCGATTTGGAAAGACACGCTCTCGATGTGGAAGGATGCCCCGCTTTTCGGCCACGGATTGGAGACGTTTGCGCAGCTCTTTCCCGCCTACCAGACCGTGGAGTTGGACGGCGCGTTTGCCACTCATCCGGAAAGCTCATGGCTCGCATGGATGGCGGAAGTGGGGATCGTTCCGTTGGGTGTCGGCGTCATTGCTCTGGTAATGTTTGTGGGCTCGAATCTGGGCGCGGTTCTCGAGCGCAGAGGTGGCTTTTTCATCAGCATCGGCGCGCTCGCCGGGTTCGTCGGATTCCTTGCGCATTCCGCCGTCGATATCCCGGCGCACCGCTGGGGGACTGCGGCGTTTGCGCTCGCGCTTCTGGCGGTCGCATGCCCGCTTCGCAGCCCGGACGCGCCCGTGCCCCCGGCCTCGCGGCTGAGTGCCGCGGTTCCGTTTGCTGTCGCAGTTTTCTGGGTGTTGCCGCTGGCGGGACTCGGCCCTGCCTGGTCGCCGATGGAACCGCTGCTGCTCATGGAGCGCGAAAACTGGTTTGCCACCGGCGGTGGTTCCCGGCGTCCTCCTCGACCGACATTGCAGGAATGGCAGACGGCCGCATCGTATTTTCCGCTCGATTGGGAGGTGCAGCAAACGACCGCGATGAGGGAACTCGAGAGCGAGATTCCCCGAATGAAGGAAGGGAAGCCGCTGGCCCACAACTGGCAGTGGCGATTCGATGTCGTCTCGCACCTTGCACCCGGCCTCTACGGAGAATCAATGAAGCAGGCGATCGCCTCCGCACAGTTGTCCAAAGGACTTTCCATCGGCTACTGGCAGAATGCCGTCGATAAAGCGCAGCATGCAAAAAGTGAAGTCCTTCGGATTGCCGTGCGCGAGACGTCTGCTTTTCCAAATGCCATGGGCTTGTGGGAAGCCTTCTGCCTTGCGCGGCCCGGACTTCTGCCGGTTTACATCGCGCTGGTCATCGACGATATCCATCTTCCTGCGGCGGATGTCCGTCCGCTGTTTGAAGCATGGTGGGAGCAGCGTGCGTTGACCGCCGAACTCTCCGACGAAGAGCGCAGCGTCTTCCATCGCTACGGCCACCACTGGGTGACGATTGAACAAGTGGAGCAGTGGATCAAACGGAACGCTGTCCGCCGCAAGCAGGATTACCGGCAATGGGGGACGCTCTTTCAAAAACTGGGGGATTACGGGCGGGCCTGGGAGATTCTCAGCGGCGTTGAAAAGATGCCCGGTCCGATCGACCTGCCCCGCGGAGCGACGCTCGGATCGATGAATGAGCTCATGCTTTCGACGCCCGATAATTTCAGTAATATCGCCAGTCTCGTTACCGCCTTGGAGGTCGCTGGAAAAGCTACCGAGGCCCGCGAGATCGTCATCGACAATTCACGCCGTCCCAACGCGCCGAAGTGGTTTCTGTACAAGGCTGCGTACGCGTTGGCTGCGGAAGGAAAACAGAAGGACGCAGTGGAGCTGATGCTCCGCGCGAAATAGTATCGTGAACGAAGTCGAACAGCGTTCACTTTACGACCGGATCGGCGGGCACGAGGGGTTGTCGCGCCTCGTGAAATGGTTTTACGCAAAAGTGCGTTACGAACCGGAAGTCGCGGCGATTTTCAGCGAGCATGTGAAGAACTGGCCCGCGCACATTCGGCTCATCATCGATTTCTGGTCTACTGCGACCGGCGGTCCCGCCAGCTATCCGGGCGGGATGGGAAAGCACATCTTCCTCCGGCTCCAACCGGAGCACTACGCCGTGTGGCTCGCAGTGTGGGAGCAAAACTGCATCGAACTTCTCCCGCATGCAGAGGCATGTGAGATGATCGCGCTTGCACACAATATTGGCGACGATCTCCGCCGCATGGCAGCGCGGGCCTCGTAGTCTATTTCGCTTTTGCGATCCGCGACTGGGTTGCCGCGAGTGTCCTTTGATTGTGGTACGCGACTACGCCTTCCGAAATCGCCGCGGCGAGGCGCTCCCGATAGCCGTCGTCCTTGAGTTTACGTGCCTCTGCGGGGTTATTGATAAATCCGCCTTCCACGAGAACCGCCGGGCAACGGGTGTGCCGGACCACGGCAAATGGGCGCCCCTTGATCCCGCGATCCGTCACGCCCATGCGCGCGATAACAGACTGCTGCACCGCTTGTGCAAAGCCTGCGCCATTATCCGCCGGCGGATCTTCGAGCGTTCGGCTTGAAAAAATCCCTCCCGAGCCGACCACCTTATCGGACGCGTAAAACGTCTCCACGCCGTCGCCGCTCGCCGTGGTGTTGTCATTAAAGTGAACGCTCACGAACAACGCCCGCTGTTGCGCGTTCGCGACCTGTGCGCGGTCATAAAGATCCACGAAGCGGTCATCGCGTCGCGTCATGACCACTGTGAATCCGCGCTTTTGGAGCATCCGCTCCAGCCGCAATGCGGTGTCGAGCGTGAGTTGTTTTTCAACGAGCCCGTTGCGCGTCGCTCCATTGTCGTGGCCGCCGTGGCCTGGATCGACAACGATCACGGGCACCATGGATGTTACATCCCCGTCGCCGTCGTGTGTGCCCTTTGGGATCATCCTCCAAAGGCCGATCAGGAGAAGAATCAACCCGAGATACGGCAGCAGCGAAGCAAAGCGAAACGGAGTTCCCTGTGGTCTCGTTGGTCTTACGCCTGCCGGTATTCCCGGAGGCAGAATGCGGGGCGTCGGGCGCGGAGGAAGCGGTGGCTTCCCCTGTGTGGCACGGGCACGGCGGCGTGGATTTGGCGGTGTTGGCGGCAATGAAAGATTCGCAGTATGGATCGGATTGCGCGCGATTAAAAGCGGAACCGGTGGGGCGTTTCTGCGGGTTGTGATTAATCGATTAATCACACACTTTTCAGCGAGGAAACACTCCGCGCCGTTCCGCGGGACTGCGGGTATTATTTCCCTTCCTTCTTTTCCGGTGCGTCGCCGGCTTTCTCGGGCTTCGCGGTGCGGGCTTGCTCGGCGATTTTCAGCACGTCACGGGCAGGCAGTACGGCAGGAACTCCGGGCTGCGCGGAGCCTGCGGTCAATGTACCTGTGCTTTTCCGGATGATCGAAATACCGACCAGCTTGCCTTCCGGCGAAAAGATGGGCGAGGCCGGACGCAGGGTCTGGATACTCAGGAATTCGCGCGGCTTTTTGACGACGCCGAGGACTTCCGTGGTGAATGCGTTTGGCTGACGGTTCATGGTCGCGTCCATGCGGCCTAGCACGACGACGTCGTCGAGCACGTCGGCGGTCGTGTTGTTCTTCAAGTCCACGGCTTTGAAAGTTACATCCTTCGCCTCGGGGCTGTCGGTGCGGATTTTGAAGAACACGAGGTCGAAGTCGGAGTCTTTCAACACCACATCCGCGGGAATCTCGGTGCCGTCGGGCATCACGACTTTCACTTCTTTGATGTCGGTTTTCGTCTTGAGCTTTACGGTGCCGTTCGGTGTTTCGATTTCGCGACCGTCCATGATGCTTCCGCCGCCGATGGAGCTGAGCGATGATACGATGAGCCCGGCGGGATCGACAATCACGCCGGACGTCTCGATCTTCTGGTCCTTGCCGCCGCCGAGGCCGTTAAGCTTCATTCCGGCGGGTGCGTCGCCATCCACGCCGACCTCGGTTTTAGCGATGATGGAGAGGCCGACGATGGCGTCCTGATTGTTCGCGAGAATCAGTCGGGCCTGTGTTTTGAGTTCGCCGGACGCGGCAAAAACCGGAGTGGTTGCGAGAAGTGCGGCGGCGAGGAGTGCGGTGTATTTCATGGATGTGTTTGTTTGAAAAGCGGATGCAGGATTTTACCACCGCGGCTCGACTTCAATATAGAAGCTGCGGATCCCTCGGCGGACAAAAAAGACGGTCTGCCGGGGTTTGACTACGGTGATTTGCGCGAGCTTCTTTTTGAGCGTCGCGATGTCGGGAATGGATTCGCCGTCCACGCTGAGCAGAATGTCGTCATTGCGCAGACCGGCGAGCGCCGCCCAGCCGTTCGCCATCACGCCGCTGATGAATACGCCCTGCAACGAACGTTCGAGCTGTGAGTTGGTGCGCTGGTTTTCCGAGAGGTCGCGTGCGTTGAACTCGAACCGTTCGTCCTTGAATTGCGGGATCTCGATGTCGTCCTTCGGACGGCTGCCGAGCGTGGCGGTGAGCTTCAGCGGGGCGCTGTCGCGCAGGCCGTCGAAATCGATTTGCGCGCCGACATCATAGGCGCGGACGAGATTGGCGAGAACTTCCTGATCCTCCGGGCGGGTCGCGTTGATGATTTGCCCGTCGAGCTTCAAGAGCAGGTCGCCCGCTTTTAGCCCCGCCTTTTCCGCGGCGGAATCCGGTGCCACGCCGGTGACTCGGACGCCTTTCTTGCCAGCGATGTTCATCGCGATGGCGAGTTCCGGACTGATGACCTGAACGTTCGCGCCGAGCCATGCTTTTTCGGCCTGCTTCGCTTTCTGCTCTTCGGGTTGCGGACCGATTTTCACGACCGTCACGTATTCCTCGCGGCCCCGTTCGTAGGTGACGAGTGCGGGCTTGGGGTCGGTCGCGCCCTTGGTGAATTCCTCTGTCTTTTCGAGGAGTGATTTCACATCGGGAACCGCGGCACCGTTGAGCTTCGTAATGATGTCACCCATTTGGAGTCGGGGCTTTGCTTCAGCGGACGGGCCGCCGTTTCGAATCGTGTCCACGAGCACTCCTTTCGTGTCGGAACGATGCGCTTCCAAGGCGGAGATGCGTGTCTGATTGCGCACGGTGAGCCCCCAGCTTTTCAGCTCTACTTCCTTCGCCTGCGGCGCATCGCGCAAAAGCGTCTTCATGCTCCACGTCTGCGGCTGACCGGCCCGCAC
>JANMGP010000072.1:0-102852 GCA_031374705.1 Verrucomicrobiaceae bacterium | reverse complement strand
CATTGCCCCCGCCGAGCGTGCCCGCGCTCCACGTCCAGTTTCCGTTCACCGTGCCCGTGCCGGAGATAGAGCCGCCCGCGAGTTCCACGGCGTTGAAAGTCACACTGCTCGCGAGCGTCGTCGCGCCATTGAGCGTCACCGTGCCGCCCGCCGCCGTGAAGATACCGCCCGCGTTCACTGCTCCCGGGAAATTGATCGTGCCCGTCTGCGCCAAGACCACGCCGGTCGCATTGTTCACAAAAGTCACGGGCGCGACGTTCGTTGTCCCCGTGCCCACCGTTTTCCGCACGAGACCGTCATTGTTGAAAGTGAGATTCCCCCCCGAGCCGCCGAAGACCACATCCGCGTCCGTCTGGATGTCGAAAATGCCCGCAGCCGTGTTGTTGAAAATCGGGCTGTTCGTGGACAGCAACTCGCCCGTGCCGCTGAAATTCACCCTCCCGTTGTTCACCACCGAGTAGTTCGTCAGCGACTTGTTCGCCACGCCCGTGAGCGTGAGCACGCCGCCGACCGGGATCGTGAGCGTGCCTCCCGCGCCGAGCGTGCCGCTGCTCCACGTCCAGCTTCCCGTTACCGTGCCAGTGCCGCGGATCACGCCGCCCGCGAGTTCGATGTTATCGAAAGTCGGCGTGCCGCTGATCGTGGTCGTCCCCGTCAGCGTGAGCGTGCCGGTCGTCGCGCTTAGGATGCCCGCCGTATTCACATCGCCGGGCAGATTGATGCGGCCGATTTGCGCCAGCACCGTGCCGCTGGCCACGTTGTTCAGGGTGCCGGGGTGGAACGAACTCGTGCCACCGCCCGCAGTCTTGCGCACCGTGCCCGAGTTGTTGAAAACGAGATCGCCGCCCGAGCCGCCGAACCGCACGCTGGCGTCGTTCTGGATCTCGAAAACGCCGGTCGCCGTGTTGTTGAAAATCGGGCTGTTCGTGGACAGCAACTCGCCCGTGCCGCTGAAATTCACCCTCCCGTTGTTCACAACCATGTAGTCCGTCAGCGACTTGTTCGCCACGCCCGTGAGCGTGAGCACGCCGCTTGCCGGGATCGTCAGCGCGCCGGTATCGCCTCCGAGCGTGCCGCTGCTCCACGTCCAGCTTCCCGTTACCGTGCCAGTGCCGCGGATCACGCCGCCCGCGAGTTCCACGCCGTTGAAAGTTACGTTCGTCTCAATCGTCGTCGTGCCCGTCAGAGTCAGCGCGCCCGTCGTCGCCTCAAACGTCCCGCCCGCCGCGACCGCGTTCGGGAAAGCGATCGTCCCGCTCGCCACGCGCACCGTGCCTGTGTTCACAAAATTCTGCGTCGCGAATGTGAACGCGCCGACACCCGCCGTCTTCTGCACCGTGCCCGCATTGGTGAAGATGATGTTTCCTCCGCTGCCGCCAAACTGAATCGCCGCATCCGCGCGCAGATCGAGCACGCCCGTCGCGAGATTGTTGAAAGCCGGGCTGCTCGTCGCGCTCAGAGCGCCGCCGGTCGTCCACACCAGCGTCCCCGAGTTGTTCAACGTGCGATTGGAAAGCACGATCGTCCCGCCGATCGTCCCGCTGCCGCCGCTCGCCAGCGTGGTCTCACCCGCGCCGCTCTCCGTCCCGCCAGTCCAGTTCAGAGCCGTCTGCACTGTCAGTGTCGCAGAGCCTGTGAGCGTTCCCCCGGTTTGGGTGAAAGTTCCGACCGTCGTGTTCGTGGCGAGATTGATCGTCGAATTGATGGAGAGCGACACGTTGTCATTCGCCGTCGGAACGAAATCGGGATTCCAGTTCTGCGGCGTGAACCAATCGGAAGTTCCCGCGCCGCCGTCCCACGCAAACGAGACGGCATTTCGCACGAGCCTTGCTTGCGTGGCGGTGTAAGCGGCAGTCAGCAATCCCGCGCCGGAGATCGACGCAAATGTTCCCGTGCGCGCCGCAGAGGGAACAATCGAGAGCGTGTCGCCAAATGCGGGGACGTAGCCATTGAAATACGCGACATCCAGCAGTCCGTCGATGTTTGCAGTTCCAGTCACGCTCAGCACATCGAACTGACCGGCGCCCGCTCCGCCCACATCGACCGAGAGTTTCGCTGCCGCATTTTGCGTGTAGTTTCCTGCAATCGTAATCGTGCCTGCGACGCCAGTGCCGCCCGGGCGGATGGTGCCGCTGAGGTTGGTGAAGTTGCCCGTGATTAATCCCGTCCCCGTGAGGATTCCCTCGCGACCCGGCGAGACGCTTGCCGACAGTTCCAGCCCTCCGGCGGCGGTCATCGTGCCGCCTTGAAGCACGGTCGTACCGAGCAGATACGCGAGATCAGTCGTCGCGATGGCACCCGCGCTGAGTTCCAGACGGCCGCTCGCGCTGAACTCGATTCCAGCGGCGAAGCTGGTCGTGCCGGCGTCCGTTTTCCGGAGAATTCCGTTGGTCGAACCGTTCCCCAAATTCGCGAAGTATGCGGTCGCCGTGCCGACGTGCGTGAAGTCGCCGTCGCCGGAAATCGTCGTCACCGCGTAGGTATAAACCGCCGAGTCATCCACGAGTTGAATCGCGCCGGTCATGCTCAACGTCGTCGCGCCGTAAGCATACAGCGACCCGCGCAGGCTGCGATTCGCAGCGCCGCTGATCACCATCGATCCGTAGCTTTGAAAACCCGAGCCAGTGTCACTGGAATTGATATCGCCGCCGGACCAAACTGTCGGACCATACGTCAAAAGTTCCTCGCTGCTCTGCGCGTTCACGAGGCCGCCGCTCAACTCAAAGCTGTTCGACGATCCGACGTAGAAACTGTTGGAGACAAGCGCGAGCGTCCCGCCTGTCATTCGCACCGCACCGGAGCCATTCACGTAAACCTGCCGGTTCAGGATCGAGAGCGTGCCGCCTGAGATTTCCATTGTTGCGCCTGCGGAGACGTCCGGGTCCGTGCCATCCCATGTGCCGCCGCCACTGAGCCGCAGCGTGCCGCTGGTCACGGCGATGTCCGTTACCAGATCCGAGCCGTCGGTGTGGTTCAAAGGAACGGCGATGATCGAGATTCCGTTGCCGCCCGATTTTCGAAACACGCCGCCCGCGCCAATGGTGAAGCTGCTTACCGCGCCACCGCCCGAGGCAATTCCGCCGTCCCCACCGATTTGCCAGGTACCGCTGCTGGTGATCGCCGCGCCATTTCCCAACGAAAGTGAAGTCGCGCCGTTTTGGTTCACGGTTCCGCTGACGTTCAGCGTGTGCCCGCTCAGCACGAGCGTGCCGTCGCCACTGATAGTCGTCGTGCCATTGGCTACGGTGGTTCCGCCGCCGAATCGCAGCGACGTCCCGGGCTTGGTGATGAGCGTGGCGTTTGAAAATGTGCCGCCGCCGGCAATTCCGAGAATCCCGGATTCTGCGTCGAATGTGCCTGTATTATTGATCGTGAGCGTCGTCGCCCCGAGACCGATGGTGCTGCTGCCGGTGCCGCCGGTTTTGCGGACGCTGCCGGAGTTTGTGAACGTCGCACCAATCGCGTCGAGCGCCTGATAGTTTGAGTCGCTCTGGAACTCGAGAACGCCCGAGTTTGTAAACAGCGGTCCGTTTTTAAACTGCAGCGCGCCCGTGCCGGAAATCAAGACGGTGCCTTGGTTGTCGAGGAACCGGCGGTCGAGCACCTTAGGATTGGCACCGCTCAGCGTCGCCGTCGCGCCTGCCGCGATTGTGAGCGTGCTCGGGCCGGTGAACGTGCCTTTCGTCCACGTGAAGCCGCTCGTGATCGTCATCGATCCGCCGCCCGTCACCGTGCCATCGGCCTGCGTGAAATTTGCGATGGTCACCGGCGCATTTAGCGTGACTGTGAAATTGGAAAGCAACTCCGCCGAGTCGCCCGCTCCGGGAACCACGTCGCCGGACCAGTTCAGCGCGTTAAACCAATTGGTATCCGCACCGCCGCCCGCGTCCCATGTGCGGATGGTCGAGACCACCGTCGCGAGTGCGGGAGAAAACTCCGACGTGCTGCCGGTGCCGCCGTGCGTCGCCGTGGCCGTGAGCACGCCGCCCCCCGGAATGAAGCCGGAAAGCGGGACCGTGAACGTTGCCGTGCCGGATGCATTCGTCGTGACGAACACCGTACCCAGGAAATACCGCCCCTCGCCGTTGCCGCTCGGATCGGCGGTGTTGGAAGAATACACGTCGATATTAAACGACGAACTCGCGAGGCCGCTGTAGGTTCCGGTGACCGTCGGATTCCCTCCGCTGATGAAGGTGGAAAGCGTTGGGAAATTGACGAGGCCGTTTGCGCCGGTGTCCGCATCGAGTGCGTCGTTCGGCGTGATGCCGTTCGGAAGATCGCCCACGGCAACAAGATCGATGCCGAGCGCTCCATTACCATACATCGCGTTGCCGCGAATCGTGTTTCCCGCAGCTGTGCCGGCGGCGGAGTTCACCTCGATTCCTCGTCCTAGATTGTTTGCGATGACGTTGCCCGCCGCCGGCTGAATGCCGCCCACGGTTGCGCCGGATGATTGATAAATTAGAATTCCGGAGTCGTTTCCGAGAGGAAGCGCTCCGGCCTTATCGGTGCCGATGTAATTTCCTTCGATTACCGCGCCCGTGGAACCAGCACCCTCGATCGAAATACCCGCCGAGCCGTTACCGACGATGACGTTTCCTGCGCCGGGCGACTGCCCGCCTATGGTCACGTTAGGCGTTCCGACGACTTCGACGCCGAAATCTGCATTGCCGAAATCGAGCGTCCCACCGACATCGGCCCCGATCAGATTCCCGATCACCGAACTTCCGGCTGCGGATGCAAGATTGATCAAAATGCCGACGCTGTTCACTGATCCGGAAATCACATTCCCCTCGCCCGGCTTGTCGCCACCGATCAACGTATTCGGGCCCTGCGTATAGACGCCGTCGAACCTATTTCCGAGCAGCGAGGCACCGGTTTTCGTCGTGCCGATGTAGTTGCCCTGAATGATGGTTCCGTCGGAAGCCCCACCGTTAATCTCGATGCCGTTGCCATCGTTTCCAGAAATTACGTTTCTATCGCGCGGTGCCGCGGAACCGATTCGCACATCAGGTGCGCTATCGATCAAAATTCCAAACTGACTATTCACAGGCGCAGCATTGCCGGTGGAGTTGGTGCCGATCCAATTTCCGACAATGCTGCTGCCTCCCGCGTCAGGCGCGATCGCCACTCCGTAGCCTGTCCACCGATTGATGATGAATCCGCTAATCGTTGATTTGCTCGAAGAAACCGAGAACCCGTTTTCGCTGCCCGCGCCGTTGGGCACGCTCGCACCGCTGAGTTCCACGAGCAGCACTGCGTTACTGCCGACGGCGAGCGTATTCACCGACGCGCCCGGCTGCGAATACGCGTCGAGCACCGTGTCGCCACTGAGCGAAGGCAGCACGGTAAGCGGCGAGATCGTCTTTAGCCCGCCACCTGGAATATTGAACGAAATATAGTCGAGCCCCGACTGCGCATTCGCATCGAGAATCGCCTGCCGCAGCGAACCCGCGCCGCTATCGTTAGTATTCGTCACTGTGAAACCGCCGGCGTTCAGCGTCACGTCCGCAGCCGTGTAATTCACAGGGATTGGTGGTGCACCAACCCTGTTCGTGAACGTGCCGATTACCGGCGTTCCGGCCAGGATGTTGAAAGAATTCCCCGCCCGGACCACGAACGTGCCGAGCAAATTGGTTTCGAGCGTGCCGCTGAGTGTCGCGCTACCGGTGACTGTGAGCTTGTCGTGACCGGCGCCGGGAGTGAGTCCCCCGAGATCGACGACGAGAACTCCGTTGCTAAATTGAGTGTAGTTTCCCGCAATCGTCAGCGTCCCCGCGGCATCCTTGCCCGCGATGAAAATGCGCGAGTCGTTTTGCACATTGCCGGTAATCGTTCCCGCGCCGACGAGATCACCGCCGAGAATCTGCACCGTTCCCGCCGAAGTAATACTGCCGCCGGCCAGCTCCGTGAGCCCGCTGGTTTGCTGAATCGCGCCAACGACAAGCGTCCCGGCCTGCGCACGCAGCGTCCCCGCATTGCTCACCGAAAATCCGCCAAAGCCAAATGCACCGGTTCCCTGTTTTTGGATCGTCCCCTGATTGGTCAGCGACACCGCTGTCGCGCCGCCGTCTGCATCATTCACCGCGGCGAGCAGCGTCATCAGCGCATTCGGCGATGCGTTCGTGAGGACGCCTTGGTTAAAATTCACGCCCTGCGCCTGCACCGTGAGCGATCCATGGTTTTCGAGCGTGCCGTTCGTCCACACCACCGGCGAACCGCTGCCACCGATTGTCGCCGTCGCGCCGTCGATCACTCGCAACGTGCCGTCTAAATGGTTGCCGCCCGACCACGAGAGGGTGCCGAGCACATTCACCACGCTCGTCCCGCCGAGCGAGCCGCCGGTGAAGTTCAGCGCCTTCACCGAAACCGGCGATGTCGGAACCACCGAGCCGCTGCCGATGTTTGCGATATCGAGCACTCCGGGCACGCCGTTCGGCGTCCAGTTCGACGGGCTGAACCAATCCGTCGCCGCCGTCCCAATCCAAGTGTAGGTCGTCGAAGCACCCGCAACCGGTCCAAACTCCGAAGTCGAGCCACCGACCGTCGGCGTCGCGGTCGCGGAAAACACCGTATTTCCCGGCAGCGAAACCGTCTGACTGTAAGTGATCGTGGCCACGCCGGATGCATTGCTCGTCACATCCTGAAAGCCCAGATACACAGCGCCCTCGCCGTATCCGGAAGGATCGGTCTGGTCCGGAGCCAGCGCGAAAAACTCCACGCGGTACATGCGATTCGCCTGCGCATTCAGCACGCCGTTCAGTGAAATCGACGAACCGCTGTTGCTCGCCGTCTGGAGCTGCGGCCAGTTCGTCACGCCGTCCACATCCGGCGAATCATTGAGCGTCACGCCGAAGAAATTCTCCGTCATCCCGCCCTGGCTGATCCCGAGCCCTCCGTTCTTCGAAATGGAGTTGCCGAGAAAGCGGTTCCCGGCTCCGCCCCCGAATGCCTCGATTCCCGGACCTCCGTTGAAAGCGATCACATTCCCCTGCCCTGCCGACGTCCCGCCAATAGTATTCCCGTCCGCAAATTGAAAGAACGCGACTCCCGCGCCGACATTTGGAATCGGCAGCATGCCGGTCGGATTCGTGCCGATAAAATTGCCGCGCACATTGAAATTGAGCGCGTCTCCATCGCCCACCGAACTGCCAAGGTGGATACCTCCATCGCCATTTCCCGAGATGACATTTCCCTCAATCAGTCCGTTCGAACCGCTATAGTTAATTTCCACGCCCGCTCTCAAATTTCCAAGCGCCGCCGTCCCTGCCGCATTCGTCCCGATGTAATTCCCGCGGATCTGGATGCCCGTTCCATTGCCCTGCAGGACACCCGCATTGATATTTCCCGAGATGACATTGCGCCCCGACGGCGTGCCGTTTCCGATTTGCGTATTCACCGAACCCGAGTCCGCGACTCCCGATTGAAAATTGCCGTACGCGGTGGTCCCGCTTTTATTCAAACCGATAAGGTTCCCGAGAATCTGTGTCCCGCTCGACTGGTCATCGACCTGCACGCCAAACGCATTTCCCGTCAAAAGATTGCGGTCCGCCAGATTCGTTCCGCCGATCATGTTTCCCGAATAGATCGGCGTCGAAGCTAGAAAATCCCCGACCCGCACCGCTGCGTTTTTATTCTCGTTGGACGCCGTTCCGGTGCCGCTGGCGTCAGTGCCGATGAAGTTTCCCTCAATCCGGTTATTACTCGATTTCAGGATAATTCCGTTACCGGTTTCGTTGATGCCTGAGCCGAAGCCGAAAATCGCAAGTCCCCGCACAATGCTCCCGCCGGACCCGCCAAGAATGAGCCCGTTTCCATTTGGGAGACTCGCGCCGCTCAGCTCGACGACGATGTTCGCATTCGTGCCATCGGGCAGTGAGTTCACCGATGCACCGGACTGGGAATAGCCGTCAATCGTCACAGCCTCCGTCACGTTAGGAAGCGGGGTGAGCGGCAGGATTTTAAATGGTCCCGTGCCGAGATTAAACGTGATCAAATCCGCACCGGCACTTCCATTCGCCGAAAGAATCGCCTGCCGCAAGGAACCTGCGCCGCTATCAGCCACCGTGGTGACGATGAATGTCGCCGGAGCAATTCGTTGCTCAAGCGGCTCGATACGATTGGAAAAACGGTGTCCAGCTTTCGGGGTCTGTCGGATAGTCATGGCGTAGAATGTTCGAGAAGGTTGACTGCGTTGCAAATCTAATGCGCAACAACGGATAGTAAAGGGACCTCTCTTTGAAAACTCTCAGATCCACTTTAACGCTTGCGCTCTTGGGTTCCGCCGTGGAGCGTTTAGACAACGAATTTATGGTGTCATCTTTTAACTTTCTCGAATGAATCCTGCGCTTTTGATTGGCCCTTACACAGAGCATGAGTTGCGGGATGAAACGGCGAGTTTGCTGGAGGAACTCGGGGAATTGGTGGAGACGCTGGGTGTGCCGGTCGCGGAGCGCGTGCTCATCCATCACAGGGAGATGCATGCGAGGTATTTGCTGGGCTCGGGGAAGGCGGAGGAAATCGCGGCGCGGGTCAAGGCGGAGGAACTGGGGGCGGTGATTATCGACCACGACCTGTCGCCGTCGCAGCAGCGCAATTGGGAGGAACTGACCGGCGTTCCGGTTCTGGATCGGCAGAAGGTGATTCTGGATATTTTCGGCAAACGCGCCAAGTCCCGGGAGGCGCGGCTGCAAATCGAGCTCGCGCTCTTGGAGTATTCGTTGCCGCGGCTCACACGCGCATGGAGTCACTTGGGTGGCCAGGGTGGCGGCATCGGCGGCAAGGGCGAAGGTGAGAGCCAGCTCGAGCAAGACCGGCGGCGGATGTGGAACTCCATGGACCGGCTGAAGCGCGAGCTCATCGACGTGCGACGTCAACGGGCGACGCAGCGGAAAGATCGTCAGCGCACGCCGGTGCCGAACTGCGCAATCGTGGGCTACACAAACGCTGGAAAGTCCTCCCTTTTGCGGAAACTCACAGGGGCGGATGTGCTGGTGGAGGACAAGCTTTTCGCAACGCTGGACACAACGACGCGAAAGGTGGCCCTGCCGAACAACCAACCGCTTTTACTCACGGATACCGTAGGGTTTGTGAGAAAACTCCCGCATCGGCTGGTGGAGGCTTTCAAGGCAACGCTGGAGGAGGCCGCGCAGGCGGATTTCTTGATCCATTTACTCGACGCCAGCGCTCATGAAGTGGAGGTGTTTTACGAGACGACGATGAAGGTGCTCGGCGAACTAGAGGCGGACAAACGGCCGATGGTGGTGGTCTTTAATAAAATCGACAAAGTCGCAGAGCCGGCTGTGCTTAACGGGCTGCGAATGCGGTTTCCGGAAGCGCTGTTTATTTCTGTTTACACCGGCGAGGGCCTCGAACCGTTGCTGGCAAAGATGGCGGAGATGGCTGCACCTGGGACGGTGACGCGGGAACTCCGGCTGCCGCCGGCGAAAGCAGGGCTGGCCGCACGCCTCCACCAGCATGGAAAAGTCCACGACGTGTCTTACGATGGGGCCGACACCCTGCTCACAGTGACGATCCCACCGAGGATGGCGGCGGAGTGCGAAGCGTTTGCCGTCCATCACGGAACCGGAGAGAGCCGATGAGGCACAACCTTTTTAGAGACAAATGCCGCCGGACCGACTAAGTGTTCGACCTTACAACCCTACTGACATTTCGATGTCTTTGTTCGGACAAAAATGAAGTTTCTCGATCGATTTAAACGTAAAGCGCCAGCGGAGCCTCCTCTGCCGAAGTCCCACCGGCCTCCGGAGAAGCCGCAGTCCCCTGACGCGGCTGGAAAGGCCGCGCCCAAGGGCACGGATAAGTCGAATCCTTCCACTGCCTCCACGCCTGTGGCAGTACCGCAAAAGCCACCGGCGGGTGAGAACGATTTGCGTCTGGAATTGGGGGATTTCCTACACCGAATCCCGGCGCACCTCCTGCTGCCTGGACCGCACGATTTGAAGGCCGAACTGAGGTTCGATATCGCGGAGCTTTCCAGCAAGATCGAACGTGGTCAGACGACCATCCCGCTCTCGGATATCTACGTCCGCGTCCCATCGGTTTTCCGGGGCACAATTCTCGTGACCGACAATATCGAAGTACGCTTCCCGTGGCAGAAACTGGCGAAGCTGGTGAACATCTCGAAGCTCCCTCGAAAAGCTCCGGAGCCGGGCTCGACCAGCCCCGAACTTGCTGAGAAACTTCGCGCAAAAAAGGGCGCCAAGTCCGGCGAAGCGGAAGGCGTAACCACCCCGGCTGTCCAGTCGCCACCACCAGCGGCAAAACCTACGCCCCCCACGCCGAAGCCTGCCCCTGAAGTCAAAGCCGCCGGTACCGCAACACCACCACAATCGGCGGACTTGTCATCCGCCCAGCCGCCGCCCTTCGCGATGAAGCTGGAATCCCCGGCACCACTACGAATGCCGGCCCCCGCGCCCGCGAAAGCCCAGGAACCGGCCGGCCCCAAGTCAACACCGGATGACCTGAAAATCGCGGACCTGCCGGCGGAAGTGCAGAAGCGCTTTGCTCTCATCAAAGGCGAGTACGAGCGGCAAATCGCAGAACTTCAGTTGCAACGCAAAGGCATCACCGAGGCCCGTGACCGCGCAGCGATGGAAGTGGAGCGGCTGAAGAAAGAAATCGACAAGAATCTCGTGCAGCTCGCCAAGGAGCAGACAGCCAGCACTTTTGGTCAGCAGCTTGCACAGCGTCACGAAAAAGAGCGCGAGGAACTCGTCGGGAAAATCAACAAACTCGAAGCGGAGCTCGAAAAGTCGTCGGCAAACGACATCACGGGAGAAACATCCGGCACCGGCGACAAACAAGTGGTCGCGCTGAAGGTCGAGCGTGACATGCTGCTTGCCGAGATTGCACGGCTTTCAGCACAGATTGCGGACCTCACGGCGCGGCGGGCGATCCCGGCGGCGGGTGCAACCTCCGGCCACGCACAACGGCAGATTGAGGAGTTGCAACGGCGGATAACGCTGCTCGTGGCGGCCCAGAAAGATGCAGCGCTCGAGCTCCAGCGCGAGAAAGAGGCGAAGGGTAAATTTGAGAAGCTTCTCGCGACTGCGGATCGGCTTCAGCAGGAAAGTGCGCTTCACATGGAGGCCACAAAGGGAGAAATGCGGAAGGAGATCGAAGCAGCCTTCCGAAAGCAGGTGCGCGAGCTCGAGGAACAGCTCGTCGCCGCACGCAGCCAGCAACCGACACGCCCTGCGACACAGCAGAACGACGAAGAGTGGAAGGCCGATGCCGTCGCGCGCCTCGAATCCGACATCGAGAGCTATCGCGAGCGAATCAAGATCCTCATCCGCGAGCGCGATGAAGCCCGGACAGCAGTCCATGCCCGGCCCGCGGAGCCGGTTCCGAATCTCGAAATGCAGGAGCTCAAGGAATCGCTCCGCCGCTCCGAAGCCGCGTGCTTCTCCCTCAATGCGGAACTTGAAGAACTGCGCAAAAGCAGTGCTGCAACGGGACTTCAAAGCGACACAGCAGGCACCAGCCAGCACGTCGCCCAGCTTCAGGCCGAACTGGAACAGACCCGGGAAGAAGCCCGAAAAGCGCGCCTCCTTCAAACGGAAGTGGAATCGCTCAGCGGCCAGCTTCGCTCCACGGAAGCACAGCTCGCCGAACTCGCCACCCTCCGCCAGCAACTCGACAGCCAATCCGCAGATCACGCCAACGCGATCCAGGAGCTTTCCAGCGAAAACGAGGCGCGTATCCAAGAACTCGCCTCGGCTCTCGAAAATCTACAGGCCGCCAACTCCGCAGCGGAGTCCCTCCGGCAGGAAATCTCGAATCTCAGCGCGGAGAGCGAGCAAGCCCGCGGGCAGCTCGCTCAAGCGCGCAAGGAGCTCGACTTAACTCGGAACGATCTCCAGCAACGCGCAGCGCTGCTCGAACAGAACGCCGCCGAAAAAGACGCCCGCATTGCCGAACTCGCCGCCGCGCTTGAGACCCAGACTTCGGCAGCGTCCGGAGCGGACACCCTGCGCGGCGAACTGAATCAACTCCGCGCAGACAGCGAGCAAATCCATGCACAGCTCGCCGAGGCCCGCCAACAGCTCGAAGACACACGGAACGACCTCCAGAAACGTACAGCCAACCTCGAACAGAACGCCGCCGAAAAAGACGCCCGCGTTGCCGAACTCGCCGCCGCGCTTGAGACCCAGACTTCGGCAGCATCGGCAGCAGACACCCTGCGCGTTGAACTGAATGAACTCCGCGCAGACAGCGAGCAAACCCACGCGCTGCTCGCCGAGGCCCGCCGCGAGCTCGAAGCCACCCGAAACGATCTGCAGCGACGCGCTTCCGAGCTGGAGGAGACCGCGGGCGAAAAAGAGGCCCGCATTCGGGAACTCTCCAGCACTCTCGAGACTCAGACTTCTGCAGCATCCGCTGCGGAAACACTGCGTCAGGAACTCGAACTGCTTCACGCTGATTGCGAGCAAACGCACACCCAGCTTGCCGAAGCGCGCAAGGAGCTCGAGTCCACCCGCCACGAGCTCCAGCAACGCGCCGCCGACATTGAACGAATCGCCGGAGAACGGGACGCCCGCATCCTGGAACTTTCCGTCGAATTGGAGGCCCGGACTTCCGATCTATCCACGGCGGATGCCCTCCGCTTGGAACTTGAAAAGCTGCACGCCGACAACGAGCAAACCCACAGGCTCCTTGAAGGAGCGCGAAAGCGCATCGATACGGCGCAACAGGAGTTGCAACAGAGCGCGATCGAATTCGGCACCGAACTTGAACGGACCGCTGCGGAAAAGGATGCCCGCATCCGCGATCTCACCGCTGCGCTCGAAGCTCAAACCTCGGTCGCATCCACGGCGGACACTTTCCGTCAGGATCTCGGAATACTGCGCATGGAAAGCGAACAGGTTGCCATCGACCTCGCAGAAACCAGACAACAGCTCGACGCGACCCGGCACGAACTCCAGCAGCGCGCAGACGAACTCGAACGGACCGCCACGGAGAAAGACGGACGCATTCGCGAACTCTCCATGGCCCTCGAAAGCCAGTCGTCCGCAGCACCGGCGGCGGAAGCGCTTCAGCACGAGCTCGCGAAGCTCCGGACCGACAACGAACACACGCAGTCACTCCTCGCTGAAGCACAGCAGAAGCTCGATGCCACGGAGCGTGATCACCGTGAAAAAACCGCAGCCCTCGAAAAAACGGCTTCGGAAAAGGACACTAGAATCCGCGAATTGACCGTCGCCTTGGAAGGCCTCGATGCGACTGCTGCAGAGCACGCCAATGCCGCCCAGGCCCTCGCGCTTTTGCGGAGTGATTTCGACAGCCTCGTCGCCAGCAGAGACGACGAACAACGGAAGTTCGAGCTCGACCGAAACAGCCTCATCGACGAGCGGACAAAATCCACCTCCGAGCTTCAGGAACAGCTCCGAAACATCGAACAGCAACTCCAGACGGTGCTCGGTGACCGCGACCGCTTGAAGGTCGAGAATGATGCGCTTGCGACGGACCTCCGCGCCAAAGTTGCAGCGCATGAGGAACTCGTCTTCGCTTTTGACAAGGAACATGCCGCTGTCGCAGAAGCGCATCAACAGCTCGCCCGGCAACAGGCAGCCACGGAGGACGCCCGTCGCGAGCTGGAGCAATTGCGAAACATGCCGCCCGATCCGGGACTGGAGGCCGAAAACGCACGGCTCCGTGCCGACCTCGACGAAAATCGGCAGGCTATCGGAAGAACGCAGCAATTGCTCGACGCGCGGATTGCCGAGATCCATCAGCACGAGATGTCGCTCGCGGCGATGACCGCCGATTATCAGAAACTCATCGCTTCCGCGAAGGAGGCTGAACACCTCCGAACGACAGCTGAGGGAACCTTGCAGCAGCGACTCCGCGAACTGGAGAATGAGCGCGACCAAACGGCTGCGCGGCTTGCCGAATCGGAGTCCAGACTCACACTGCTTTCGGGGGAAAGGTCGCAGCTTGCGAGCAGCCTCGCATCACTCGAGCATCAAAGCTCGGACACTGCGGGCAGCCTTGCCCGTGAACGCGCCCAGCTACAGGCCACAATCGCCCAGATGGATCAGGTCGGTGCCGAGCGCGACATGCTCAGCAGCGAATTGAGCGCGAGCCGGAAGCAGCACCAGCAGTTGATTGCGTCGCTCGACGAGGAACGCGGCGCGCTCCTCGTCGCGCGTGAATCGACCGCCAGACAGCTCGCCGCCGCCCTTTCAGAAAAAACCACGCTCGAGACTGCGCTGCGTGAAGCACAGAAAGCGCTGGACGAGAACCGCTCGACCGAACTTCAAGCGCGGCAAGCGCTCGAAGAACAGTTTCAAAAACAAACCACCGAGAATGCCGCCATCCATTCAGCGGCGCTCGCGGCGGTGAATGCGGAGCTCGCGGAAACGCGGAGCCTTCTGTCCGATCTCCGCTCCACGTCGGTCCGGGAGCGCGATTCCCTGCTCGGGCAAAAATCGGCCTTGGAGCAATCCCTTGCGCAACAGGCTGTCGCGCTGGAGGCGAAAATCGCCGGGCTCGAAAACTCCCACGTCAATGCCCTCGCAGCCCGCCAATCGGAACTCGAACAAAACTTCCGCGCCGAGCTCGAACCTCACGTGAATCGGGCCGCGCAGGACCGCGCGCAACTGGATGCTGCCGCGCAAAAGGTCGCCGACCACGAGCGAACCATCGCCACGCTCACCTTGGACCGCGAAAAGGCAATCACCTCGCTCGCAGCCGCCGAGCGTAACCACGCAACCGCGCTCGCAGAAGCCGAGCAGCGCTACTGCGAAGGCCTCGCCGGCTCTGCCCGCGAGCTGGAACAAATGCGTCTCGCCGCCGAGACTCTGCGCGCCGAGCTCATTGTCGCCCGCAAAATGCAGACCGAAGTCATCGCAGGCCTCGACAAGGAGCGCGACCAATACGCCGCGACGAAAGCCGATTGGGAACGCAACTTGGAAGGCGCCGAGGAAGCGCGCCGCGCGGTGGAGGCGCGACTTCTGGAGCGGGAGCAAAACATCCACTTCCTCGAGGAAAAACTGCAACTCGCCGGCACCGAGCGTGAGCAGCAGCTCGGCGAACTCGGCGACGTGCGCAGTACGCTCGACGCGACCCGCCACGACCACGAACAGGCCGCATCACGCACCGCCGCCACAGAGCGTCAGCTTCGCGACGAGATAGCCGCGCTTGCGCTGAAAGTGGAGCATCTCGTCGCCGACAAGCAGCAGATGGCTGCGCGAATCGAGCAGATTGAAATCGCAAACCGCCAGCAACTCGCGCAATCCGCGACGGACACAGCCGCGTTTGCCGCCGAGCGCGACGGTCTTCGACGCGAGCTCGAAGCGGAGCGCTTCCGGCGCGAAGCGGAGCTCGCGAAGGGCCTTCGCGAAAGCGAAGAGCGGCTCCGCAGTTCCGCGCAGGAGGTTTCCCGCATCGACCAGGAACTTGCGCGCACCCGTGACCAGCGCGACAACATCAAGCGCGAACGCGACGACCTCGCCCGTCGCGTCGCCCAAATCACCGAGCAGCAAAGGCGGATGCTCGACGATATTTCCGGAAGCTTCGCTCAGACGCCTCCATCTCCGCCACGTCCATCCGTCGCGAGCACCACACACACTGCCAGCGTGATCGATGTAACGCCTGTTCCGCAGGAGGAATCGAATATCCACCTTCCACGCGTCCGGCCCGTTCAAATCCGTCCGCCCCAAGTAAAAATCCTCTAATCGCCGCCGGCTTTTTTCCGCGAGGCAGGGTTCCTTTATCGACTCCCGCATTGCATTTGCCAAACGCAGCCGCGACTAATCCAAACCTTCACGAAAGAAAGAACACCACCCATGAGATTCGCCAATCAAGTCGCCATTATTACCGGAGCCGGACGTGGAATCGGACGCTCGATCGCACTTCGCCTCGCCAGCGAAGGCGCGAGGATCGCGGTCGTTTCCCGGACGGAAAAAAACAGCATTGCCGTCGCGGAAGAAATCAACGCCAAGCACGCCGGCCTAGCGAAGCCGTACGCAGTGGATGTCGCCGACCACGCCGCCGTTCAGACGCTCTGCGGGCAGATTCTCGCGGACTTCACACGGGTCGATATCCTTGTGAACAACGCGGGAGTCACGAAAGACGGCCTCTCCATGCGGATGTCTTCCGAGGATTGGGACACCGTCCTTTCAACCAACTTAAAAGGTGCATTCAATTTCTACCAGGGCGTCGTCCGGGCAATGATGAAGCAACGCAGCGGTCGCATCGTGAATATTGCCAGCGTATCCGGATTGATGGGAAATGCCGGCCAGGCGAACTACGCCGCCAGCAAGGCCGGCCTGATCGCGTTTACCAAAGTCATCGCCCGCGAACTCGCATCACGCGGAATCACCGCGAATTCCGTCGCCCCAGGCTTTATCGCCACGGACATGACCGAGGTGCTTTCCGAGCAAATCAAGGCCGAGGTGGTGAAACAAATCCCCGTGGGCCGGTTTGGCGAGGGCGAGGACATCGCGGCTGCCGTGGCTTTTCTCGCGAGCGGCGAGGCAAAATATATCACCGGCCAGACGCTCTCAGTGGACGGCGGCATGGTGATGATGTAGGCTCTCAACATGCATCTCTACCTGCTACGCCACGCAGACGCCGAAACGGAGGCACCCACCGACGACCAACGTTTTCTCTCCGAAAAGGGAATGATGCAGGCGAGCCGGGTCGCCCGTTTCTGTGATGCCCACGAAATCCGCCCGAAGTTTATCCTCACCAGCCCGCTGCGTCGTGCACATCAGACCGCCACGGAAGTCGCAGGGCTGCTCGGCTCGGAGCTCGTTACCGTGCGCTGGCTGTCATGCGGTGCGACGCCTGACGGAATCCTGGAACGGCTCGACGAGTATAAGGCTTCACCCTCCGTAATGCTCGTCGGACACGAGCCCGATTTCAGCACCCTCGTCGGTTCTCTCGTAGGCTCGACCGTCCACGGAAGCATCCATGTGCGCAAAGCATCGCTCACCATGATCGACCTACCTGCGTTGGGTCCGGGATTCGGCCGGTTGGAATTTGTGGTGCCCGTGAAGCTGATGTAAGGCGAAAACGCTTTGCGAAATACTACGTTTGCGTAATAACCGGCGTTTTCTGCCGCTATGAATACCAACTCATCACCGAGCTTCACACGAACGCAATGGCTCATCTGCATCATCGCCGCCATCGGGTTTCTTTTCGATACCTACGAGCTGCTAATGACCCCGCTCGTCGCGGTGCCGGCCATCGCGGAGCTGCTCGGTCTGCCGCCAAACAACCCTGCCGTTACTGACTGGACCGGTCGGATGCTTTGGATGACTGCGCTCTGCGGCGGCACATTCGGGTTGATGGGAGGCTGGCTCATCGACCGCTTCGGACGAAAGCGCATCATGGCCGCGAGCATTTTCCTCTATGCGGCATCGCCGTTCGCGGCGGCGTTTAGCACGTCGCTGGAGATGTTTATCTTTTTCCGTTGCGCGACATTCGTCGGCGTGTGCGTCGAGTTCGTCGCTGCCATCACATGGCTCGCTGAGCTGTTCCCGGACAAACGGCGAAAAGGGCTCGTCCTCGGGTGGACGCAGGCGTTCGCGTCGCTCGGCGGGCTTCTTGTCACGGGGATGAATGTATGGATCGTCGCGAACGCGACGACGCTGCCCGAGGTCCTTGGCGGCCATTCGTCGTGGCGCTATCTGCTGATGACCGGAATCCTCCCCGCAATCCCCATCGCGCTGCTGCTGCCCTTCGTCCCCGAGTCGCAGGTCTGGCGTGAAAAGCGAGCTGCTGGAGAGATGAAACGCCCGAGCTTCGGAGCGCTATTTTCGCCGGAACTGCGCCGCACCACCCTCATGGCGGCGGCGCTTTCGGCCTGCGCTTACGGAGCAGCATTCGGCGCGCTCCAACTCACGCCGCTGCGTGTCGCGCCGGGTCTCCCGGAGCTCAAGGAAACACAGGCACAGCTCCAGCCGCTCGTCGCGGAAGCGAAGAAGTTGAACGGCGACCTCAACATCTTGCTCAACCTCGATCGCAAGGAACCACGCCCGACTTTTTCCGAACTCGTGGCGGAGACGCCGGGCCTTCCGGAAGTGGTCGCGCAGCGTGCGAAAAACCGCGTCGGATTCCGTGCCGCAAACAAGGCCGCCGACACTGCGAAAATCGCCACACAGGGAGAAGCTTTCAAATCGCTCGGCGCAAAGCTCGACGAGCTCACCGCCGCAAAGCCCGCCGTGAAAGCCGCGATCCTTGAGCGCGAGAAACTCCTCAAAGCACTCGGCGACAATCGCGCTTTGCAAGACCCTTTCGACAAGAAGGTCAAGGAGCGTGGCAACACCGCGCAACTTTATCAGGAACTCGGCGGTCTCGTAGGCCGTATCATGCTCGCCATCCTTCTACTGACCGCCATCCCACGTGGCCGATTGCTTCGGCTTTTCATCCTGCCGGGAATTGTGGTCCTTCCCCTCGCCTACACCACCTTTTTTACCGGCGGTGGCGCAATGTTCGATTGGGGTATCTTCGTCGTCGGCCTGTGCGTCGTGGCCCAGTTCAGTTATTTCGGCGAATATCTCCCGAAGGTTTTCCCGATGCACTTGCGCGGCACCGGCGGCAGCTTCGCGACGAACGTCGGCGGGCGGATGATCGGCACCAGCGCGGCATTTCTCACGACAAACGTCGTCGCCTATTGGTTCGACGCCGCGCCGAAATTCCAGCATATCGCGCTCGCAGCCGCAGCCGTCGGAACCACAGTGTTCGTAATCGGCTTCATCCTGAGCTTCCTACTCCCTCAGCCCGAGTTGGAAGCGCACGATTAGAGCAGCATAACGCGAGTCAACCGCGAGTCCGAAACCCAAAAATGTCATCGCGACATGTTGCGCCCTCGCCGTCCAAAACCAAACTGCCCACACGAATAAATCGTCCTAAATCGCACCGTTCTTGGCTTTTTGCTTGAGAATCGATCACGAATCCCGCATTCCTTCGCCTTATGAACCTGCCCTTAGAGGGTGAATCCTTGGGCCCGAATGGGCTCCCCGGCATCAGTCGGCCCGCAAAGCCCGCAAGCGGCCCATCGAAGCCGATTACGATGGCAACGATTGCGAAGATGGCTGGCGTCTCTCAAGGCGCCATCTCCTCTTTGCTCAACGATCGTGATTATGGCATTCGCGTTAGTGATAAAACTCGTGAGCGCGTGTTCAAAGTGTGCCGCGAACTTGGCTACATCCCGAACGACCTCCGCGCCGAGGTCCGAATGTATCCCGAAACCGGAGACACATGTGTCCTCGTGTCCGACCGCCTCCCCGGGGGGCTTTCCAATCCATTCGCAGCCCGAATCGCCAGTTCCCTCCTCACCACCCTCTCGCTCCACGGAATTGTGGTCGCACTTTACTCCGAAGATCAGGACTACGCGCCCGAGGATCCCGCGCTGCCCGCCGCCATCCGCAACGGCACCGCCTCAAAGTTTGTCTGCGTCGGCACAGCCAATTCCTCGCTTTGTAAAATCACGCAGCGCCGATCCTATCCGGTTGTCGTCGTCGGGCACGATTCCCACATCCCCGGGACGTCCAGCATTTTGCCCGACTACACGGCCGCCGCGCGGCTTGCGTTCGGGCACCTTGTCGGGCTGGGACACAAAACCATCGGCATAGTCAGCGGACCATTTGGCAGCCTCGATCCCAGGCTGGCGGAATTGAACCGCTCCATCGGCATCGCTGCACAGGAGAATGGAATCTCGATATCTGCGCAGAACATCTTCCACGGCGACCTCACTTTTGAGGCCGGGATTGCGACCGTGGATGCCATGGCTGCGCGCCCTGCTCCGACGGCGCTATTCTGCCTCAGCGAAGCGTCCGCATGCGGAGTCGTTTGCGGTGCAAACCGGCACGGTATCAGCGTGCCTGAAAAGCTGAGCATCATCGCCCTTTCCGACCATCAGGAAGCGCCCCCGAGCGCGCTCCCAATCACGACCGTCGTCGGATCAGCCACCGCTCTAGCCTCGGCGGCATACGAAGAAGCCAACCGTCAAATCCGCGAAGGCATGCCCTCCGCACCGCTGCGGACGGTCCAGCCGGTCTCCCTCATAAAGCGGTCGTCCACTGCGGCCGCAAGGTAACCTCAGCGAGGCATCGCGGCCCGCTATTTTACTTTATCCTTCAGTCCCTGCGGGCTGAAAACTTCGGCGAGCACTTTATCGCCATCCATCAGGCGCACACCGTAACCCACGATGCGGTCACCGGAACCCTCGACCTTTTTCACCTTTGTCGTGGGATTGGATTTTCCGTTATTCCCCTTGGCTTTGCTCTTCTCCACTTGGAAGTGATCTTCGGTAAACGAGGAATTGACGTGTTCGCTCTCCACCATCTGTTTCTGCCCTGCGGCGAGCGATGCCTTCTTTTCCCCCTTCTTAAAAACATCCGTGTCGCCGTCCTTGATTCCCTTCGCGAAGAACCAGTATTTCACCTGCAAGTTCGGGTAATCCTGCCGCGAAAGATTCTGCAACGCGATTTCAAGCGAACGCACCTGCGTCTTCGATTCGTTCGACTTCCCTTTGGCATCCGTCTTTTGCCGCTGCTGCACCTCCATGCGGATGGGACTAATCTGCGCCGTCACAGAAGCCGCGAAGCCGAGGGATACGAGAACCGAAAGCAGAAATGGTTTCATGAGTTGAGTCATTACCGCGAACTACTTCGTTGAGCAAGCGCATGCCTTGGAAATCCGATCTATCCCTTCAGCGCGGCAAGCACTGCCTCGACATGATCCCCCGGTTTCACCTTGCGCAACACCGCGCGGATCTTTCCATTGCCGCCAATGACGAACGTCGTGCGCTCCGTGCCCATATACTTTTTCCCATACATGCTCTTCTCGACCCACACTCCGTATGCTTCCACGATTACCTTATCTTCATCGACGAGCAGCGGAAACGGCAGCGTGTGCTTCTTAATGAACTTCGCATGGCTCGCCGCCGAGTCGATGCTCACGCCAAAAACCGCCGCCTTCGCCGACACCGCGTCCCACGAATCCCGGAGCCCACAAGCCTGCATCGTGCAGCCGGGCGTGTCGTCCTTCGGATAGAAATAGAGCACCAAGTCCTTGCCCTTAAAATCCGCGAGCGAGACGGTCCTCCCGGCGTCGCCGTATTCGCCGCCGACGGCGAGAGCTTTGAAGGCCGGAGCTTTGCTCCCTTTGTCGAGTGGTTGAGTTGGCATCGAGTTTACTACGCTGATGACTGCTGATTGGACTCAGCGTTTCGGAAGGTCCGTGAAGACGTTGTCGCGCTTTGCTCCGGTGTGGCAACCGGCGCAGCCTTCCATTTTCCCCGTCTCCACCTTCCCGTCCCGCGACACGAAGAACAACCAATCCCCGGTTTTCGGCGACGTGCCTGCGGGCTGCTTGATCATCCCGGTGACAAGACGCTCGACGGGGTCGGCGTCTTTCGTCCGGCTTACGAGCTTTTCTTTCACGAGCACGCTGCCGGACGGGAAATTCCCCTCCGGCTGCTTCGCAAGATCGTTTCGGTAGTGATGAACGAAGCTTTCGTCGTGAGGTCCGAACCGTTCCTTATCTCCTTTATCCGACGGGGGTCTGCACATCGTACCGAACAACGGGCCAATGGGCTTCGGCCTATCGGTTAATCGGGTAAGCGTTTTGGTGTATGTCGTCGCGACCGCGTCAGGAGTGGCTATCGGGGCATCCGCGCCGATTGCGGTGATTACGGCGATTGAGGTGATGATGATGAATTTTTTCATAGAGGCGCAAGATGACACGCCGGGTCATACTTGTCGGAAGTCAGGCGTAAAAAGGTTGTCAAAAATTTATAGCGCCCACTACCGCCCTATTTCAGCGACAGCAGATACGCGAAGAGGTCGCTCACTTGCTGGTCGTTCATCCCGGCGAGCAGGCCCTCGGGCATCATCGAGCGGCGGAGGTAGGTCGTCTTCACGATGTTCTTTTTTGCGATGCGCTGGTCGGCGGCTCCGGGCAGTCGGATGACGACGGCGTCTTTGTCTTCGCTGACGAAAAAGGCGTCGATCACCGAGCCGTCGCGCTGTTCCACGCGGAAGATGCGGTAGCCGCTTTCCATGGCTGCGTTCGGCGTGAGGATGTTCCGCAAAATCGCCTCGCTTCCCATCGCGCCGACGCCGCTGAGATTTGGGCCGATCTGCCCGCCGGTGTTTCCGAAGAGATGGCAGGCTTGGCACATCGCAGCGACTGCTTTGCCGCGCTCCTTGTCGCCGGGTTTGGTGGAAAGGGCGCGGTATTTCGCAAAGTCGGCGTCGAGTTTTGCGGCGGCGTCTGCAGTGAGGACGGGCGGGAGGTCGCTGGTTTTCACGATCTTTGCGCCAGCGCCGAGGTTTCCCCACGACGTTGCTGCGGCGCCCCCGCCGCAGTTATGAAGCAACACGGCTCCGCCGTCATTTTTAAGAACGCGACGGGGCGTCGCGGGCACTTCCTGCGACGAGGGCGTCGCAGCAACGACGCTGCGGTCGAAGTTCGCGCGAATCTCATCCGCAGTCCGCTCACCTTTCCAAATGCGGAATTCCGCGAGCTGGCCTTTCAGTCCACCGGGCGAGCTGGTCCAGCCGATGACGGGCTTCTCGATCTTCTCGGCGGAGGTCTTTGTGCCGGTCGCGTTGAGTTCGCCATCGACGTAAATCTTCCAGTTGCCTGCGGCGTCACGGGTCGCGGCGATGTGCTGCCACATTCCGGGGACGGTCGCCTTTTTCGCGGTCACCACGTCGCCGAGCGGCGGGAAGACGTAGACGCGGAATTGGCCGCCGTAGAAATTGATGTCGAGCTTGCCCGGCGCGCCGAGGATGCCGTCGGCGTTGCTGATTCCTTCGTCGAGTTTCACCCATGTCTCCACGGTGAATGCGCCGTCGAGCGTGAGCCCGGTTTCGATGGTCGCATTGTCGGTGCCGTCGAGCGCGAGCACAGGACGGAACAGCGAGCCGAGGCTATCGACGAGCTTCGCAAGCTCCGCGTCCTTTTCGCCGAGCACGGCGAGCAGGCGGTCGAGCGTGGCGGCGTCGATGTCGCCCTTTGGCAAAGCGCCCGCAGCAACAGAGGCCACCACGGCGGCGGCACCGGCTTTGGTGGTGGTGAGCTTATCGAGCGCGAGCCGGCGCTGGGCGGGAGCGAGCTTCGGATAAAGCGCGAGCACTCGGGCCGGAGCGTCGGCGGCCTTGGAACCAGCGAGAGCTGCGAGGGCTTCGTCGCGGACGAGCGAACTTGTTGAAGACTCTGCGACTCGGGAAAAAAGTTCTACCTGGTCTCCGCCAATTGCGCCTAGTGCCTGAACGACTGCTACCATTTCCTTTTCCTGGAAGAGCACTCCGTTCACAGGTGCCGGGACACTTCCTGAACAAAGCGAAAGTATCTCGGAAAGTTTCGGAGCTGCACTCGCAATCTTGAACGCACCCGCGAGCTTCACACCGCTCTCGATTTGCGCCGCGTCCTTGCTTGCGAGCAGCTTCGTAGCGGCATCTGCGACCAGCGGCGAGAGCTTCGCCGGGTCGAGCTTGGCGCGGAGTTCGAGCAGCGCACTCAGCACGCCGGGCGCAGTGGCGGGATTTCCCAGCGTGGCCTTCACGGCATCCGCAACACCCGGTTCATCGAGAAACTGCACAAGGCGGAGAATCTCCTCCTTCTCCGGCGGACGCGTGAGCTGCGGAAGCAGCGCGGCGACACGCGGGGCGCTGGCCTTTGGCTCCAGCGCAAGCGAAGCTAGCAGGCGGGCTTCGACGGGAAGTTTCTTCGCGTCGTCCGTTTCGAGAAACTTCGCGACCGCCTCGGGATGCCGCTCAAGGAACATGCGGACGAGGAACCGCTCGTATTCCCGCTCGTAGGCTTCGCCGACTTTGATGGTCTTGTTCGCGTGGGAGGCTTTGGCCGTGGGCTCGGCGAGGGAGGGAAGCGCGAATGGGAGTAACTGCCCAACTACAAAGTGCAACTCAGATTCGTCAGCGCGAGAACGAACCGAAGTTTCAAGAAGTCTTCCCAACACTCTTATCGCGGAGCTTTTCGCACCGAATTCATAACTACGTTTCTCATCATTCGGGAGTTCGAACGCCGGATGTTTTTTCCAAATACCGCTCGACAACAAACTCTGTGCGGGAAGCGCATCCAATGCCGCCTGAATCGTTTCTGGAGAGCAGGAGAGCAATATTTCCGTTACGGTCGTCGGCTGAGGATTGGGTTCGATCTCCAGAAGAGCCCACAGCGCCCCGGTTCTTGCAGCGACAGACGGAAACTCGGTGCCTTTAGCATTGCGAACGGCATTTGGGTCCACCCCAAGTGCAGTCAAATTCCGAAGTTTCGGCACCAACTCCTTCATCCCCCTGTCCCCAATCGCCTGCCACGCCATGTGATGCTGCGCAGTCGACGCCCCGCCGAGCTTCGCAATCAACTCATCCCCGCTCAGCTTCGTAAAATCCGGCACTTCCATCGGCGCTTTGGCCTTCGGCTTGATGCGCCAGATGCGGCCGCGCGTTTTGTCGCGGTCGGGGTGATTGCGGGGGACTTCGTTGTGCGAGATGATTTTGTTGTACCAATCCACCACATACACGCAGCCGTCCGGCGCGAGGGTGAGCGCAACGGGGCGGAACCACGAGTCGGTCGTCTGCACGATGTCGGCGCGCTGCTCCAACTTCCAGCGCGGGCCGTCGCGGTGCATTTTGATCGTCTGGATGCGGTTCGTGATGGGGTTCGCCACGAACATCACATCGCGCCAGCCATCGGGGAAAATGCCGTCTTTATCCGTGAGCGCGAGGCCGCTCAGCCCCGTGCCGCCCATGCGGAACTCGGCCTGCGGCGGGAAGTCCGGCTGGTAGCTCTTCTTCCGCGCTTCCATGCCGCCGGGGTAGTAGGCGTATTCGTGGAACGGCATCACGGGGTAGCCGTAGTCGTTTGCCTCCTGGATAAACGTCTCGCCCTCCGCCGTCATCACGAGTCCCCAGATATTGTTCGGACCGGTGCTCGTGACTTCAAACTGGCTGCCGTCGTAGCGCATCTTCGCCATCGAGCACTGCGGCCAATCCACCGCTTTCGTGTCGCCGGGTTTCACCGGCTTGCTGTTATTAAAAAGCCCCTGCGCCATCCAAATCCAACCGCCCGGCGCGCGGGTGAATTGATGCGGAAAAAGATGCGAGTCCTGCACGCCGAGACCCGTGAGAATCACCTCTCGTTTGTCGCTCTTCCCATCGCCGTCCGTGTCGCGGAGGAACACCAAATCGTGGCCGTGCTGCACATAGCAACCGTCCTTGTAAGGCAGGATGCCGAGCGGAATCGCCAGCCCATCCGCAAACACGCGCGGCTTTGCAACGAAGCCCGTGGGCGACTTCGGGTCGCGGTCGTAGATGAGGATTTTGTCCTTCGCCTTGCTCGCGTAGAGCGCATCGGCAGCGGCGGCGTTTTCATTTCCATCCACCGGATACTCAAGAGCGGTCATCGTCCACATCGCGCCCTTCGCATCGAAATAAGTCGCGATGAATTTCCCCACGCCCTGCTCCGGGATTTCGCTCGCGATGAGGTCCATCTCCAGCCCCTCAGGCAGCGTGAACGTGGCGAGCTCCTCGGCCGGGGATTTCGGTCCGGTGTTGTCCGCGCCTTTTGGCGGCGCGGGTTTCTTTTCGCCGGGCTTTCCGACTTTCTCCCAAGTCGGCGCACCGGGCGTCGCGGGCAGTTCCTCGATGGTGATGTCCTTCACCTGAACGAGCGCCTTGCCGCCGCCGTGGACCTGAATGCCGATGTGCCCGTCCTGCGCGATGTTCGGGTCGGCCTCAATGTAGTCGAGCGCCGGCACGCCATTGATCCACGATCGAATCCGCGCGCCCTCCGTGCGGATGCGGTATTCATTCCACTCGCCGGGCTTGATTGCCGCAGCCGCGGCCTTCGGGTCTTTGGAATCGCCGACGACTTTATTGCGCCGCGATTCATCGTAGAGCTTCCCGTACCAGCCGTCGCCGTAATCCACCTGATACCCGCTCATCTCCGGCGAACCCGGTACACGCAACGAGCGAATCTGCACGCCGCTGTTCACAAACCCCGTGCCCGTGAGCCGCAGCTTCACGCGCAGGTCGAAATTGGAATACGACTTCTTCGTGGCGAGAAAGTCGTTGTGCGTCACCGTCTCCGTGAGCGAACCGCCGTGAATCTCGCCCGCCTCGACCTTCCAGAGCTTCGTATCGCCCTCAAATTGGTCGAGCGTCTTGCCGTCGAAGAGCGAGACAGCTTCGGCGTAAAGCGACGCGGTGAAACAAACGAGGAGTGTGATTGATCTGAGCATGATTAAGTGGAACGTTCAACCCACAGACTGCCCGCTCACTTTGGAATTGTCACCCGATGAAAATGCACAACGTGCATACTTTTCGCGCGCGGAGTTCCGTCGGTCTGTTGACCCGGACGCCGCGATTGCGGATGGGTTCCACCCCGGATTCAGAAAGAGCGTGTTAAAAAATAGCAACTCGAGCAATAGCCGCCGAAGGCTCTGGAGTGCGGTGAGAATCACCGCTTTTGCACCGGCTTCAGTCGTACGGAGCCGCCCAAAGCGGCGATGCTCGCCGCAGTCCAGAGCCTTCGGCGGCAATCATCGGGCGGTGAGTTTTCGATCCGCCCTATGTCCGCGGTTCGAATTTACGTCAGCCGCGCACGCGCTGCGCACACCGCTCTTATCGCGAACTCGACATCCTCCTCACGCGTGCGGTGATTCGTAATCGCCGCGCGGAGCACGGTAACGACGCCGAGCTTCGTCGTGGAAAAAACCGCTTCCCCGCGGAGCTGCAGTTCCTGCGCGATTCGCGCGTTCACGGCGCTTGCGTCGCGTTCGCTTTTCACGCTGAAGCAGCACACGTTCGCAATCACCGGCGCAACGAGCTCCAAGTCCGGCGACTGCTGCACCAAACTTCCCATCAGCGCTGCGAGCCGGCAGTTTCTGGAAATCGCTCCACCCAGCGCCCTCGACCCATGGCAGCGCAAAGCAGACCACACTTTCAGCGCCCGGAACCCGCGCGATAAATCCGTCCCGTAATCACAGAACCACGGCTCGCCGCCGCCCAGTCCGGCGTGCTGCGCCTGGAGGTAGGACGGACGCTCGGCAAAGGCGGCGCGGTGATCCGCTTCATCCCGGACAAGCACCATCCCGCAGTCATACTGGATGTACATCCATTTGTGAAAATCCGTGGCGATCGAATCCGCGCGCTCGATTCCGTTGACCAAGTCGCTCCACGGCTTTTCCGCGATCCGCGCCCAAGCGCCGAAAGCACCATCGACATGCAGCCACAGCGATTCGCGGGCGCAGAAATCCGCGAGTTCGTTCAGCGGATCAAATGCACCGCAGTTTACCGAGCCCGCCGTGCCGATGACGCAAAACGGCATCACCCCCGCAAAGCGATCCTCCGCCACGCGAAGCGCAAGCGCGGGGATACTCATGCCGCCCGTCGCAGGGTCCGCCGGGATGCGCCGCAGTGCATCCGCACCCAGCCCGAGCAGTTCCATCGCCTTCACGATCGCGTGATGCACACCATCCACCGCATACGCCGCAAGCCTGACTCCGTGAGCGATTCCCTGCTTCCGGCTCGCGGCACCGAGCTTCTTCTGGCGCGCTACAGCGAGGGCGATGACCGTCGCTTGCGAGGTGCCGGCCACCAAGACTCCGCTCGCAGTCGTTGGAAAGCCAAAGCACTCCGCACTCCAGCGGATGACTTCCCGCTCGACGTAAACAGCGCCGTGGTCGCGTCCGCCGCAGTTGCTGTTCATCGTCGCAGCCACCATCTCCGCGAGAAGTCCGCCGGCTAATCCGGTCCCATGGACCCAGCCGAAGAAACGTGGATGCGTGTTTCCGGTGCCGTAAGGCAAAACGCAGGCGGCGAGTTCCCTGGCGAGTTGACCTAGCCCGACGCCCTCCGCGGCATCGCCGAGCGCGACGGCTTGTTTCGCCTCCTCGTCCAGCGGCTCCCACGGTCGCTCCCGCGCCTCCCTGAGATGGTCGATGCATGCATCCAAAAGTTCATGCGCCTGCTGGCGAAACGCGTTCCAGTCCGCGGGATCAAGTGTGCCGTCTTCCAAATTCACAACCTTCGAGTCACGATTCACGCGCTACGTGAGGCCCGTCAGCGTTCCGCTGGCGTCCTGGAATTTGTCGGACTCGACGCCCATTTTCTGCACGACGGTAAGCAGGACGTTGGAAAGCGGCGGATGCTTGTCGGGGTCGTGGGCGAGATGCTGGCCGTGCTTGAGCCCCCACGCGTTGCCGCCCGCGACAAGGAGCGGAAGGTTTTTGGGAGAGTGATCGCCTTTTTCGCCGCTGTTCATGCCGGAACCATAGACGACCATGGTGTGGTCGAGCATGGTGCGCCCGCCTTCTTCGGTGGTCTGGAGAAAGGTGAGGAATCGGGCGAGGCGGCTGAGATGGAAGCGGTCGATTTCGCCGAGTTTTTTGAGCATGCCGGCATCGCCGCCGTGATGGGAGAGTTCGTGATGATTCTCCCCTCCTCCGCCGTATCCGCCGGCTTCGCGCGACCATTCAAAGGTGATGACGCGGGTCGTGTCGGTGAGGAATGCGAGGTAGCTGAGCTCTAGCATCACATCGACCCACATGGGGCGGTCGTGTCCATCGCCGGGCTTGCTGTTGAGCTGCATGCCGGCGGAATCGACTTTCGGCTTTGGCACGTCCACCCACGCGACCTGACGCTGCACGCGCAGCTCGGTCTCGCGGACGGATGCGAGATATTCGCCGAGCTTGCCCTGGTCGGTCTTGCCGAGCTTGCGCTCGAGCGCTTTGGCTTCACCGAGAACGTCGTCGAGAATGCTGCGCTTTTCGGCGTAGCGGCGAAGCGTGGCGTCGCGCGAGCTGGCGTCATCGGGGACAAAGAGGCGCTCGAATAGACGCTGCGGGCTGTTTTCCGCGGGAAGCGGTGTGCCGTTGCGATCGAAGGCAAGCGTGTGGCTGTGCCCTGCCGCGCCCGTCCCGGAGCCATCGGAAATCTCCAGCGATGGAAAGCGGGTCTGCGCGCCGATTTTTTCCGCGATGAATTGGTCGGCGGAAATCGTGTTGGTGTAATCCTTGCCCGGCACGGCACGGAGGTTCGCGCCGGTGAGCCAGGTATCCGCGCCGGAGTGACCGCCGGTCGCATTCGGGTGGCCGAGCCCGGTGAGCACGGAGAAGCTGGCGCGGTGTTCCTTTAATGCGGAAAGAGTGGGCGAAAGTTCGTATGCCGCACCCTTCACAGCGGGCACCCACTCAAGGATGTTCACGCCATTCGGCACGTAGCAAAAAATCGCGCGCGGCACAGGCTTCGCGCCGGATTTTGCAAGCGGCTTATAAGTCGAAGGCGCAGCGTTGAGCGGGAGCATCGCCTCCAAAAGCGGCAGTGCAAAGCAGGCACCCAGCCCGCGAAGAACGGTGCGGCGCGAGAGCGGTATGCGGGTGTGGATGTTCATTGTGAGCAAATGTGGACGCGACTGATAACCGTTGCGGCGGATTGTTTCGACATATTCTTGCGGCTCTCTTTCAGTGGGAATTTCGATCGTCTCGTCATCGGTTCTGACGCGGGCCCATTCGGGTTTCATGGATTCAGGGTTGAGACAGCGGAGGTTGGCTCGAAGCGGAAACGCATCGCGGGGGAATGGTGCGCGTTGCAGGGTTTGAACCTGCGACACCTCGCGTGTGAGGCGAGTGCTCTACCGCTGAGCTAAACGCGCATTTTCCTGCGGCCTTCCGACCGCGGGCCACGCATAGAAGCAGGTTCTTTTTCGGACGTCAGCAGAAATTTGATGGAAAAGTCCGCTTCCCCACACGCCGCCGTAGTGCTTCATTGCGCCCCCAATTTTTTCATGAAATCCAATTCCAAGCGCCGCGCTTTTACGCTGCTCGAAATCGTCGTTGTCCTCGGCATCATCGCCCTCTTTCTGGCGCTGCTCGTTCCGTTTGCTCTTCGTGCGCGCGAAGGAGGCCGCTCTGAGGCTTGCGTCCGCAACATGGCGCTCATCGGCAAGGCGATGAGCTCGTTTGTTTCTGATAACGACGGACGCCTGCCGGGGCCGCTCTCCATGGATCAATATCCCGTGGATAGCGCGGGCACACCGCCTCGCGATGGGCAGTTGCTCAAGCACATCGGCAAGTATCTTGATAAATCGGGCGGCGCGCGTTCGGTGTTCACTTTCCCGAGCTGGCAAAAAGCGCGGCGTGCCACGGACTCGGCGGTCTTCGTCGTCAATGTCGAGCCGGTCGCGCCGTTCGAGCAATCGCCGTGGGGCGAACTCGGTAACGACAAGAAAGCGCCGCTGAAGGCTGATGAAATCAAGAATGTGCGCTTCCGCGTCGGCGAGAAAAACGAGCCTGCCGACCCTGCGAATTTCTGGGCATTGACCGAGGCCGACCAGATGCTCGTGCGCATTCTGGGCGTGAAGAGTTCGGATAAATGGGCGGAGCGTCTCCCCAAGGAAGCCGTCCACGTCAGCCATCGCAACGCGCTGTATTTCGACTGGCATGTCGGACCGCTGCTTCTCACGAATTCGTCCGTGGCGCCGCCGACCGCCGAGTAGAATCTTGTGCGGCGGGCACGGATGAATCTGCAAAGGTTCCGCCGCTCCGGCGAATGTCATCCGTGATCACGACATTCCGCCAGTTCGCTCTCGCCCTCGTCCTGCTTTCTTCCTCCCGTGCCGCGGAGCCGCCGCGCTATGTTCCTGCGACGGCGCATTACATCCTGCCGGAGACCACCAGCGAGCAATCGGGATATTTTTCGCTGAGCGAATCGCTCGACGGCAGCATCCATGTCGGCTCGGCGAAATACGGGCACAACTCGTTCCTTGTCGAATTCGACCCGCGCACTTCGAAGCAGCGCATCGTCCTGGATACCCACAAGACGTGCGGCCTTTCGGCCACGGGGTATGCGGCGCAGGCGAAGCTCCACACGCGCAATTTCGTCGGTCCGAGCGGGAAAATCTATGTGGGCTCGAAGCAAGGCTACGCGATCGCGGGCGACACGCAGGAATACCCCGGCGGCTATGTGATGACCTATGATCCGCGGACCGGTCGCTCGGAGAATCTCGGGATGCCGTTTGCGAAACAGGGCGTCATCGATGTCACCGCCGACGAAGCGCGCGGGCGGCTCTACGTGGTGACTTGCGAGGACCAGCACTGGATGCTCGGCACGCTTGCGGGCGCGCCATGGAAGGAACTCGGCCCGATGCTCACGCCGTACGCGATGACGCTCGTCGATTCGCGGGGTGTCGCCAGCGTGATCACAAAAGACTTCGCCCTCGCGCAGTTCGACCCGGCCACAGAAAAAGTCACGACGCGTCCGCTGATCGTGGATGGAAAGCCGTGGGAGCGCGCCGGCAATAGCTCCATCCCGACCTGGCAGCTTGCTCCTGACGGACGGCACGCGTGGCTCATCCTCATGAACGACCCCACGCTGCTCCACATCGATCTACAAAACGCCACCGCCGAGAGCCGCGGGAGGATCCTCGATGGAAAAGCGCCCGACTCCCGCTGCGCGCTCACCATTCACCCCGATGGAAAAATCTACGCCCTCGTCCGCACGGATAACGAGAGTGGTTTTGGCACCGGCTACTTTCACCACCTCGTCCGCTACGACCCGGTGGCCAACAAACACGAGGACCTCGGCGTGCTCAAAGTTTCCAACCCCGATTACTTCGACTGGTCGCCGCTTCCCGATGGAAAACAGAAGCCGCACACGCATGGTTTTCACCGTCTGCCCGACGGAACACTCACACCGCTGCACGCCCACATGGCGCTCATCGCCGGGCGCGACGGTTCCCTCTACGCCACGATCATCTATCCGTTCACACTGCTGAAAATAGACGGCTACAAACTTCCCGCGCCGGCCCCTTCCGCCGCGGCGGGCTACCTCGATTCGCTCCAGCGCAAGCTCGATGAAGCCGCCGCGCGCATTCCGGAAATCACGGCGCTCGCCGAGCGAATAGCCGCGCGTCATGAGCGCGGCGGGCTCATCGGATTTCCGTGGCTCGGCACCACGCTCGAGCAGGAGCTCTTTGGACGCGCGGGCGGCCTCATGCACATTGGTTTCGACCGCCCGTGGAAGAAGGAACGCACCGACGAAGAGAAGGCGAACGACGTCGCCATCTACGCGTGGGATGCTGTTCCAAAGCCCGGCGACCTCCAGCGCGTGCAGGCTGACAAAGCGAAGGGCCTTTTCGTCATCGGCTTTGGCCCCCGCAAAGCCGACTCCGGCATCGTCGCCGCGTGCGATGCGTGGGTGGACTCCGGCGAGGAGAACGTCGCCGTCGGCAAGACGCACCACTTTACCAACGCCATCAACGGCTGGCTGTTCATCGGCGAATTCACCGCTGCGCTCACCCGCCACGGGAAAATGCCCGCGATGTGGAAGGCATGGATCACCACCGGCGGGCGCGAATGGTCCGACCAGTATTTCGGCAAGGTCCAGTTTCACGACGACGCAAAAGTCCCGCCACAGACGCCCGGCGAAATCGCCACCCGCTACCTCGCCCGCATCCGCTACCTTCTTGCCCGGCTTCAGCGCGATGAACTCGCGGACATCCGCGCCTTCGCCGCCGACATTGCCGCGGAACTTCGCGCCGGACGCAAGACCACGGTCGCCTCTTCCGGTCACATGGCGATGAGCTGGATTGCGCGCTACGGCGATGCGGCGTGGGCCGTGAATCACGAGCTTCACGATAATGTCGAATCCCAGATGAAGAGCTTTGAAAAAGACACGCCCGACGGCGGGCTCGTCCTTCGCCTCGACGCTTACGGCTTGCACCGCAGCGTCGCCGAGCTCTTCGAACGCAAGAAACAGCGCGTCCTTCTCATCACATCGGAAAATCCCCGCCCCGAATACGCCATCCCCGCCGCCTTCACGCGCAGCGTGGACATGGGCTACGCGCACGGCGACGCCTGCGTGTGGCTCGACGGCTACCCCATTCCCATCCTCCCCGCGAGCGGCGTCATGCAGGTCGCCGCCTACGAAGCCATCAGCGCCGAAGTCCTCGCCGGGCGCTGAATAAACGCAGCGGGGAAGACGAATGCACACTTGCCGCGCGGCTGTTCGTCCGGCAATCGTAGCGTGTCGTTTCAATATGAACACACCCCGCGGCTCCGTTTCCACAATCTCGTGCCTGCTAAAGACGACGCTTCTGCGCGTCGTCGCTCTGTTCGTCTCGACAATCCTTCCGCTTGGCGCGGCTCCCGTTGAACCCAAAGACGCGGCCACTCAGGAGATCGAGAAGGCGGAAACGAGGCTTCGGGAATCCGAACGTCTGTTCAAATCGAACCCTGATTCCGTGGGCGCAAAATGGAACCTGTCGATCTACTTGGAGAATCTCGCGGACCTCCTCGCAAAGCGCGGGCAGCCGGGAGATGCGGAGAAGGTCTTCAACTACTACGCGCGCAGCCTCAGTCTCCGCGAGGCGCTGAATCAATCGACGCTGCACAAGGCGGCCCGCGGTGCGGCGAACGTCGCGCGGGATGTGTCGATCGCGTTGACCAAGCTGGGCGACTTCCTCTCGATGCGCGGGCTGCCCGGCGATGGGGACAAGGCCTTGGGCTATCTCTCTCGCAGTCGCGAAATCATGGAGCCTTTGCTCACTGCGAGTCCCGTTCCGGAGCAGATAACCCGTGACGGGGCGTTGGTTTTTTTGAAGCTCGGCTTCTGTCTTGTCACGCGCGGTCAGCGCGGCGATGCCGACAAGGCGATCGGCTACTTTGCGCGCAGCGTCGAACTCATGGAGCCGCTGCACAAAGTGAATCCGCGGCTGGAGGTAAATGCCCAGATTATATCGGAGAGCCTGAACCAGCTCGGCAAATCCCTCGTCGCGCGCGGCGAGCCCGGAGACGAGGACGCCGCGCTCGGCCACCTCCGCCGGAGCCTCGAAATTCGGGATGCGCTGCTCGCGGCAAAACCCGACTCCACGGATGCCAAGCGGAATCTATCGCTCACCCTCGAATCCATCGCATTCTCATCCGCCGCGCGCCGGGACAAGGGCGACATGGACAAGGCGATTGCCAATTACACGCGGTGCATGGAACTGAAGGAATCGCTCCTCAAAGCGAACCCCGATTCGCCGGAAGCAACGAGGGAAGTCGCCGTCGTCTCCGGGCAACTCGGCGCACTCCTCGCGAGACGGGGCGGCCCCGGGCAAATTGAAAACGCCTTCGCGCACCTCACTCGCAGCCTCGAACTCACGGACTCCCTCCTCAAAGCAAAGCCCGCCTCGGCGCAGGCGCTGCGCGATTCCGCCATCGTCCTCAGCGCGATGGGCGACTTCTATGCAAACAGGGGAGAGCCCGGCGATGATGCGAGTGCGCTCGACTGCTTCACCCGCGGACTGAAGCTGGCGGAGACGCGACTCAAAGCAAACCCCGGCTTCACCGAGGCGACTCGGGCAATCGCCGTGAGCCTTCTCATCAAGCTCGGCGACGCGCTCGCAAAGCGCGGTCAACCGGGCGACTCGGAGAAGGCGCTCGCCTACTTTACCCGCTGCGTCGAACCCGGAGCCGCCTTGCTCAAGGCGAATCCGCGTTCGATGGAGGCGACCCGAAACCTCGCAGTCGTTCACTACAAGATTGCGGCCGCAGCCGATCAGCGCGGCGACTCGAAAGCCTCGGAGAAGCATGCGCGCGCTGCCCATGATTTGCTAAAAACGGCCATCAATGGAGGTATGACATTCGACCCGGAGATCGTGAAGCTCTACGAGGCGTTGAAGAGCCAGTTGCATCCGGTGCTGTAGGGCGGTGGGGTCACCAAAAGACCGACCTACTGACTCCCGACTCCCGACCTACTGCGCGCACTCATAATCTCCTCGAATTTTGGCGCAAAAACCGCTCTCTCAACCAGATCGGCGAGAGTGCCGGACCTTGATGCCAGACCCGGCGAATACATTACTGAATATCCTGTCCCAATTTACCGGCGGACGCGGCGGAGCGCCGAATAACGTCGTTTCCTTCGTCATAGCCGGATTTTTTTGGAGTGTCCTCCTGTCCATCGCGATCGCCCAGCACCGAAGATCCCCTCAGCCGCGGGAAGCCCTGCTGCGGTGGGGGTTTGCGGTGGCTCTGGGGCGCGAGCTTTTCATGCTCGGTGTGCGGCTGTGCAGTGCGCTCGAGTTGGTGGATGCCTGGGAACTGCATGTCGTTTTCCCGCCGCTCGAACATGCGATGGGCACCATTGCGCAAGTGATTGTCGCGGCTGGGTTCATGCGGTTTCTTGTGCCGGAAAGTCCCACGGCCGGGCGCTATCTGCGGATCGGCGTGGGGCTGAACGTCGTGTTGTACCTGGCGACGTTCTGGTGGTGGGGCCGATATATCTCCGCCCATCGGACATCGAGTTTCGGCAAGGTTTGGTGCGATGTGTTGTTTCACATCAACGCATCCACGCTCGACGCCGTCGCCGCGATCTGGCTGGCGAGGCGTGCGCGGGGGCAGATTCGGAATGTGATCTGCACCGCGTTAATGTGTCTTTTCACATGGGATTTCCTGAAGCTTCCGGATATCGCTTTCAACGAAGCGTACGTCGGTGTTTTTCATCCCATCGCGCAACTTTTCCACCTCGCCGCCATCCCGCTGTTTGGCTTTGTTTACGTGAGCGAACTTGTGACGAGGCGCGCGGACGCTGAGAGAAAAGTGGTGGAACTCGCGGCGTCCCTGGAGGCGCGGGTGGCCGCTCGGACGGCGGACCTTGAAGAAGCAGCGGCTTGGCGGAGGCGCGCCGAATCCGTCGAACAGGCGCGAACGCGGCAGGCGCTGGAACTCCAGCAGGTGCTCTACGAACTGGCGAAGAGGGACAAGTCGGATTTCACTGAGGCTTTGCGGTCTTTGCTGAAGGCTGCCAGCACCGCCATGAAAGTGGAGCGTGTGAGCTTCTGGGCTGCATCGCCGGAGGTTGATTCGATTACATGCCGCTTACTCTACTCCGGAGCGAGCAATGGATTTGTCACCGACGCCGTGGTTCTCGAGGCGACGATTTGTCCTGCGTATTTTAGTGCGCTTCGAAAGATGACGCAGATCGTGGCCGATGATGCGCGCATGCACAGGGATACGCGGGAGTTTACGGAGAGTTACCTCGTTCCGCTCGGGATCACTTCGATGCTGGACGTGCCGGTCTGGCAGCAGGGAGGGCTCGCGGGGATACTCTGCTGCGAACATGTCGGTGCCGCGCGTCAGTGGACTCAGCCCGAGGTGGAGTTTGCGCTCGCAATCGCGGAAATGCTCGCCCTTGCTCTGGAAAGTGCGGAACGCAAGCGCGTGGAACTAGCTCTCGCTCTTGAGCAGCGCCGCCAGGCGGCAATTGTGGAACTCGAGGCGGCAATCAATCAGGAAGACGCTTTGCAGGGCGTGCTCGACCGTATCGCGGAGACAGTGACATTGCTCCTCCCGGCAACGGCGTCGAGCGTAGTGCTTTGGGATCCTGTCGCAGAGTCATTCACCGTTAGTTCCAGCACGGTTCCAGGGCAACCGGCACAGGCTGGCGCGCGCAGGGTGCGGCGTTTCGGCGGAGCCTCGCGTGCAATTGTCGATACGCTTGGGCCGGTAATCGCGCCGGACATCCGGAAGGATCCCTACGGTGCGAATTCGCTGCTCGATCAGTTCGGCATGCACGCGTACGCGGGCGTCCCGCTTCTCGCGGACGGTAAGGCGCACGGTGTCCTTTACGCGATCGACCGCGAAGTGAGGCATTACACGCCGCAGGAGGTCACTTTCCTCGCCGCAGTTGCCTCGCGTGCGGCGAACGCACTGATGAAGTTCCGCCTCATTGAATCCCTGAAAGAATCGAACCTCCGGCTGGCGGAGGAAGTCACCGTCAGGCGGCGGGCCGAGGAGCGGATCAGCGCCTCCCTCCGGGAAAAGGAATCGCTGTTGCAGGAGATTCATCACCGCGTGAAGAACAATCTTCAGATTGTATCGAGCCTGCTCAATTTGCAGTCGCGTGATTACGCAGACCCGGTGCTCCAGACGGCGTTTGCCGAAAGCCAGCAGCGCATCCGCTCAATGGCACTCATTCACGAAATGCTCTACCGAAGCAATGACCTCGCGGAGATCGACTTTGGCGACTACCTCCGGATGCTCGTCCCTGCGCTGATGCGGAGCTACTCCACACACGCCGCGCACGTGAGACATGAAATCCAGTCAGACGACATCAAGTTGCGCCCGCAGGCGGCGGTTCCGCTCGGTTTGATCGTCAATGAGCTCATCACCAACAGTCTCAAGCACGGTTTTGTAAACCGAACGGCCGGGAATATCGCCATCGAGTGCCGGCGGAGGGAGGGGCGGACAATCGAACTAAAGGTCTCCGATGACGGCGTCGGATTGCCCCCGGAGTTTTGCATCGGGAAAATGCACTCGCTTGGGCTGCGGTTGGTGGCTATGATGGCATCGCAAATCGCAGCCCGGGTCGAGTCCCACAGTCACGAAGGTGCCAGTTTTACGCTCACTTTTGAACTGACGGATGAGCCATCCCGGTCAGACATCTAATTACTATGATACAAGCGCGCATCCTCATCGTGGAAGACGAAGCCATTCTCGCCGCCGACCTGCAGCAGGTTCTTGAACGCATGGGCCACACGGTCACGGGCATCGCAGCGTCCGGCGACGCGGCGCTGCGGCTGGCAGCCGAAAAAAGGCCCGGCCTGATCCTCATGGACATCAATATCCAGGGAATGCTCGACGGTATCGAAACGGCCCGGATTTTGAAGGAGACAGGCAGCGACGTGCCGGTCGTATTCCTGACTTCCTACTCGGACCGCGACACGGTCGCACGAGCCCGCGAGGCCGAGCCGTTTGGCTACCTCCTCAAGCCGTTTGATGAGCAGCTAATCGGCATCACGATCGAGGTGGCGCTTTACAAGCACAAGATGGAGACGGAAAGGGCGCAGTTGCGGCGCGAACTGGCGGAAACACAGGCCGAGGTGAAGTCGCTGTCCGGGCTTCTGCCCATCTGTTTTCACTGCAAGAAGATCCGGAATGACACCGGATACTGGGAGCAGATTGATTCCTATATCTCCAGGCACTCGGAGGCGCAGTTCAGCCATGGCATTTGCGTCGATTGTTTCGCGGAGCATCATCCGGAGATTCACGAACACGTGATCAATAAGGCCGCTGGACAAGGCGAGGGAATCTGACCTGATCGTTCACCGGCCAAGGCGAAGGATCCGGTTGTTGTAACTATCGGTAATGATCAGCGCGCCATCGGGCGCGATGGTCACTCCGTGCGGGCGGTTGAGTTCGCTGGTGAGCGCGTCTTCGGTGAGGAGCGTGCCCTTTTGCCCGGTGCCTGCGACGCGGTGAATCATGCCGGTTTTCGGGTCATAGCGGCGGATGACATGGTTCTCCGCGTCGGCGATGATGACGTTGCCGTCGCTGTCGAGGCAGGCGTGTTTCGGGCCGTTGAGGGTCGCGGCGAGCGCCGGGCCGCCGTCGCCGCTGAGGCCGCTTTTTCCCGTGCCTGCCACGGTGCGAATCTTTCCTGCCGCATCGACGAATCGGAGTGCGTTCCCGTTGCGCTCAAGGATGTAGAATGCACCGTCGGCGGCGGGGATGACGGCGCGTGGGTCCGAGAGCGGTGAGTCGGTCGCGGAGTTGCCGTCGCGGGGGACGCCGCTCGTTCCGGTGCCTGCGACGGAAGTGACGACTTGTGTGTCGAGGTCGATGCGGCGGATACGGCGGCTGTCGATATCGGCGACGTAGAGCTGCTTCCCGGCGGGGTCGAGGGCGATTTGGATCAGGGTGGAAAAAGAGGCGTCTTTCGCCTTGCCGCCGTCGCCGGAGGATTCTTTGCGGCCTGTCCCGGCGAAGGTGGAGAGGCTGCCGTCGGCGGCGAGTTTGCGGATGCGGTAGTTCCAGGAGTCTGCGATGTACATATCGCCGGAGCGGGTGATGGCGACATTGTGGACGCCGTTAAATTGGGCGGACGCTGCAGGGTCGCCGTCGCCTGAAAACCCTTTGCTTCCCGTGCCGGCGAGCAGCTTGAGAAGTCCCGTCTTATCTACGGCGAGGAGGCGATTGCCGGAGACCATTTCGGCGATGATCATCCGTCCGTCCGGCATGAATTCGACCGCGAACGGCTCGCGCAATTTGCACTCGGTGGCCTGGGCATCCGCGGGCTTGTCGCCGCCGCCTGCGATGAGTTCGAGTTTCGCGCCGGGCGCGCTGGTGATGATTGCGAGGGTGCTGAGGATGAGTGGCAGGATGCGCATGTGAATCTCAATCCTTGCCCGCCGGGACTCGCTTCTGCAATCAGGGAAGTAGCTTCGCGGAACGCCGTGGACTGCTGTCCCGACTGGTCGGGACAGCAGTCTGGTTGTCAGTAAGAGATCGGAGATACATCCCTTTCCTTCATCGGGAAACTGCCGAGATCGAGCTTCTCGTCGGTTTTTCCGTCCGCGAACATTCGCATTCTCAGACATTTCACACGTCGGCGGACCTTGCCGTCCTCAGTGTTAACATAGATCCAGTAGGCAGCAGCAGGCACGCGCGGGATGTTGAAAGTTCCGTCCCGACCAAGCCGCTGCGGACCGAGCGCGTATGGTCGGCCCTGCTCTGTTTTAAGGAACTGCTCATAGCCCTCTGCCGTTACGGCGCTGCGGCGCGCGCGAAGCTCTTCCACGGTTTGCGAAACCGGCGGAACGAGCACGAACTCGACTGTGCTCTTCGACCAATCGCGACCTTCATTTTGCGGATCGACGATCTTCCCGATGACAGGACGCCCTTCACCGCCCAGCGTGCATTCCAGCTTCTGGTCCCTGTCAACGTGCGCATGAAAAGCTAGTGAGGGTCCGCTCGTCATCATTTGTCCAATATTGATGACGTTCATGCTTATTTGCACCTGTGCAGGAGCTCGGACTTTCGGAATTTCAAAGCGACCATCGGCTCCCGATTTCACTTTGAAGCTCTCGCCGTCGTGGTCGTCCTTGTCGAAGTGCGTGAAAACTTGCACTTCAACATTCGCCGCAGGTTTTCCAGCGAGAATCACCGCGCCGGAAATACTGCCTACATGCGTCGCTGGATCGCCGTCGCGTAGCGGGAAGACCCTCTGGATTTCCTTTCGCACCGAGGCAGGGGCGTCTTGCATTCGGAGCGTCTCCTCCAGCTCTCCGGACACGACCTCGGGCGTGCCGTTTGGCTGAAAGCGAATGCCGACAAGAGTCTCGGCCGACGCCGCCCACAGCACGCACCACTTTGATTCCCAGCAGACAACAAACGGGGCGTTTTCCTTTCCAGGGAGCAATGCGCCCGCATGCCAGCGATCCCCATCGGGACGCTCCGGTCCTTCAAGCCCCAACCGGACACCGCCAGCCTCCCGCGTTGCCACAATCTTCCAGCCTGGCCCGAGCGAATATTCGCCGGGCTCGCGATGCACAACGATCGGCTGCTCGTGAAACGCCTTGAGCGCATCCTGGAATTTCTCGTCGTAATCGGCCAATCCGTCCAAAGTCGTGACGATGCCAAAACGCTCGGAGCGAGACATCGGAGTGCCAAAAACTCTCCCGTACGAAGAAAGCTGGCCGTTCGTGACAGTCGCCAGATTCTTAACGACTCCCACAGGAATACCACGAATGGCTCGCGCACGACGGCGCGAACCCCATTCCGTCAATTTCAGGTCACCCGAAAAAGCGCGGACCCTTTTCGGATCGGACTCCTGCTGCCGAAGAAGACGCGCGCTTTCGACATCGCGGATGGTCAAAATCGGCTTCGTAGAAACGCGAACCGGCTTCCCTTTCACCTGAAAGTCGAAAGCCTCGGCCTTATCCCCTTCGACACCGAGTGCTTTGAAATACAGCGCCAACGGATCGATAGGCAGGGCAATTTCTTCGGCTCGAACCATGAAGCCGAGACCGAGAGTGATGATCGTTCCGAGCAAACGGACGAATCCTGCGGGACGTTGGACCGATGTGATGTGGGAGTCTTCAGCCATGCCGGAAGCGTAGTGCAGCTCTCCTGTTCTTCAATCCACAAAACATGCGAAACGCGTGACGCTCACCACACCGCCGAATGGAGCTGTACCGCGATTTCACGACGGATTGGCCACGTTGCTCGAATTGCGTTCAAGCGCGATGGTCCCGACTCCGCCGCCCGCTGGGGAGCTGGTCGGGGTGTTGTTGATCGCCGAAGGTGCGAAATGTAATAGCCCAGGGTGAAGACCTGGGTACCCAATGGAGAGCGCGCCAAGCCCTGAAAAGGCGGGACAGAAACGCCTGTCGCAGTTTTGGCCCGCCCTTGCAGGGCTGCATCCCGTTTTCCGGGGCAACCCAGGGCTTCACCCTGGGCTATTACATTGCCGGGCCTTCAGCCCTCATTCGGGCTTATCGGGGTGGGGAGTTGTATTCCATGCCGCAGCATAGAGGTAATGGGCATAACGCCGGACATCCGCCGCCCAGACTGGCAGTTGCCAGTCGCGATGCCGGGTATCAGCGGGTCATCGCGGTCACAATGAAAAGTGGCTTCGGCTTTAGCCGAATCGGCGATGCAGTGCGGCTAAAGCCGCAACCACTTTTTACAAATCCTCTTTCCGCTTCGGAGCGGGCGGGGGCTCGACTCCGCGGGCTTTCATCACTTTTGAAAAGACCTCCTCCATTTCGGCAATGGGGCGGAAGTTTCCCTGGCGATAGCCTTGGGCGATGAGCAGCGGAGTCCAGCCGGATTTGTTCTTCCGGTTCCAGATCGTGATGTCGGCGCCGCGGGTATCGAGCAGCGTCACAATCTTCGGCATGATCTTGTAAGCGGCACCGTGCATGACGGTCTCACCGCGATCGTCCACGGCGTTGATATCCGCGCCGTGATCGAGCAGCCACGCGATTGTCGCGAGCGCCTCGGCTTCGGTTCCGGGTTCTTCGCCGGGGGCGGTCACACCGACTCCGGATGCGGCGAGGAGCGGCGGACAATTGTCGGCGTTGGCGAGTTTTGGATCGGCTCCGAGCTCCACCAACAGCTTCATCAATGCGAGGTCCACATTTTGCGCGGCTAGGAGAAATGGCGTGGCTCCTTTCGTGTTGAGTCGTCCGCCGCCTCCGGAGCCGTTTTCGAGACGCGTGTTCACGTTGGCTCCGAGTCGCACGAGTTCACGGACAAACTCCAGACTCGCCGTTTTCCCCGAGCCTGCGGGCGGGGGATTTCCATCATCGCCATCGCCGCGTGGAGTGCGCCGCGCCCACGTCACTGCATGCAGCGGCGTGAATCCGGAGCGTTGATCGTTCGGGTCCGCGCCCGCTGCAACGAGTTCCAGCGCGAGTTCGAAATGGCCGTTTTCCACGGCGAGCATGAGCGGCGTTGTGCCGTTGCGCATGGACGTGCCTTTCGACTTTTCCACGCGGGCGACTTCGTTGACCGAGGCTCCGGCTTTCAGCAGTGAACGGACGGCAGCGTTCCGACCATCTCGCACGGCGAAAAGCAGCGCGTTAAAACCCGATTTCAGCGACGGGCGAAAGTCCGCGCCGCTCGCTAAAAGCAGGTCCACGACTTCGGTGTTCCCTTGCGCGGCGGCCCACATCAATGCGGTCTGTCCGTGGCGCTCGCTCGCATTGGCATCTGCGCCTTTCTCCAGCAACGCTTTCACGCATTCGACGCGTCCGGTCCGCGACGCGATCATCAGCGCAGTCTCGCCACCGCCCTGCGTGGCCTTCACGTCCGCACCGGCTTCGAGCAGCAGCTTCACCAATTCGACGTTCCCGTTCTGGCACGCCTGCGCGAGGGGCGTGACGCCATAGCGATTTGCCTCGGACACGTTCGCGCCCGCAGCGATTGCACGTCGCACGGCTGCGACATCGTCAGCATCGACCGCGGAAAGCAACGTCTCCTCCGCACCGGCACTGCAAATCGCGAGACCGATCGCCGCGACGAACGCAGCTCTCATAGACTCAGCGGCTCGCCGAGTTGCACGATCTTCCCGGTGCTGTCGCCGAATGCGTCGAGTTTCACGCCGGCTTTATCGAGCAGCGTGAGGTGGACGTTTGCGAGCGGAGTCGGCTTTTCGAAACGGATGTGGCGTCCGCCCTTCATCCCACCTGCGGCTCCTCCGGCGACGATGACGGGAAGATTGTGATGGTCGTGCGCGTTCGGATTTCCCATGCCGCTGCCGTAGAGGAAAAGCGCGTTATCGAGCAGCGTGCCGTCGCCGTCCGCGGTGGCCTTCATTTTTTGGAGGAAGTCGGCGAACAGCGATACGTGGAACGCGTTGATCTTCGACATCTTCGCGATCTTGTCGGGATCATTTCCGTGATGCGAAAGCGGATGATGCGGGTCGCTCACGCCGATTTCCGGATACGTCCGGTTGCTCGTTTCCCGCGCAAGTTGGAAAGTCGTGACGCGCGTGATGTCGCCTTGGAAGGCGAGGATTTGCAGCTCGAACATCAGCTTCGCATGGTCCGCGTAGGCGGCGGGGACTCCGGCGGGGCGATCGAGATCGGGCAGCACGTGGTCTTTTGCGTCGGCCTCGGCTTTTTGAATACGGCGCTCCACTTCGCGCACGGCCTGTAAATAGTCATCGACCTTCGAGCGGTCGGCGGGGCCGAGATTGCGCTTCAGCCGGGACAAATCTTCACCGACCCAGTCGAGCAAACTCGCCCGCTTTCGCAGCGCAGCCTGACGCTCTGCAAGCGTTCCGCCGTCGCCGAAGAGCGTCTCGAAAATCAGCCGCGGATGCGCCTCTGCGGGAAGCGGAGTTGTCGGCGAGGCCCACGAGAGATTGTTTTGGTAAACGCAGGCGTAACCATTGTCGCACTGTCCCGCGGTCTGCATGAGATCCATCGACATTTCGAGCGACGGCAACTGCGTGGACGCTCCCATTTGACGCGCCGCGATTTGGTCCACCGTCGTCCCGAGAAAATAGTCTGCGCTCTCCGTGCGCTTTGCCCGCGCTGCGCTGAGAAATGCTGCGTTTGAAGTCGCATGCGTTCCCGGATATGCGGGCGCGAGTTCGAGATTCGACAGCACGGAGATCTGGTCCTTCACCGGCGCGAGCGATTTCAAAATCGGCGACAACTCATCGAGCCGTTCGCCGCCCGGCGGCGTCCATCGGCTGAGGTCGCAGCCCATCGGCATAAAGACAAAGCCTAGCCGCTTCACGGGGCGCGCCGCAGTTTGCGCGGCGGCAGTCGCTGCGGGAATCATGGCGTCCAGCAACGGCAGCGCGAGCGTGGCTCCGATTCCTTTGAGGAAGGTCCGGCGGGGTAGATGCTTTTTGGTGATAATCATGAGCTTTTGCGATGGGTAAACGGGAGGCTCTTCGCCACTCCGATGATGATACTGGAAAATTTATACTGAGAAGGTTTCGCGTCCGACAAAATGCGGCGGACCGCAGGTGCGTCTGTGAATTCCAACCCTCGACCGAGGGCATAGGTTAGTAATTTCTCCGTCACCGTGCGAGCGAAAAGCTCCGGTCGCGCGAGCAGTCCGCGCTCGAGTCCTGACACGCCCTGAAACGACTGCCCGTCTGGCAATCCACCCGATGCGTCCACCGGACCGTCGCCCTCGTTAATGCGCCAGCGGCCCACGGCGTCGTAGTTCTCCAGCGAGAAACCGACCGGGTCCATCAAGTTGTGACACACCGCGCAGCTCTTCTTTTCTCGATGGACCGCGAGCCGGACACGCATCGGCAAAGTCGCATCCACGACGGCATCATCCAGCGCGGGAATGTCCGGCGGCGGTGGCGGCGTGGGCGTGCCCAAAATGTTGTCGAGAATCCAGTTCCCGCGGATGACGGGCGACGTCCGGTTTGCGTACGATGTCACCGTGAGGATGCTCCCCTGACGCAACAACCCGCCCCGCCGATCCTGCTCCGTGAGCGCCACGCGTCGGAAGCGACTGCCTTCCACATGCGGGATGCCGTAGTGCCTTGCGAGCCGCTCGTTGAGAAAAGTGTAGTTCGCCTGCAGGAGATCTACGACGCTTCGGTCCTCACGAAAAACGCTCTCAAAAAACAGCTCCGTTTCCTCGCGAAACGCCAGCCGCAGATTGTCGTCAAAATCCGGGAACTGCCGCAGGTCCGGCGTTACGGAATCGAGATTGCGAAGTTGTAGCCATTGGTTCGCGAAGTTTTTCACCAGCGCCGAAGCCTTCGCGTCCGCCAGCATCCGACGCACCTGCTGCTCCAAAACGGTTGCGTCAGAAAGTTTCCCAGCAACGGCAAGTGACCTCAATTCGTCATCCGGAATGCTCGACCAAAGGAAGAACGAAAGCCGGGAAGCGAGCGTCAAATCGTCCACGCGATAGACCGTCCCCGGAGCCGTGCCCGCCGGGTCTTCTTCCACGCGGAACAAAAATCGCGGACTGACAAGAATCGCGCTCAGAGCCGTGCTAATTCCGTCTTCGAATTTCCCCGCTGCGCGCCCCTCGCGATAAAACGCCATCGGTCCCGCAACTTCCTCCGCCGTCACCGGACGCCGGTATGCCCGATCCATCAGCGTTTTCAGAATCACCTCCGCGCAGCTCGATTCGTCGTCCGGGCTTGTTGGCATCTTCACGAAAATCCGTTCCTGACTCGCCGTCTTCGTGCCCGAGGGCTGCACCACAAAAGGACCCGACACCGAAACTTGGAACACCGCCGGAGTCTGACGCGGATGCCGATGCACATTGAACGAAGCGTCGTATGGCTGCCGTTTCGTTTCGATGAGCGCGGACGAGCTGCGAACAAACGTCACGCCCACTTTGCGTTGCCCCGCCTCCACGATGATTCGCGCCCGGAGATGCGCATCCACTTTCGTGTGATCTTTGCCCGGAGGCTTCAAGGCGAACTCCGCGCGCTGCGCCCCGTCGACTAATACGACCATTTCATGGCGTTCGCGGAGACCTTCGACTTCCTCGTTCCGGTCCCGCGTCAGGCGCATCTCGACTTCATATTCACCGGACACTGGAAATGTGTGCTCAAACAAAATGCCGCCGCGCGTTCCCGGCGGCAATCCCTCCACATGCCCTTCCTGCGTGCGGTCTGGCGGCACGCGCACGACCCTCACTTGCGCCGAAGAATCACCGCCGACGGCCACCTTGCTGATCTTCTGCGCCGCGCTGATGTAGCGATTCAGCAGCGTCGGCGACAGACTGCCCACCGTGATATTGTCGAAGCCGTGGCTCGATTCGTCCTTCGGCAGCAACTCTGCGACATCCACATCGAGCGCCAGCAAATCGCGAATCGAATTCCGATATTCCGTCCGAGTCTGGCGTCGCATCGCAGGCACCTTGCCGGGGTCCGGCGACTTGCCAGCTATCGCGTCCAAATAGTCCGTCAGACCCGCGAGTTGTGCCTGATACTCGCCTTCGTCCGGCTTGATCTTCGCGGACATCGGCGGCATCTGCCGCGCCCCCAACCGCCGCACCGCCTTTTCCCACACTTCAGAGTGTGCGCCAATCTCGGCTCCCTTGATTGCATCGAGATTGAGCCCGCCCTTCTCCGAATCGGAGTCGTGACAGCTCACGCAATATCGTTCCAGAAACTCCGGGAGCTTCTGCTCAGCGCCCGCCGCAAATCCGGACGCCACAAAGCCAGAGAGGAAAACGAGCCCGCCGAAGCCAGACCTCATGCATGTAATTGTTTCGCGAAACATTGCGCACCATCGGACGTTCGTTTTAGCGTGTCGGCAATCTCTAATTGCCAAAGCGGCGCGTATATCCATTTCAAATCGAACTTTAATGACATCCAACAAGCACATCGAAAATCCTGACGTCATCCTTATCGGCAGCGGCGTCATGTCCGCGAATCTCGCCACTTTGCTCAAGCGGCTCGACCCGAAGCTGACCATTCAGATGTATGAAGTGACTGATGGTCTGTCTCAGGAAAGCTCCGACGGATGGAACAATGCGGGCACGGGGCACGCGGGGATTTGCGAGCTGAGCTACACGCCGAAACGCGAAGAGGATGGCTCGGTGAATGTGAACAAGGTGATCGAAATTTTCGAGCAGTTCGAGCACTCGAAGCAGTATTGGAGCTACGCGGTAGCGAGCGGGATGGCGGAGCGGCCAAAGGATTTCATCAATCCCGTGCAGCACATCAGCTTTGTGCACGGCAATGAGCAGGTTGATTTTTTAAAGGCGCGTCACGCCGGGATGGCGGCGCATCATTTCTTCCGCGAAATGGAATACACCACCGACCGCGCGAAGATCGCGAACTGGGCTCCGCTGCTCCTCGAAGGCCGTGGCGAGGTCCCAATCGCGGCAACGAAAATGGACGCCGGGACGGATGTGAACTTTGGCGAGATCTCGCGCAAGCTGCTCGGCTGGCTGGCGAAGCAGGATGGCTGTGGGATTGCCACCGGGCATCGCGTGGTAGGCCTGAAAAAAAGCGGCGCTGGCTGGGAAGTGAGCGCGAAGGATGTAGTGACGGGTGAGGTGCGCAAGAACCTCACGAAGTTCGTATTTGTCGGTGCGGGCGGCGGAAGTCTTCCGCTTTTGCAAAAGTCGGGCATCGCTGAAGCGAAGGGGCTCGGCGGATTTCCGATCGGCGGGCAGTGGCTAATTTGCGATAATCCGGAGATCGTCGCAAAGCATCAGGCGAAGGTGTACGGACAGGCGCTGGACGCCGCGCCGACGATGGCCGTGCCGCATCTCGATACGCGAATCCTTGATGGAAAGAAGACGCTGCTTTTTGGTCCGTTCGCAGCGTGGACGACGAAGTTTTTGCACAAGAAAGGCAGCGTGACCGACCTTCCGTTTTCCGTGCGTCCGGACAACATCGCGACGCTCATCAAGATCGGAATCCACAATCTCGACCTCGTCCGCTACCTCGTGCAGCAAGGCACGCAGAGCATGAACGCGCGTATGAAAGTGCTGCACGTTTTCTATCCGGCGGCGCAGGCGAAGGACTGGAAGCTCATCGATGCCGGCATCCGCGTGCAGGCGATCAAGAAGACCGACGGCGAGGCTGGAATCGTCCACTACGGCACCGAGGTCATCACCGACGCAGATCGGACAATCTCCGCGTTGCTCGGAGCATCGCCGGGCGCTTCGGTCTCGGTGAACATCGTGCTCGAAGTCATCAAGAAATGCTTCCCTCAACTGCTCGCGAGCCCAGAAGGACACGCGCGGATGAAGGAAATGATCCCGACTTACGACGTGGACATCAAACTTCCCGCGAACGCCGAACTCTTCCGCGAAGTCCGCAAGAAGGCCGACGAGATTTTGCAGCTCGGCACGCGCTAAAATCACCCCGCGTTTGAAAACCGCACGCAATAAACGGGCGGGAGTTCTGCGCTGATTCTCTCCCACCTTGCGCCACTGTCCGCGCTCACCCACAGCGAACCAGTCGTGGACCCAAAGGCAAGCGTGTTGCCGTCGTCGGTGACATCGAGGCAATGACGGTAGGCGATATGATAAGCGTGGTCTTGCGGAAGCCCGGCACGGTGGGCGGCAAATGTCACACCGGCGTCGCGCGTCTCGGTAACGCATAGTGCGGCATCGCAGGCGATTCGCATCTCGTCTTTCACTCCCGGGACAAACCACGCGCGGTGAGGCTCGCGCGGGTGCACGGCGACAGCGAAGCCGAAAACGGATGGCCCGGCCTCGGTGATGCGCCGCCAGTTTGCGCCGGCGTTTTCGGAAAAGAAGATGCCGTTGTGATGTTGCATCCACATGACATCGGGCGCGGAGGGACACGCGACGATGCGGTGCGGGTCCTGGCTCTCGGGCTGGTCGGCGAGCTCGGGCGGCATGTAGTCGGAGACGAGGCCTTTTCCGAGGACGGTCCATGTTTGTCCGCTATCGCGCGTAGTCCACACACCGCCACATGAGATGGCGATGGTAACGTGTCGCGAATCGCGCGGGTCCACGCAAACGGAGTGAATGCCCGGCCAGTCTGCGCCGCCGCCGAACCACTTTTTACGCGCCGGATTCTCCCACAGGCTGCGCGCGATTTCCCACGTGCGTCCGGAGTCGTTTGATTTGAAAAGTCCGCCGGGAATCGTGCCACACCACAGCACGCCGGGTTCATTCTCGCCGCCGGATTCGAGCGCCCAGATTTTCTCCAGCGTGCGGGGGACGGGCTTTTGGCGCATCGGGTCGATGACGTCTTCTTCGCCCTCGGCTTTCGGCGGATAGACAGGCACAGCGCGCTCCTCCCAAGTCGCGCCGTCGTCGGTGGAGGCGTGGAATTTCGTGCCGAAGTGACCGTGCTCCACGGCGGCGTAGAGCGTCCCGTCGCGGGCATCCGGAAGCAGCATCGGCACAGGAACGCCGAGGTGCGAGACGCGGACGATGCGCCATTTTCCGTCGATGCGTTCGATGAGGAAGAGGCCCTTGCGGGTGCCGATATGGAGTTGCGTTTTCATGGTTTTGGTGTGGTCGAGATCATCCGCCGGAGAGCGATTGCATGACGAAAACGTCCGAGTCATCGCGAACGGCATCGGTCAGCGCGTTGCGATCGCGGACGCATTCGCCATCGACGAAAATCGCGACGTGTTTGCGCAGCGCGCCTTGATCGTCGAGCACGTAGCCACGAAGCGCCGGATGCTGCACAAAAACTTGCGCCAACGCCGAGGCAACAGTCCCGCCCGCGACGCGGCATTCAGGCGCATCGGTCTGCCTTGCAAGGTTGGCCGTGAATCGGACACGCGGCATAGCGCAAGACTCCTATGCAGATTTGCCGCCGGTTAAAGGGCGTCTTTCGCGCTGGCGACCACGTACTCGCGGTTCAACCGGGCGATGACGGTCGCCGGGATGTTCGCCGGGCAGACCGCTTCGCATTCGTAATAGTTCGAGCAGTTTCCGAAGCCCTCTTTGTCCATCTGCGCCACCATGGCCAGCGCGCGTTTCTCACGCTCGGGCTGGCCTTGCGGAAGGAGCGCGAGGTGCGAGACTTTTGCGCCCACGAAGAGCATAGCGGACCCGTTCGGACAGGCACCCACGCATGCTCCGCAACCGATGCACGCAGCGGCTTCCATCGCGAGGTCGGCGTTTACTTTGGAAACCAGAATTGTGTTTCCATCCACCGCACTGCCTGCACGCGCCGTGATGAATCCCCCTGCCTGCTGGATGCGATCGAAGGAGGAACGGTCCACACAAAGATCGCGAATCACCGGAAAGGCCCGTGCACGGAAAGGCTCAATGTAGATGGTCTCCCCATCCTTGAACTTCCGCATGTAGAGTTGGCACGTCGTCGTCTGCGAAATCGCGGGATCGCCGTGCGGGATTCCGTTGATGGTGAGCGAGCACGTGCCGCAGATGCCCTCGCGGCAGTCGTGGTCGAAAGCGATCGGCTCTTCGCCTTTCTTCGTGAGTTGATCGTTCACAATGTCGAGCATCTCCAGGAAGGAGGCCTCGGCAGGGATGTTGTTCGCATCGATGTCCACCATCTGACCGGTGGCTTTGCTGTCTTTCTGACGCCAGACTTTAAGTTTCAGGTTCATGCTCGGAAAAATAAGATTTGTTATTCGGTGGATTTGCCCGGCTTCACAAAGCGTTGCAATTGTTCGTAGAAGCCCGGGTAGCTGGTGTTCACGCACTCGGTGCCCGTGACGATTGTCTGCCCGTCGCTGAAGAGCCCGAGGACCGCGCATGCCATTGCGATGCGGTGGTCGCCGAAGCTGTCCACCTCGGCCCCATGGTAATTCCCGGCGCCTTCGATCTCCATACCGTCTTCGCGCTCAACGACCTCGACGCCGAACGCGCGGAGGTTTTTCGCGATCGCGGCGATCCGGTCGGTCTCTTTCACTCGCAGTTCCTTCGCGTCCTTGATGATAGTCCGGCCTTTCGCAAGCGCGGCGGCGACTGCGAGAATCGGGAGTTCGTCGATGACGTTCGGGATTTCCTTCCCGCCAATCGTCGTCGCCCGCAGTTCCACGCCGCGGATTTCCACAGATCCCCGAGGCTCGCCTTCCGTGCTTTCGATGAGCTCGTTCACTTGCGCACCCATCCGGATGAGGACGGCAAGAATGCCCGTCCGCGTGGGATTGAGTCCGACATTTTTCACGAGCAAATGCGCGCCCGGCATCGCCGCGGCAGCCACCAGCCAGAAGGCGGCACTCGAAATATCGCCCGGCACATGAAAGTCGCGGGACTCCAGTTGCTGGCCGCCGAGGAGCGTCACAGTGAGGCCCGTCTTCCGCGGACGCACGACGTGCCACGCCAGCATGCGTTCCGTGTGGTCGCGGCTCTGCTCGGGCTCGGTGACGGTCGTCGAGCCTTTGGCAAAGAGCCCGGCCAGCAAAATGGCGCTTTTGACCTGCGCGCTCGCGACGGGCGATTTATACGAAATCCCGTGCAGTTCGCCGCCGTCGATCACGAGCGGTGCGCGTCCATTCTCGCCCTCGGAGGTGATTCGCGCGCCCATCTGCGTGAGCGGCTCGATCACACGTCCCATCGGGCGCTTCGTGAGCGAGGCATCACCCGTCAGGCGGCTGCGGAAGGGCTGGGCGGAAAGAATCCCGCACATCAGCCGCATCGTCGTGCCTGAGTTTCCGCAATCAATGGCCGCGGCAGGCTGCTTGAATTTGCCGCGCGTTCCGTGGACGATCAGCGTTGTTTCGTCCGGACGTTCGATTTCCACGCCAAGTTGCCGGAAGGCATTCATCGTCGAGATGCAATCCTCGCTCGGGAGAAATCCGGTTACTTGCGCAGTGCCGTTTGCCATCGCTGCAAGCATGATGGATCGGTGTGAAATGCTCTTATCGCCCGGCACGCTGATTTCAGCGTGGATGGCAGGAGCTCGGCGTATCTTCCAGTCGGTCATTTAGGAAATTTGATTTGGTCGCGGGTCTGCTTCGCGGCGGCGAGAAAATTCTGCAATTCCTCGATTCCACCGGCGTGCTCGACCCGCGCAAGGATTTGGCGGAAATCGCCGAGCTTTGCAATCATCGCGTCGATCGCATCGAGAATTGCCGCACGATTTGCCTGTAAAATGCCGGCCCACAATTCGGGCGGACCGCTCGCGACGCGTGTCGTATCGCGGAATCCCGGGCCGACGACATCGAAAGCCCGCGGATTTTTTTCCGCCACGGCGCGGATGAGGTTTCCGGCGACCAGGTGCGGCAGATGGCTGATGAGCGCGACACATTCGTCGTGTTCCTGCGGGCTCATCGCGACCACGCGGCAGCCGATAGCCTCCCAAAATGCCCGCACCGTTCCTTCGCTCCCGTCGTCGCGTGCCGAAGGCGTTAAAATGCACGTCGTCCCCGCAAAAAGCCCCGCTTCAGCGGCTTCGATTCCAGACTCGGCCTTGCCCGCCATCGGATGACTCCCGATGAACCGGCAATGCCCGGCGATGATTGGTTCGAGTTCAGCGACCACGTTTGCTTTTACGCTTCCCACATCCGTAACGATGCACTCCGGGTGAACGAACCGCACGATCTCCGCGGCGAGTCCGGCCATCGCGCCGATCGGCACGCAGAGAACCACCATATCCGCATAGCGCACAACCTCCGCGACGTCGCACGAAACAACATCCGCAATTCCGCGTTCACGGATATCGTCCAGAGCCGCCGACCGGCGCGCCCACATCGCGATCGAAGATCCTCCGAGTTCGCACAGTTTCAGGGCGATCGAGCCCCCCAGAAGGCCGGGGCCGAAGATGGCGACGCGTGGCTTGGACATGATTGCGATGGGATTAAAAAGAAACCCGGCTTGCAGCAGGAAAGCCACAAGCCGGGTGAAATATCACTGCAAGTGCGTGTGATTACGGGACCAGCAAAGGCCGGCGCGTGTATGGGCACTCGATTTCGGTTCCCGGCGGGAGACCGCGGACATCGATGAGTTTACCAGGAGAATACGGGCTTTCGATGAAGCCGGGCTTGCCTTCCGATTTCTTGCCATACTCAGGATTCGGCGACGGAGGCGGCACGGGCTTCGATTCCGGTTTCACGCCTTCGTGCGGTGTGACGCCGGTTTCGAGGTCCAGATTCATGTCCTTCTTCTTATCCGTCTTTGGCGGCTTCGGTTGCGCAGTTTCAGCCGGAGCTTCCACGGGTTCGCGCATGCCTCCACGAGCGGGCTTGCTCTTCCGAGGTTGCGGATCGCAAGCGGAAATCAGGATGGAGGCACTAATCAGGGTAATGGTCAAAGTGAGGTTCTTCATATTTGCGATGCGGTGGTAAAGGATTTTAAAAAAACTTACAAGTGCGGTATTGTCAGCGGCTTTCTTTTCTCGATTCCAGTTAAATTCAGAGGCATCGAATCGTTCATGAATCGCCTGCAAGCGAACCCGCTACGGCACCAGAATCGGCTTGTGAGTGTAAGGACATTCAATCTCGGTCCCCGGCGGAAGCCCCCTCACGTCGATCAACTTATTCGGAGCAAAAGGGCTCTCCACGAAACCGGGCTTTCCTTCGACCTTTTTCGCATAAGGCGACGGTTCTGGATGCGGCACTGGCTTCGGCGTTGGGTCGGCGACCGGTTTTGGCTCCGCGATTTCGTCCGGAGGCGATTGCGGTGCAGGGTCCGGTCTCGTCCGGTCGATGCTCTCGATCGGATCCCGGTCCCGATCCTGGGCGCGGAATCCGCCGCGAGCCGGTTTGGTTGGGTGAGGTCGTTGATAGCATGCAGTGAGCGCCAGGGCGACTGCGACCATTGCGCTGGTGTGGATGAGATGTTTCATAATTTCGTTCGAAGGGTAACGGCATTTCAAAAACATGGAAGTGCTAAATTTACTGCACTTCATATTTCCCGCTCCGATCCTATCGGGAAAACCTCACCTGGACAGGCGTGGCCGACGCCAACATCATCGGCCCGCTTGCCGACCCCGACCGCGACGGCCTGCAAAACCTCACCGAATGGGCGCTCGGCCTTATCGCGACGCTGCCCACGACCGCACCGCTGACCATCATAAAAAGCGGACCGACACGGACATTCACCCACCAGCGCCCCACCGACTGCAGCGGCATCACCTACGCAGTCGAAGTCTCCCCCGAACCTCACGCCAGGCTCATCGACAACTACCGGCGTGTCCCACACCCGCACCGTAGCCGGCACCACCGATTCGTGGCAAGGAAGCACCCCCGGCACAGCAGCGCAGACATATTTCCGTCCGGATTTAGAAGCGAAGGTCTCGATTCAGAGCCCGAGCTTCTCCAGAACTTCTTTCGGCCGTTTATGTCACCCCTTCATCGCTCGCAACGAGCCCGTCGCGAATGCGGATGATTCGGCGGGCGTGGCGCGCAACTTCCTCTTCGTGCGTCACGACGATGAGCGTGTTTCCTTTTGCATGAAGCGCTTTGAAAAGTGCGAGGATTTCTTCGCCGGTCTTGCTGTCGAGATTTCCCGTGGGCTCGTCGGCGAGCAGGAGCGAAGGCTTGTTGACGAGCGCCCTCGCGACGGCGACGCGCTGCCGCTGCCCGCCGGACATTTCGTTGGGCCGATGCTCCACGCGGTCGGCGAGGCCGACGTCGGCAAGCGCTGCGAGAGCAATTTCCCGGCGCTCGTCGATGTCGATTCCCGCGTAGATGAGCGGGAGTTCTACGTTGCGCAGTGCGGTGGAGCGGGAGAGCAGATTGAACGTTTGAAAAACAAAGCCGATCTCGCGATTGCGGATGTCGGCGAGGTCGTTGTCGTCCATGTCGGCGACGGTGTGGCCGTTGAGTTCGTAGGTGCCGGAGCTCGGCGTATCGAGGCAGCCAATGATGTTCATGAGCGTGCTCTTACCCGACCCCGACGGCCCCATGATCGCAACGTATTCTCCGCGCTCGATCGATATGGAAACGCCGCGCAATGCGTGGACGGTTTCTCCGCCCATCTCGTAACGCCGGCAAATCGAATCGAGTCGGATGAGGCTCATTGGAAATGTATGGGCGTCTTCACTTCGGACCCGGAGCGTTCGGTCCCATCTTCACCTTTTTCCCGTCTTCGAGGTCTTTGCTGATCGCCTTGTACCCGCCCGAGACGACCTCCTGACCTTCGGTGAGGCCCGAGAGAATTTCGTAGTGGTCGCTGTCGCTGATTCCCGTTTTCACCGGAACCGACTTCACTTTGTCGCCATCGAGAATGAACACAACTTCCTGCGGCTTCACAGGCTCCGCTGGTTTTCCTTTTCGCGGTTCGCCTTCCGGTTTCGGCGGCGCGGGCGCGAGTCGGGTGGTCACGCTTTGAATGGGAACGCTGAGCACGTCTTTCCGCGATCGCGTTTCAATCTCGGCTGTGACGGACATTCCGGGCCGGAAGCTTTCCTTGTCCTCGATGCGAATCTTCACTTCGAACTTCGGCGCATCCTGCGTCGAAGAACCGCCGCTATTGCTGCCAAACGCAGAGGACGAGCCTTTCGTTGCGTTTGCGATGGCGGTCACGGTTCCGGTGAATTTCTTGTCCTTAAACGCATCTACCTCCAGCCGCACATGCTGGCCGATTTGCACGAGCACGATATCGATTTCGCCGATATCCACCCGGGCCTCCATTTGGTCGAGTTGCGCGACCGTCATCATCTCCGTGCCCATGTTGAACGATGTGCCGAGAACTCGCTCGCCGAGCTGTGATTTCAGCTTCGTGATCGTGCCGTCTATCGGCGTTTTGATCGTCGTCTTCGCGAGATCGTCTTTCGCGCGGTCGAGCGCGAATCGCGCCTGCTCGGACTGATGGACCGCATTCGCCGCCCGAAGCCGCGCCACGTCGCGCACCGTCTTGGCGTCCTGAAACACATTCGCCGCCACGAGCTTGTTTTTGAAAAGCTCGTCGTTGCGGGCAAAATCCGCCTCCGCCTTGAGTAGCTCCGCATCCACCTGCGCACGCGCGCCGAGCGCTGCCTTGAAGCTCGCATCCGCCGAGTTTTTCGCCGCCACGTAGTTGTCCGGTTTGATGCCCACGAGAAGGTCGCCTTTTTTCACCATCTGCCCCTCCTTCACCGGCAGTTCGATAATCTCTCCCGCGACCTCCGGGCTGATGACCACTTGGGTCACCGGCTGGATGCGCCCGCTCGCCACGACGGTCTCGGTGAGGTCGCGCTTCGCCGCCTTCTCCACCTGCACGGAAATCGTCTCGTCAGGCTTGTGCGTCGCCTTCCACGCATACCATCCGCCTACGGCGAGTACGAGCAGGATGAGCAGTATCCACTTCTTCTTTTTGCGCCTGCGAGGTTTCGGTGTCATTTGTGCGCCGTTAGAAGCGCGGGAACCCGCCCGCGCGTCAAGCACAGCGCGAGAGCCGAGCCCGTTTTTCCGACCACGTCGAAAAAGCTCCGCCATCAATAATCCCGTCGAAATTCCGCCGGTGAAGCGTCGTGGCACGCGCGCCCCGCTCGTGAACGTGCCAACCGGCCGCGTTCGTGCCACAGTGTGTCACTTTCAAACGGCCAGTTTTCCCCGCCGCGCCGTTTCGGCGTTGATGTTCCCGGCGGATTGGCACAGGGTCGCCGCCATGGCTAATGAAAAACGTTTTGGTTGCCTCGGCATTTTGCTGACGGTGATCCTCTGTCTGAGTCTTCTTTTCAACCTCATCTTTATCTTCGGGAGTGCCGCGAGTCTCGCGACGGACTCGTTGCGATTTCACGAGCACCAAATCAGTCCGCCCGCTTCGACCGGCATGACTTTAAAGGTCGCGGTGATTCGCATCGAGGGCTTGATTGCGAGCTCGGTGGGCGGGGCAATCGGGGAGTCAATGGTCGAAGACATCAAACTCCAACTCGACCATGCGGTGAAGGACAAGGAAGTGCGGGCGATCATTCTGGCGATTGATTCACCGGGCGGCGAGGTGACGGCGAGCGACATCATTTATAACGCAGTGCGCGCGGCGCGGACGCAAAAGCCGGTGGTGGTGAGCATGGGCGCAACGGCGGCGAGCGGCGGCTATTACATTGCATGCGGTGCGAGTCATATCGTTGCCCACGATACGACGTTTACGGGGAGCATCGGCGTGATCATGCAGACGCTAAACTACGCCGAATTGATGGGAAAAGTGGGGCTGGAAATGGTGACGTTTAAAAGCGGTAAGTTCAAAGACATGATGAGCGGAACGCGGGTGCTTGCACCGGAAGAGAAAGCATATGTGCAAAGCCTGGTAATGCAGACGTATTCAAAATTCGTGGGCATTGTGGCAGAGGAGCGCAAGCTCCCGGAAGCTGATTTGCGCGCGGGAGTGGCGGATGGTCGTGTGGTTTCCGGCAAGGACGCACTGACTGAGAAACTGATCGATCAGGTGGGCGACTTCGAAGCAGCGGTGCGAAAGGCGCAGGAACTCGGCCAGGCTCCGGGCTCGGCCGTGGTCCGGTATGAGCTTCCGGCGAACTTCGGGCGGTATCTGCGACTGCTGGGCAAGGCCGAGGCTCCCAAGAAAATCGAAGTCACTGTGGGGCCTCAGACCGGGCTGAATTTACAGCCGGGCCGTCTGTATTTGCTTCCAGGAATCTTCGCACCGTAAACCGATGCGCCGCTTTGCCCTCGTGCTCTTGGGGACCGCCGCTTTTGCGGAGGAGCCGTTCGCTTTTGAGAAGACGCCCGGCCGACTGCCGAAGGATGTCGTGCCACGGCATTACGCGATCCGGATAGCGCCGGACGTGGCTGCGGCGACGTTTGTCGGGACGGTGGATATTGACGTGGAGTCGAAATCGCCAAAGCGTACTCTGGTGCTAAACTCCGTGGGGCTCGCCGTGGTAAAGGCCACCGCAGACGGCGAGGCGCTGGATGCGACGAGGGATGATACGACACAGTTTCTAACCCTGACCGCGCCAAAGGAACTGGCGGCGGGGAAGCACCGCGTTCACATCGAGTTCAGCGGCAAGTTGGGCGAGGCCCCGCAGGGAATCTACCTGACGCGCTACCAGCAACCTGGCGGCGCGTGGCACAAGGCTGTGGCGACGCAGATGGAGCCATCGGACGCACGGCGGATGTTCCCTTGCTGGGACGAGCCGGTGTTTCGTTCGACGTTCCAATTGACCGCCATCGTCCCTGCAAAACACACGGCGCTCTTTAATATGCCTGTCACGAGCGAACGGGATCTGGAAGGCGGGAAGAAGGAGATCACATTTGGAACGACTCCGCCAATGGCGAGCTACCTGGTGGCGTTTGTATCTTCGGAATTGGAATCAATCGAGGGCTCGCTGGATAGTGTGAAACTCGGACTGTTCGCCACGCCGGGAAAACGCGACCGGCTGCCATTCGCCCTGGCATCCACGAAGCAGGTGCTGCCGTTTTTCAACGAATACTTCGGCGCGCGCTACTCACTACCGAAGCTCGATCAGGTGTCCTTTCCCAGCGTGGGTGCGGGGGGGATGGAGAACTGGGGATGCATCATCTACTCGGACTCGGCGCTTCTTTTTAGCGAGAAGGAAAACGGTTTTCGCGACCGGCGCGGGGTGTTTGACGTTGTCGCGCACGAGATCGCGCACCAGTGGTTCGGCGATTTGGTGACGATGGCTTGGTGGGATAATCTGTGGCTGAACGAAGGTTTCGCGTCGTGGATGGCCTCGAAGGCCAGTGATCATTTCAACCCGGAATGGAAAGTGTGGACCACCGCAGCGAACGGCAAGGAAGCAGCGATGCGGCTCGACGCGCGCTCGACTACGCATCCCATCCAGCAACCGATCGCCAACGAATCCGAAGCGGGCGATGCATTCGACGAAATCACGTATCAAAAAGGACAAGCGTTCCTACGAATGCTGGAGATGTGGCTCGGCGAGGACGTGTTTCGCGACGGAATGCGGCTGTATTTCAAACGACACGCGCTGGGCAACACAACCACGGCAGACCTTTGGGCTGCGCTACACGAAGTGTCTGGAAAAGACGTTCGGCGGATGGCGACCGGATGGACGGAGCAGCCGGGGTTTCCAATCATGCGGGTGAACTCCGAGGACGGCGTGATCACGCTCACTCAGGAGCGCTTCACGATTCACCAGAAGTCCCCCGCCCCGCTGACGTGGAGCGTGCCCGTGCAAGTGAAGTCCTTCCCCACAGGAGTTCCGGAAGTGGTCGTCGTCGAGAAAGAGCCCGTCACCCTCGCAAACGCAAAGCTGCCGGTCATCGTGAACTCCGGCGGCGCAGGCTATTTTCGCGTGAGCTACGAAGGTGCCGCGTGGGAGCAACTGAAGCTAAGTGTCACGCGACTGCCCGAGGTGGACCAAATCACGATCGCCCACGACACATGGGCACTTGTGCTCGCCGGACGAACGCCGCTTGCGCGGTGGTTCGAGGTTGCCGAACTTCTCCGCCACGAAGCAACGCCGCTCGTCGCCGCAGAGCTCGTGAAGCCGCTCGGCTTTCTCGATGACTTACTGCGAGGTAGCGAGCGACGCGTGGAATTCCGGGGCAAGGCCGCAAAGATGCTCGAACCGATCGTCCGCCGAATCGGTTGGGAACCACACCCCGGCGAAGAGCCGGCGGCCGAGTCACTGCGCGTCCACCTCATCGAGCAACTCGGAGGATGGGGCGTCAGCAGCTTCCGCGCAGAAGCGCAGGACCGCCTGGTAAAATACCTCGCGAGCCCAGACTCGCTCAATGGCCCGTTGCGCGGCGCAGTCCTGGCTGTTGCCGGGCGGTTCGCATCACCCGAAGTCTGGGAACAACTCCGCGAACGGGCGAAGAACGTCATCGACACGGACCATAAGTCCGAGCTTTACCGCGCTCTGATCGCAACGCGTCAGGAACTTCTGGCAAAAAAGGCACTCTCCATCGCACTCAGCGACGAACTCCCGTCGCGCCAATCCACCCGCATCGTGCGAGACCTCGCCAGCGGTGATTTTCCGGAAATTGCATGGGATTTTGCACAAAAGAATCTACCCGTATTACTCAGTAAACTCTCCGCTCTCGACGCCAACCACTACATCCCCTCGCTCTTTCGGAGCTTCAGCGATGAGGCGCGCGCAGTGGAGTTGGAGGAATTCGTGAAGGCGAACCTCCCGCCGACGGCAACGCGGGCAACTTCCATCGTCACCGAGGAAATCCGCTTCAAGGCGGAGAGCAAACTCCGGTTGCTTCCACAGTTGGAGAGCTGGGTGAAGTAGGAAGCATGCTGGAACAAGGTTCGCGGCAGCGAGCGCGATCGTATCTAAGGCGGAACGGTTGCCGTGGTTCTGGAAAGTCCACAAGCTTTGTTCGCTCTCATTTCCGCCATCTCCGTCCTCGCGCTCGCGTCGCTCGCCGAATGGCTGCACACGCGGAGGATTCGCGTGCTGGCGCGGCTGGCGTTCGGGCCGGATGCACGTGCGAATCGGTGGACGAATGCGGTGCCCTTTTTGCGTCCGCTTTGCCTCGCAGCATTTGCGTGGGGGCTGGCGACCTTGGTTATGATGAAGCTCGCTCCCGCGGACGACGCAAAAGCCCGCGCGAACAAGGAGGCGACACGACTGGTATTCGTCGCGGACCTTTCGCCAAGCATGTATCTGGTGGACGCGGGGCCGGATGGAAAGCAGACGCGTCAGGCGCGAATGCGGGAGGTGGTCGAGGGAATTTTGCAACGCGTAAGCGGGAATCTGAGGTTCGGGGTGGTGGGATTTTACACGGAGTCGATGCCCGTGGTGATGGATGCGCGGGACCCGGAGCTGGTGCGCAATGTTTTCAACGGCCTGCCGCTGACGTACGCGATGCCGCTGGGCCAGACGGACCTCGGCAAGGCGATCAATGCGGCGGTGAAGTTGGTAAGCGATTACCCCGAGGGAAGCACGCGGCTGGTGGTGTTCACGGACGGTGATTCGGTGAACCTCGCGCCGATTACGCCGCGCCCGAAATCGGTGAAAGAGGTGTTCGTTTTGGGAATCGGAAATCCGCACAAAGGGACGTTCATTGACGGACATCAGTCGCGACAGGAAGGCGACACTCTGCGAGCGGTGGCGACGGCGCTCGCAGGCTCGTATGTCGATGTCAACGAGAAGCACCTCCCCACCACAGCCCTCGGCGATCTCGTAGTAACCGCGCCGCTGCCGCAGAAAGGCCTCACGCTCGCGGAGTGGGCAGTGCTCGCGATGGTGCTCGGCTCCGCAATCTACGCGCTAATCCCGGTGGCACTGGAGTATCTCGGCAGCGATTGGAAAGTGCACCGACCCAAGGATGAAAGGGCACCCGCGCAATGAGAAAGCTCTTCACACTGCTCTGGCTGCTCTTCCCGGTGGCAGTGCTGTATTACCATTTCAACGACGGGCAGAATCAAATCCTGCGGGAGAAAGCGCGGAACCACGTCGCGGCGATCCGAGAGTTGGAAAAGGCGAAGGAGCCGGATTGGGAAAAGATCATCGAGGAATACGACAAGCTCACCACGGAATTACCCGCAAACGAGAAGCCACTGGTGCGTCATCAAGTCCGCCTGGCGAAAGCGAAAGCGCGACTGGAGTTGCTCGATGTCGTCGGCTCCATCGAGGATCTAAACGCGCTGCTGCAGGAAACCGCGCAGGTCCACGGCGACGACGCAAAGGTCACCCGCGCTGCCCGTGAGCTGCTGGGCAAGGCAAACTATTACGCGACTTACCTGCTGAAAACGAACGGCGCCGCCGAGGAGGAATGGCGGCCATTCGCCGAGCGAACGCGTCAGATCTTCCGTTACCTCGCAGAGCATCAGGACGCCGCAGCGCTCGCTCAATACGAACAGCGGGTCGAAGCGGAATTCGAGAAAACCCTGCAAAAACGCACACCATGAAAACAAGCACCGCACTTTGGCTCTGCCTCGGCAGCCTCGCCATCGCACAAGAAAAAGCACCGTCACCCGCAGTCGTATCCGGCGTCAAAGGCGTGAAGGAAGAAGCCGTGGCGACGGTGAAAAACGTGGAGCAGGGAGTCACAACCGCAACACAGGGTCTAAACAAAATCAACGGCGTGAAAACAGACGGAAACAACGCCGTCATCCCGCCTGTAAACCCGGTGCCGCCACCACCCGTAACAGGAACGGCGAACTCCGCGAAAGGCGTGAACAAGATCGACGGAGTGAAAGCAGCCGGACAAACCGCACCCGTGCCCGTGCAGCCTGTGATCTCCGGCGCAGGAAGCATTCAGGCAGTAAACGGAGTCACCGGAATCAACGCCGCAAAACTGCAGAATCTCGAAGCCGCGCTGAAGATTAAGGACGAAACAGGCCCGCAAGATGGCAAAGGAAAAGCCGCTGCCGCCGCATTGGGAGGCCCGCCAGGCAAGCCCGGAAAAATTCCGAAAGACGGGCGCGAGGGCTTCCAGGAATTCGAAAAGCTCAAAACCAATGGCTCGTAGAGCCGCATCCAATTTCCGAGTGTTCATGAAATTCCATCTTCACCACCTCGCAGCCGCAGTTTGCTGCGCATTCATTTCCACGACCCACGCGCAGGAGCCAGTTGCTCCGCCGCCACCGGCACCCGCTGTGGAAGTGCAGCAGCTCGATCCGAAGGTTCTCAAACAATACGAGGCGCTCCTGAGCGAAAAGTTTTCCCGTGATCCCGCCGAGATCTACCGCAGCCTTGAGAGGACGATCACCGCGGACTCGCAGAATACCAAGGAGCGTTTCGTCGCGGACTTTCGCACCGGAGATTGGGCGAAGGTGCGTACACACTTTGCAGCGATGCCGCCCGAGCTATCGCGCAAGATTTAGGACAAGATTCTCGTTGATCTCACCGAGAAGCAGAAGCCCAACATGAAGCTCGACGACGTGCTCGCCCTTGCCGACGCCGTGCCCGGCGAGTTTACGTGGGATGAAGTCCACCGGATCGGCCAATTGATGGGACTCTCCGTGCCCGCAAACGAAAGCTACTGGCTCTCGGACCGGCTGAGAAAAGGCACTGAGAGAATCGGCGGCACCGATCCCGCGAAACGCATGCTCGCAGGCCGAATCGCTCTCGCCGGTGGATTCAAGGATCTCGCGCGGACTTATCTCCCCCCGCTCGAAGAACTTCAAAATATTACCGACACCGGAGTGCGCGATGAGATTGCATCGTTCCTCAATTCGCAGCGCGAAAGCGAAGCGGCACAGCGCGGTCAGGTGCAGCGGATTTGGGATGAGAATCTTCGAATCCTGACACTACCGAAGGTCAACGATTGGGAACGAACCAAGGCCGGACAGGCAATGGCAAAAGTCATCACGCAGATCGCACCCTCCACACTCGCGCCGGTTTTCGCCGAACTGGTGAAATCCAACCCGGATGGCGCGATCCGCCTCATCACAGGCCTCGGCAACAGGCTCCAGAACGAATTCCGTGGCGATATCCCCGTGCGCACCGAGAATCTCAAAGCGCAGGCGATACTCGCCAATCTCCTCGCAGAGCACGCCGACCTTGCGACACAACCGTGGGGTCAACTCTCGCAGATGATGGCGGAATTCTGGATCTCAGAGGCGGAAAACACTTTCACGCATAAAACCGCTCCAACAAACAGCGGCCAAAAGTTCGTAGCCGCCGAGGACCTTCTGGAATATGCGCCCGCTGGAAAATGGCTGACGGCCCTGCCGCAGGGCGTGCGTGAACGCCTCGACGCCACCGTCTCCAAAACGATTCTGGTCGGCTCGAATTTCGAGCAAGCTGCGGAACGGATCGTCGAAATAGGGAAACGGAATTCCGAAGCAGGCGTAGCGCTCGCCGAAGATTTCCTTTCGGTGTGGGCGAAATCACACAATCCGCAACTCCCTGAGCCGCTCCGCCGCAAGTATGAACTCGGCGACGACGCACGGATTCCCGTCACGCCGATCATGATGGAGAAGAACATCGAGAGCCTCTCGCGTATGATGGCGCTCTTTCGGCAGGCCGGCATCGCGCCGAAGGACTACGAAAAACTCGTGAGCGCATTTGACCTCGCTTACAGCAACGCAGAGGCGTACCGCACCGGCCACATCGAGAAAGTGTTCGGGCCGCTCGACAAAATGGATGAGCGGCTTTTCATCCTCATCATCTCACAGATGAACGCAAACCTCAGTGAGCGGTGGAGGAAAATGGATATCCAGAAAGCCGGACTCACGCACCGCAATGAAGCACAGACATTGGAAATGGTGCGAGGTGGATACCGTGCGGGTCTGGCGATGATCGATGGATGGCTCGCGGGACATCCGAGCGGTTCACGGGCGATGACACTCGCCGGTTCATTGCTCACGGATTGGGGTGACTTCGAGTACTTCCAAGACCTCGTCACCGGCGATGCACGAAAGAAAATGACCGGCTACCGGGAGAAAAATATGCAGGCTCAGGATTACTTCCAGCGCGGAGCAGAAGCCTACGGCAAAGACGTGACGAAGCTCGCGCCGGGGGACTACTCCGTGGATGCGTATCTTGGGTGGTTTCATAGCCTGCTTGGGATCGGTTCCGGAGGACAGCTCAATCTCTCCAAGGCGATGAATCGCGCCGCATTAACAAGGATTCGCGAACACCTTCTCGCGCTTCCGGGCAAGGCGGCGCAGGCACACATCAGTCAGTTCGCGAAGATCGTGAACGCACGCCTCGCGGACGAAAAAGAGCCGCTGCATGAGGACCTGAAATACCGCTACCTCGCGAGCGCACTGATCATCACCAAGGACGATCCATTCACCCTTGGTGCCGGAAAGAAGGTCGCTTACCTCGACGAACTACTGAGTGAAATCCGCCTGCAAACCCGCGTGGACGGCCCCAACACCGTGGGCCGCGACCAGGACTTTGGAATCATCGTCAGCATCATCCATACGGAAGCGATGAGCCGCGTCGCGCAGTTCGGCCAGTATCTCAGTAACGACCCGAACTCCGCTCCCGGAAAGCCCCGCAAGAAATCTCCGCTCGCAAGAAAGATGCGCGACGCACAAGGAGCGCGCGACGAACTCGAACTCAGCCTCAGCGAGACCCTTTCGCCATTCTTCGACATCAAATCGATCACATTCTCCGCGCCGGAAGTGAAGCCGCGCGCGACCGCGCAGGCCGGTTGGGAGGAAACCGTCCTCGCCTACATTCTCGTCCGTGCCAAAGACGCCAGCGTGGACAAGATTCCGCCTGTCGAGATGGAGCTGAAATTCATGGACCTCAGCGGGCCCGTGACAATCCCCGCGGAGTCCGCGGAAACGGGAATTAAAGTCGGCACCGACAACATCCCTCCGCGCCCTGCGCAGAAAATCGAAATCACCCAGACGCTCGATACTCGACAGCTCAGCATCAACGGTGGGCTGTCGCTCGAAGTGAAAGCCACCGCTGCCGGGTTGGTGCCGGACCTTGAGCAATTGCTCGATCTCGGCGCGCTCAAATCACGCATCGCCGTGAAGAACATCAATCCCCACGAGGGACTTCAGGTAAAGGAAATCAACACTTGGAGTGAGAAAGTCGAACCGCTTTCCGAACGTCTGTGGACCGTCGCGCTCGACGGCGACCCGATTCGTGCGGCAGACAATCCAACTGAGTTTACCTTTCCGCCCGCAAAGTCGAAGGACACCGCTGTCGTTTATCAGACCTACGACGACATGAATCTCTCCAAGCTCGCACAGCCATCGACTACGATCGGACGCACATCGACCATCGGAGCTGCACTTTCCGGGTCGCGGAGGAACCTGCCGATGTTGATAGGATGCGGCGTGGCACTGCTCGTCCTCGTAGGAGGGTTCGCCGCGTTCATCAAACGCCGGGCAACCCCTGGAGAGCAGTCACCAAGCGCTCGTGATGTCTTCAAAATGCCTGCCGATGTGGACGGCTTTGCAATCGTCGCACTCCTGCGCCGCTTGCGCAGCAGTCCCCTCATTACCCTCCCAGAGCCGCAACGGGCCGAACTCCAGGAAGACCTCCTGCGTGTTCAACAGACGTGTTTCGACACCAAATCGAACACGATGTCCGAAGCCGAACTACGCAGCGTCGCCGAGAAATGGCTGCGCTTCGCCCGCTAAACTCAACGACCATTTTCATGCAAACTATCAATCCATCAGGCGCACAGACTGCGCAGCAATTCGTCAACGGAGTCCGCGAACGCGTCGCCAAGATCGTCGTGGGTCAGGATGTCGTCGTAGAGCGGGTCATGATTGCACTGCTCACGGGCGGACACCTGCTTCTGCAAGGACTTCCCGGCCTCGCGAAGACTCTGCTCGTGAACACGATTGCGAAGGCGATCCATCTCGATTTCAAGCGCGTTCAATTCACCGTTGATATGCTGCCGTCCGATATCATCGGCTCGGAAATTATCGACCAAAAGACCGGCGACTTCCGCATTCATCAAGGACCGGTGTTCACGAACCTGCTGCTCGCGGACGAGATCAATCGTGCTGCGCCAAAAGTACAGGGAGCGATGCTGGAGGCGATGCAGGAACGGAAAGTCACCATCGGCGGGCAGAGTTTGAAACTACCGACGCCTTTCCTCGTCATCGCCACACAAAATCCCGTCGAGCAATCGGGCACGTTCGAGCTGCCCGAGGCACAACTCGACCGGTTCATGTTGCTGCACCGGCTCGGATACCCGGGTCGCGAGGAGGAACAGTTGATCCTTCAGCGACAGCTCGGAATGGGATTGCGACGCGAGGGCGGGGGCGCGGTTCCACGTTCGGCTTTTGATATGATCGAGGACAACCCCGGCGCTTCCGTCGAGGATTTGGTCACGGCGATGGAAGCGGTACAGGCGGTGCATGTGAGCGAGGTTTTTGTAAAACATTGCGTGGAACTCGTGCGTCGGACGCGTGAATCGAAGCTGCTGGACTTTGGATGCAGCCCTCGCGCCGGCCTCGCGCTGATCAACGCATCGCGAGCGCGCGCGGTGATTCACGGGCGCGACTTCGTGACGCCGGAGGATTTGTTCGACCTCGCGGAGGATGTCGTATTGCACCGCATCCGGGTGAGCTACGAAGCATCTGCCGCCGGGCATACCGGTGCGCAAGTGCTGGAATCCATCCTCGCGAATCTCGGCTAAATCATGCGCAAGAAGGTCCGGCTCAATAACGATCCCGTCGATGCGCGGCAGTTCGAGGTGACGGTGAAGCACCTCGCGAACAGCCTGAACTTCGGCCAGGACGAGTCCGTCTTTCACGGCAGCGGGCTCGAGTACGCACAGTCGCGTCTCTACGTGCCGGGTGATCCCGTGAAGTCCATCGACTGGAAAATCTCCGCCCGAGTCGGGAAGCTTTTCATCAAGGAATTTCAGGAGCCGAAGCAGATCCCACTCTACCTCTTGCTCGATACGTCGGCGTCGATGTGCGTCAGTTCGCAGCCACTCAGCAAATATGCGTGGGCTGTGCAAATCGCCACCGGAATCGCGCTCGCTGCGCAGGCCAACGTAACGCCTGTGGGTCTGCTCGGATGCGGTGCCCGCGAGCTGCACATACGCCCCACGCTCTCGCGAAACGTCGTGCTCGAATGGTCACACCAGCTCCGGAATCACGACTTCATTGAGGAAACGTCGCTCGCCCATCGAGCCCGCGAAGTCGCGCCTTCGCTCAAGCGCCGGACGATGATCATCGTCTTGAGCGACCTCCACGATCCCGAGGCCTTCCCCGCCCTGCAAGTGCTCGCGCAGGAGCACGACTGCATCGTGTTGCATCTTCAGGACCCGGCGGAATTGCAAGTCCGCGGCTCGGGTCTTTTCCGCGGGGTCGAAGCCGAGTCAGGGCGCTCGTTTGTCGGCCACGGACGCCGCGCGTGGATCGATGCTGAAGCATGGAAGAGCGAGCTGACGCGCTTCGGAATCGATTACCTTCACTTGCCGACCGAGCAGCCGATTCTCGGCAAGCTGCGCCATTTTTTGAAACGCCGGGGATTTGGCGGGAGCAGCGTGCGATGAAAGGTTTCTTCAATCAACGACGCTGCATCCGGCTTATCGCGGTCGTGTGGGTGCTCGCATTTACCGCGACCTTTTTCCTCCATCAAAAGAAGGACGATTCCGTGAACGTGCCGCTCGGCGTGGAGCAAGCCGCCATCGTTACCTACAGCGGACCGCCCGTTACGGTGACGCCATACAAATGGGGCGTCGCTGTGAACGTGCGCATCGCGAAAGTGAGCGAACAAGCCGGCGCGCGCATTTACGATGTACGCTACATCGTCAATCGCGCGGGCACCTTTGATTTGAAGGACTACCTCGCCGCAGAAGACGGCGGCCAACTCGATGGATTGCCGTCGTTCAAATTCAGCGGAGACCCGAAGCTCTCCAAGGAACTTGATACTCGAATCCAGGAAACCGAGGAGATCGCAGTGGAAGTCGGCGGACACTACTACGCGACGCTCGCGGCGCTGGGAGTGTTTTGGATTATCTGGCTGCTCATGCTCATTTTCGTCGGGCGCAAGAAACCTGCACTCCCCGCAGCACCGCCTCCGCCGGAGCCGACGCTCGCGGAAATGCTGCGCGCATTTCTCCCGCAGCTCGACACGATGGATGCCGACGCAAAGGCAAAGCTGGAGATGTTGCTGATTCGCAGGTGGAGCGAAAGTGTTTCGCGCGCCGGAACGTCGATGCTCGCAACGTTCGACGCGATCAGCCGCGGCGAAACTACCGGTGCCCCGATGCGCCAGTTGCAGCACTGGCTCCACAATCCGGCATCGACGGTCCGCCGCGAAGAAATCGCCGCCGTCATTGAGGAGGCCAGTCGCATATGATTTTCCTACATCCGCAATGGCTGGCGCTTCTTGCGCTGCCGGTGATTCTGGCTTTTTGGGAATGGACCCGTCGAGGGCAACCCGTGGCGCTTCCTTTTGATCACGGCAAACAACGGCGCGGACTCGTGCTCCATTCCCTCGTGCTGTGCGCAAACTGCCTGCCCTCGACCCTGCTCGCAGCGGCGATTATTTTCCTAGCACATCCGGTGACTTTCACGCCGCCGGAAGTCGAGCGTCAGCTCAGCAATATCCAGATCGTTCTCGATACATCCGGCAGCATGGCAGAGAACCACGGCTCGCAAGTGGAGGGGCGGCACACACGGTTCGATTCCGCGATGGATGCCATCCTGCAATTCACAAATTACCGCAAAGGCGATGCATACGGGCTCACCATCTTTTCGCGCCACTTCATCCACTGGCTGCCTCTCACGCTCGACACGGAATCCATCGCGCTTTCGCGGCCATTCATCGTGCCGAACAATCCGAGGCTCGACCCGCCCTCCATGGGCCGGCACGGCCTTCCCGACGAACTGTGGGGAATCACTTACATCGGTAAAGCGCTCTACGGCGCCACCGAACTCCTCGCCCAGCGACCGACCGGCGACCGGATGATCATCCTCATCACCGACGGTGAGAGCAGTGATATCAAGCCCCCGCTCGACGGTCCGATCATCGCCGCCCTGCGTGCACAAAACATCACCGTTTTCGGCATCATGATGACGAACGAACGCATCGAACCCGCACTCGTTGGAATCGCCCGTGCGACCGGCGGCGAAGTCTTCAACGCAGTCACCCCCGAAGCTCTCCGCGCCGTCTTCCAGCGCATCGACGAGATGAAAAAGGTGGTCGTGCTTGAGAAGAAACCGCAAGTCGCCGATGCCTACGAGCCGTTCTTCCTGCCCGCAATCATCCTACTGGTCATGAGCGTGCTCGCGCTCTTCGGCCTTCGGTTTAATCCGTGGTAGCGCGGCACTGTCCGCTCAGACCAAACTACATCAAGTTCGCCGCGACTTCCGCCATCTCGCTGCGCTCGCCCTTGAAGAGATTGATGTGCGCCATCCATGGCTGTCCTTGCAGACGGTTGCGCGCATAGACGAGGCCGTTGGTGTGGGCATCGACATACGGGTTGTCGATTTGACCGAGGTCTCCGATCAGGATCATCTTCGAGCCTTTGCCCATGCGGGTAATCAGTGTCTTCGCTTCATGCGGTGTGAGCTGCTGCGACTCGTCCACGATGAAAATCGCGTTCGGGATGCTGCGACCCCGAATGTGCGTAATGGCCTCGATCTCTATCTGACCGGAAGCCATGAGCGCCTCCCACGGACGCCCAGGCTGCCTCGGCGCACCGTTTTGCTGGGAGTAATGCGGCTGCTGGTCCTCGACCTTCCGCTGACTCTGCTTCTTCTTCTCAAACTGCTCGGGCTTGCGTGGCTTTGTGAGCAGGAGTTCCAGCGCGTCAAACGCAGGCTGCACCCAAGGCTGCATTTTTTCCTCGATGCGCCCAGGCAAGAAGCCAATGTCGCGCCCGGTCGGCATGATGACGCGGGTGATGAGCATTTTTTCAAACTCGCCCACCTGCACCTGCTCAAGCGCGGCGCCTACGGAAAGAAGCGTCTTTCCCGTCCCGGCCTTCCCATAGACGGTAATGAGCGAGATCGCGGGGTCATAGAGCGCATCCAGAAAGAAACGCTGGCCGAGGTTCAGCGCCGAAAGCCAGCGCCCGCCGCGGATGGTGATGCGGTCGCGGCGGAGCTTGCGCAGTTCACCGCCGGCCGTGTGGCGTGCGGGGATCGCGTGCGTCGGCTCCTCTTCGTTGCGGAGCAAAATGTAGTGATTTGCAAGAAAGTTGGTCGCTTTCTCCAAAACGATCGACTCCTGGCTGGCGAATGCCTGAACGGTATGGCCATCGACATCAAGTGTCTCGTATTCCTCCTCCTTGGTGCGAATCGTTTTGCGGATGTCTATGTCATCCACTCGATCGGTCCGGTAATCCTGCGCTTCCATCCCGAGCGTGCGGGCCTTCAGCATCACGTTGAGGTCTTTGGTTACAAGGATAACCGGCCCCTTTTCCGCATCGGAAACGGCGCATGCTGCCGCGATGATCCGGTTATCCGGAACAGACATATCGGGGAAAAGCTGCTGGAGAAGCTTGAACCGCGGCGAATCGCTCACCATCTGCCATTCCTTGCCATTAAAACGTGCAAAAGGGTTCAGCCACACACGGAGCAGGCCGTTGTTTTCGAGCTTCACGCCGTGCTTCATATCATCGGCGGACACGAATTTTTCGCTCAGCCGACGATGGACTTCACGAGCATTGGCGCCACGGGTGGAGCTTTCGCTTTTAAAGCGATCGAGCTCCTCAAAAACCTCCACTGGAAGCCATACCACGTTGTCCTGAAACTGGAACGGCGAACCAGGATCGTGGATCAATACGTTAGTATCGAGGATGTAGTGTTTCGGAGAACGTTTGGGCGCTTCGGCGGTCTTTGGTGGCATTTCGATTTCGAGGGCAACGTGCCGCGTCTGGCCCGACCGCGCAAGGAACAAGCTTGAAAATTTAACGCCGGAGGGTCGGGGGAAAACCGCAGCACTCATTTCGGGCCATTCTTCTCTGTTGGCCGCCGTGAGGCACCCGCGGTACCATCACGCACTCATCGCGAACAGGGCAGGCGTTTGCGGCACCCTGATGGTCGAATCCGTGGCAAGAACCGACACGATTGCGAGCGAATCGATATACTTCCGGTTCGCAGCACGAAGGCGCTCACCGACAATTTCCAGAGTGGTCATGGTGATTTTAAATGCCGCGCCGGGCGATTTCGCGGCGAGTTCGTTGAGCAGGACTACAGAAATCGAGATCACCTTGCAAACCGACGAAGCGATGACGTCGGCGCTGCGGGCCTGTCTCCCTGCGAGAGCAAGTTCGCCGAATACTTCGCCTGCCGACAAATGCGATACCCTCGTATTATCCTGTCCCTCCCGGCGCAGAATCACGTCCGCGGTGCCTTCGAGCATGATGTAAATTGAATCGCCTTTTTCACCCTGCCGGACTATTGCCTGCCCGGTGATAAATACGGCTGGATTTGCTATCTCGAGAAGCGCTGCGAACTCCGCATCATCAAGGTTTTTCAATAACGGACAGGCCTTCAATGCGTCGTGGAATGTATGATTAGCGGTCATTATAGTAATGACTCCTTTAGCAAGAGTGATACCGCTTTCACCCTGAACTCAAAATCTCCAAGACTCACTCCTCCGTACCCGCCCCGAATCATTGCCGAGACGGAGGATTTTATCGTCGTGGACAAGCCGCCGTTCATGCAAGTCCATCCGAGCAAACCAGGCGACACCCGAACGCTCTGGGACGAGCTCAGGGGCTTGCTCGCGTACGAGATCGCGAACGGTGGCCAGGTCAGCATCATCAACCGTCTCGACCGGGAAACCAGCGGCCTCACGCTCATCGCCAAGCACACTGCTGCCGCGCGTGAATTTCACCAGCGAATGGAGCGCAGAGAAATCGAAAAAGCATACACGGCGATCGTTTTTGGATGGCCCGAAAGCGATTCATGGCGCGTGGATGCCCCGATTTTGCGGCAAGGGACGGTCACGGACAGCAGGGTGTGGGTGAAACAATGTGTGCATCGCGACGGTGCCGTGGCCGCAACCGGATTTCGCGTGGCGATTCGATTCGAGAAAGACGGTGCGAAGTTCGCGCTCGTTCATGCGGAACCGGAGACGGGACGGATGCACCAAATCCGCGTGCATCTCGCGCACAGCGGACACGCCATCGTCGGCGACAAACTCTACGGACCTTCCGAGGATTGCTATCTGGAATTCATCGAAACCGGATGGACGCCTGCCCTCGCCGCCCGTCTGGTGCTGCCCCGGCAGGCACTGCACAGCGGTGTGCTTTCCGTCGCGGAACATCGTTGGACATCGCCCATGCCACCCGACCTTGCGGGCGCATTCGGATTGACTGTGGAATCGCAGATTGCTGCCGTCGCCCAAGCATGAAAATCGACTCTCACCAGCACTTCTGGCGTTACGACGCCGCGCAGTATCCATGGATTCCCAAGGGTTCGCCGCTCTTCCGCGACTGGCTGCCTGCGGACCTCGCGCGGATTCAGCAGCCACTTGGCTTCGATGGCTCCGTGGCCGTGCAGGCGCGGCAGTCCATCGCGGAAAGCGACTGGCTGCTCGGACTGGCCGACGCGGACCCGCGGGTCAAAGCGGTGGTCGGGTGGGTGGACTTGTGCGCATCCAATGTGACCTCCGACCTTGAACGGCTCGCAATGCACCCGAAATACGCGGGCGTCCGCCATGTCGTGCAGGATGAACCGGACGACCAATTCATGTTGCGACCGGATTTCCTCCGCGGAATCGCGCTCCTGCGTGAATTTGGCCTGACCTACGACATCCTGATTTTCCCTAAGCAACTGCCGGCCGCGCAGGAACTCGTCGCGAAGTTTCCCGACCAGCCATTCGTATTGGATCACATCGCCAAGCCAAACATCAAAGATGGCACGCTGTCGCCGTGGCGCGAACAGATCCACCGGCTCGCCGCATCCGGCAATGTGCTCTGCAAACTAAGCGGGATGGTTACTGAAGCCGACCACAGGGCGTGGCAACCCGCGGATTTCCGCCCGTATCTCGACGTCATCTTCGAGGCGTTCAACCCATCGCGGCTGATGTGGGGTAGCGACTGGCCGGTGTGCCTTTTCGCCGCCGAATACGAGCAATCCCTGCGTCTCGTGGAGGATTACACCCGCGATTTTTCCGACGCTGAAAAATCCGCGATCTACGGCGGAAATTGCGCACGTTTTTACGGCATCACGGAATGAACTTCGCCCGCCGTTTTCACCGCTAAGCTCCAAGGCCCGGCGGGCTTTTCCTTAAAGCAAAGATAGACAACCATTTTCGACTGTGAAACGACTCCTGATTTTTCCCATCCTGCTCTCACCCGCGCTCGCCGCTGAAACGCCCGTCCCTGCACGCGTGGAATTCAACCGCGATATCCGTCCGATTCTCGCGGACACATGCTTTCGCTGCCACGGTTTCGATAAGGCGACGCGGAAGGCGGACCTCCGGCTCGACGTTCGCGATGTGGCCGTCGCGGAGAGGGACGGCATCCGTGCGATTGTCCCCAGCAAGCTCAATGAGAGCGATATGTGGAAGCGCATCAATTCCACCGACGAGGATGAAGTGATGCCCCCGCCGAAGGCGAATCACCAACTCTCCGCACGCGACAAGCTGGTCTTGAAAAAATGGATCGAACAGGGCGCGGAATATCAGGCGCACTGGGCCTACATCCCGCCCGTTAAACCAGCGGTGCCAAATCCCGACATGGGGAAATGGGCGGAGAGCAAAAACCCTCTGGACGCATTTGTCCGGGAGCGTCACGTCACCCTGGGACTCGCTCCCACCGCCCAAGCAGATCGCGTGACGCTCGCTCGCCGGCTTTCCTTCGACCTTCTCGGACTGCCGCCGAAGCCGGAGGAGGTGGATGCGTTTGTCAAAGATGCATCGCCCGACGCCTACTCACGGCTCGTGGACCGACTTCTTGCATCACCACATTTTGGCGAGCGGATGGCGGTGTGGTGGCTCGACCTCGTGCGCTTCGCGGACACCATAGGCTACCACTCCGACAACCCGCGCAACGTCTGGCCGTATCGCGATTACGTCATCCGCGCGTTCAATGACAACAAGCGCTTCGACCGTTTCACCACCGAACAAATCGCCGGAGATTTGCTTCCGGATGCGAATCAGGAAACCCGCGTCGCGAGCAGCTACAACCGGCTGATCCTTTCCACCGAGGAAGGCGGCGCGCAGGCAAAACAATACGAGGCCAAACACGTCGTGGATCGGGTGAAAAGCATCGGCACAACATGGCTGGCGCAGACCTTTATGTGCTCGGAATGCCACGACCACAAATTCGATCCCGTCACCGCGCGGGACTTTTACTCGATGGGCGCGTTTTTTGCCGACATCAAGGAAGCCTCTCTTGGCCGCCGCGAGGATGGCATGGTCGTCTCGACGCCCGAGCAGGATGCAAAACTAAAGGAGTTCACCGCGAAGGCAGCCGATTTGCGCGCGAAACTCGACGGACCAAACGCCGAACTCGACGCTGCGCAGGCGGAGTGGGAAAAAGCGAACGCGAACGGTGTCCCGGATGTTGCGTGGACTGTCCTGCGTCCTTCCGCCGCAGTCGGCGATGGGGGCCGTCCGATTTCGCTCCGCGACGACAATACACTGAAAGTTGAAGCCGCTGGAAACCCTGCATCTGAGACCTATAAAATTACACTTCAACTCCCCGCGGGAACGACCGGCCTGAAACTCGAAGCGCTGCCAAGCACGAGCCTCCCGGCAAGCGGCCCGGGACGCGCGGACAATGGCAATTTTGTCCTCACGGAATTCTCGGTGGAGCGGGACGCAAAGAAGCTCAAACTCTCAAGCGCAACCGCGACCTTTGAGCAAAAAGACCACGCAGCAAGCAACGCGATCGATGGGAAAGCTGATGGAAAAAAAGGCTGGGGAATCCTCGGAAATGCGGGCCGCGAGGCATCTGCCTACTTTGAGTTTGAGCAGCCCATCGCGAGCGCCACGGAAGTCGTGGTCTCGATGAACCAATCATACGGAACGAACCACACACTCGGGAAGTTCCGGCTCTCCGCGACAACGGCGCCGAAGCCGGTTCGCGCCCCGAATTCCGACATCCCCGCCGAAGTGCTCGCGGCTTTGAAGACCCCGCCCGCCGAGCGGAAACCCGAGCAACTCAAGAAGCTATCCACACACTTCCGCAGCATCGCAGCGGGAGCGCGTGAACTCCGCGACAGCATCGCAAAGACAGAGAAAGAGCGCGTCGAACTTGAGAAGTCACTTCCGCGGGTGATCGTGAGCAAGAGCGCGGCGCCCCGCACCGTGCGCATTCTTCCGCGCGGAGACTGGCAGAACGAAACCGGCGAAGTGGTGCTCCCGGCCACGCCGCGTTTTTTACCGGGCGCAGTCGAGAGCACGGACGGCAAACGCCTCACAAGGCTCGACCTCGCGCAATGGCTCGTCAGCCGTGAAAATCCGCTGACGTCGCGGGTGTTTATGAACCGGCTTTGGAAGCAGTTTTTTGGCATCGGCCTGAGCAAGAGCCTCGAAGATATCGGCACTCAATCGGAACTGCCGCCCAATCAACCGCTCCTCGACTGGCTCGCTGTGGAATTCATGGGCCGCGGCTGGGACGTGAAAGCCATGGTCCGCGTCATGGTGACGAGTGAAGCCTATAAACAGGCATCGGTCGCTCCAAAGGATATCGTCGCCCGCGACCCGCAGAACCGCGAAATCGCCCGGCAGAGCCGCTGGCGACTCGATGCGGAGTTCGTGCGCGACAACGCGCTCACAATTTCCGGCCTCCTCGTGGACAAGCTCGGCGGGCCGAGCGTCAAGCCTTACCAACCCGGCGGCTATTGGGAAAACCTGAACTTCCCGGCGCGCGAATGGGACAACGACAAAGGCGAGAATCAATGGCGCCGCGGCCTCTACACATGGTGGCAGCGCAGCTACGCGCACCCTGCGATGCTCGCCTTTGATGCCCCCACCCGGGAGGAGTGCAGCGCCGACCGGCTCCGCTCCAACATCCCGCAACAAGCGCTCGTTTTGCTCAACGATCCGGAGTTCGTGGAAGCCTCGCGAAACCTCGCGCTACGCATGCAAAAAGAAGGCGGTTCCACGCCCGAAGCGCGGATCGCGTGGGCTTGGAAGCAGGCGACCGGACGCACGCCGAATCCCGAGGAACTGAAGCTTCTCGGCGACCTCCTTCAAAAGCATCTCGACTCATTCAAAAAGGAACCAAAGTCAGCAGAATCGCTGCTCGCCGTGGGCTACTCGCCTAAAGAATCGGGAGCCCCGAAGAACGAAATCGCCGCTTACACCTCCATCGCACGAGCGATCCTGAATCTCCACGAGACGATTACGCGGTTTTAGACCGCGTCCCCTGCTGGGAGATGCCCGCACGCGGGACAATTCTGCTGTCTGCCCACCGTAAATCTCCGGAACTGCTGGGTTCCCATATCGCCGCGCAACAGCACGCCCGCAAGCGGCTCGCCGAACCCGCCAATGACCTTGATGGCTTCCATCGCCGCAATACAACCAGCAATTCCAGCCACGGCACCAAAGACCGGAAACCTCCGCCGCCACCACGTTGGAATCTCTGGAAAGATGCATTCCAAGCACGGAGTCACCCCTGGGAGAATCGTCGTGAGCGTGAACTCCATCGCGTACATCGCAACTTCCACGAGCGGCTTCCCCGCAGCGATGCACGCACGATTCAGCGCATAGCGTTCTTCAAAAAGGGGTGCCGCATCGATCACGAGGTCCGCTTTCCCCACAAGCATCGCGGCGTTTTCGTCCGACGCATTTTCAGCGATGGTCGTGATTTCGACGTGCGGGTTCAATTCCTTCAACCGCCGCGCTGCACACTCGTGCCTCGGCTTTCCGACGTGATCAGTCGTCATCAGCAATTGCCGGTTCAAATCATCGAGACGCAAATCCCCCGCATGGGCGAGTATGAGATGGCCCACGCCTGCGGCTGCGAGCTCAAGCGCAGCCGTGCCCCCCACCCCGCCGCAGCGCGTGATGAGAACGGTCGCGCCTTTCAGCCTGCGCTGGCCTTCTTCACCGAAGCCCGGCACATCGAGTTGCCAGCCGTACCGCTCAAGCTCGCGCTCGCTCAGATTCATGACTGCCTCGCGACGCGGCCATCGCGGAGTTCAAACACAACATCAGCCAGCGCGCGGGCATCGTCCCGGTGATGAGTGACATGCAAAGTCGTCACGCCGGTCTTTTTCTGAATGGAACGCAGCACGCCGTGCATTTCAGTGCGTGTCTCCTCATCGAGCGCCGAGAGCGGCTCATCGAGGAGCAGCACCGAGGGCCGGAAAGCGAGCGCCCTGCCCAATGCGACACGCTGTGCTTCGCCACCGCTCAGGCCGTCCGGCATGCGACCCAACAGACCCGTGATGCCCAGCCAGTCTGCGAGTTCCTCGACGTGCGCATCGAACGGCTTGCCGCGGACCATCAGCGCAAAGGCGAGGTTCTCCCGAACGCTCAAATGTGCAAACAGAGCAAGGTCCTGCGGCACGTATCCGACAAATCGTTGCGCCGGCGCGAGGCTGGTGACGTCGCGGCCGGCGAGACAAATTGAGCCCCGTTCGATCGACCTCAAGCCGCACAGCGCTTCGAGAATGGTCGTTTTTCCGCCGCCGGATTTCCCCATCAAAACGCCATACGCACCGCCTGGGATCGAGAACGCCACATCATCCAACGCGAACGCACCGGCACGAATACAAAGGCCGCTCACTTCGATCATGCGCGGTCACCTCCCCACATTCTCACCATCAGCAAAACTCCGACCGCGATCACAATCATCAGCAGCGAAACCGCAACGGCACCTTCCAGCCTACCCACGCTCAATTCCAGAAACACGGAACTCGAAAGCACTTCGGTTCTCCCTCGGGTCGTGCCGGCGAAAATCAAAAGCGGGCCAAATTCGCCGAGCGAACGCGCCCACGCCACCGTGAATGCGGCGAGCATCCCCCGCCGCGCGAGAGGCAGAGTGACGAGCTTGAAAGCCTGCCAGCGCGTGCAACCGAGCGTCAGAGCCACCTCCTCCACGCGGGCCGGCATCTGCTCGAACGTTCCGCGCATCGTCCGCACCGCAAACGCCGCTGCAACGGAAAACTGCGCGACCACCACGCCTGCGACCGCGAACGTAAACTGGATGCCATGCGCGTTCAGCCACTGCTCCAACGAGACACCTCCGATTCGGAAATGATTGAAAATGATTAGCAGTGAAAGCCCGACGACCAATGGAGGAAGCACGACCGGAATGTCCATCACTGCTTCAAGCAAACCCTTGCCACGGAAATTCGTCCGAGCCAGGAGATATCCGAGCGGCACCGCGACGATCAGGGAAAACGCGGCGGCCAGCAGGCACGACCAAAGGGTGAGTTTTAACGATGCTTGGATCTCGGGACTGCGAAGCGCCGTTTCCAAATGAGCCGGTGTAGTGTAGGCGACGTTCGCGGCAATCATCAGCACGACCAGCAACGCGTACGTTCCGCCGATGACGGCCAGCGCGATGTAAAAAAGCCGCTCGCCGCGATGCGTCTTCATTTTGCCCAATGAAAACCCTGCGACTCAAAACGCTTGCGGGACTCGCCGGACTTCAGCGCATCAATGAGCCGCCGCGCTGTTTCCGGATAGGCCGTCTCGCGCGCGGAAGCGACCGGTTGCGCTGCGATCGCGCAAGGCAGATCGACAGCGATGGCCGACAGCTTATCGCCGGATCCCACTGCGTTGCTGATGTAGGCGACGACCGCGTCGAGCGAACCGGAACGAAGTTGATTCACGAGCAAATCCCCGGTCGGTGCCTGGACGACGACGTTCTTTTGCACGGCCTCGTAAGTGCCGTCCTGAATGAGCGTCGTCTTCGTCAAAGCACCGAGCGCGCACTGCTTTTCGTGACCCACTCCGAGACGCACGCCTGGTTTACCGAGATCCCGCAGACTCTTGATTCCATGAGGGTTTTCCTTCGGAACAAGGATCACAAGCTGGTTCGTCGAGATGTCTTCGGAATCGAGAAAAATATCTTTCACCTCCTTCATGAACGAAGCCTCGCAGGCGAAATACGCATCGGGCTTTTCGCCCGTCTTCATCTGCCCGACAAGGATGCCGCAGCCGTTGTAAATCGTCGTCACCCGCACCCCTTCCCGCTTTTCAAACTCCGCGAGCGTCTTCTCGATCGCAGGCCGCAGCATTGCACCTGCGAACAGCCGCAGTTCCGGGTTCGCCGCCCATGCTTCGCGTCCAGCCGGTTCGTAGCTGTGTTTTTTGAATATCTCTCCACCGCGGTCCGTGGCCGCGAGGTAGCGCGCAAAACGGAGCGCCGCCGCAGGCTGCTCGCTGACGGTCAGAACGCCCGCCGCGACATTCGCTTTAACGGCGGCGAACACAGGCAGTGCAACGGTTTCGAGCTCGGGATATTGCGATGCCACGGTATCGAAGAGGAAGCCGGCATCGGCAGTGCCGAGCTTCAAGTCATTCGCGATTTCGTTGACCGTGGGCTTCGTGACCACGGCCTTCTTCATCAGCGGCTCCCACTGCGCGCCGAGAGCCGCACGCGCGAGCTTACCCGTGGCTGCCGAGTCCGCGTCTGGAAGAGCGACGCGTACGTCCGGCCGCATCAAATCCGCAAGCGCCTCGATCTTCAGCGGATTCCCTTTTTTCACCGCCAGCACCACATTCATGCGCGCCACGGCGAGCACCTCGGCGACCTCTCCGCGCTGCTTCCCGATGGCGAGATAACTATCATCGCCGGGGATGAAAAGGTCTCCCCGCTTTGCTGCCGCGATGCCCGCGAGCAATTGCTGGGAGCCCCCGAACTGGAGTTGCACCACGGTTCCGGTTTCCTCCTGAAATTGCCGCGCGATTTCCTCCACGGGCGTTCGTAACCCTGCCGCGCAGTGGACGAGTAACGGAGCCCGCGCCTCAGGTCCCTGCGCGCTCTTCCGCCACCAGATCGCGAACGCGATAAATGCGATGACAAGCCAGACCGCCGGGCGTTGCATTTTCATACACCCGCGAGCCCTCCGGCAAGGTTGGCACTTGCGGCATCCACACCGTCCGGCAACCACAACCCGCCGAGCGAATGCCCGCCTTCGGGATGAACGTAGAGCGGCATCACCGCGCAGTTCGGCACTGCGTAACCGTGGATGAACTGATAGAATCTACGCATCGCCGTCCGATCGACTGCGACCGGCCGCGAGAGCACGAGCCAAGCGACCGCGCTCATGAACTGGCCGTGGCCATAAACAAAGATTCGCTGTTCACGCCGCTGGGACAGCCCCCGGATGGCCTGCCGCACACGCTCAATAAAAACCGTGAACGATTCGGCATTTGGCTCCGCGTGGTCAGGGTCGCAGCGCTCCCAGTATTCCAGCGACATCGCGCGACGCTCCTCCTGCGTGGTGCCGACGCACTTTGCCGGGTCGAGGTACTGCACCTCGTGAACGGGCCACTCCTCCACCGCGACATCTCCGAAACGCTGGATCGACGGAAGTGCCGTCAACCGGGACCGCACATACGGCGAATGCACGATCAACTCCGGCCCGTGCGGAAGCGCGGTGGCGACCTGCCCGGCCTGCCGGAAGCCGAGTTCCGTGAGCGCGTATCCGGACGCCTCGTCGGTTCTCGCGCCGGCGTTTGCGACGCTCTCACCGTGCCGGATGAACCAGATCTCTCGTGGTTTCACGTGCATCATGCGCCGGGTTTTTCATCCTCCAGCTTTTCAAATTTACCAGCGAGCGCTCCCATGACCACGCCCACCGCGGCAAGCCCGCCAGCGAGCATCCATCGCGCGGCGAGGTAGCGGCTGTATTTCGAATTGGGATCGTCCCTCCGATGCTCAACAGACGTCTCGCCCCGCATCGGCGTGGCAACTCCTGTGCGCATGATTTGAATCGCCACTCCGCAGTAGAATACGGCCCCTGCAAAGCAAAACATCGCGTAGAGTCTCACGGCGGCCCCCTAGATCAAACCGAGCTTCATTTTACCAGCCTCGGAAATCATCGTCTGACTCCATGGCGGGTCCCAAACGAGGTCCACGCTGGCATCGCCGACGCCGGGAACGCTCATGATTTTTCCACGGGCTTCGGCCGCGATCGTCGGGCCCATCCCGCACCCGGGGGCCGTGAGCGTCATTTTCACCTGCACCTTGGCGGGTTCCGATTCCGGCTGCTCGATCACGCAATCATATACAAGGCCGAGGTCCACGATGTTCACGGGGATTTCCGGGTCGTAGCACGTCTTCAACTGGTCCCACAGCACCTTTTCATCGACCCTGGGCGCAGGCCCGACCGGTGCGACCGGAGCGTCTTTGACTGCGGCTTCCAGGCCCAACGCGTCGGCGTTGGCGTCCGTGATGCGCGCAAGACCGCCGAAGCCTTCCAGCAGAGCGATCGTGTAGCTCCCGCCGAGCGCCTGCGTGATTTGCACGCGGCTGCCGGCTGGCAGTGTGATTGTTTCACCGCTGGGAATGCGGATTACCTCGCATTCGCGCGTGAGAATTTTTTCAGTGTTTTCCATGGGCTACTTATCCGGTGTATCTGGTGTCTCGTCCAGCAAAGGAACAGGATCGTTTTAGGCGGTGCCCACCCCGCCGTCCTTCTTGATCTTGCCGCCCCACGACAAAATACGCGCTTTTCCGCCCGCAGCCTCCGCTTCTTTGATCTGCCCGTTTTTCACGTAACAGATGCTCAGAGTGCTCCACGCAAGCTGGTCGTTCGGCCGAAGTTCGGAATTCCGGAGCGCGGCCTCGATCGCTTCGGGATGGCGCCCGACCTTCATCAAAGCCATCGCAAGCGCGTGCCATCCGTCGGCAAAGGTGGCATCCAGTTCGGTGCAGCGGCGGTATTTCTCCACCGCTAAATCGAGTTCACCCAGAGCGAGATCGCCGTTAGCGTCGTCAAACAGCTCCTCAATTTCCGGGGTCATTTAGCCCTGCGTCGCTACCGGTTTTTTGGGGATCAGCCCCGCGGCATGGCGGCGTTCTTTCAGCCACTCGCGGAAAATCGCCTGCGAACGGCGGTTTTCGAGCATCGCCATTGTCGCTGTCTGCTCCGCTGCGAGGCTCTTCTCGTCCACCACCGGACGCTGATCGACATGGACGATCAGTCCACCGTCCTGAGTCGGGACAAATTCACTGACATCACCGGGAGCGAGCTTCGCCGCTGCTTGAGCCACGCCGGAACCGTTTGGCCCCTGCGGGCGCTTCGCCTGCGAATAGGCGGGAAGCGCCTCCGCTTTCACACCGGCTGCTTCACACGCCTCGGTGAATGATTTCCCGGCTTTTTTAGCCTCCACAATTTTCTTCTGGATTTCCTCGGCCTTTTTGCGCAGAGCCTCGTCAGCTTTCTCGGCACGAATCTGACCCTCCAAATCGGCTTTGCACTCCTCGTAAGTCCGCTGTTTCGGCTCGGTGATTCCACCGTCCAGAAGCTGTGCGACGTAAGCACCTTTTTGCCCGATGAGATGCGGCGTGGTCGATTTTTCCTTGGTGAGGTCAAACACCGCGGCCGCCGCCTCCGGCATATCCTCCAGCACCTCCGGAGCATCCGAGCTGGTGAACGGTTCGGTGTCGCCCACCGTGATCACGGGGACCGCTTCTCCATTGGCTTTCCGTTTTTCGAAATCGGCTTTTTGCGTTGCGACAATCTCGTCGAGCTTTCCGCCCTTTTTGATCGCCTGCACCAAATCGTATGCGGCATTCACGCACGGCTGCAAAAGCTTCGTTTTTTCCACGCCCGTCGCGGGCTTTGCCGGGTCCGCCGGTGCGGGCGTCTGATACGACACATAGTGGACCTTCCGGAGTTCATCGGTCTTCAATTGTTCCTTCTTCGCCTCATAGCGCTGCTTCATTTCGTCTTCGGTGGCTGCCGTGCCTGCGAGGAAATCCGTTTTCTTAAATGCCACGTACGACGCCTCGGTCAATTGATTGCGTTCGATCAGGTTGCCCTGCACTTCGGCGGGGGTGACCGTGGCCGTTGATGCCAAAAGTTCCTTCACTTTCCGCATACGGATGGAGCCGAGGGAGAACATATCAAGACTGTCTTTGCTAAAGCCGTTTGGCTGCAAGGCGCGTTGAATGAACCTGTCCAGCCTCGTCGGATCAAATTTGCCTTCCGTCTGATAGCCGGGAATCCTCGAGATTTCTTCAGCGAGTTCCTGTTCGGTGGCACCGATTCCCATTTCGTCGGCAGCATGCTCAAACACCATTGCGTTCAGGACCGAATAGTCATAGTCATCCTCCGGTGGAGGATAGTTCGGATGCTCCCGATCTCCAGTGGCCAGAGCCTCGTAATAACCGCAATTCAGCGCCTCATAAACCCCCACTTTATTACTGAGCCGCTGCTGCTCCTCGCGCGTAATCTTTCTTCCGTGAAATTCAAAAAGCACATCGCCACCCTTTCCTTCCAGATAGCTCCGGGGGCCCCAGACGGCAAATGAGACGATGACAAGCGTTGCGATAATGACCATCAGAGGCTGGCTCCAACGACGAAGGATATTGACCATGATTTTACTGTGAGTATTCGGATTCCTGTTGCGTTCAATGCACGCGGCTACTAGCGTCGCCAACGTTCAATTTAACGAATTTAAACGCGTGAAACTACGGTCCATGTCACCCACCCGGCAACTTCTTTCTCCAATAATCGGCCTTCTCTTGATGGCCGCCACTTCGATTGCACAGCAACCGGTGGGGAACGACTACGTCCGCTTCAAGCCATCGCCACCCACAGCGCAACCGCGAGTGCTTGAAAAAGTGCTCGTCACCGGAGTCTCCGGAGGCAAAGTGACGATTCGGGACGCTTCGGGCGAAATCGGATATCCGCTCGAATCGCTCGACGAAGTGCGGAAAGCGGTACCTCAGGAATGGGTCGCCGGGTCGCGAGCGATCGAAGCCGGTGAAATCGACAAAGCCATCCCTCTCATCCGCGCGGTGGCGGACAGATATCGCGGACTCCCGACCCAGTGGGCGCAAGACGCAACTGCATCGCTCGGCGGCCTGCTCATCACAGCCGGGAAGGTCACGGAAGCGGAAAGTGCGCTCACCGCATTCTCGCAGGCCTACCCGCACGCAGGAGGCGCGATCTCCAATATCGGAAAGGCCCGCCTGGCCGCTGCAAAAAGGCAGTTTGGAGAAGCCAGGAACCTCGCTGCTCCGGTAGTCGAGGGTGCCTTGGGCAAAAAGGTCGTAACGCGCGCGGAAAGTCAGGTTTTTGGCCAGGCCTTCTACGTGCTCGGCCAGGTCGCCGAAGGTGAAAACAAGCTCCCTGAAGCCATGGAAGCATATTGCCGGACTGTGGCTCTTTTTTACCAGGACCGCGGCACCGTGGCAGCCGCGCAACAAAGAATTGATGATCTCCGAAAGAAAGGCGTTGCCGTTCCATAAAGAGATCCCTATGACCGCCCGCGATTTCCTTTCAACAATTCACTGAAAACCTTCCGAAACACTTTTTAAAAGAACCATGATAAAGAACAAAACACTCCGTTCTATTCCCGTGTTGCTCGCTCTCGCAGCGCTGATTTTCACGCCAAGCAGTGCCCGTGCAGAGGACAACATCCTTAAACTCATCATGCACGGCGGCCCGCTGATTATCTTCATCTGGCTGTGCATCCTCGGCACGTCGATCATCATGGTGACGCTCATCATCCAAAACGCGATTGGTTTCAAAAAGGAGAAACTCGCCCCGCCACCGCTCGTCGATAGCCTCCGCCAGCTCGTCAACTCCGGCAACTATCAGGAAGCATGGGAAACCTGTAACGCGAACAAGAACTACCTCGCAAATGTCATGAAGGCCGGCCTGTCGCGAATCGGACGCGGAAAGGAAGCAGTCGAAACCGCTATCGCCGAACATGGACTTCGCGAAGCAACCCTGCTGCGAACGAGGAACAGCTACCTGTCGGTTATTGGAGTCGTCAGCCCAATGATCGGACTGCTCGGAACCGTCATCGGAATGATGGGAGCCTTCGCCGTGCTCGGAACGTCCGGCACAGGCGACCCAAAAACGCTCGCAAACAAGATTTCCGAAGTTTTGCTCGCCACTGCTGCCGGCCTGTTCATCGCCATTCCTGCGTTCGTTTCGTACTACATTTTCCGCAATGTCTCCCAAGCATCCATCGTCCACTCGGATGACATCGTGAATACCCTCCTGATCGACGTCCCATACGACGAACTCAGCGGCATGCATGTCGGCGACAACTACGGCAGCCCGGCCCCTGCTCATCAATTCGGCGGAGCACATCAGGCGGCTGGAGCAATGTCGAACTGCCCGGTTTGCGCCGGTGCTGTCGCAGTCGGAACAAACCCTTGCCCGCACTGCGGGTCTGTTTTGAGCTGGTAAGAACTCAATCACCGCTCCCGCCAATGGCGCATAAAACCAGAGCACAGCTAGCGAAGGCATCGACTCGGGCCATGCCTGAAGAGGATCCGGAATTCCAGATCGCGCCGATGGTCGATATTCTACTCGTACTTCTCATCTTCTTCATGTCCATCGCCACCGAACAGGTGTTGCAGGTAAACAAAGATGTGGTGCTTCCGGTCGCGCAAGATGGGCAGGATGTCAGCAAGGACGTAAAGTCTGAACTAATCGTGAACATCGTGTGGAGTGAGATTGCTCAACAAGGAAGCATCATTGTTGACGAGAAACCGATCGACGTGGTTGCACTCACAACCAGAATTACAAACCTCGTGAAAAACGAGCAATTCCGGGTTGTTATCCGTGCGGACAAAAACGCCCGTTACGCATACACCAAGGAGGTCATGCGCGCAGTCGGAGCAGGCGGCGTAGGTAAAATCACTTTCAGCGTCGTCGATAAAGAAATGGACAAGACGCCAAAGTAAACCGCAACCCACACACAAGAAAGGAAACAATATTATGGGAGGAGGAGGAGGAGGAGAAGACGGAGAACTCGGATTTCAAATCGCACCAATGGTGGACGTGGTATTCGTCCTCATGTTGTTTTTCATGGCGATCACGGGCGACAAGGTCACAGAAAAAGAATTGCGCATCGCGCTTCCGAGCGGAGCGCCGCCAGGGGATTCCAGCGTAATCAAGACGCCCATCACCATCGACATTGGTTCGGATGGCACTGTCTTCGTCAATAACACCCAAATGGGCACCGGGCCAAGGGACCGCGAACTCGCCCAGCTTAGGGCTCTTTTAAAGCGCGCGCTCGAGGGTCAGACAGACCCTGATCCCGTCATCATCCGCCCCGCCCCTGATACCAAACAGGAGCGTGTCGTGGACGTGTTGAACGCATGCGCCGCCACGAAAGTGGTGAAGAATCTCAGCTTTAGTTAGCATTCCGCCGAGGCGCGGCTGACCGGTCGCTTCAGCATTCAGTCAAGTCCCAGGTTTCCGGCCCCGCCCGCCATCAGGCATCGGGGGACCGGAAACGTGAAACCTGCAACCTGAATACTGATATGAGCACCTCTGCAAACAACGACGACGGCGAGCATGGATTCCAGATCGCCCCGATGGTGGACATTGTTTTCGTCCTCCTTCTATTCTTTATGACGTTAAAAACCGTCAAGGAACTCCACGTCGAAGCCACTCCGTCCGGCTTCGCAAAATCCGACACTGTTTCGGTGTCGCCACCGATCATCCTCGACATCGCCACGGATGAAACCGTCACGGTGAACGGCAAAATCGTGGCATCCCCTACGGACCATCAGTTCGCTGAACTTTCCCGCTGGCTGGATGCGATCCGCTCGACTTCGACCAAGGAAGAGCCGTTTGTCATTCGCGCCACAGACCAGACGCGCCATGAGCGGGTCGTTCGTGTTCTTTCGATCCTGAACAAGGCCGGCTTCAAGCGGGTGAGTTTTACGTAGGACCACCGATTTCTCGAACGGTTGTTTACATTTGCACCCATCCGCTGCTACGGGGGCTCTGTGAAACGTATCGCTCTACTCGCCCTCTCCACATCCGCATTCGCCGGTGAAGCAAAAACCATCATCGAAACCAACGTCGAAAGCCCCGCCCGCACTTACTTCCGCAGTGAAGCGAGCTACGTCGCGGAGGCAGACTACGAAGGCTCTGCGCCGCGCGGCACCAACAAAGGAAGCGGCTCCGTCTGGAGCGGACGCCTCCAGCTCGGCGTGGTCCGCCAACTGCCCTCTCTCCGCATGCTTTCCAGCTCCGGCGGGACGTGGCAACTCCGCCTTGGAGTCGATCACGAGCGGTTCGAATTCGACCACGACAGCGCGCTTCCCCTGCCCTCGCGCCTCCAGCATGTCGCGGGCGTCGTGGCGCTTGAATACACGATCGGACGGCAGATCGGAGTTATCATCGAGGCCCGTCCGGGCGTTTATTTTGAAAACGACATCGAGTCCAATTCCTGGAACTGCCCGGTGCTCTTCGGTGTGGGAATCCCAATAAACGATCGCTTCACTCTGGCAATCGCCGGGCGTGTCGATCCGCTCGGCAAAATTCCGGTGATCGGCGGTCCGGGCTTTATCTGGAAGATTTCCGACAGCGTCACACTCAGCGCCGTCCCGCCGGAGCCGAGGCTCACATGGACGGCCAGCGATGAACTCAAGGTCTGGCTCGGCGGCGAGTGGGCCGGCGGTTCTTTCCGGACGGACAAACGCGCCAACGAGCCTGCATTGAGCGGAGCCGTCGTGAGCTACACAGACCTGCGAGTCGGACTCGGTGCGACATGGACGCGCGGCCACTGGTCGCTCGAAGCAGGCGCGGGAATGAGCTTGGACCGCGAATGGGACTACCATCGCGCCGATCGCACATTCTCCACCAGCGAGGCAGCTCCATTCATCAAATTCGCCGCTCGCGCCGCCTGGTAGGCCTCGTGTAAAACCACGGCATGTCGAAGCACTTCGTCGAAATCACCACCGTCTATGAAGGCAGCCTGCGCTGCCGTGCAACGCATGGCCCGAGCGGTGCCACCGTCATCACGGACCCGCCCGTGGACAATCAGGGCAAAGGCGAGAGCTTCTCGCCGACCGACCTCGTCGCCACCGCGCTCGGCTCTTGCATGGCGACGATCATGGGCATTTTCGCAGAGCGGCATTCCATCGATCTCCGCGGCATGATCGTGAAGGTGCGCAAAGAGATGATCACCGCGCCAGTCCGCCGCATCGGGAAACTCGCCGTCGAAATCCGCACGCCGCTCTCCAAGGACCACCCGCATCGCGAGGCCCTCGAGCGCGCGGCTCTGACCTGCCCGGTGCATCAGAGCGTCCACCCCGACATCGAGCTGCCCGTGGAGTTCATCTGGGAGGGCTGAGTTTTTTCGGCAAAGCGGACAATGGTCATTGCCGCACGAACCGCAGACCGTAAAGTCCGCGCTCTTTTATGGCATTCGATCCCGCTACCGTTGACACCTCTGCATTGAAGGCCCGCGTGGCCGAGATGCGGAGGTTCCTTTGACTTACCCAAACTACAAGAACGCCTCAACGAGCTCGAAGGCCTCATGGGCGAGCAGGACTTCTGGAACAACCAGGAACGCGCCCAGGCCCAGGTGGAGGAAGTCTCCATGCTCCGCAAGAAAGTGCACCCCTTCCTCGCACTCGAAAAGCGCCCCGACGACATCGCCATCCTGATCGACTTCGCCAAGGAAGACCCCGCCTCAGTCGCCGACCTCGAGCAGGAATACCACAGCTTCCAGAAAGCGATGGACGCCTTTGAAATCCAGCAGTTCCTCAACGGCCCCAGCGACCACTGCAACTGCTTCCTCACCATCAACAGCGGCGCCGGCGGCACCGAATCGCAGGACTGGGCCGACATGCTCATGCGCATGTATGTGCGCTGGGCCGAGCGCAACGAATACAAAGTCTCCACCGTGGACATCCAGCTCGGCGAAGGCGCGGGCATCAAGAGCGCCACGCTGAAAATCGACGGCGAACACGCATTCGGCTACCTCGCCTGCGAGCGCGGCGTCCATCGCCTCGTCCGCATCTCGCCGTTCGACGCCAACAAACGCCGTCACACCTCCTTTGCCAGCATCGACGCCGTCCCCGAGCTCAAAGAAGACGCCCCCATCGAGATCAACGTCGCCGACATCAACGTGGACACCTACCGCGCCGGCGGAAAAGGCGGGCAAAACGTCAACAAAGTCGAGACCGCCGTCCGCATCACCCACCTCCCCACCGGCCTCGTCGCCGCCTGCCAGGTCGAGCGCAGCCAGGCGCAAAACAAAGCCACCGCCATGAAAATGCTCACGGCAAAACTCTTCCAAATGGAGCAGGACAAAAAGCGCGCCGACCTCAACGCCGCATACGGCGCAAAGCTCGACGTCAGCTTCGGCAGCCAGATTCGCAGCTACGTCTTCCAGCCCTACCAAAAAGTCCTCGACCTCCGCACCGGCGTCGCGACCAGCGACGTCCAGGGCGTCATGGACGGCGACATCAACCTCTTCATCGAAGGCAAACTCCGCGGCCTCGTCCGCCAAAAAGGCGCGAGCGACGACGACGAGTAATGCCGGGTGTGATTAAAGTGGAACAACCCGCCGATGACCACCGAACCACCACCACCGCGCCGCAAGTGGCACTTCGCCCGCTGTCTCATCGTCCTCATCGTCGCCATGTTTGGGTGGAGCGCGTGGCGGGCTTACGCCTTTCGCTCCGCGCTATCGGAGGCAAAGGCGCTGGGGTGGACGGTGAACTACACCGACCCCAGCGAACTGATTCAGAAGAACTGGAGGGCGGCCCTCCAGAAAGAGACGTGGCTGGACGGCGTGACATTCCTGCGTATCCCGACGAGCGAATCGTTTGAGCAGAACGTCGCCATCGTCCATCGGCTGAATCCGAGGAATCTGGAAATCGACGGCGCTGCCACGTTGCGCGACCTCTCCGCGCTCAAATCCCTCAGTCGGCTGCAATGGTTCGCGCTCGTCGGCTGCATACGTCTCACAAATGTGGACGCCCTCAAAAACTTCTCCGCTCTGCAAGCGGTCGTGCTCCAAGGCTGTTCAGGGCTAACGAACGTGGATGCGCTCAAGAACCTCTCCACTCTGCGATCCGTCTCGCTCATCGATTGCACAGGGCTCACGAATGTGGACGCCATCAAGGACCTCTCCGCTCTGCAAGGGGTTTTTCTCAACGGTTGCACGGGATTGACTAACGTGGACGCGCTCAAAAACCTCCCAGCTCTGCAAAGGGTCATTCTCACCGGCTGCACGGGGATGAAGAACGTGGATGCCCTCAAGAACCTCTCCGCTTTGCAAACGGTCTCGCTCGACGGTTGCTTGGGGCTCACGAATGTGGATGCCCTGAGCAACCTCTTCGCGCTGCAAAAGGTCTGGCTTGGCGGCTGCACCGGGCTCACGAATGTGGACGCTCTTAAGAACCTCTCCAATCTCCAAGAGGTCTCGCTGAAACGCTGCACGGGGCTGACGAAGGAGGGCGTCGCGGCGCTGAAGGCGGCGCTGCCGAAGACGACGATTATCGGCCCATAACTTCCCATGATCACCGACCCACCGCCGCCGCGCCGCAAGTGGCACTTCAACCGCTGGCTCATCGTCCTCATCCTCGCCATGTTTGGCTGGAGCGGGTGGCGGGCTTACGCCTTTCGCTCCGCGCTCGCGGAGGCAAAGGCGCTGGGGTGGGAGGTGGAAAACACGCGCCCGCTCGAAGAGATTCGGGTGGACTGGATGGCGGCTTTCAGTAAAGCAACGTGGCTGGATGGAGTGACAGACATACGCATCCCAACGAGCGAAGCGTTTGACCAGCACCTCGCCATCGTCCATCGGCTGAACCCAAAGGCGCTGGTCATCTTCGACGCCGCGACGTTGCGCGACCTCTCCGCGCTCAAACCTCTCACCCGACTGCAAACCGTCTCACTCAAAGGCTGCACGAGGCTGACGAATGTGGACGCCCTCAAGAACCTCCCCGCTCTGCTATGGATCGAACTCAAAGGCTGCGCGGGGCTGACGAACGTGGATGCCCTCAAGAACCTCCCCGCTCTGTTCCAAGTCTCGCTCGAAGGCAGCACGGGGCTGACGAATGTGGACGCGCTCAAGAACCTCTCCGCTCTGCGACAGGTCTGGCTCTACGGCTGCACGGGTCTAACGCCGGAGAGCGTCGCGGCGCTGAAGGCGGCGCTGCCGAATGCGACTATCACCGGACCATAACTTCCCATGACCACCGACACACCACCGCCGCGCCGCAAGTGGCACTTCAACCGCTGGCCCATCGTCCTCATCGTCGCCATGTTTGGCTGGAGCGGGTGGCGGGCTTACGCATTTCGGTCCGCGCTCTCGCAGGCAAAGGTGCTGGGGTGGACGGTGAAATACACCGACCCGAACGGTCCGGGGGAAATTGCGGACGCAGACTTTGGCTACGTCGGCGGTGCGCCAAACAAGATCAATCTCTACGTCGGCAAGAAACCCGTGAAGTTTAACATCCCGCAGGACGAAACCGTGGAGCGCCTCAAGGAGCTTATCAAAGAGCATCGCAAGTGGGGTTACGTAAGCCGCCCATACTTCTGCATGTCCACATTTTTGCCTTGAGTGTTTCCCGCCCGATTCTTGTCGGTGCGGGCCTTGGGAAGGCAAAACAATGATGGTACGAGCCAACGTAGGCGAGGTTTTCAACTTCGCCATCAAAGCAGGACACTCGACGACGTCATCGGTCCCGACAGCCGCCGTACCCATGATGCGAGATTTCAAATCCCGCCTACATTGCGCGCTGCGCAGCGCTTCCTGCTCGGACGATTTTGTCATTCATCGCCGTCAAAACGCGCAAACATCCGCCAGAAATTCGGCGTGAAAACCGGACCCGCGTTGAACCACTTCGCATCGCGCTGGATATCGAGCAATGTGTAGTTTTTCTCCGTAGCGACAAGGTGCTCGGGGCGCTTCGCGACTCAAGGGACCGGGATCGCCCCGCTACTTTGCGGGGCTGCACGCGCGCCCTTTAGGGCATCGGCTTGATCTCGATCTTGCGGTAGTGGACTTCGCTTCCTGGATCGTGACCCTGAATGGCGATGGTGCCGCTGCTGAGCTTGCGTCCGGCAAAGCTCTTCGGTGGCTCCCAGCCTTCGGGCTCGACCCACTCGGTGATGACTTTGTCGTTCACCTTCGTGGTGATGGTGTGGTCTTTCACTACGATAGTCATGGTGAACCATTCGTCGTCTTTGGCCGGCGCTGTGAAGTTGTCCTTGATGCCGTAAACGCCGGCGGTTTTCTTCGGGTCGGTGTGGGTGTTGTTGACTTGGATTTCGTAGCCTTTGCCCGGCCATCCCGAATCCTGGAACGCGGTATGGATATAGACGCCGGAGTTGGCTTTGGCTTTAGCCATGACTTCGACTTTGAGTTCGAAGTTCTTGAATTCATTGGCGCCTTTGCCGACGTAGAAAAGATGGGCGCGGTCGCCCTTCACGACGAGTTCGCCGTCCTTTACGCTGAAGGTTGCGGGGTTCTCGTTGACCTTCCAGCCTTCGAGATCCTTTCCGTTAAAGAGTGGAATCCAAGGCTGCGGATCAGCAGCGAGGACGGATGTGACGGCCAGGGCGAGTGCGACGAGTATTTTCATGCGTCGCGACGGTTAAAGAGAACGGCGGCGTGTGTCCAGCGCGTTGCGCATGAAAAAGCCGCCACGTTCGGGAGTCTAGTCCCTCGTAGGGGGAACGTCCCGGTCCCCTGAGGCGCGAAGCGTCTTCTTAAACTGCGCATCCCGGGAACCACTTCGTGGTTCAGGGGACCGAGACGGTCCCCCTACTTGGCGAATCGCGAACTTTACTTGTGCGCGACGGCGGCGGGTGCGGGGCGTTCGCTGAGTTGATTGAGGATCGGCGCGGGCCAGATTCCCAGGACGAATACCAAGCCCACTAAACCGACGACGAACACGCGTGTGAGCGGGCCGACGGTGATTGCGGTCCTGTCGTTCGGCTCGTCCCAATACATCGCGGAGATCACCTTGATGTAATAGTAGAAGCCTGCGCCAACGCCGATGATGCCTACGCCGATGAGCGTCCATTGTCCGGCTGCGACGGCGCTTTTGAAGACGAGGAATTTGCCGAGGAATCCAGCGGTGAGCGGGATGCCGGCGAGGCTGGCGATGGCGACCGTCATGGCAAATGCGAGGAACGGGTTGCGCTTGCCGAGCCCGGCGAAGTGCCGGATGTCGTCGCCGCGCGATTGACGTGCGACCGTCGTGAGGACGAGGAACGACAGGAGGGTCATAACGAGATAACCCGCGAGGTAGAAGCTGATGGCTTCCTTTGCGCCGACCGGATCGGCGGCGAGCGATGCGCATGCAACGAGCAGGTAGCCGGCGTGTGCGATACTGGAGTATGCGAAGAGGCGCTTGAGGTTATCCTGCGGCATCGCGGTGAGGTTGCCGTAGAGCAACGTCAGCACGGCGAGGAGCACGAGGACGCCAATCACTTTCGCGCTGATTGAGGGAACTGCGAGGAAGACATCGAGCACTCGGACGAGAACGACAAATCCGGCTGCTTTGCTACCCACGCTGAGGAATGCGGTGATGGGCGTCGGTGCGCCTTGATAAACGTCGGGAACCCAAAGCTGGAACGGCGCGGCTGCGATTTTGAAGCCGAGCGCGATGAGCATGAGCATGACGCCAAAAAGGAGCGCATGTTCATTTCCCACGAGCGCGCCGCCATTGGCGAATCCGGTGACGAGCGCGGCCTTCACATCGACAAGACGGGTCTGGCCGGTGAGTCCGAAAATCCAGGTGATTCCATAGACGAGGAATCCGGTGCTGAGCGCACCGAGAATGAGGTACTTCACGCCGGCTTCGAGCGATTGCTCGTGGCGGCGCATGTAGGCGACGAGGATGTAGAAGCCGATGGTGACGAGTTCCAGCGCGACAAAGATGAGCACGAAATCCACCGCCGAAGCCATGAACATGAGCCCCGCGCAGATGAAAACCGGCAGACAGTAAAACTCGCCGGTCCCCCGCCCTTCCTCGGTGCCCGGGATGAACTTTGCCAGCACGCTCCGATATTCCAGCGCCATGACGAGCACGATAGCCGTCGTGGCGAGAGCGATGCGTTTGAAGAACATCGATGTGGCGTCATCGGAATAAAAATCCCACATTCCGCCGCTGCCGAAGACGTAGTCCGAGGGACGCTGGATGGTAAAAAATGAGAAACCGATCAATGCGAGCAGGACTGCAATGGCGTAACGCGCCATATGCGAGCGATCGGCGGTTTTACTAAACGCCTCGGCGAAAAGCATGAGCAGTCCGAGAATCAGGACGGCGACTTCGAGCGTGATGGCTGGGATGATTTGTTGCATCGGTTAGTTGAAAATTGTCTCCGTTTTCTATTTCCGCGATTCCGCCGCAGCCTTCGCGGCAATCGCGGATTTGAATTCCTCAAGAGTGAGGAGCTTCATCGCCTCCGCATAATGCTTCTTATCGAGAAACCATTCTCCCCGAGCGAGCAATGGAGCCCCGGAAAAATGTAGGATCGCAGCGCGAATGCCTTCCTTGTTTAGATGGATCCCAAAGCTGTTGTGTCCAAACAGCGTTGAAACGGTAACGGTCCATTTATTGTTTTTGGCTTCGAATCGGGCCACCGGGGTGGGATTTCCACCATATTCACCTTTCTCAAAGTATTGCTCCAAGCCGTCGCCCTCACCAAACGCAACACGCGCAAAATCCTTTGCTGAATTAACAATAGATTGGACCTCTTTGTGAGAGGCACGAAGTTCCTCTACACTCAAGAATTTGTCGCCAGTTCGCCAGAATCTCGTGTCGATGTTGTAAGCGCGAAGATACCCGTAAATCTTCACCCGCTTCCTTGTTGAATCCATCACGATATTCAACGCGAGGTTCGAATACCCATCGGGGACGGCCACAATTCGCCACTGCGATGAACGCCGATTGAATGAAACCTTCGTTTTCGTATCGGGCTGAGAAAACCATTCACTGAACACTTTCTCTTCCACAATCACCGAAAGAAACTGTTTCGCTGATGCCAAAGCTTCCGCCTCCGCATCGGGTCTCGCGGCCGCCGATGATTCCGAGAGAACCAAGGTCCAACAAACGAGGGAGAGTCCGAACCACGAGATGCGTGTGTGCGAGGGCGCTTGCGAAATACGTGATTCTCGTGATACATCTGTCCTATGACTGTTCAACATTTGAAAGATACTGTGAACACTGTTCCGTTTATTCCGTTCAGAATTCATTATCCGGGAGGTCCGGCAATTGATGTTCCGCACAGGGACTACATCTCGTTTTCGCCGACTGGTAGAATCACGTTCGTCGCGCTGCCTGATGATCGATTGTTCCGAATCGACGTGGCGTTGATCACTTGCCTGGAAGAACTCCAGCCAACTGCACATTAAATCTCTCACTTTCCAATGAGCGCCTCCACGCTTGGCTGAATGAAGTTGAGCATCGATTTCGGCCACACGCCGGCGATGAGGAGAACGGCGAGTAGAAGCATGACGCTCCGGAGGACGGTGCACGGCGGGTCTTTGATTCCTTCGACGTTGGCCAGCGCCTCGCCCTGGAAAATCTGACGGTAAGCGCGAAGCATATACACGGCGCTGATGACGACGCCCCACAGTCCGCAGACCGTCGCGATTTGAATACCGGCGAGATTGAGCGTTCCGGCCGGGCCGGATTTGAACGCGCCGAAGAAGACCATCGTTTCACCGGCGAAGTTCGCAAAGCCGGGAAGTCCGATGCTGGCGAATGCCGCCATGCCGAATGCGTATCCGAGGAACGGCGCACCTTTCGCCACGCCACCGAAATTGGTGAAGGCGAGCGATGTGGATTTTTGCCGGAGGTATCCGCACATCGCGAAGAGCGCCGCAATGCTGAGCCCGTGTCCGAGCATGAGCAGCGATGCGCCGGTGACGCCGATGGCATTTCCTGCGGCGATGCCGAGGAAGATGTAGCCCATGTGCATGACCGACGAGTAGCCGAGCATCCAGTCGAGCTTCTTCTGCGCGATGGTGACCAGACCGATGTAGAGAATGTTCGCGACGAGCAGTACGAGCAGGAGGTTCATCCAGACTTTCGCGCCTTCAGGAAGCATCGGCACCGCGATACGAATCAGGCCGTAGAGGCCAAACTTCTTCAACACGCCTGCATGGAGCATGGCGACTGGTGTCGGCGCGCTGGCATAAGCCGGAGCGGCCCACGAATGGAACGGGAAGAGCGAGATGAGAACGCCGAAACCGACGAGCAGCCAGATGTAGATACCGCCTTGCTGGTCCGCGGGAATGAGATGCCGCGCCTTGGTCATCGCGATCATGTCAAACGTGCGGGCACCTTCCGGAAATGCGAGATAGAGTTTCGCGAGACCGACGAGCAGGATCATGCTGCCCACGGCGAGATAGATGGTAATTTTCCACGCGGCGACCTGACGCTCGCTGTGTCCCCAAATGCCGATGAGCAGGAACGTCGGGATGAGTGCGAGTTCGTGGAACGCGTAGAAGAAGAACATGTCCACCGAAGCGAACGCGCCTGCCGCGCCGCCGCTGATGAGCAGAACGCAGGCGTAGAAAAGGTTCTCCCGCTTATCGATTTTAGGAGTCACCCATACGGCGGCAACCGTGACGACTGCGGTGAGCAAAAGCATCACGAGCGCAAGTCCGTCCGCACCGAAAGTCAGATTCAGGCCCCACTCGGGAGCCACGGCCCAAGTCGAACCATAGGCGAATCCGCCGGGGGTCGAGGGCTTGTAACCGATGAGCGCCACGACGGTGAGCACGAGTTGCGTCCAGGCCGAAAGCAACGCGCTTTTCCGGGCCGGTGCGCCGAGTGCGATGACAATCGCATTCAGGATGGGCAGTAGAACGATGAAATTAAGAACGGTCATTTAGTTCTTCGATGTAAAGTGAACGATGGCTCCGATGACAGCGACGACCACGAGGGCGACAAGTGCGTAAAGCATCCAAGGTGATGAAGCGGCCATATTATTTAAAAACTACGAACCAGATGAGCCCGACAACCCCGAGGCCGAAAACGAAGGAGTAGCCCTGCACATTTCCAAATTGAAGCAGACGGAAGAGGAACCCGACGCTCCACGCAGCCATGCCTGCCAGCCGGACGATTCCGCTGATGAGGCTGTCGATGGCGTTCGCGATGTAGGCGAGCACGTCCTGCGTCCCCGCGACAATCGCTCCGTAGATTTCGTCGAAGTAAAACTTGTTGCGGAAGAGCGGGAGTGAAAGCGGCTCTTTGTCCTTGCCGGTGTAGAGCGTGAGCGCAGCGAACGTTCCGATTGCAAAGGCGATGGTCGCAGGAATTGCGATACCCCAGTGGAAGTGCGGCTCGTGCGTGAAGAACCATCCTTCCGTGCCGTATGCGGCGAAGATGCTCAGTATCGCGAGGATGATGAGCGGCACCGTCATGCGCGCCGGGCAATCATGGCCGTGATGCGCGGCTTCCGTGCGGGGCTTGCCGAGGAAGGCGACCACGAAAAGGCGGGTCATGTAGAACGCAGTGAGCACGGCAACCGTAAGTCCGATAAAATAGAGCGGTGTGCTCTTTTCGCTCGCTGCCGCGAGAATGGAATCTTTCGACCAAAAGCCCGCCAGCAGAGGGAATCCTGTGAGAGCCGCAGTACCGATGGCGAATGTGATCGCGGTCTTCGGCATGTGCTTCAAAAGGCCGCCCATTTTCCAGATGTTCTGCTCGTGATGCAGCGCATGGATGACCGCGCCGGCTCCGAGGAAGAGCAGCGCCTTGAAAAACGCGTGCGTGAAAAGGTGGAACATCGCAGGCCCGCCGTTCGCGTCGGGTGCAAGGCCGATGGCCATCACCATGTAGCCGAGCTGCGAGAGCGTGCTGTAAGCGAGAATGCGCTTGATGTCGTCCTGCTGCGTGGCCATCAGCGCTGCGAGCAAAGCGGTCACGCCGCCGACCCATCCGATGGTCATCCCCGCTGCCGGAGACAACCCGATGAGGAACGCAATACGCGCCAGCATGAATACACCGGCTGCAACCATCGTTGCAGCATGGATGAGTGCGGAAACCGGCGTCGGACCTTCCATCGCGTCCGGGAGCCAGGTGTGCAGAGGAAACTGCGCGCTTTTTCCAAGCGTTCCGCAAAACACCAGCAGAATGGCAGCGAGGAGAAATGCGGGGCTTTGCGTCAGCACAGCAAGGGAGGCCGCACTGCTGAGACCATCAAAAGTAACGGTGCCGGCCGTGCTCCACAGCATCAGGATTCCAAGCATGAAGCCGAAGTCGCCGATGCGGTTCATCATGAACGCCTTGTTTGCCGCCTTGCCCGCGGCGTCGCGGGTGAACCAGTGACCGATGAGCAGGTAGCTGCTCACGCCGACGAGCTCCCAGAAGATGAACATCATCGCGAAGTTGTCCGCGAGCACGATGCCGAGCATCGAGAACATGAACAGCGAAAGATGGCCGAAGAAGCGCGCCTTCGACTCGTCGTGCTCCATGTAAACGGTGCTGTAAAGATGCACGAGAAAGCCGATGCCCGTCACCACGAGCAGCATGACCTGACTGAGCTTGTCGAGCTGCACACCGAACGGAATCTGAAGCGATCCGACACTGATCCAGCTCACTGCGCTATGAATCTTCGGCAGCGAGAATGCAGCCAGACTTCCCACAATCCCGAAGAATGCGGACATCGTGGAAACCGCAGCCGCAGTGCTATGATTGCGCCGGAACGCAAAGAGGATAAGCACCGCTGTGACGAGCGGATTCAGGAGGATGAACCACGGGATGATTTCGTTGTTGTTCATTTATTGTTGTCCACGGAATGCACGGAAGATCACGGAAAGTTTACGCATGGAGATCAGGTTTCTCGGTTGTGAGGGCAGATGAATTTCCAAAATTCCAATGGTCGGCTGCCACAAGACGTTTGTGTTCGAGTCGCGGGTGATGGCCGAAGTTGACCAGCAAGCCGAGTTGGAATTTAGATGTCTTGAGGTAGTTCAGCACTTGCGAATCGTTCTCCGAGACCAAGTTCGCCAAGGCTTTCAGTTCGACAATGACTTTGCCGAAACACACGAAATCCGGCTCAAACGTCGATGCGAGCACATGTCCTTTGTACTCGATACTCATCTTGGGCTTCGCAATGGCGGGTATGTTCCGAAGCCGAAATTCGATCTCCAGACACTCCTGAAAGACACTCTCATTAAACCCACAGCCCTTCTCTTTGTACACCTCGAAGCACGCGCCAAGTATCTGATATGATTCATCTTCGTAAATGAGTGCCATAATCTCGTGAGTGGTTTTGTTTCCGTGTCCTTTCGTGTCTTCCGTGGACTAAAATTTCAGCGTGGTGATGTCCTCGACGTGCGTCGTCTGCCGGGCGCGGTAGAGTGCGACGATGATTGCGAGTCCGACGGCCACTTCCGCCGCCGCGACGGTGATGATGAAAAAGGTGAGCACCTGAGCGTTAAAGTTCGGCAGTCCGTCCGCGCCGACATTGAATCGACTGAACGCTACCAGCGAAAGATTCGCTGCGTTGAGCATCAGCTCCAAGCACATGAAAATGATGATGATATTTCGCCGGAGTAAAACGCCCGCAAATCCGATGGTGAACAAGAGTCCACTGACCAAGAGATAGTGATTGAGAGTGAGAGTCATGGTTATTTTGTCCACTGAAGGCACGGAATGACACGGAAACCTTCAGACTTACGGACGACTTCCGCTCTCGGAGCCTTTCCGTGTTCTTCCGTGCCTTCCGTGGATATGAAAATGCCGTGGTTATTCATTTCAGTTCGCGTTTGGAGATGACGATTACGCCGACGGTGGCGACGAGTATCAGGACGCCGATTACTTGGAACGGCAGAGTGTGAAGCGAGAAGAGCGTCTCACCGACTTTTTGCAAATCGTTGAGCGACTCTCCCGCAGGAAGCTTGAGCTCGGGGAAAGGCTTGTCGCCGCGAGGATGCGCGCCGAGAACTCCGATGAGCTGCGCGGCAAATGCAAGGGCGACCAGCGCGCCGCCGCCAATTGCGAGCTTGTTGAACTTGCGGCGCTGCTCGGCTTTGAGGTCGAGAAGCATGATGATGAACAGAAACAGCACCATGACCGCGCCGGCATAGACCACCACCTGGATGCTCGCGATGAAGTAGGCATCGAGCCCGACATATAGCGCGGCGAGGCAGAAAAAGCTGACAACCAGACTCAGCGCGGATGCAACCGGATTTCGGTTTGCGACGACACTGATGCCGAAGCCGAGCATGAGGACTGCGAAAAAATAGAAAAGGATCGGGTTCATTATTTCTCCGGGTTCCACTTGTGAACGAGGCCCTTAAACACGCCGCCCAATTCGTAGAGTTTCGCTTTGTTGTGAACCATCTCGCCGCGGGTGATGCCGGTAATGGCGTAATCTTTGCGCAGGTAAATCGCCTGCTCAGGGCAGACTTCTTCGCACATTCCGCAATAGATGCAGCGAATCATGTCGATATCGAATTCCGCCGGACGTTTCTCGACTTTCGCGAACTTGTCGTCCGCAGGGATTTCCATCGGCTTGATGGTGATGGCGCGGGGCGGGCAGATGAATTCGCAGAGCTGGCAGGCCACGCAGCGTTCGCGGTCGTGCTCGTCTTTAACGAGTGTCGGCGCACCGCGATAGTGCTCGGGCAGTTCGGCATCCCATTTCTCTTCGGGATACTGCATCGTGACCTTGGTCTCGCCTTTGATGATCTTTTTGAAGTGACCGAAGGTGATTTTGAGTCCGTTCAGGATGCTCGGCAGATATGCCTTTTCTTTGAATGTCAGCTCAGGGCGTTGGACGATGTATGCCATGTTATTTGCTGGTAAATGCGAGGACGGCTGCGGCGAGGAAGATATTCGCGAGCGCAATTTCAAACAGGTAAAGCCAGCCGAGTTTCATGAGCTGGTCGAAGCGGAAACGCGGGAGCGTCCACCGGACCCAGATGAAGAACACGAGGATCAGAGCGACCTTCGCAAAGAAGGCGGTGATGTTCGCGATGCCCCACACCCAATCAGGCAGCGCATGCAGGAAGCCAAGGCCGCCGACTCCGTTGCCGTCAGGGATGCCGGGAATGTGCCATCCGCCGAAGAAGAACACGACCATCAGTGCGCTGCCGACGATCATCGCGGCGTATTCACCAAGGAAGAAGAGCGCGAATTTCATCGAGCTGTATTCGGTGTGATAACCGGAGACGAGTTCGGATTCAGACTCGGGCATGTCGAACGGCAAACGGTTCGTTTCCGCGAAAACCGAGATCATGAAAATGATGAAGCTGATCGTAAGAGGGACGAGCATGAACCAGCGCTCCCAGCTAATCCCCTTCCCCCAAAGTGGCAGGAGCAGCCAGCCGTTGTCCGCCTGATACTGGACGAGATCGCTGAGATTCATGCTTCCGAAAAGCATGAGCACCGGAATGATGCTGAGCCCCATGCACAACTCATACGAGATCATCTGCGAAGTACTGCGGATGCCGCCAAGGAATGGGTATTTCGAATTCGACGCCCAGCCTGCGAGGACGATGGCGTAAACGCTGCAACCGGTAACCGCGAAGATTCCAAGGACGCCGACATTTACGTTGGCGATGACCATTTTCTCGCCAAAGAGCGAACTGCCAAACGGAATAAACGCGAGCGAAACGAGCGGAAGCATCGCGAGACATGGCGCCAGCCAGAAGTAGAAGTGCTTCACACCGCCGGGCGTGAAATCCTCCTTCAGGATGAACTTCATCGCGTCGGCAATCGGCTGTCCGAGTCCACCGAGGAAAAGCTGCAAATCCTTTTTAAATCCGAGCAACGTGGTTGGGAAGCCGGTGCGGTTCGGGCCGACACGATCCTGAATGGCGGCGCTGACGCGACGCTCGGCATAGACGGTGTAGCTGACGAGCGGAAGGACGACGAGGAAGATGACGAAGATCGCCTTGCCGGCGGCCCACAGAATCATTTCCCACGGAATGCTATCGAAGAATGCGAGCGTGGTCATTTCGTTTGGATATCCACACCGAGGTCGCCGATGCGGCTGAGAGTGAGCCCGGCAAGTGCGGGAGTTTCGTGGGCCATTGCTTTAAAAACATCTTCGACGCTGTGCAGTCCGTTGCTGCCGCTGACTGCGAGGATCAAGTCGCGCAGAATCTCCCAATCATCACGCGCGCTTCCCGGCGCTACGACTGCGCGATTGAGACGCTGGAGCCGCGATTTCAAATTGATCATCGAGCCGCGCTTCTCGCACCAGGCTGCTGCGGGAAGCAGTATATCGGCGTGGACGGTCGTCTTATTCGGCAGAATGTCCGCGGCGATCACTGTTTCGAGTTTCGCGAGGTCGGCTTCCGAGAGCCCGGCTTTCGTGGCGTCTTCGCCGAGGGCGATCAGCGCGGTAATGCTGCCGTCCTTAACGCCTGCGACGATTTCCGCGAGTTGTCCGGTGGCGACTCCGAGGACCTTCGCGCCGGTGGTGTTGGGATTGCGATCGGCGGCGATGAGCATTCCGTCTGCTTCACCCGTACGAGGCAGGATGTCCACTTTCGCGTTCAGCGCGGTCGCGAGCCGCTTCACAAGGAAGAGCTCCTCGTTTGTCGCGCGTCCGCTGGCGATGATGCCGACGCGTCCAGCGTTCCGCTTCAGCGCTTCCGCAGCAAGGTTGATTGACTGCTGCCAGCTTGGCTTTTCATCCCCGAGTTGCGGGCGAACGACTGGCTCCGTGAGCCGTGCGGGACTGGACACGAACTTGAAATTGAGCCGGTGCGAGTCCGGCAGCCAGCAACCGTTCACCGCTTCGTTGTCGCGCGGTGTGATGCGGTAAATGACATTTTCGCGCGAGCCGATGGTGACATTGCTGCCGGTGCCGCAATTGATATCGACCGTGTTTGTTTCCTTCAAAAACCACACGCGCATCTTGAAGCGGAAGTCCGACGACGTCAGCGCGCCGACCGGGCAGATATCCACGGTGTTGAGCGAGTAATTATGGTCGAGGATGCGCTCAGGATGCGTCGAAATGCTATTGAACGTCCCGCGATCCACGATGCCGAGCACGTCGTCGTTCGCGACCTCTTTCATGAAGCGAATACAGCGCGTGCAAAGGATGCAGCGTTCTGCATCGAGCGTGACCCGAGGTCCGAGTTCGACGGATTTTGGCTTCTTCACTTTGCGCTCCAAAAAGCGCGA
>JANMGP010000048.1:0-80424 GCA_031374705.1 Verrucomicrobiaceae bacterium | reverse complement strand
TTCCGCGCAAAGGCCGCTATGGGCCTCGCGGAGTAAAGCGAAAGATGTCTGGCTACCCCATCCATCGCTCTCGTGGCCCGACTCTGAGGCGAGTTGTGACCGAAATTCACAGAAAGCGCATTAAGTGAACAGTATTGGGGCAAAACCGCATTTCGCTTCCTGTAAACCGAAGAGGCTGGCTGGGCACTTTGCTCGGGCGTTCTCCCGTCGCGATCCTTTGTGGAAACCCGTCTGCGAAAGGCCGGAGGTTTGTTTTCCTCGGCTTTGACAACGGGCGCCCATGCACGATTGCGAAAGTGGGACTTGGCGAACATGCAGCAGGCTTGATCGCGCGCGAGGCTGCATTCCTCGGCGACGCCGCAGGGTTCGCAGCGGTTCCTAGTGTCCGCCGCGACCTGCAAGAGGGCCAGCTTCGGGCGCTGTCGATGGATTTTATTCCCGGCTCTTCGCCATCGGATTCCAGCAGGGTTTCCGAGACGCTTCTCGCATGGGTGCGGCCGGAGAAAGTGCCCTTGGAATCACTCCCCGGCTGGGAAAACGTTGCTGCCTTGACGAATAGGGAGTCGCTCCGCGTTGCCGGAAAAACGAACGTGTCACCGGTTCTCTACCACGGGGATTTCGCACCTTGGAATATCCGCGAGCATCAAGGCCAATGGACCAGTCATCGACTGGGAGCGCGCGGGGAAATGCGGGGCGTTCCCGGCTGGGATTGGCTCCACTTTGTGATTCAGACCGAGGTGCTGGTCCGCAAAACTCCCGCCGCCAAAGTATTCGCCAGAATACAGCGGCTCGTCCACTCCCCGGCCTGGACCAAGTACGCTACGCTCAACGGGATTGTGGAGCTGTCGACCGAATTGCTCCTAGCCTATCTCATCAACGCCCTCGACATAGTAGGCCAGACAAAGGGAGTCGGCATTTTGCGGGAACTATTGCGGCATGCTCGGAAAAACCTCTTCCGGCACCGCAAAACGCGCTACCGGGGACTGCCCAAAAAACGACGCGCAACTGCACACATTATTCGCACCTAGCCAACCTCGTCATAGCCAAACGCCAAATCCTCGCCCCCGTGGTTAGACCCTGCCCGCATCCCGCCAAAACGGGGTGACAACAGCGATTTCCCAATGATTTTCGACCTCAGAACGCTCACTGCCCCCACCTCGCGTTTCTATCCCTTCCTAAAGTCGCTTTATTCAGCGTTTCCCAAGGCGGATCGGTTCGCCCTCGGTATCATATTTACACTCCGCAGCTTCACTCAAGCCGATGTGAGAAATATACGGAGTCCACTGCGTTCTCATCATTCTCCGAATGCGCATCTATAAACGTAGAAAAGGAGTCGCCTGCAGGCGTTGCGCGGCGCGGCACAACCGATACCTTCAATACACGCTTCGCACCGGGGGCTAGATTCCGGATCAAGAGCCCTTCAGCCGTCATTTTTCGAGTGACATCCAAGACCCGTGATTCACTGAGCAAGTAATAGCGCACGTTGAAATCAGAATTGCCGGCGCCGGCGACCACCGTCACGGAGTCACGGCGAATTCCGCTGTTCTTTAAGCTGACGAAGAGAATCTTGCCGCGCCTCACGGGTCCGGTTGTGTAGATTTGCGATCCCGTCGCCAGCCAATCGAAGATATTCGCACCAACCAACTCGCGTCGGTTTATACCAATCGCCAAATCAGGCTGATCGACCGGAGTATTGAATTGCACTGGATTCATGCCCCGCACGAATTCCTCGTAGTTGCGATAGCCGTCGCCATCCGGGTTGCCGTCGCCGTCCTGCGCGGTGATACTGCCGAAGTGCTCCCGTTCCCAGTCGTCGGCTAACGAATCGGAATCGCTGTCGCCGCCGGAAGCTTCATCGTTGTCCGCAATCGTCACCGTCGCGGTGGTCGTCGTGCCGAGCGTGGCACCAACGGGATTGCTAAGCGTGACGGTGAAGGTCTCCGCGCTTTCCACCTCCGCGTCATCGGCGATGGAGATGTTCACCTGCGCGCTCGACGCGCCAGCGGCGAAATTCACCGTGCCCCCACCGGCATAATCCGCGCCATCGGCGCTGCCCGATTGCATCGTGACAGTGACGGAAGCGGCGGAAGCGAGGGACCCGCTACGAGTGAGCGTGAGTGTCGCGTTTGGGGTGCCCTCGGCAGCGGAGAACTGCGCGCTGGCGAATGATATCGTCGCGGGCGTGGGTGGAATCGCGAGCGCCGCGATCTCGGCGGCGGAGAGGGCGCGGGTGTAAATGCGAACTTCATCCATGTCCGCGCGGAGGCTGTCGCCGGGGCCATTATCGGTCCCGAGATAAATGCCCGTCTCGCCAGGCACGGCTCCAAGATTGTAGGTTGTGTTGATGTCGGTTGTTGCAGTGCCTGCGACCACTCCGTCCACGTAGAGAGTGAGCGTCGGGCGCTTGTAGGTCATAGCCACATGATGCCAGCCGCCGGGCGTCGCTGCGGTTTCAGATTCGGCATGGACTTCATTATAAGACACCGCCGCAATGCCAGGAGACGGATAGTCGTGAAAGCTCGCGGAGAAGCGCGGTGTGCCGGGGTTGTTCACGCCCGGACCGACGCGCAATCCGAAATTCTCGGTGCCCGTCCATCCTTGAATGAGCCAGCGATGCGAAGTGAAATTGTGCACGGCATCGATGTTCACCCAGATTGCGGCAGTGACTTCCTGCACGAAAGGGACGGTGCCAAACGACACATGCCCGCCGCTGCCGTCGAAGCGCAGCCCTTCGCCGTGAATACCGGGCGTGCCGCTCAGCGTTCCGATGATGGTGCCGTTGCGCCCCGCCGGGCTGCTGTCGCCTACCGCGCTGAAAGAAACGGTCGCGGAATCCAGAGTCCACCTACCAATGAACTCACCGAGCGGCGTCTCCTTCGTGAAAACCGCGGCAGCTACCGCGCTGTTGGTCATGCCGGTTTTGATACCGATGGCTTTAACCGTTGTTGTCGCTGTGAGCGCGAGTGGCGCGGAATAGAGCGGCGACGCGCTGGTGGGATTCGAGCCGTCGATCGTGAAGTAAATCGCAGCGCCGCTCGTGGCGCACGTGAGCGACACCTGCCGCGTTGTAGAGAAAACCGCGCCATTCGGGGTGATAACCGGCGTGGCGACGGTCTGCTGCGGCAGGCTGGTGCCGGTGCCGGAGACAGCGATAGTGCTCGCGCCACCAGTGGCGTTCGAGTTCACGGTGATGTTGCCGCCGTAATTTGTGGCTGAAGTGGGAGTGAAGGAGATTGCCACATTTTGTGAAGCCCCTGGCGCGACGGTTCCGGAGAAGCTGCCGCTGAATCCCGTCGGCACGCTGATACCCGTTACGGTGAGCGGCGAGTTTCCGGTATTACCGATCGTCAGCGTAGCCTGCGCAACTGAGCCGACATTAAAGCTACCGAAGGCGAGATTCCCGCTTAGCGCAACGAGGCGCGAAGCAGGCTCGATGGTGAATGCCGCCGAGGCCACCGCGCTGTCGGTGCTTCCACTCTTGAAACCGCGGGCCTTCACCGTCGCAGTCGCCGAGAGCGTGAAAGATGCGCCGTAGAGCGCGGAGGCAGCCGTGGGCGTGCTGCCGTCGGTGGTAAAACGAATCGCTGCACCGGGTGTATCGCAGAGGAGCGAGATACTGGCGCCGCCTACATAGCTGCCGCCATTGGGCGAGAACACTGGCGTGGCCACGGCGGGCGTGGGCGTGATTGTGAATGCCGCCGTCGCGATTCCGCTATCGTTGCTGCCTGACTTGAACGCGCGCGCTTTCACCGTCGCGGAATTGGTGAGCGTAAACGGCGCGCTGAAAAGCGCAGACGCGCTGGTCGGTTCCGCGCCGTTCGTCGTGTATCGAATCGTCGCGCCAGCAGTTGGACATGTGATGGAAACATTCACGCTGCCGACATGGCTGCCGCCATCCGGAGAAATCGCCGGAATTGCGACTGTTTGAACGACGCTCACCGTGCGTTGCACGGGCCCGAGACCGGCCGCGCGCTCGTCGCGGGAATTCCCAGCGTTGTCATACACCGCCATGCCATACCAATACGTTCCCGCAGGCGGTGTATCCGCGGCAAAAGTCCCGTTCACATTGCCAGTGCCCGTGACGGCCTTCGTCTCAATGTCCTGCCAGCCAGTGTCGTTCGCACTGCCATCGCCGGACGTGCGGCGGAGGACAACGTGCTTCAGCCCCGAACCGCCCGCCTCCTCCCCGACCGTGAACGAGGCAGTGAAGCTGCCACCGAGGTTCACATTCGCCGGCGTAACGCTGAATGCCGAAATCGTCGGGCGTGTAGTATCAGGTGCCTGAATCGTAAGCGCGCTGTTTACTTTCAGGTAGCCGATGCGCGTATCGGCGGCGTCAATCGTCAGATTTCCGTTCAAGTCCTTCCAAATCGCCACTTCCACGTCCCAAAGACCGGAAGCCGCTGTCGCAGGAATTCTGAATTGCCTCCCAGCGGCGAACTGACCGGACGGAATGCTTCCCGAAGCGTCATTTGCCGGGTCGTCGATCCTCCCCGCAAGCTGTCCTGCAGGATAAATGCTCGCACCATAAAGAATCCCTGTCTGCGCTGAGGGGGAATTGGCGAAGTAGACCAAAGTGAGCGAATTGCCGGCGGTCACGGGATTAGTGTCCGGGACGACGTTGGTGATAGTCACATCTTGCGAAGCTACCGTGAAGTTCCACACATCACCTGCCGTTTCACCGTTGGCGTTGATCGAATTGATCTTCCAGTAGTAAGTCGCGCCAGGCATCAGCGCCGGCGTCGTAAAACTCGTGTTGACGCGGGTTCCCTCGTCTTCGCCGCTGTCAGGGGTCGAATCAGTGCCGAAATAGACGCGATAGCTCGTGGCCCCCCCGCCGTTACCCCATGTGAGAGTGGCGTTCGCACTTGCAATCGGCGCACCGTTTGCAGGGAACGGATTCGTGGGCTTCGACGGAGGCGTTCCGCCGCCCCCTTGCCCTGTTCTTTTGATGAAGTCCTCTACCGTCCAACCCGTGAGGCCATTGTCGAAACTGACCTGCCACCAGTGATACCAGCGGCCAGTGCCGCCGATTTGGGCGTGAGCGATGGTGCCGGTTATCGTGCCGCGGGTCCCCGCCGGTGCCTGACCGTTAACCGTAGTTCCGCCGGCGGCGTTACGCACATTGACTGCGGAGGTCGCCTCAATGGCGTCGCCGGAACCGCGAACGACGGATGCATCAAGCGCCGATGCGGCAGTGCGCGCGGACGCAATGTAGTCCTTGTATGGCCCCGCGCCCCGGTGGTTGAGAACGTTGTACTGGCCAATGGTGTAGTAAGTGGCCCACGGATGCCAGTTCGTGCCATTCGTCGAAATACTGAACGCAGCACCCGCGTTATACGCAGCGACATTGGATGAGGTGTAAAGGGATAGGTTAAACAACCGGTCAGCGTCGTAGGTTCCCTGCCCGCTCGACCCGATTGCCGTGGTCCAGAAATAGTCATTCACCTGCCAGAGTCCCAGATCATTGCTCGACCCATTATCACCGACCGCGTCGACGTACCAATTCGACTCTGCGCGAGCGATTGCGATCGACACTACGAGCCCGTAACCGCGGTGACCGGCATTGTAAGCGTGACCCGCGACTTGCGCCTCACTGAGACGGACGGTGCCTTGCCTATAAGGAAGCGCCCCGACAGTGTGTGCCGCCGCGACAGAGCGGAGCAATAGAAGGGCGATGAGCATTATTATTCTGCCGAGCGGTATTCGGATCTTGGAAGAGGTGCGTGTTTTCATTGGAAAATATCGGTTCATGGTTTTCTCCGCAATCCGCCGGGCGTTTTCACGCGGCAGGCGAAAGTTTTTGAAAAAAGATGCGGAGATACGGGCATGGTTTGCGGGCTCTGCTACATCCTGGCGGGTGATTCCTACTGGACGGGCGTCTTCGCCTCGCCTGCACCGGCAAAGGCCATAAGAGCGGCGACTCCGAGCAGGACGGCAGGGATCATCGTGGCGAAGTTGAAGCCAACGACACCGACAAAAGTCAGCGTGGAGCCGGCCATCAGCACGCCGGCGGCAACAGGTTTGCTGAGCGCCATGCAGGAACCGATGAGAGCGACTACCGGGAGAATGGCGCTGAGCGCCTTCAGCCCACCGCTGCCGACAAGGCCGCCGAGAGCGAATCCGAAGGTGCCGATTGAGAGTAGAAGGAGGCTGCCGATGAGTCCGAGGATGAGTGATGCGATTTTCATTTTGATGGGAATGTATGAATTTGGATTGCGGCCCAACGCGGAATGCATGGGCTCACATTCTTCTCCGCAAAACCGCGCCGGAGTTTTCGTCGAATCTTCCGCGGACCGCGGGCTTGCCCGCCCTGCCCGCGCCCGCTAGAGTCGCTACGTTTCCATGAACACATCACCCCGATCCGATTATGCTACCACGCGCTGGTCACTCGTGAACAAGGCGGGCCACGGCACCGACGAAGAGCGGTTCGCGGCCATCTCCAAGCTTTGCGAGATTTACCAAAAGCCCCTTTTGAAATTCGTGGAACGGCGCTTTCCCGAGTTCGGAGACCGCGCCGAAGACGTCCACCAGGATTTCCTCAGCAACATTGCCCACGGAAAAATCGTGCAGCGCGCAAATCCAAACCTCGGGAAATTCCGCAACTACATCCTCGCCGCGCTGAGGGATCATTGCGTTAGTGAATTGCGACGGATGAACGCTGCCAAACGGGGTGGCGGCATCCTGCACGAACCCCTTGACGCCGCCGACGCCGACCACCCGGCATTCGAGCTAACCAGTCAGGAGTTCACGCCGGACGCGCAGGTGCAATCCGACATGGATGCCGTGACTCGTGCGCGCGTTATCGATCGGTTGAGGGCGGCAGTCGGCGGAGACAAGAAACGGGAAGAAATCTGCCTGTTCTTTCTCGCAACCCGCGGGCTTCACAACGGCACTTGTCCTTCGCGGGATGAGATTTTGAATCGCCATTGTCTGAGCGACAGCGCATTCAGTAACCAATTGCGCCGCCTTGGCGCCCGGTTGGAGGCCACCTGCCGAGACGAGGTCGCCCGCCTTGTGCCGGACTCCGAGGTGGAGGACGAGATGCGTCGTATCCTCGGTATTGGAGAGCCACTGTAATGGACGATCAGGCGCCATTCTTCCCGCGTTCTGGCGCAAAAATCGGCGGGTGCGAACTTATCAAACGCATCGGCGAGGGCGGCCAGGCTCCTGTATGGACGGCACGGCAGATGGACGAAACCGAGATGATCGTGGCGGTGAAACTCCTCCCGGTCGAGGGCGGCCAACTCAATGAGCGCGCGCTACGCCTGCTCGACGAGATTCGCTATGCCGCCTCACAATCGCACCCGGCACTCGTGCGCGTATTCCGCGGCGGGCGGGCGGAAGGATGCGTGTTTTACGTGATGGAATTCGTCGAGGGCGGACGGCTCGACGTTCATGCGCGTGGAACGAAGCTGGGGCCGAGGGATTGCGCGCGCCTGCTCGCCGACATCGCGCACGGCGTCGCACACCTGCATGCGGCCGGCATCATTCATCGCGACCTGAAGCCGGCGAACATTCTCATTACCAAGGATGGCGGACCAAAGGTCGCGGATTTCGGGCTCGCGAAATCGCTCGACGAGATCGTGCCGCTCACGCTCACAGGCGTCCTTGTCGGCACTCCGCGCTACATGGCGCCGGAGCAGGCCGCGGGCATCCGCGCAGGCCCGCCAGCGGATACGTGGGCACTCGGCGTGATCCTTCACGAGTTGCTGAGCGGCACCCATCCGCTCGACGCCGTCGCGCATGGTGATGATGCGGAAACCGATATTGGACGCCTTGCCGCGATGCATCGGAACGCCGTCCCGCCACCGCCGTTGGTAAAGACGCATCCGCGTATGGATGCAACGCTTTCCTCCATCGTCGCGCACTGCCTCGAGCCCGACCCGCTCGCCCGCTACCGACACGCGGGCGAACTTGCCGAAGACCTCGAACTTTTCCTGAACGACGAGCCGCTCCTCCACGCCCGCCCGCGCAGCCTCCGCGACGAATTGCGCTTGCGCTACCGCCGCCGCCGCGCCGTGTGGAATGTCGGTGGGCTCGCTGCGGTCATACTGGTTGCATTCGCCACGTATTTCATCATCAACACCGTCGCCACCGCAGCGAAAGAGCGGAAGGACCTTATGAAGCTCCAAGCTTCCGAGGCCGCAGCGCTGCGGGCAGCCAGCGAGGGTGATGCGCTGAGGGCCTCCGCGCTCATCGCGGAGGGCGATACCAGGCCGGGCCTGGCGTGGCTCGCGCGTTCGCTGCGCCGCTGGCCGGAAAACCGCACCGCTGCTCGAATGGCCTGGCTCACATTGTTGCGGCAACGTTTCATACTACCGTTTGCGCCACCTGCGGAGGCGATTTTGAAAACCGAAATGACAGCACGAGGCACCATGCGACTATCTCCACGGATCATGCCTGCGCCGGACCTGAGGACGTTCGCGGTGCGCATCGGAGCGCTGTCGGTCGGTGTGTGGAGCGAAGACGGAAGGGAACTTTTTCCCCGCCTCGCGCATCCGCACGCCGTACGAGCGGTGCGCTACAGCCATGACGGCACGCGCATTGCGACCGGCGACGACGCGGGTATCGTGCGGGTGTGGGACGCTAAGTCAGGAGCGCTTGCGGCGACGTCCGCGTTCGCGGTCGAGAACGGGGTGGAGGATGTGCTGTTCACCCGCGACGGCACAAGAGTCGTCGTCCTTGGTGCGATGAGGGACGCCGAGAAGTTTCATTACGACTGGCAACTTGCCGTCCTGAACGTCGCAAATGGCTCAACCGCGATGCCGCCGACCTCCCTGAAGCATCGCATCTGTTACGAAAGCACGACCGTCACACGCGATGGAAGCTGGCTCATCGTCGGCGAGGGAAATTCGAGCCTCATCCATCGCCACCCGCTCACACCAGCCGCCGCCAACGAGCCGCAGCGCTTGGTCGCGAAGATGGAGGGAAACCATCACCCGGCCTCGCTCACGCATCCTTCGGAGCCGTGGGTGATATTCCTTGGCCAAGGGAACCAATTCCGCGTGTGGGATGAAGTGACCGGCACCGACCGATTGGCAAGCGAGCGTGTTTTCGCAAAACGGGACTACACCGCCGCACTTCGCCACGCTGCGAGCACCCCCGATGGACGCCACGTCGCGCTGGCCGGGACGGATTCTGTCGTCCGCGTATTCGACTGGGCGACGGGCGAGCCTGCCGGGCCATTTCTTAAGCATACCTACGGCAGCGGCGGTGTCGCGTTTTCGTCCGACTCGGAACACTTGCTCACCCTCGAGGCGCGCGGTGCCGTGCGCTGGTGGGACTGGAAGTCCGGCACGCTGCTCGCCGAGCCGCTACCGCAGACACGAGGTGCGTCCCGGGTTTCCGCGCAGCCGCTCGCGACGGCGGGACGCTTCGTTACGCTGGATGGCGACGGCGTGCTCGAATGGTGGGAGCTTTCTCCCGAAACACGCCCTTCCGCAGAGTGGCACAGCGCCGATGGCTGCGCGGCGTTCGACATCACTGGAGACGGTGCATACGCACTACTCAGCGGGCACGGCCCTACTGCGCTGAAAGTGGACATCCGCCATCCAGATCGGGAGCCGATTGCGATGCCTCACCACAGTCAGCCTCCCGCAAGAATCGCGCGGGCGCGCGCCCGCGCGCGAATCAGCCACGACGGTAAAATCGCAGCCACGCTTGGATCGCCGGAAACGCTCGCTCTCCGCGATGCAGCGGATGGCCGGGAGCTATGGAGATTCATCGCCACCGCTCGAATCGGCGTCATCGCGTTCGATCCCGCAGCCAGGCTCGTCTCGATTGGATGCGCGGATGGCAGCGTGACGGTGCTCGCCACTGCTGATGGCATCGAGGGTTTCCGCTCTCCGCGCTTCATCGGCCCGAAAGACAGCGGCGCGGAAAACCAACCGGCTGAATTCACCGCGCTGCGCTTCAGCGAGGATGGCGCGCATCTCGCCGGCGGAAGCCAGCAGTACTGCACCCTCCGCGTCTGGGACACGCGGACGTGGCAGCTCATCCACATCCCGCACACTCTCGGCCATGTCGTCGAGGATATCTCATTTCACAAAACACCTGGGCCACCACGCACATGGCTCGCGAACTGGACAGGCACCGCCGAGCGATTCGAGTTCCCCTCGTCGGCGAGCGTGCCCAAATCCAGCATCCAATTTCAACATGGAGGTCCGGTCCTCGGAATGGCGTTCAATCACGCCGAAACGCTCGTCGCCACGGCAAGCGATGATGGCACCGCCGCACTCTGGGACACAACCACCGGTGCGAAACGCCTCCCTGCGCTGCGGCATCGCGCCGTTTTTGGCGCGGACGCCGACCCGCGCGTCCACGACTGTGCGTTCAGCCCGGACGGTGAATTACTTGCCTCGTGCGATGCGAGCGGCGGAGTGCGCCTATGGAGCACCAGCACCCTCGACCCGATCGGTCCCCCAATCACGCATCCCGCTGCGGTCGTTCAAGTCGCATTCGTCGACAACGGCACCGCACTCCTCACCGCCTGTGCCGACGGCATCGTCCGGAAATGGAACGTCCTCCCATCAACTCCCACCGCCCCGCCTTGGTTGCACATCGTGCTCGATGAGCGCGCTGGCATGAGAATTGACGAAGACGGTCATCAAACTCTTCCCTCTCAGACCCGAGGCATCCATTCCCTCCAAAGTGGCGATGAGTGGGAGCACCTCGTGAGCCGTAAACCTGCGCGATAGGCGCCCTCACGCCGCTCCCGCGAGTTCCTTTACCTTCGCCTTGGCCGCTTCGTCGTGGTCGGCTTTTTTGTAGGCGCCAAAGTCGTTGAAGAACCACTTCTTTGCCCAGCGATACATCCAGTGCTGTTCGGGGATTTCCTCGCCGGGCAGCCATTGGGAAAAACGCGGCTCCATCGCATCTAGTTCGGCCATCGCGGTGCCGCGGATCGTGGTGTCACGCGCGCCGTGTTTGATGACCAGTTCCTTCACCAAATCCGGACGTTCGAGGACCACGCAGCCGCGCGTATGCTCGGCACTGAGTTCGCGAAAATCTTTCAAAAACGTGGAGTCGCGCATGGTGGCGAAGATGCCCCGTGGGTCGCGGATATTCTCCGTGGCGAACTGGATGATCGGGCACGGCTCGATGTCGCCTTTGGGGTTCACATGGTGCGAGATGCCTGTGCTCATCGGACAGAGCGCGTTGCCTCCGCCGTCATAGTAGGCATCGACGATCCCGATCGGCATCTTCGTCCGCATCTCCACGACGAAGCGGCGCACCTGCACGAGTTGCTGCGGCGTGAGCGCGAGCTGCGCATTCATCTTTGGCCCGACGGGGCGGAACGTGTGGAACCATACGTAGTGCGCACCGAAGTCGATGAGCTCCTGCAGCCACTGCTCGGTGCAGAGGTCGCCGATATTGGTCTGGCATACGCTGGTCGCCACGCCGGTGAGGAGCTTTTCATTCAAGCAAGCGCGTAGCCCGCGAAGAGTGCGCTCATAGACGTGCTTGTTGCCGCGGCGCTCGTCGCTCACGACCTCCCGGCCTTCGATGCTGATAAGCGGCGTCACGTTGCCGAGCTCGCGCAGTCGTTTCGCGACCTTCTCGGTGATGAACTGCCCGTTCGTGAAGACCTGAAAGTAGCAGTCCGGATGCGCGGCGAGAAGATCGAGCAACTCGGGATGCATGAACGGTTCGCCGCCGAGAATGCCGAAGAACGCGTTGCCGTGGGCTTTGGCGTCATCGATGGTCCGGTTGAGTGTTTCGAGATCGATGGCCACTCGGTCTGCGGCGACATCCACCCAGCAGCCCTGGCAGCGCAGATTGCACGAATTTAAGATCGAGAGGTACAGAAACGGAGGGAAGAACTCGCCGTGCTGGATGCGCTTTTTGAAAAGCTGAATGGACCGGATTCCCTTGTAGCCAAAGTTCCAAAGGAATTTCCCGAGACACCGCGGGTCGGTGGTCTGCAAAATACGAAGCGCGAGTGATGGAAACATGCGGCCTCCGATCTACAGCGCTTGCGCAGACATGCAAGCAGGTGTGCTCTTTCAGCCGTAAATCGGCAGCGGCTTCAACGCGTAGTCGGGGAATATTTTCCCGAATGAGTCCGCAGGTGCCCCGTGCTTTTCCAGAATGGGCGCGAGAATGTCGCGATAGTTGTTCCAGACAGGGAGGTCGCCCGGATCGTCGAGCATCTCGCGGGTGAGACCGTTCCATGTGCCGAGCATCTTCCCGCCTCGCACGCCGCCGCCCATTGCAAACATTACACCGCCGCGTCCGTGGTCGGTACCGAGGCTGGTATTCTCGCCAAGGCGACGGCCGAATTCTGTCATCACCACGACAGTCGTTGTGGCCATCCGCGCGCCCATATCCCGGCGGAATGCTGCGAGGCCCGCACCGAGACTCCTGATGTTTCCGGTGATGGCGAGATCCTGCGTAAAGTGGGTATCCCAGCCGTTGAGATCCACGCTTGCGGCATCGAGCCCGACGTCGGCCTTGATGAGTTGCGCGGTCTGGCGAAGCCCCTGATGAAAGTCGTCTTTTTCATCATACGCTGCTCCATTCGCAGGCGCGGCCTTTGTGTCAATGGCCTCGATGCGACCGAGGGCACCAAACGTCGCGTCAGCAGCGATGCGCAGCGGCCCCGTCTCTTTTTCATAAAGCTTGCGGAGTTCGCGCGGGAAATCAGGCGTCGATTTTCGGTCGATGGAAAACTCTTCAATGCGCTGGAAAGCCGCCGCACTCGGTGCTCCGGAAAGCACCTCAGGCATTGTAGGCGAAAGGGCCACGGCGCTCAGCGGTGACATCGCCGGACCACGGGCCCGGAGGAAGCGGGCCAGCCAGCCGCCGGCGACGAGCCCTCCGTGTTCCATCAGATCCTGAGCTTCAAAGTGCGACCGTGTCGTGTCCTCGCAACCGGCGGCGTGAATGATCGCGAGGTCGCCCTCTTTCCATGCTGCTTCGAGCGGCGCGAGAAGCGGGTTGAACGCGAAGTTCCCGTCAAGATTCAGCGTATCTTTTTTCTTCAGCGCGAGCCGGGGCCTGGCGCGGTAGTAGTTGTCGTCCCCGGTCGGGACGACGAGTGAGAGCCCGTCCGCGCCGCCGCGGAGGAAGACGACGACGAGCGAGCGCTTGTCGTCACGATTGTTGGAGAGGTTTGCGAGCGTGGACATGATTAGCAGCGTTGGAAGCCGGGTGAGGCGAGCAGCAGCGCGAGGCCGTCGCCGGATTTTAAAAAGGCATCACTTTCGTCGGCTGTCGGCAGGCGGTTGAGCAGTGTGGACATGAGCGCGGTATCGCCGCCGAGCTGGCGCTGCAGTTTCACACGCTCGATGCGGGTGCCGGAGATCCTGTTGTTTGCGAGCGCGAGCGCGAACTTCCATCTCCAGAGCAGTGTGGCGTGCCAGTGCGAAGCCTCCAGTGGATAGCCGTCGGGCGTCGGATAACGGAATGGTGCCTGGCCCATTTTCTCGAGGAACTGGAGCAAGGATTTATCGCCGTCCGTCTGCGCATTTGTCACTCGGAGAGCCGAGACGATGTAGTGGAACGGTCGCTTGAGCTTCACGCCTGCCGAGGCGTGGAATTCCGGTGTTGCGAAAAGCGTTAGCAAAGTCGTCTTGATATCTCCCTTGCTGCTTGTGAATGCGGTGGCAACAGCAGCCACTGCGCTCTCCGCCGGCTCATCGGCAATAAACCGCTTGCAGAGTTTGGTAGCGATGAAGCGAGACGTGCTGGAGTGGGTGGCGACGATGTTGATCACACGATCGACGTCGCCCTCGCCGAGACCTGCGGGGATTTCGTGACCGAGCACTTTTTTTGCTCCGCCGTCATGTGCTTCGGGTTGAAAATAGACTTCGCCCAGCTCGTTGAAAATCCGCCAGTCGCCGTCCTTGCGGTTCTTGCGAAAAAATCCACCGACTTTCTTTTTCGAACGAATCGTCCACCCGGTCAGGCAGCGTGCGACCTCCATGACATCATTTTGAGTGTAGCCGCCATGGACACCCAGAGTGTGCAGTTCCATCAATTCGCGGGCGTAGTTTTCGTTCGGCTTGTCTTCCTGCTTCCTCTTTTCATTCGCCTGCCCGTCGAGGTAGCAGAGCATGGCGGGGCTGAGCGCGCTCGCGCGAAGCATATCGCGGAAGTTTCCGAGCGCGTGCTTACGGATCACGTCGCGGTCGTCCGCCGGCTTGCTCCACCTGCAATCGCCCTTGCCGGGGTCGATATTAAAGTGGTCGCTCCAAAACTCGCACATCACTTCGAAGAGCTGTTGATTGCTGTAAACCGCGCGCAAAATCGACATCCTGCGGAGGATCGGAGGGAGCGTCTCCTCATCCTCGTCGTAGTGTTCGTAGAGCGGTTCACCCCACACATCGCAAAAGCGCGCGGTTGCGCGATTGCACAACCCGTTCTCGATTGATTCGGGTTTGAGCTGTTCTTCGATGAACGCCTCGACTCCCAGTTTTGCCACTCGAGCGTATTCGCCTGGCGTCGGGCCGAAAGTGAGGCGGTTGAGGACATGAGCCACCGGGTCGATTCCCGCATCGGCGGGCGGCGTCATTTTGCCATCGAGCGGGCGCGCGAGGCCCATTCCGAAATACTGCCGACCATCTTTTAGCCAGCCCTGTGCAGAGCGGAGAATCGCTGCGCTGAACGCAAATGCTGCGGCTCCGGTGAGCAGGAATTCGCGACGGGAGACAGGTTTCACGAGAGTGAAGGAACAACGGTTTCCGAGATGGACTCAGTGGCGGGGGCGTTCGATTTCCACGGCTTGGAGAGGAGCACTGCCCCGAAGCCGCTCGCAAGACCGATATGCAGGAGGAAAAACGAGCCAAGGAACGGCGTGATGAACACGAGCGCGAGCATGACACTCCCGCGAAGAGACTGGTTCCAGAGCGGCGCATCCTTGGACAGGTTGCGCCCGATCAGCAGAGCCAGGCCGGCCGTGCCGATCAAGCCGATGACGAGCGCGCTGAATCCGGCCAGCAGACCCAGAATTGCCGCACCGCCGAGCTTGCCCGCGCTAATTAGAAGCAGGAACAGCGGGCCGTATGTGAAGATGCCGACGAGCGTGGCGCGAACGGGCCGGCGTTCGTATTCGCCGGAGATCTTCCGAATCGCATTCGGAAAAAAGCCGGCTGATGCGATCCAATATCCGATGAAGATAAGAAACGCGGCGAGGTGAATCGAGAGGAAGAATAAGACGAGTCCGGTGTTTGGCATGGTGAGTGAATAAGGTTCACATGCGCAGACGCGGGGCTGTGTGCGTTGGTTACGCTACGAGTCGGAGATTTGGATCGATGTCGATGGAAAGCGGGCTGCTTTCGCCGGAAGCAAGTCGCAGCGAGGCCACGTAGCCAATCATTGCGGCGTTGTCGGTGCAGAGCGATGGCTCGGCGAGCAGAAGCTTGAGCCCCGCTTTGGTGCAAGCCGTCGCGAGCTTTTCGCGCAGGCGCGTGTTGCAGCTCACGCCGCCGCTGACCGCGATCGTATCGCGGCCCGCGGCTTTCGCAGCGCGGATGGATTTCGTCACGAGTACATCGACAACGGCTTCCTGAAATGACGCGCATACGTCGGCGAGCGGGGTCTCCGCGAGCTTCGGCAAGAGATAGCGGACGCTCGTTTTGAGACCGCTGAAGCTGAACGCGAAATCGTTCGAATGAAGCATCGAACGCGGGAAATCGATGGCCTTTGGGTTGCCGTCGCGTGCCAGGCGATTCACGTTGGGGCCGCCGGGGTAGGGGAGTCCGAGCAACTTGCCGACTTTGTCAAATGCCTCGCCTGCCGCGTCGTCCACCGTCTGGCCGAGAAGGCGATAGTCCGCGATGGATGCGATATCGACGAGCATAGTGTGACCGCCGCTCACGATGAGCCCGACAGCCGGTTGCGGTCCGCCTTTCCCGAAAAACGGCGACAGTAAGTGACCCTCCATGTGATTCACCGCGAGGAACGGTTTTCCAAATCCCACGGCCATTCCTTTCGCGACCGCCATACCAATCATGAGCGAGGTCGCTAGACCCGGACCGCGCGTCGCTGCAAACGCGTCCACTTCGCCGAGCGAAATTCCCGCGCGAGCCAGTGCTGCATCCAGCGTGGGGCGGAGCATGCGCAGATGGCTTCGCGAGGCGACTTCAGGAACCACTCCACCGGTCGCCGCGTGGAGCGCAATTTGGGATGCGACCTCGCTCGCGAGCAGCGCGTCGTCACGCAGGATGGCGACGGCTGTTTCGTCGCAGGAGCTTTCGAGAGCGAGGACGACCACTCGGTTTACTGCGGCTTGCGCGACTGGAAAACGAGCACGCCTTTCAGCGCATCCACAGCCCTGTCGAGCTGTGTATCGCGGAAGCCTGCGAGGTCCTTCTTTTTCTGCTCTTCCGTGAGGTCCTCGCGGCGGGAAAGCATGAGCTGCCGTTCCTGTTCGGGTGTCATGGTTGCCTTAATTGTGGGTGTGATGCCGTGCTCGTGAATCACGTTATGGCTGGGCGTGTAGTACTTCGCAGTGGTGAGGCGAATGGCAGATCCATCCGGCATCGGAATGACACTCTGCACGCTGCCTTTTCCAAAACTCGTCTCGCCGACAATGATGGCGCGGTCCTTGTCTTTCAGTGCTCCGGCTGCGAGTTCACTGCCGCTGGCGCTGCCGTAATTGATCAGCACCGCGAGCGGGTAGGACGATTTTCGACGCATTCCCTGGCTGGCGGTGTACTTGTGGATCTGCGAAGGATTCCGGCCTTCCGTTGTGCACACCGTTTCGCCGACCGGCAGAAACATTCCAGCCGTATCCACAGCGGCCTGGATGAGACCGCCCGGATTGAAGCGCAGGTCAATGATGAGCGCCTGAATGCCCTTCTTCTCGAGTTCATCGACTTTTTTCGTGAGTTCCTCCGCGGTCGGCGCGTTGAACTGTGTGATGCGCACGTATCCGATTTTTGTGTCCGGTGAACCGGGGTCCGGCGGGAGTATCTTCGCATCTTTTACGCTCCACACTTTGATGGTCTCGCGGGTGAGATCGAACTCTTTGATCTCTTTAGTGCCGGGACGCATGATGGTCAGCGTGACGCGCGTCCCGACTGCGCCGCGCAGCTTCTCGGAGGCGTCATTGAGATCCATTTTCTCGGTGCTTTTCCCGTCTATTTTAATGAGCTGGTCGCCCGGCATCAGGCCCGCCTTGAATCCGGGTGAATCCTCCATAGGCGACACGACGATCAAGTCGCCGTTGCGCTCCGTGACATGGATTCCGAGTCCGCCGAAGCGGCTGTCGGTCATCTCTTTCATGTCTTCGAAATTGGTGGGCTCCATGTACTGCGAATGCGGGTCCAGGCTTTGCAGCATGCCTCGCAGCGCAGCGCGGGTGAGCGCTTCGTAGTTCACTTTTTTCTCATCCACGTAATCCTTCCGGATGAGCTGCATTGCGCGAGCGAGCACCTTTATCTGGTCATACGGTGAGTCGGGATCACCCTTCCCTGCGGGCTCATCCTGCGCAAAGGATGGAAAGATCGGCAAAGCGAGCGCGACAAGCAGTGTTGCGATGGGACGAAGTTTCATGCGCAGGCACCGTAGCAGGCCTGACGGCTTTGGGAAGCGGGTTGTGTTCCGCGTGTCGACCTGCCGGGTTTTTTGGAGGATGCGCTACGGCTTCACGACCTTCACCCGCCCAAAGTACTGAGCACCCGGCGCCGGTGCACGCCACGTTTGAGTGAGAGTGCCGTCGCCGTTGTCCACGCTGCCTGTCATTGTGCCGCCTGCCGCGAATGGCGTGCCGAAGTTATCGGTAAACTCGACCGCATAGCTGATATCGGCGGGGTCTTGCAGACGACGGAATGTCAGAGTGAGGTAGTCGTTGACGGTGGTGCTCGTCGGCAACGGCGACTGGCTGCTGCCGTTTGGGTTCCCGGCGAGTCCGTACTCGAGAAGGTTGGAGATTCCATCGCCGTCCTCGTCGTTCCCCGGAGCGCCGACGCTGTTACTGCCGGCCCATGTGGTAAAGCTGGGCCGATCAACTCCGCCGGGGTTTCCTCCCACGGAGTAGCTGGCGCGCCAGTTCGCACCGTTGTTTGGATTCGGGCGGGTTTCCGGTGCGAGCAGGACGAGTGATGGTCCGGTGCCGTCGGGTGTGAGCGGCCACGGGGCTGCGTCGTCGTAGGTCATCGTGTAAAACGGCAGGGTTGCGTCGCCGTATTTGATGTTCAACTGATCGCCGCCATTGCTCAGTTTATTGCCGGTCTGCCACGCACCTGCGACGGGCTTGCCGTTCCCGTAACGGGCGTTGAACGCGGCGGTGTTGTGGACGATGAGAACGCTGGCATTTGCGGCGAGTGTCGCACCGACGGGGAAGGTGAAATTGACACCCTGGCTGAATCGCACTTCGCCAATGTTGAGCGCGCTGCCGCCAATGTTTCGGAGCTCGATGTAATCAAACGAATCATCGTCCCAAACCTGCCCAAGTCCGCTCGCGATGGACTGCTCGGCGGGCGTGGGGTTTGCAGAGTGATACATGATTTCGCTGATGATGAGATTCTGCGCGAGCTGCGTCGTATCGACGGCACCGGCTGTGAATTCCACGGGATTGCTCCAGTAGCTCCAGCGGCCCGTGTTATCCTGCATCCGGACGCGGGCACGGTAGCGTTTACCGGGCTCGCAGGATGCGGCCGGGAACCGGTATTCGCTGGCAAATGTCGCAATCGTGCCGCTGTCGTGCCGGGCGTTGATTTCGAGCAATCGAGGCACGCCTGCTGTCCAAGTGGACGACGTGTTCACTTCCGCCACGCGCCATTGAATGCCTGCAAATGTGCCTGCTCCCTGAGGGTCGCTGAATGCCGATGTGGTAAAGCGCAGGTCGTTTACGGGATTCCCAACGGTGCCGGAATAGGTGATCGTAGGCGTTGCGGGATATTTCGTCGCGTCTTCTGCGAGGCTGGCTCCAAGTGTGTCGAGGAACGCAGCCCGACCACCCGCGCCCACATTGCCGCCGGGCCACGTGCTGCCGTTGTTGTCGGCATCAAATGCGAAGTCCTTCATGCTCGCGACGTAAAGGTCGAGCGCGGTCTGGCCAACGGGATTGAGAGCGGAGTTATTTGGCCCGTTTAATCCGCCGAAGTTTCCGGAATCCGCCGGCGCGCCGTTGGTCGGATGCCAGCGGATGAACTCGGCATTCACGATCGGGCGAATGACCGCAGCATATTCGTCGATGAGCGCATTGACCTGGTCGGGCTGCCAGAGCAGGCGCCGTACTTCGCGGACTTGGTTGAAGTAATTCGGCCACAGCGTGGGATTGGTGCTCGTATCGCCGCCAGCGCTCGCACTGTCGTTGAAGAGCGCATTGTGGACGATGTCGTGGCCGTTGTTCCATGTCGGGCCCCATGTTGCATCGAGATCGTTTGGCAGATACCAGAGCACGCCTTTACTGCCATTTCCGGCATTGTAGTTCGGGTAATAATACCAGCCGCCGTTGTTGTCGCCGCTGGGCCAGTAGTCGTAGTGACGTATGGCTTCACAGAAAGCGTGGTACCGGCACCACAGGTCGAGATTCACCCGGCCCGTGATGTATGCGGGCGTGCTGGTTCCCTTCAGGTTGTTGAAAATATCATCATGGTCGCTTCCGTCCGTGGGCCCAAACGTGGACTGATACCGGAACTGGACAAGCCCGCTTGTGCCGTCGCGCGTGAGCTTGTAGAGATTCCCCTTCTTCAAATCGTGGGCCTTGAGGAAGCGCTTGTCGTAGTCTTCGTGCACCCACATCAGCCCCCAGAAATCCCCGTGCCATTTGTCGGGCTGCTCGGCGGTCTGCATGACGGTCCGGAAGTGGGACCAATGCGCGCGTGGCGCGGGCACTCCGAGTTCGTTGAACAAACGCATGTCCACCATTTCGTTCAGCGAAAACGTGTAGCTGGCGCGGTTCTCCCACAGGTTTTCCGTGATCATCGTGGACCATTTTTCCGGATATGGATTCCCCGCCTGATCGATGGCGTCGAACTCATAGCCTTTGTTAAAGTAAAACTTAAATGCCCTTTTTCCGTTGCCTGCGCCCCCGGTGCCGGAGGCCGTGTATCGACCGTTGGCACCCTTCAGCCGGTAGGGGATGTGATCGTAAACCACGCCGTTGCAAACGAAGCACGCCTCCCAGTTTTCGAAGTTCCAGCTCGTGCCTGCGGTCAGGCGTTGCGATGAGTTCGCATCATAAGCCACACACTGATCGAAGTCCGCCTTGCGGGTAAGGAAGTGATAGACGGGAAGCTTTTGCAAATCCGCCGCGCTTGTGCCTTCGTAGGCGGGGACGCCGTTGTAAACGAAGCATGCGAAGTTCAGCGAAGGATCGCCAGTGTACGGCACACGGGCCGAGGCGCCAAGATTGTCGGCAGTCGCGATGCGGTAGCGCACGAGCGTGCGGTTCGCCTGCGGCGGGATGGACGCGGTCCAGATGCCGTCGCCGCCGAGCAAGTCATCGCCGGTGCCATCATCATTCATCGCGACTGTCGTCCAGTTCGCCGGCAGCTCAAACGCAGGATTCGGATCGAGCGGCGCGGCAACATTCACGAAGTTGGAGCCCGAGACGGCCTTGGGAAGTGTCGAAGGAATGAAGTTGCCAGCCGTGCAAATCTGATACGCGAGCGATGCGGACGCCACGCCGTGCGGGTCCGTGATTCTTGCCGTGATGACGATCGGATCAGCGCTCGTCGGGGTCATCGGAGTGTGCGTCACGCTGCGAACCGCGGGAGCCGCAGCCGTGGCAAATTGAAGGTTGCGGGCTCCGGGCGACGCGACCTCGTTGGAAGACACACCCTTTTTCAACTCCAGATTGAACGAGAAATCCGACGACGTCTTCAGGTCGTTTGCGGCAAGGATGGCGATGACGTTGGTGCCTTCGACAAGATTATAGGGTGCAAGATTCGAGACCGTGTAGCTCGCCCAGTTGTTTGGCGCCGCTTCGTGATTTGAAAACGTCACGCCTCCAATCGTAGTGGCGCCTGCTGCATGGGTCGGCGTGCCGGCCCCGCAAAAAAAGCGCGTAGGGATTTCCACGCCGTTGATATACACGATGCAGCCGTCATCGACATACACTCTTAACGCAAATGCCGACGGTATCTGCCCCGCGGCCAGGTCGAACGTCTTTCGGAAGTAAACCGCCTGATAGCCGACTTGCGCGCCGACCTGCTGCATGTCGCTCAGAACCACCGCATCATCGTTGTCTCCGTATCCAAAACCAAAATACGGCGTTGTCGCATTGCCCACGGTCGTAGTGCCGTCCAGCCACCCCGTGAGGTCCGCGCCGACGAGGTCTTTCCAGGAGGCGGCGGGTGCAGTCGTACCTTTGAAATACTTCCAGCCGCTCGTCGCAGCAGCCACGTAGGTGACGTCGGGCGCAGGGCCGGTCACGCCCTTCGCCGCCGCCCAGTTGCTGCCGTGCGATTCGTCGAGACCGGGGTTGATGAGCTCGATGGATGAGCCTTCGCCGTTCCCCGCTGCCGGCCACGGCGAGTGATTGTCGTAGTCCACGGAGGAGACGACTGCATCCGCCGCGTTGCGCAGCCGGACAGTGCCGCCGTCATTCGAGAGGTTGTTCGATTCCTTCGACCCATCGGGATAAGTAATCGTCGCGTTGTTCCACGGGCCGAGCGCTGTCTTGCCCCAGTAGCTCAGGATTGTCGCCGGGTCTTCCGCAACGACGAGATACGCATCCGGCGCGAGTGTCGTACCCGCCGGGAATGTGTAGTCCACCTGGCCGGAAAGCCGCCAGCCCGCAAGATTCACGGTCGTCGGGCCATTGTTGTACAGCTCCACGAACGAGTTGCGGATATTGTTTACCGCGCTGTTGTAGTGAAGCTCGTTGATGACAATTCCCCGCGCTTTCGGCGCCACGCTCAGCACGAAACTGCCCTCGACCGTCAGCCCCGAAGCGTCCGTCGAACGGATGCGAATCCGCTGAGGTATGCCCGTCAGCGCGGCGAAGGAGGTAGCAGCACGGAGTTGATTGCCCACGATGCTAAAGTTCCCGTTTTCCTCGCTGCCTGCGCCAGCAACAAGGGTAAACGTGTGCGCTTCACCGACGTTCGGGTCCGGACTGGAAATCGTTGAAAGGAAGTCGCCGGCGACATTTTCCGGACGGATGGTCGTGTCGTTTACGATGACGGAGGTCGGAGCGATAGGCGGCGTGAGAATCGTCATACGCACAGTCGCCGGAGCGGAATCGTATTTGCCATCGTTGACCTTGAACGTGAACTGATCCGCACCGTACACGCCGCCCGCGGGGGTGAAAGTGCGGGAGGCTCCCGTGCCTGCGTTCAGGGTGCCTTTCGTCGGTGGAGTCACGATGATGTAGCTGAGCGTCCCGCCGTTTGGATCGCTGCCGGCGAGCGTGATGTTCAGCGGTGTGCCGTCCGGCGTCGTGAGCCCTGCCTGACTGGTGGCGGAGGGAATGCCGGGATCAGCCGCGATGCTCGCATTGGCGGTGTTGGTCACGTTATTCCCGCCCGTTTCTATCGCGCGGAAAGTCCACGCCACCGTCTGCGCAGTGCCCGCGAGGTCGGGAACTACGGTATTGAAAGTGCCCGTCGCAGCGGACCCGGTGCTCACCACCGCCGCACCGTACTTGATTTCATAGCTAAACGTCCCCGTGACGTTCGTCGTGTTCACTGCCCAGTTCAACGCCACCGCACCGCCCTCGTAAGCGGTGGCTGGAGCGGCGGTGAAGGACGTGATAATCGGACCGGCTAGCGGCGATCCGCCAGAAGCGAGCGATTGCACCTCGGCGACGCTCAGCGCGTTATTGTAGATGGCGACGTCATCCAGCGTACCGCTGAAAAACTCGCCGTTGTTCGTGCTGCCGATGCGGAAGTTCGCCGCCGTAGCGCTGTTCGCTCCCGGCGTGTCCTGAGCGATCTGCACCCCATTGAGATAAATCCGCCGCGTAGTGCCATCGTAAGTCGTGGCCACGTGGTGCCAGTTGCCGTCCAGCAGGTTTGTCGCGAGTCCGGTGGCATCGAGATCCGCGCCCCACCAGTAGTGGCGGAAGCCGTTTCCGCTATCAAACAGCCGGAGGGCGTTCACCTGCCGGGTAGCCCCGTAAGCGCCCCATCCCACAATGCCACGCGCTCCGAGCACAGTCGGCTTGAACCACGCCGCCTGAGTGTAGCTGCTGTTGCCAATCGGCAGATTATTCACCGTGCCCGAGAGAAACTGACTGCTCCCATTGAGGGCGAGTCCACCGCCCGATTTCCCGGTCGCGGTAAACGTCGCCCCTGTGGCGGTGAGCACGGTGCCCCCGGCGGCATCAGTGCCGAGCGTGCCGGCATCATTGAATGGCCAATAGGCGACGAGGCCTGCATGAGCAGATGTTGAAAACACAGCGACGAGGCTGCAAAGGAACGGCACGATGAAACGCGGGAGCTTTCTGAGGTTGTTCATACGATTGATAATTCTTACCGCCGATCCGTATGCCTCATGCAACGGGACCGCAAGATCTGCTATTCCACATTTCCCTATTCGAAATCCCCATCGGTCAACCGGCTCCGCGACCACGGCCTCGGCCTGACATCGACTATCTTGCGCATGCCGCCTGATGTTGAGTTCGGGGTGGTCGCCGCTGCAGATGGAGTAGCTTTCCAGCGGGAATCGGGCGTCATGAGCGCGCGCCTTAAGCGCACATCAGCCGAACGAGCCCTCAGTTTGTCGCCGGCAGTGCGGGCATTTGCCCGTAGCGGTGGAGCGTCCGGGAGACGGATTGCTCACGCAGCCAGTGCCGCAGTTCGACCCGACCGCACGCCGTCAAAGGTGCGGCGATGACGTTCAGCTCGGAAGAACGCGCGGAACGTAGAATCGAATCCGCACACGGTCCAATGAGTCGCAGAAACTCCGCGCGATTCGCCATCGACGCGAGTGAGCGCACAAACTCGGAATCCGGAGTTTCCGTCGCGATACTCACGGTGAGCGGTGTCCCTGTGAGCTCGGACGCGAGGTGCGCGCGCCGGATGATCTCTTCGTCTGCGGAAGGAACCCGAAGAATGACACCGCGCGCCGGGCGATAGCGAAATATGTTGCTCTCCGAGCGCAACGCCGACGGATCGTGCTCCACGGAAAAATGAGTGCGCCATGCAGCGCGATAGCTTTCTTCAAAGCCCGCAGCGTGTGGAGCGTCCGCGATATTCAGGAAACTCCACACGTAATTCGGACCACCCGCTTTCGCTCCGGGACCGATGGATGAGCGCTTCCATCCGCCGAATGGCTGGCGCTGCACAATCGCGCCGGTGATTGCGCGGTTGATGTAGAGATTCCCGGCATTGACGTTTTCTTTCCAATGTTCGATCTCCGCGGCGTCGAGCGAGTGAATACCCGCGGTGAGCCCGTAGGGAACGGCGTTTTGCCACTCGAGAGCCTGCGCGAGTGAATCTGCACGCATGAGCCCAAGCGCGGGGCCGAAGCATTCCGTGAGATGAAACCACGATCCCGGCTTCACTCCGAGGCGGATGCCCGGCGACCATGCGCATGCGTCGTAGCTGGAAACAGCGGGCTTCAACAGCCATTCCTCGCCCGGGTCGAGTAGCATGAGCGCGCGGAGGAGCGACTCGGATGGCTCGCGAATGAGCGGCGTAATCACCGAGCGCGCATCGCTCGACGGCCCGACGCGCAAGCTTTCTGCGGCTTCGCGGAGTTGACGCCGGAAATCCGGGTCGTCGTAAACCTCGGCCTCCACAATCGCGAGACTCGCGGCGGAGCACTTTTGCCCGCTGTGCCCGAATGCCGAGCGAACGAGGTCTTTGATAGCGAGTTCGCGGTCAGCCTGGGCGGTGATGACGATTGCATTTTTCCCGCTCGTCTCCGCAAGCAGTCGCATCGACGGATTCCATTGCTGAAAAAGCCGTGCTGTTTCCCAGCCGCCCGTCAGCACGACGCACGCGACTTTCGGGTGACATACGAGCGCCCGCCCGGTGTCGCCGTCATCGCAGGGGAAAAACTGAAGCACGTCGCGCGGCACGCCTGCCTGCCAGAGTTGGCGGACGAGCAGCCACGCGATTTGCCGTACTTCCGGGGCGGGCTTCAGAATGACCGCATTCCCCGCAACCAAGGCTGCAAGCACTCCGCCGCACGGGATGGCATATGGAAAATTCCACGGCGGTGCAACGAGCGTCACTCCCACAGGCGTCCCGACGACGCCCTCCGGAAGCGCCGCAGACTCCGCGTAGTAGCGTGCAAAATCGGCGGCTTCCGAGACTTCTCCATCCGCTTCGGAAACCGCTTTTTTTCCCGCATCGCGAAGGCACGCAATCGTCTGAAAACGCTGCGCCGACATCACCGTTGCGGCTTCGCGAAGAATCCGAGCGCGCTCCGCCTGCGGTCGTGCGATCCACTCGGCGTGGGCTCGCGAGGCTGTGTGCATGAGCGCGTCGAGCTCCGGCACGGGCGGGAGGCTGCCACCATTGTGCTGCGCGATCGCAGCGTCCATCGCGGCGCGCGAATCGGGCTGCGTCCAGTCGGTGTCGGGCTCGTTGAAAAACCCCGCGGTATTTGCCGGTGCCGGTGCGCGGCGGCGCGACTCGGATGGCGCAATAGCGCGGCGTTTCCAGCCTGCCTCAAACGCCGCGCGCTGCGATTCCCACTCCGGCGAGCCTGGCCGCATGTCGAACATATCGCGGAGGAAATTTCCCTGTGCCGTGTTCTCGTCGAGCCGCCGGAAAAGGTAGGCCATAGCGCTGAGAAAATCGTGCTTCTGGACTGCTGGCGCATACATGAGAAGCCCGCCAGCCGCTTGCTTCACAGCGCGCGACTGGTGATTCGCCATGCCTTCGAGCATCTCGATTTCCACCAGCTCCTTTGTTCCGAAATCCTCGCGCAGCGTGAGCGCCAGCGCGACATCGAAAAGATTGTGGCTTGCCACCCCGAGCCGCACCGCTGCGGCATTTTCCGCACGGCAGCCGAACTCGACCATGCGCCGGAAGTTCGCGTCCGTTTCGGGCTTCGTTGCGTACGGCGCGGAGTTCCATCCGTGAAGTTCTGCCTCGACTGCTTCCATCGCGAGATTCGCACCTTTTACCAGCCGCACTTTGATGCGCGCGCCGCCTTTCGCGACGCGTGCTTTCGCCCATTCTGTGAGCTTTTGCTGCGCGGGCCATGAGTCCGGAAGATATGCCTGAAGCACGATGCCCGCAGGCAGTCGGTGGAACTCCGGGTCATCGAGCACTTCCTGGAATGCAGTGATCGTCAGCTCCAAATCCCGATACTCTTCCATATCAAGATTCACGAATTTCCCGCGCTCCGCAGCGACCCGGTAGAGCTTGCGCAAGCGGGCCTTGATCGCTTCGAGCGTTTGCGGCCACGCCGCGAGATTGATCTGACTGAAAATAGCCGAAATCTTCACGGAAATGTAGGTCGCCGCGGGATCGCTCAAGTGACCAAGGATGGCTTTCATGCGCCGCTCCGCCTCCGCTTCGCTCAGCACAGCCTCGCCGAGATGGTTCAAGTTGATCCGAAATCCGGCAGCCTCGCGCTCGGCGAGATAGCGGTGAAGCCGCGCGCTTTCTCCCGGCAGAATCACGCGCGCACAGTCTGCGCGCATCCGGTGCTCCACCGCGCGCATCACGATTCCCGGAACCACCGTGCTTGCTGCCGCGCCGACGCGCATCAGCGTCCGGTCCACCGGCGAGAGATAGCCGGGCGCGCCATACTCCGACACGAGCCGGCACCAGCGTCGGGCACGCACGCCCGGATCGTTACTGCGAAAAGTCTGGTCCGCCATTGCGAATGTAAACCGCTTTCCCGCGGCATCGTTCATCATTCGTGACATCTGCGCGGCATCGCGTTTTTCGCGCGCCGTTTGCTCCGCATTTGAGGCGGACAGCAGGCACTCGGCGAGCGCGATGGCGCGCTTTTCGATGGAGGTTTCTGGTTGTGAATTCGCAACAGCAGTCATCGTCATAATCTGCGCCACCGATATGGTTCCGTCGTGGCGATTTTCCTCAGGCTCGATGCCGGAAAAATACAAATCCACAGACAAACGGTGTCGTGTTACCGTTTCCCCGCATGAGCACGAAAGCCGCTAAAACCATCCATTCGATCCGCCAGGCGGTGCTCGGCTCCCTGCCGGGGCTGGAAGTTGCGGAGACGCTCTTCAATTCGCTGAATGACGTGATTTTCTGCGTGAAAGACAGCCAACTGCGATACGTCGCGGCAAACGAAGCATTCATTCGCAGCGCAGGACTCTCGAACCGCGCACAACTCCTCGGGCGGACCGCCCGCGAAGTATTCCCGGCGATTCTTGCCGCCGGCTACGAGCAACAGGACGACGAGGTTTTCGCCAAGGGGCACAGCCTTCGCGATCGCGTCGAAATGATTACCCGTCCGGGAAAAAATATCGGATGGTTCCTCACGCAAAAAGTCCCGGTGCATGACGGCAGCGGTGCCACGATCGCAATTGCCAGTATCTCGCGCGACCTCAGCATTTCCGCTTCGGCGGGCAGCGGACTCGGACCGCTCGGCGCCGCACTCGACACGATCCATCGCGATTTTTCCGGTCCTCTCAGGATCGAAGCGCTGGCGAAACAGGCGGGGCTTTCGGCCGGTCAATTTCAGCGGCGAATCAGCGCGCTGACAGGTCTCACGCCGCGCCAGCTCTTGACAAAAGCCCGCATCGAGGCCGCAGCCGATGCGCTCCATTCCACCGACGCGCCGCTTTCGTCCATCGCCTTTGAGTGCGGCTTTTACGACCAGGCTGCCTTTTGCCGGCAGTTTCGCGCGGCCACCGGCCTCTCGCCCGGCGAATACCGCGTTGCCTCGCTCGGCGTGTAGCGGTCCCGGACGAACGAGCTCCGGCGACCCAATTTTACAGCGCGAGGATTTTGTCGGTCCGTTCTGCGAGGAACTTCAGGCGCGCAGCATCTCCGCCGCCGACCTCCAGGATCCCGTAGCCTTCGTAGCCGACTTGATCCAGCGCAGTCATGATGGCGGGCCAGTCGTTGTCGCCTTCCATTAACTCGACTCCGAACCCCGATCCGGGCCCGGAAGCATCGCGCTTCTTGCGGCTGTATTCTTTGAAGTGGAGATTAAAGAGATGCTTCTTCCCGAGAGTTCGAACCCAGTGCTCGGGCCAGCCAAAGGTCACGCAGTTTCCGATATCGAAATGCCATCCGACCCACGGACTGTTGATCTCCTCAAGGTAGCGCTTCGCGGCGACGGGCTCGTTGATAAACCGGTTCCACACATTCTCCACGGCGATGGCGCATTTCGACTGCTCGGCCGTCTCGATGCAGCGCTTGATTCCCTCGATGCTCCGCGTCCAGCACTCTTCGTAAGTGACGTTTTTCTCCACTGTCCCGGGCACCAGCAGAACGCGGGAGCAGCCGATCTCGCCGCCTTGCTTCAATGCGTATTTCAGGCCGTTGACGGTGCGCTCGCGCTTCGCCGGGTCGGGCGAACTCAGCGGAAAACTCCAGTGCGGGGTGCAGATGATTCCCGCCACCTCCAGCCCGCTCGCCTTGGACGCCTCGATGATTCCTTCGGTCGTCAAGCCGTCGTCCGGAAGATTGAGCTCAATGCCGTCAAATCCCGCATCTTTGATCGCCTTGAAACGATCCGTGAGCGAGCCCTTAATGCCGCACATCCCGAGGTTCACCGCCTTCTTGAATTTCGGGCGCTTTCTGGCCGGCGAGTCCTGCGCGTTGGAAATGAGTGCGCTCCCGGCTAGGGCTGCGGTTGTTGTGGCGAGAAAGTTGCGGCGGTTCATGGTGATGGAAAGGATTTCAGTTCGGTAGCTTTCCCAAATAAGTAGCAACCTCCCGCCCGGGTCGCAACATCCGCCATGGAGTATTTTCCGCAAACCGACCGGCGGTTTCGGCGTGGGCAAATCGCACAGCAGCAGTGCGCCGCCGCTGGGAATGCTGGTGTAGTAGCGCTCGGCGAGAACTCATCGCCGCCGTTGTTCCGTCGATTACTTGAAGGACAGGGACGTCATGATTTCCAGATTCCCTGCCTCTAAGAGAGCGGCTACCTCTGAAACATGATTCGTCTCCTGTTTTTTGTCGTTTTCACGTTTTCCGCCTGCGCGGAGGACTTTCGCAAACTGCTTGCTGATGAATGGCAGTGGTCCATGGAGCAGACACCGACGTGGGCTTCGCAACTCGGTGACAGGAGATGGAATGACCGCTGGCCGGATGTCTCGATCGCGCGGCAAGCCACGCAGCAGGAGCACCGGCTGGCAATGGTCGCGAAGCTGAAAACCATCGCGCGCGATTCACTGCCGGTGGAGGAGCGGTTGAACTACGATCTGTTTCGCTACGAGACGGAACTGGCGGTGGAGGAATATCAAGCCGGCATGCATCTCGCGGGACTCACGCACCGCGATGGAATCCATCTCGCGGATGAAATCGCGAGCGCGCTGAGGTTCGAGAAACGCAAGGATTTCGAAGACTGGATCGCGCGGCTGAAATCGTTCCCGGCTTACATGGACCAGACGCTGGAACTCCTGCGTGCAGGAGCGAAGGCGGGGCGAGTGTGGCCGAAGGTGGTGATGAAGCGTGTGCCGCCCCAGATTGAGCGGCAGATCGTGGAAGACGCCGAAAAGAGCCCGTTCTTCGCGCCGTTCAAGACGTGGCCCGAGTCGCTCCCCGCGGCGGAGCGCATGGAACTTTCGGCGGAGGCGAAGAAGGCCATCGCGGAATCGGTGGTGCCATCTTATCGAAAGATGCTCGCGTTTTTTAAGGATGAATATCTGCCCGCCTGCCCGGATGTGGTGGGTGCATCCGCGCTGCCGGATGGCGATGCGCTTTATGCGCTGGCGGTGCGGAAATTTACGACGACGCGGATGGCACCGCAGGAGATTCATGCGCTCGGTCTGCGCGAGGTGGAGCGAATCACGACGGCGATGGATACGATCATCGCACAGGTGGGATTCAAAGGAACACGCGCAGAGTTTTTCGATTACCTCCGTAACGACCCGAAGTTTTACTACAAGACACCGGGCGAGCTTCTCGACGGCTACCGTGCCGTGTCGAAGCGGGTGGACCCGCTGCTGGTGAAGCTCTTCAAAACTCTGCCCCGGATGCCTTACGGCGTGGAACCGATTCCCGACAAGGCTGCACCGCACACCACAGCGGCTTACTACCGTCAGCCGAGCGGCGACGGTACGCGGGCGGGTTCGTTTTTTGTGAATCTCTACCGCCCGCAGATGCGCCCAAAATACGAGATGATGGCGCTCACGCTGCACGAAGCGGTGCCGGGCCATCACTTGCAGATTGCGCTCGCCTACGAGCAGCAGAGCCTGCCCGAATTCCGGCGGTTTGGCGGCGAGGCGGCGTATAACGCCTACATCGAAGGCTGGGCGCTTTACGCAGAATCTCTCGGCGACGAACTCGGCCTCTATGACGATCCGTATTCAAAGTTCGGCCAGCTCATCTATGAAATCTGGCGTGCGTGCCGCCTCGTTGTGGACACCGGGCTGCACGTGAAGAAGTGGACACGCGAACAGGCCATCGACTACTTGCTCAACCACAGCGCGAAGACGGTCCTCGACGTGGAAAACGAGATCGACCGCTATCTCGCATGGCCCGGCCAGGCGCTCGGATACAAGATCGGCGAACTCAAGATCAAAGAGATGCGTGGTATCTGCACAAAAAAGCTCGGTGCGAAATTCGACGTGCGGGAGTTTCACGAAATCATCCTGCGCAGCGGCCCGGTGCCGCTGGAAGTGCTGGAGCGCAACGTTCTCGAGTGGTCCGCGCGTTAAGATCTTTTTCGGACGCGGGTCCGAAGGATCAAATTGACCGCGTCGTTGTGCAGCGAGTAGACGAAAACTCCGGGCTCGGATTCCCGCGGACGCCAGCCGTTCTCGCGGAGTCGATCGTCCAATGCGGTCCCGTCTTCCTCGATTTCGAGGTGAATAAACTCGCGGTCCATTTGCGCGCCGGTCGAACTGAACGCAGAATCCACAGGCGAAATGTTCAGCTCTTCGAGCAGCGGCTGAAGCGTCTGGCGGAAACGGACTCTGGGGTTCATGGAGCCGGTTTACGCGTTGGCGGGCAATTCGGATTTTCCGGCGAGCTTCGAAACTACGAGCGATGGAACCAGCGCCCACAACGCGAAACAAACAGGGAACCAGGCAAGTGTGTGAGCCATTCCCATGAGACCGTCCTGTTTGCTGAAGAACGTGTCCAATTTACCCACGAGGAGCGTTGCTGCACCAATGCAAAGGGCCGCGGCTAGGCTCGTGCAGAAGCCGAAGGAGAACACCACGGCCTTTTTCAGGTCGCCGCTGCTCACCCGGGCTTTCAGCCGATCGAGAGTGATCGCTTTGAGATGAAAATAGCCTTTGAGCGGCAGAAGCGTGAGCACGAGCGGCCACAGGACCAGTGCAAACAGCACGAAAGTGAGTGGCTTTTCCCCAGTCTTCTGAAAGTGAAACAGAAGTCCGGTGCAAACGAGCCATGTGGCGGCGAAATGTCCTGTGCAAAACCAACGCATATTATTGACAATTATAGCAGCTATAATGCCAGCGGGTTGTTTACCTTTAACGCATCTACTCGCGACTCAAGCTCGTGACTTGCCGCTCGGTTCCCTCCAAGCCATCAAGGGACCTCAGCAGACCCTGTTTGTCAAAAATCCAGACTGTGGGAAGGGTGTTGATGCCGAGAGACTGAATGAGGGCGCTGTCCCATACTTTGCCGTCCCAGCCCACGGTGATGCGCGTTTTCTGCTCGCGAAGGAAGGCTTCGAGCGGTGCCTTTTCCTTATCGAGGCTGATGGCGACCCATTTCACCGCGTCATTCGGGCCCGCGATTTCCTTCAGATCGGCAAACGCCTGACGCGCAGGGGCGGACCATGTCGCAAAAAAGAGCACGACAACGACTTTGCCCCGGTGAGCCTTGATGTCGAACTTCGAGCCATCGATACCCGGAAAATGGAGCCCGAGCGGCTTATCCACAAGGCTCAGCCGCTTCCGGTCGTCTGCGAGTTGCGCTTTCAATTCGGGTTCCACGGCAAGCTTTTCGGCATCGGAAACCAGCAGCGTCTTGGTCTTTGGGTCGAACTCAAAAAGCGTCGCTACTTCCGCAAGCAGCGCCGCCAACCGGCGGTCGGCAGGGTAGGTCTTCTGAAAGGCCCGCGCCGATTGCAGAAGGGCCGCCCGCTGCGCGGCATTCGGCCGCTTTCCCTGCATGCCGCGCATGGTTCGCGAGAGCTTTGCAAAATCGAGCTCTGCCTTCTGCGCACCAACCGCGACGGGCTCGAGTTCCTCCAGAATTCGGGCGATTTCCGCAGGCTCCGGCTCGCCGAGAAGGCGTGCTCGGATTCCCAAGGCCCGGGCGATACGGAGCTTTGCTTCGAAAAAATTCGCGTCGCCCGGATTTGCAGCGACGAAAGCACGCAGTTTTTTTTCCTGCGTCTCGGTGTGGGCGACCGCGACCCTCGTCGCCTCATCCGCGGTTTTCGGCACTACTCCCGGGCCGGCATCAAGCTTCGTGATGGCGGCCCAGTCCTCCGCGGGCGTGCCAGCGTAGATTTGGCTGAATGCGATGGTGATGAAAATGCAAGCGATCCGAGACATCGCCGCGAGCATGCAGGAGCGGGAGTCCTGTGTCCCGCAGAATTTGAGCGTGCGAATCAGGCGTCCGCGGAGCAGGGATAAGCGAAAGGTTCTCGATGAAACTTGGAAAACGATCACTGATTCTCGCCATCTTCTTTCCCGCCGTGCTCGCCACCGTGTGGTTGGTGAACAACTCCCGCGCAGCTACGGAAACGCCCGCTTACGCCGTCGTGAAGACCGATGGGAAGGTTGAAATCCGCGATTACCCTGAACTGGTGGTCGCGACAGCGCCGATGAAGGAGAATATGGACAACAGTTTCACGACACTTTTCCGATTCATCACGGGGGCAAACGAAGGCGGGCAGAAGATTGAGATGACTTCGCCGGTGTTGATTCGGTCTGAGAAGCAGAAGAAGACCATGAGTTTCATCGTTCCGAAAGGGACCGTGGAAAAAGGCGTGCCGAAACCGACCGGAGACCTCGTGACGGTCTCGAAAATCCAAGCTGCCCGATTTGTGACTCTGCGATTCTCCGGGAAGCGGAGCCCGGAGACTGAGGTGAAGGCGGTTGAGACTCTCCAGACTTGGATGAAGGCGCAGAATATGGCGGCGAAGGGTGAGCCGGTATTCGCCTACTATGATCCGCCGTGGACGCCAACTTTCATGCGGCGCAATGAAGTGATGGTCCGGATCGAGAAGCCGCGGAATGTTGCGCCGGCAAAATAGCCATGGGCATTCACGTTCTGCGGAAGACGCAAATCATCAAGTCCACGGTGGCCGCAGCGTGGGATTTCTTTTCGAATCCCGGCAACCTCGCGAAGATCACTCCAAAGGAACTTGATTTCGTTGTCATCACCGATTTACCTGCCCGCGTTTATCCAGGGCTGATGATCGAATATCGGGTGCGTCCGTTGTTCGGTATTCCAGCGCGCTGGCTCACGGAAATCACGCACGTCGAAGAGGGACGGTTTTTCGTCGATGAACAGCGGGTCGGGCCTTACAAAATCTGGCATCACGAGCACCACTTCAAAGATCTCGGCAACGGCCACGTCGAGCTCATCGACATCGTCACCTACGTTATTCCGTTTGGGATTTTCGGTGAAATCGTGCGGCCATTTCTCGTTGAGCCGCAATTGAAGAAGATCTTCGACCACCGGGAAAAGTCGGTCGCGGAACTATTCGCGTAGTCAATTCTGCGGAGGCGGAGGAACCGCGTTTACGCCGTAGTCGCCCTCGGGAATCCAGAATCCGAGGGACAGGTTTCCGACAATATTCGCGCTTCCAGAGCCGGAGTAATACCATGAATTGCCGCCACCGTAGGTGCCGATGAAATGGAGTTCCGAAGGATTCGCGACGTCGATCACGCCGAGCTTTGCCCCTCCAGTGTAGAGTGCGAGATTTCCGGAGATCGTCCAGTCGTAGAGGTATGCCACTGGGAGCGTGTCGCGGAGCGTGAACTTGCCCTCACTGGTCAGTGTCCACGCTTCAAAACTCGAATTATACTGCTGCCTGGCGGCGTCGTAGTCGTTACGGCTCACGAAGACGTTGCCATTCCCAAGATGGAACGTGGCACCGCTCCAGCGTGCACCGAGCGGGATGCTGTCCACGAGATGTGCCGCGCCATCAAACGCCGCAGCATGGATAAATTCCTTCGCGGCGTCGGCGTGGCCCGTGGTGTCGTAACCCGGACCGAGCAGGTAAAGAAGTTCGCCTTTGCGAGCCACGCCACGGAGTTCGCCGGGGATGCTGATGGGCTCGCTCACAACCGGTGCCGAAGGTGTGCTGTAATCGACGACATTCAGGAAGTAGCGGTTGGCCTTGGCCGGCTCGTCCAGGTTGATACCGACGTTCTCGTAGTTGTAGTAATAATTCCCACCTGTGTAGTGGCTGGCGAAAACCCTGCCGTTGTCTGCAAAGGCGTCGCTGAAGGTCGTTGACTGTTTGCGTTCCAGTTTTGTCGTCGCCAGATGCTTCAGCTCGCGAGGGTTGGAGATATCAAACGCGAATAGCTCCATCGAGCCCGATCCCCAGCCGCGCCAAATCGGCATTGCCATATCCGCGACCAGTCCGTCATTCGCAGAGGCCCTAAGCGAACCGCCTCCGACCGGCGTCGCCACGGCATCCAATGTGACCGGTTGCAAACCGACGACGTTGTCGGCGAGAAGGATCGGCCCCGGCCCGCGATACCACGGATAATAGGAGTTCTTGCGGGCGACGACCGCGGTCGCATCGGTTGGGAAAATGAGCGAGATGTTGCCGTAAAGGTTTTCGGTCGGAATGCTCGCTTCGCTGAGTTTTACGATTTGCGGAAGCGACGCGATGGAAAAGGCGGTGAGCTTCGCGTGCTGAATAACAAGCGAGGCGTCCCCGGTCGCAGACGCGACTGACGAATCGGGTTGCTGAACGACATACAGCAGGTCGCCCTTCAGTTCGGCGGACTGGACGTAGCCATTTCCGATGTCGAGCGTGCTCGTCGTATCGTCCGGATTGTCGAGCGGAGATACGGAAAGAACGGGTTTGCGGTCGTTCAGATGTTGGCCAAGTTGCAGGAGTTTGTTTCCAACAATCCACACTCGGGAGACATTCCAAGCGAGCTCGACGTCCGCTTTCACCACAGGTGTGTCGCGGTCCGAAATATCGACGGTGAGCAAATCGGAAGCGCTGAGCGCGAGCACGGCGGCGTCCTTGATCGCAGTGCGGCGCGGTGTGAAGCCATGACGGATGACTCCGCGGAGCGCGAGGCTGTCGCGCTTCAAATCGAGCAGTTGCACGCCTCCGTTATTACCGCCGCCCCAAAACCACCAGCCGCTGCTGTATGGCAGCATGATGAGCCCCGCGTCGGGCAAAACGGTGAATGCTTTTTCGTCCCACTCGGCCTCGCTGGAGGACCAGCCAGTGCCGACCGGCAGTTGCGAGAGCTGGACCGGCTTCGTTGCGTCGGCGACGTCGTAAAGTGAGACGCTTACGCGGTTTTGCCAGTTGCCTGTACCGTCGTCTCCCCAGACGCGTCCGACCGTCACGAGGCGGTCGCCGAGCGGCTCGATGTAGCTCGAGAATCCCGGGACATGCAACTCGCCGCTCAGTGTGGGCTTTGCGGGGTCGGTGTTGTCCACGATCCAGAGCGGATCTTGCTGGACGACGGTTACGATATAAACGCGGTCGCCGTCGAAACGCACGGCGCGCGTCGATTCATTCTGGCCGACGGCGATGTGGCCGAGTTTCGCCGGATGTGCGAGATCAGCGACATTGAAATTCTGGAGCCGCGATGAACTCGTCCGGAACCCCGTCAGAGGATCGATTCCGGTAACTGCCGAGACTGCGCTCATGACGCCGCCATTTTCATGCAGCTTGAATTTGTCCTCCACATATCCACGCACACTCGCCGTGCCGCCTTTTACCAGCGTGCCGTCCGGATTGCTCACGTCCACCAGATTGATTAGCGTCTCGTATCCACCTACGCCGGAATAGTTGTAATTTGGCTGCGCCACCATGAAACAGCGGTTGCTCGCCTGCACCGCACTTACCCACGAGCCGCCGGAATTCGAGAACTTCACCGTATTGCGTTCCACCGGCGCGGTCGGCACGGACAAATCATAGCCCGTCACTTCCAAATCGGTGGACCAGCCCCAGTTTCCCGCATCCTGCCGCTGGACGTTTCTCGCAATCACCAGCGCGGAACCAATGAGGCGACTGTTTGCGATCCATCCATTAAAGGGCACACGCGCAACAATCTTGGGCTCAGGCGTGCTGACATCGCACACGACGACTTCGCCGCTTTGGTTCGCTTGATCAAACGTCGGCGAACCGCTCGTCCAGCCGAGTTCCTTCGGCGTGCGCTTCAGGATGGCGACATGCGTGCTGTCGAGCTGGTAAAGGTCTTCGCCGACCGTCGGCATCCGCAGCGTGCCGAGCAGAGCTGGCTTTGCCGTGTCGGTGACATCGATGTTTTGCAGCCCGCGGTATTGGTTGAAGAAATATAAATGGTCGCCATCAAGCTTCCAGATGTCGCTTTCCGTCACCGTCCGATTCGAGGAAACCGCACTATCGCCGCGCACGCCCGCCACGGCGTTGCTGTTTACCGCCAGGCTTCCGTCGGCGCTTCCTCCGAGCGAAAGATTCGAGCCCGGCTGGCTGACGACTTGTTCGCCGAGAAAGTTCGTCGTCCCGGTATAAAAGGAACCGGGCAGTTCGCCGTTCTTTTTGCCCAGAACGCGGAGGTAGCGCTTCGACAGCCGCGACCGCATGGTGAACACCACCTCTTTCGCCTCGCCGTTCACCGTGCTCGAAGAGATCGTCGCCCACGGATTTCTGCGCTGCGCCGTCTTGCGCTGAAGCGTGACTTCCCTGAACCCTGCGGGCACTTTCACCCGCACATTCCGCCCCGCGATCGCAGCGATGACCGGCTCGTCCACGGGTGCCATGCTGTGGCGGAGATTGCTTCCCGCAAACGATGGTGCGGCGACCAGCGCGAAGATGGTTGCTGTGAGGATAATAGACGATGCTTGGAGAGGCTTCATAACGCAGAAATGAAATTACACCCTGCAATCGCCTCGGCAAGCCCCCTTCTTAGGAGTTTCCCCCTTTTTACTTCCGCGCTTCCGGCACTTCCACGAAGGCGTAGCAGATCATGTGGAGAATATTCATCTGCACATCCTCGACGCGGCCATAGTGCGAGTCGCCCACCACAATGACCTGATCGGCGAGTTCCGCGGCCTTTCCGCGCCTTTCGCCGACAAGTGCGATGGTGCGGAGGCCATGCTCTTTCGCCCAGCCGAGGGCCTTCACGAGGTTCGGCGAATTTCCGCTGACGCTGATTACCAGCAGCACGTCGCCCGCCTCGCCATAATTGTGGAGCTGACGCATGAAAACGTCCGCGTAGTCGTAATCATTCCCAATCGCAGTGATCCACGACGAATTGTCATTCAGCGAGAGGACCTTGAACGGCGTGCCGAGCGCTTCGCTGCTGTTTTTCCCGAGGTCCGTGACAAAATGCGACGCATTCGCCGCACTCCCGCCATTCCCGCAAACGAAGATATGTTTTCCCGCCCGCTGTGCCTCGCGAAGCGTGTGGATGAGCGGCACGATTTGCTCGGCCTTGATGGAATCAAGCGAGCGTTTTTGTTGTTCGATATATTGGTTGAGCCAGTCGAGCATGGGGTAGAAAGTGCGCCGGGCACCCGCGCCTGTCCAGTCATATGCACTTTTCTCGCGAACCGTCTGTGCTTGTGCGCGTTCCCGCAGACGTGTAATTGCCAGACGTGCAAAAGACCCGCCTCAAAGACGTTGCTTCCCTTGCCGGCGTCGCCGTCAACACCGCATCGACAATCCTGAATCGACGACCCAATTCATGGGCATCGAAGGCCACCGAAGAGCGCGTATTTCGAGCCGCGGCTGAGCTGGGTTACAAGCCGAACCGCGCCGCTCAGTCATTGCGGATGGGCCGCTTTAATGCGATTGCGCTGGTCATCGCCGACCTTCACAACCCGTACTACACGGCGTTTGCGGATGCACTGGAGGATGTCGCGGGCGAGCGTGGTTACGATGTGCTCATCGAGACGTGGCGCAACGATCTCCGCCGCGAGCGCCGCATCCTCGACGAACTCGAAAACCGGCAAGTGGACGGGATCGCGGCTTTTCTCAGCGACCCCGAGGCGCATCGCGAATACCTCGGCATTCTCGCCCGTCAGCAGACCCCGTTTGTCGTGCTGAGCACAACCGGCGGAGCAGCGTTGCCTGTGGACTCGGCGCTGGCGGATTTTGAAAGCGGGCTTGCCGCGGCGATCGATTCGCTGCTTCAGCACGGGCACCGGCGTTTTGCATTCGTATCGGCGCTCGCTGAAGGGCAGTACGCAGGCAGACGCCCGGAGCTTTTCCGACGGTTGCTCGGCGAGCGGGGAATTTCGGAATCCGACTTTTCGACGAGCGACTGCGCACCCACCGTTGAGAGCGCACGCGATTCAGCCGCGCTGCTTCTCCGCTCGCCGGTCCGCCCGACGGCGATCATCGCCATGAACGATCTCTCGGCCATCGGCGTCATGCGCGCCGCTTCGGACGTCCGGCTCCAGATACCTCGCGACATCAGTATCGTGGGTGCCGACGATATTCCGTTGGGAGTTTTTCTGCCCGTCTCGCTGAGCACCATCGCGCAGCCAATCGGAGAGATGGCACGGCGCACCGCCGCGCAACTCATCGAACGCATCGAAGCAAAAGAACACTCCCCAGCCCCGGTCGCGATGGTTTTTCCTACGCGTTATATCGCAAGGGAGAGCGTAGGGCCGGCACCAAAATAAGCGCCGCGGACAAAGGGGTTCTTGCGCCCGGCGTCGCGATATGTTCGCTAAGGGAGAAGGCCATTCGCGGTCTCACATCTCGCATTCATGTCTTGGTTTAATCTCGATTTCGGGGACTTCTCGAAAACATTCCTGTCAGTCCTTTTTGAAGGGATTCCGTTCCTCCTTCTCGGCTCGCTGATCTCTGGGCTTGTGGATGTCCATGTGTCGCCGGAACGGATCACGAGGATGATGCCAAAACGCCCCGGCGTTGCGATTTTTGTGGCCGGATTGATGGGGCTCATTTTCCCGATCTGCGAATGTGGAAGCGTGGTGGTAATCCGCCGTTTTCTGAAAAAGGGACTGCCGCTTTCCGTGGCAACTTCATACATGCTGGCGGCGCCGATTGTGAGTCCTATCGTCGCGTACAGCACATGGATTGCGTTTACCAACCAGCAGCCGGAAGTGATGACCATCAGCCGGTTGGTCCTGGGTTATTTTGTCGCCGTTACCGTGGCGCTCGTTGTCCATAATCTCCCGCAAAACCGCATCGCGCAGGCCGGCATCACCGGGGAAACGAAACGGCGCACCGGCCTCAGCATCGCGGGCTCCGACTCCGACTCCGATACGCCCGTGGAGTTTGCGGCGATTGCAGCCAAAGCATCGCCGCTTCGGAAGCTCCTGCTCGCCATCCAATCAGCCACGGCCGATTTTCTCGATGTCGCGTTCTACTTCGTCATCGGAGTCGCCATCACCAGCGTGTTTTCCGCAGGCGTCAACCGCGAAGCCCTGGCCCCGCTCGCCCAGTCGCCCCTGACATCCATCGTCGCGCTGATGATCGTGGCCGCGCTGCTCGCACTGTGCAGCACGACGGACGCGTTCGTTGCGGCGACGCAGTTCTCGCAGTTTTCCCCAGCGGCGAATCTCGCGTTCCTGCTCTTTGGTCCCGTTTTCGACCTGAAGTTATTCTGGCTCTACGGGCTCGTTTTCCGCCGGAAATTCGTCGTCGTTCTTGCCATCGGACTTTTCATCCTCATCGCGGTCATCTGCATGCTTTGGGGCGCGCTCGACGCCGTTCCGCGCCCGTCGGAGCCGGTTGGAAGCATCGGTTGCAACCCGCACACGTTCGCAGTATAAACTCCGTCATGCAAAAGCTCCTCAACCGCTGGCTGCCCGCCGCAACGCTCGCCCTCTGGAGCGCGGTGCTCTTCTACTTTCACTACTCGTCCCGCATGCAAAACATGCTCGCCGGGCCGTTCCAAAAATACGCGTTCGTTTCCGCGATCGTTCTGGCGATCATGGCCGTGATCTTCGTAGCCTTCAAAGCCGACACTTCTTGTTGCTCGACAGCGGAGTGCGGCCACGGGCTTAGCCGGCTTTCGATTGGAAAGTTGCTCACATTTGTCGTGCTCTTGATCCCGATCACCGTCGCGGCGCGTTACACGCCCAAGACGGGTTTCAGTGCGCAATTTATCGAGAACCGCGGCACTGCGACTTCGCTGCAACAACTCGGAGCAAAGCCGAAGATCGTCGCCCGCTCGCCGGACCTGCCTATGCCGGGTAAAGGCGACGCGCCCGGCACGTCGGTCCGTGCAGATGGCACTCAGCCCGGCACGCTGGCGGAAAAGCCGACCGACTGGCTCACACGCACGCCGGAAGGTTACATTGTCGCTGAAGTCCTCGACCTTCTCTACGCAGCGCAGGACAAGATGCTGCAGGCGGATTTTGAGGGGAAGAAAGTCGTGCTCATCGGTCAGTTTCTGCCCGATACGAGCAACAATGCCACCGGCAACCGCTTCAAAGCCGTCCGGATGTTTATGAACTGCTGCGCTGCCGACGCTCAGCCGATAGCCACGCTCGTAGAAGTGGATAAGCTCCCTGAGGTTAAGGAAATGCAGTGGGTGAAAATCATCGGCATCCCGAGCTTCCCCGTCGAAAGAGGACGCCGCATTGCCGTACTGAGAGGCATCACGGTGGAAAAGACGGACGCGCCACCGGAAGAGTTCATGCGGTGAAAATTCTCGCAGCATTCAAGCGGGCTCTGGGCATGGCACCGGTGGTCCATCCCGTCGAGAGCGGCATGGCCAAACGCTGGGTGAAGCAACGACTGCTCTCCGTGTATCCCGAGCTTCGCGGGAACCCGCAAGCACTGGAAGCTGCATACCGCGCGCTCAGCCTCGACCCTCAACCGGGCGCTCCCGGCGAACCGGACATTGTCTTCGAACTCAACGTCCACCGGGAGCCTGACCGGGATTAGCGAAACGCTATTCTGCGGCTTTTGTAATGGAGATGTCCGCCTTGTAGCTGCCGAACAGACTCAGGACGAGCACGCCCGTGTGTTCACCTTCTTTTGATGCAGTCACGGCCATCGGTGCGGTGCTCGCCGAGGCATCGGTCTTGACGAGCGGGACTTTCACCAGCGGCTCCTTGTCTCGTCCGATAAGCGCGAGTTCGAGAGCGCCTGCTGATGTTTTGGAAACGGAAAGATAATAGACTTCCACCGATTTGCGGTTCTCATTCTCGCCGAACTCCACGGTGCGAAGCTTTGCCGCAGCCGGTGCAGCTCCGCTCACAATCGGGACCACCTTGTGCATCCAGAGTTGACCGATTGCGGCGGGTTTTTCCGTGGCCGCACCGAGCGATTCGGCCGTCAGTTTCTTGTCGGGCATCACAACCAAGCCAGCCTGCCCGCCTTTGATTCCCACGGCTTTCTCCGTGTCCACTTCCGTGGCCATCGGCGCATCGGCCGGCACCCCGTAGTGTGAGATGATTTTCCGCGCGACTTTGCCGACTTCCTCGGACGGGATGGGTTCGATTTCGACCGCAAAAGTTGTGGCGATGGTGACTGCGAGAATTGCGAAGATTGATTTCATTGTATCACAGGACGCGGCAGCTTTCGAAAACGTTACAGCCGGAGCAATGAAAGCCAGTGCTCTCCCGGCGAGAGATGATGGAAGTTTGTCAGTAGTTCAGTAATCACCTGCCTGACCGCCTGAGCACGGATCACAGTCGCACCATTTTTCCGCTCGCGCGCTGCGTGCTCCCGTGAAACAACCTCGCCCGCATGTGGGCCATACTTTCTAAAAATCGCGACGCCGGACTTTTACTTCTCCGAATCTGGCTGGGAGTTGTCTTCCTCTGGGTCCACGGAGTTCCGAAGTTGTTCGAAGGCGATGTGGTGAAGGAATGGGACATCATGGGAAAAGCGATCCAGCATTGGGGAATCACGTGGCCGCCGCCGAAATTCTGGGGATTTATGGCCATGCTCACGCTGAATGGAGGCAGCGTCCTCTTCATCCTTGGGCTTCTTTTCCGCCCCACGTGCCTGCTCCTGGTCATCGTCATGTCGGTCGCCGCCACGCACGAATTCATGATCGCGAAAACCTACTCCGGGGGGCTGCGTGAGGCTTCCCACTCGATCGAATTGGGCATCGTTTTTTTATCGATGATCTTCATCGGCCCGGGCCGGTACAGCATCGACCGCGAGTAGCTACAGGCTGAGAAGGAAGCGCTCAAAAAAGGCGACGCCGGCCTCGAGATCCGCGACTGCGATAAACTCGTCCTTCGTGTGCGCCTGCGCGATGGAACCAGGGCCGAGCGCGATTGCGGCCATCCCGAACTGCGAGAAGATACCGGCATCGCTAAACCACGGGGCACCGATGCAGCGGGAGCCGCTCTGGCGGAGCTTTTCAATGAGCGGGTGCGATTCATCCGTGAGCATCGGTTTGGAAATAGTATGCTCGATTTCCACATCGGCGCAGACTGCCCGCAGCCTCGCGCTCACGGACTCCAGCGGGCTCTCGCCGGGCAGGTAACGGATGTCCACTTCTGCGCGGCAGATGTCCGGCACAATGTTCACTTTACTGCCGCCCGCGATCGTGCCGGCGCTGATGGTCGTGCTCCCGAGCAGCGGATGCACGCCACCCGCGCCGAGAGCGGGCGCGATTTCATCACGAACGCAGCGGAGGAGATCGGCCATTTTGTAAATCGCATTGTCCCCGCGGTGCGGCTCGGCGGCATGAACGGCGCGACCCCGCGTCGTGAGGTCGAGCCACAGCGCGCCTTTGTGCGCGATGACGGCATCAAGCCCGGTCGGCTCTCCGGCGATGACAAAATCGAAGCGCTCCTCCTGCGCCAGCGTGTAGGCTCCGTGCTGGCCCGCCTCCTCGCTGCAAAGCCCCGCAAACCACACCTCGTATCCGAGATCCGGCAGGGAGTTTCGGACGGCCCGCAGCGCCCAGAGCATCGCGGCCATGGAGCCTTTCGTATCGCTCGCCCCACGACCCCACACCTTGCCGTGGTGCAGTTCGGCGGAGAAAGGATCGATCGTCATACCGCCCACGCTCACCGTGTCGGTATGCGGCGCAAAGAGCAGTCGCGGCTTCTTTCCGCCGCTATCGGAAAAGCGCACGACGACATTCGGCCTGTCCGGCAGCACGTCGCGCAATTCGACACGCGCGGCGGGAAACTCCGCGCGGAGCCATGCCGCCAGCCAGTCGGCGATCGCACGCTCGCCGGTATGCGGCGTGCCGGGATCGCCAGCGGGATTTACACTCGGAATTCGGACGAGCGCCTGAAGTAGCTCGATAACAGAAGTAACTTGCACGCCCGCCACCCTAACCAGCCATCGCGCCGCGCCAAGGATTCAGTTTCGCGACACGAACCCGTCGCGCGGGTGCCGTGCTGTCAGCTCGCTATACGGTTACCCAATCGCCGAAAATTAGTTTGTATTAATTTCGAGATGGATGCACACTATCCATCGAAACGTTCTCGCTATGAAAACGGTCATCTTCATTCCCAAACTCCAGACACTCCGGGTGCTGATCGGCATCCTCGTTACCACCGCAACCTCGCTCTACGCGGCGACCATCACTGTTACGAACACGACGGATAACGTTGCATCGCCAGCCGTCGGGTCGTTGAGAGGTGCCATCGCCGCCGCCGCGGACGGGGATACCATCGAGTTTGCGCCTGCCGTGACCGGCACCATCACGCTCGCAGGGGCGGAGTTGGTCTTGGATAAAAGCCTGACTATTAGCGGCCCCGGTGCCGCCACTCTGGCGCTGAGCGGGAATCAGTTGAGCCGGGTGTTTACTATTCCGACGGGGAAGACGGTCAGTTTGTCAGGACTGACGGTGAGGGGTGGAAAAACGGTCTTCGCAGGGGTGAGTATCCCCGCTGGTGACGGCGGCGGAATTCTCAATGCCGGAACGCTCGCGCTGACCGACTGCATCATGACTGCGAATCAAACCAGCGGTGGCGGCACGGTCGGCGGTAACGGCGGGGGAATCGCAAACTCGGGCTCGCTCACGATGAACGGGTGCGTGGTTTCGAGTAATGTAGCCAAAGGCGGAAGCTTCGCTGGTGGTAACGGCGGAGGAATCTATAATTCTGGGACTTTCACGGGCAGCAATTTGACGGTTTCTGACAATCACCTTTCGGAGTTATATTCTGAGGCTTTTGGACCTAAAGGGAACGGTGGAGGAATGTTTTCATCCACTTCCTATATGTTGAGTAATTCGACAATTTCTGGGAACCGAGCTGCGAACGTAGCCCCGAATATTTCGGGCACCGTGTTTGGCGGTAGTGGCGGGGGAATCTATGGAGATGGAACGTGCGTGAATTGCACATTCACCAATAATCAGACCGGATATAGTTCAGTTTTCAACAATACGTCACCAGCAAGCGGAGCGGGTGGTGCGATCTCCGGGAATGTGACGCTCACCAGTTGCACCGTTGTGGGGAACACCGTAGGCCAGCCGCAGAGTGTGTATGAAAGCGTTTCGCCCGGTGGCGGAGTGTCCGGATCCGGTACTCTGCGCAACTGCATCATCGCTGGCAACATCGCTCATAATGGGTTTTCTAGGATCCTCGGAGGGGGCGGAGGAACGCCGGTGCCAGCAACAGGCTTTGACCTCTCTGGGAGTTTTACCAGCGCCGGGCATAACCTCATTGGAAAAATAGACGGCAGCACCGGGATTGTCGCCGGGACGAACGGTGATTTGGCAGGCACTATTGCGGTGCCGTTGAATCCGCTGGTGTCCGCTTTTGGTGCAAATGGGGGGCCGACCGAGACGTTCCTTTTAGCCTCGGGCAGCCCAGCGCTTGATGCGGGAGACGACACGCTCACAGGGACGGACCAGCGCGGATTCCCCCGGCCCATCGGGAGCCATGTCGATATGGGCGCCGTGGAAACAGATACCTCGATCGTTGCGGTGGTGTCTTTTCTGGCAGGCAGCGGCTCAGTCGGGGAGAGCGATGGAAGTATGGCGGTGATCGTCAGGCGAACCGGAAATACGGCAAGTGCGGTGAGTGTCGGCTATACGACTACCGCCGGTTCTGCTTTGTCCGGCAGCGATTTTACGGCAACTAGCGGCACACTGAGTTTTGCGGCTGAGGAAATGGAAAAGACCATCCAGATCGCTATCGTGGACGACCCCACCGTGGAGTTCGATGAGACATTTCAAATCGGGTTATCATCCCCGTCTGGATGCGTGCTTGGCGCATTTCCGATACAGGTCGCGACAATCACAAAAAATGATTCACAGGAGGTAAGATTCAGTGCCGTGAGCAGTTCGGTTGCGGAGAGTGATGGGAACGCCGTCATCACGGTTATTCGCACGGGAGCAATAGGCAGCGTCTCGGTTACTTACAGCACCATCATTGACGGGACGGCTACGAGCGGAAGCGATTTTACGGCAACTAGCGGCACTTTAACTTTTGCGCAAGGTGAGTCGCAGAAGACGATTTCAGTCCCAATCCTGAACGATGCGACGATGGAGGTGGCTGAAACGTTCACACTCGAACTGTATGGATTGGATGTGATCGCTCCATCGAGCCATACCGTGACGATTGAGAGCAACGATTTGCCGGGGCCGATTCAGACGATTCAATTTTCGGCAGCGGCGAGCACGGTCTCGGAGGCGACTGCGAATGTGCTTGTGACGATTGTGCGGAGCGAAACCGCTGGGTCTGTCTCAATTTCCTACTCCACAACAGGGGTAACAGCCGTTGCTGGGAGTGACTTCTCAACGACCACTGGCACGGTGACGTTTGCGGATGGTGTGGCTCAGCAAACGATTGCCGTTCCGATTGTAAATGATGCAGCGGTTGAGGGTGACGAGACGTTTTCGGTCCAACTTTCATCGCCGACCAACGGCACGGAACTGGGGGCGATTGCAACGCATACCGTCACCATCCAAAGCGACGATGCGGCCCCTCCTGCGCCACAGGTCGCCTTTTTACTGGCATCAAGCGCCGTGCCAGAAAGCGGTGGAAATGCGGTGATCACAGTGAGGCGCACGGTCACACTCAGCGGAGCAATCGCTGTTTCCTACGCGACATCGTCGGGCAGTGCGATCGCTGGCTCGGACTTTACGGAAAGCAGCGGCGTGCTGAATTTCGCGGCGTTTGAAACCGAGCGGATCATCGTCGTGCCGATTGCGACGGATGCGATTGCGGAGGGCGATGAGACATTCACCGTCACACTTTCTGCCCCGACGGGCGGGGCGACTTTGGGCAGCGGTAGCGGTCACATCGTGACCATAACGGGTGCACCGACGCTGGCGCTGGCGAGCAACATGGCCAGCGTCGGAGAAAATGCGGGCGCGGTATCCGTTCACGTCGTCCGCACTGGCAGCACTACGGGCAGCGTCTCCGTTCAGTACTCGACCTCTCCCGGAACTGCGAGTGGGGCTGACTACACGGCAACGAGCGGGACTTTGACCTTCGGCCCCGGCGTCATGCAGCAAACCATCACCGTTCCGATTCTCACGGACGCGTTGATTGAGGGCAACGAGACGTTCACGGTCAATTTGGCTTCCCCGACCGAAGCGCTGCTGGGCGCGACAACCTCTGCGGAAGTGACGATTTCCGACGTCGTCCCCGCACGAAATGCGAACTTCCACGGGCTCGCCAATCGTCGCGCCACCGCCGGACTTGGCGGAATCGTGCTCAAGACAACGGTGAAAAACAGAGTGACCGGAAAGCTTCAAGTGAACGGCCTCACGTATGCGTTTTCCGGCCCCCTCGACGAAGCGGGCGCATTGATGGAGGTATTTAGCGTGAAGGTTTCCAGGGTCAAAGTGCAGCGGACCCTCACACTCCAGCGGAGCAATGACGGGCTGGCGATGAATGGCACTTTTACACTGGAAGACGGCACCATTTACGACATCGCGGCAGATGCCGATGCGCTCGATGAGCAAGCGGTCAGTGCCTACAACGCCCTACTCACCAGCGGTAATCTTCGCGGCTTTGCGCGTTCGGTGGTGAAAACCAGCGGCGTTGTCTCGATAAAAGGCTGCCTGCCAGACGGCAGAGCATTCACCCACAGCAGCCACATCGCGGCAAACGGGAACGTGGCCATCTTCGTCCCGCTCTACGCACGGGAGCGCGGCTACCTTGGCGGCACGGCAAACATTGCCAGCGGGAAAATCACCGCTCTTCTTTCATGGGAGAAACCACCGAAGCCCGGCAGCGTGTTTTCAGGCGGGTTCGACGACCAAAGCCTCACGCTCTCAGGCGCGCTCTACACATTCACCGCCGGGCAGCGCGTGCTCAGCGAGTTCGACACCACAAACGGCACCGGCAACGCCCACTTCACCGGCGGCGGACTCGCGAGCGAATTTGTGCTCCCGCTCACGTATTCCACGGATAACAAAATCGCATTTCCACAGAACGCCGCGCTCAAGCTGGTGCCAGCCACGGGGCGTTTCAAAGGCTGGTTCAAGGACAGCGGAGGAGTGCGCCACAGCGTAGAAGGCATCGTGGTTCCGGGCGAGGACGCGGACATTGCCGAAGGCTACTTTATCAACGGCTCGACATCGGGGACTGTGAAGATCGTCGCGGACTAAATCCGCTCCCTACTTTTCCGCTCCGCCCGGAGCTGCCCGCAGCCCGCCGCCACATCAATCCCGCGTCGCTGGCGGATCGTGCTCGGGATGCCTGCATCCTGGAGCGTTCGCTGAAAATCCGATGCCGCCGGACTTGCAGACGCCGTCCCGGCAAATCCCTGCGTACGATTCAGCGGAATGAGGTTCACATGTGATCGGATCCCGGCCAGGAGCGTCGCCAACCGCTGCGCTGTCTCCACCGAATCGTTTTTTCCAGCGATGAGCGTCCATTCAAAAAAGATCTTCGCATCCATCGCATCGCTATAGTGGCGGCAGGCCGCGATCAGCTCTGCGAGCGGCCAGCGTTTGCTTGCAGGGACCAGCGCTCCGCGTTCCTCCTCGCTCGCTCCGTGCAGGCTCACCGCCAGTCCATATGGCCGCCGTTCTTCTGCCAGCCTCAGGATTCCCGGGACCACGCCCACAGTACTGATCGTAATCCTCGACGGACCGATATTGAGCCCGCCCGTGTCCGAAATAATCTCCAGCGCCTCCATCACGGAATCATAATTGTGCAACGGCTCGCCCATCCCCATCAGCACCAGATTCCGCAACCGCGAGCCCGTCGCCGCGAGCGCCCTGTTTGCGTGCAGCACCTGTGCCACGATTTCCCCCGGCCTCAAGTGCCGCACAAAACCCATCTGCCCGGTCGCACAAAAAACGCAGCCCATCGCACATCCCGCTTGCGTGCTCACACAGGCGGTGTGCCTGCCTTTGAAGCCCATCAAGACAGTCTCGATGGTCTGCCCGTCATCCATCTTCAGCAGAAACTTCCGGGTCAATTCGTCCGAGCTCGCGGTATCTGCAGCCACCTCGGGCACCTCCAGCCGCCAGCCCGCGTCTGCCACCCAGCGCTGCAACGGCGGCGAAAAATTACCGGCTTTTCCCAGGTCGCTCACCGCCTCCCGGTGCACAGCCCGCCAGAGCGCCCGCGTGTGCGCCGCCGGAAGTCCGTCCGACACGAGCACGCGCTGGAGGGCGGGAAAAGTAAGGTCCAGAAGATTGCCGGCAATTTGCGTATTCAAAGCAGCGAGCGTAATGCTCCCGACCGGGCCTGTCAGTCAACGCGCCAATATGGACCGCGGTGTGTCGGAACACCGTGAAAGCTTTCGGGCCCAAAGGAACTCCGAATCGCCAGCTTGCCAATTCGTAACGCTAAGGCCTTTGCCAATTTTTTGAATCGGTGGTTTTTCGAGGCCATATGACCACCCTGAATATTAACGGCCAAAGCTACCAGGTCGATGTTCCCTTGGACACGCCGCTGCTTTGGGTGTTGCGGGACATCCTGTTTCTCACGGGAACCAAGTATGGATGCGGGATTGCGGTTTGCTGGGCTTGTACGGTCCACGTCAACGGGAAGGCGGAAAAATCCTGCGACTACACGGTCGGAGCCGCGGCTGGAAAAACTATCACCACCATTGAGGGGCTTTCGCCGGATGGGACGCATCCGCTTCAAAAAGCGTGGATCGCCGAGCAGGCTCCGCAGTGCGGATATTGTCAGTCGGGCATGATCATGCAAGCGGCGGCGCTGCTGCTCGAAAAGCCGCATCCATCCGATGGCGACATCAATGGCGCGATGAAAAACGTCTGCGTCTGCGGAACGTATCAACGCGTGAAAGCGGCGATCAAACGCGCGGCTAACGGCGGCTAACCCGAGGTATCCCAATGAGCGAATCCACCATTTCCAAGGCTGGCACTATCGACCGGCGCGAGTTTCTCAAAGTCACCGGTGGTTTTTTGCTCGCATTCACTCTCGAAGAGGGCGGCAACCGCGCCATGGCGCAGGCTCCGACTGCGGCCGGAGTCACAGCATTCATCCGCATCGGCGCGGATGAGACGATCACGATCCTTGTCGGCGGCGGTGAGATGGGGCAGGGGATTTTCACCGGGCTCTCGATGGCTGCGGCGGAGGAGTTGATGGTGAAATGGGAGAAAGTCAAAGTGGAGCCGCTGACGGCTGCTTCCTCGTGGCTCTCTGCGGGCAGCGGCGGAATTCGCTCACGGCTCCCCACTTTTCTAAAAGCGGGCGCTGCTGCGCGGGAGATGCTCGTGAGTGCGGCCGCGCAGACATGGGGCGTGGCGACTTCGGCGTGCCAGGCGATCGATGGCACCGTGAAGAACACGGCGACGAACGAAGTGCTCACCTACGGACAACTCGCACCGCTCGCGGCGACGCTCCCCGTGCCCGCGGCGCCGGTGCTCACTCCTGCAAGCGCTTACCGCATTATCGGCACGGCTGCCGCGCGCCCCGACATTCCTGCGAAGGTCAATGGCAGCGCGAAGTACGGGCTCGATGCCGTCGTGCCTGGCATGGCGTTCGCAATCATCAAGCACGCGCCGACGATGGGCGGGACATTGAAAACCACGCCGTCCGTTCCACCCGGAGCGAGTGCGGTCGTGCCGCTCGATAATGCGTACGCGCTCGTCTCGTGGCTGCCCGGTGCGAATACATGGGCGCTGATGGAGGCTGCAAAAGAGATCGGCTCCAGCATTTGGAATACGCCGGCAAACGCTGCGTTGCTGGACAGCACGGTCTTTCAAAATCAGGCGATGCAGTTGCTCGGTCGCGGCGCGCCTTACATCGCGGAGAAAGTGGGCGATGTGGATGCTGCCTTCGCCACGGCGGCGCAGGTCATCGAGCGGACCTACACGCTTCCGTACCTTCCGCATGCTTGCATGGAAGTGCTGAATTGCACGGTGCGCATGACGCCGCCGACCGGCACTCCGACCGCGTGCGAAATATGGGCTCCCACGCAGGCTCCGAATTCCGTGCTCGCGACGGCATCGACGGTGACTGGTTTGCCCAAGACCGCGATCACGGTTTATCCGATGTTCATGGGCGGCGGACTCGGGCGAAAATTCGAGCAGGATTACATCACGCAAGCCATCCGCACCGCGATGGCGGTGGGCCGGCCCGTGAAGCTCACCTGGCCGCGCGCGGAGGATATGACGCGCGATCAATATCGACCGATGGCGGTGTCTCGCATCCGCATCGGTCTCGATGCCGTTGGTGGAATCACCGCATGGTCGAACCGCACCGTGTCGCCATCGATTCAATCGCAGCGCGGGCGGGTTCTCGGCGCGACGGGCGATTCCAATGCCACGGAAGGCGGGCGCGCGTTGCCCTACAAATTCGGCAGCCGGCTTGTGGATTACGTGGTGCATCCATCGCCGATTCCCGTCGGCTACTGGCGCTCGGTCGGGTACTCGATCAACGGGTTCGCGGTCGAAAGCGCGATCGATGAAGCGGCGCTCGCTGCTGGGGTCGATCCGCTGACATTCCGTCAGCAACTTCTCAGCACGAGCACCGACCCGCTCGCAGCCCGCACACTCGCCGTGCTCAGCGCCGCAGCGACTCTCGGTGGCTGGAGCACCGCAGTGCCCGCCGGACGTGCGCGGGGAATCGCCGTGGTGCAGGCCTTCGGGACGATCGTCGCGGAGGTCGCCGAGATTTCCGCACCGGTCGCGGGCGATTTCATCCTCCACAAAGTCGCGTGCGCCGTGGACTGCGGAACTGCGGTGAACCCGAACTCCGTCGAGGCGCAAATGCAGGGCGGCATCTTCCACGGACTGAGCGCTGCGAAATGGGGCGAGCTGAAATGGACTGCGGGACAGTCGAACGTGAAGAACTTCAACAAGTATCGAATGACCCGCATGAAAGAAGCACCGGTGATCACAGTGCAGGTTATCAACAGCGGCGCGGCGATGAGTGGATGCGGCGAGCCCGGGGTGCCGCCGATCGCACCCGCAATCGCCAACGCCTACGCAAAACTCACCGGCAACCGCATTCGCAATCTGCCCTTCTTCCCCGGCGCAACGATGGGCGGCTAGTCACGACGATGAAAACCATCCAGGCCATCGTAGAACTCGCGAAGGAATCGCCCGCCGGCGAAGTGCTGGCGATAGCGACCGTCGTGAAGGTGCGCGGCTCTGCGTATCGTCGGCCCGGCGCGCGGATGCTGATGAATTTCGCCGGACGGTCCGCGGGAATGATCAGCGGCGGATGCCTGGAAAATGACGCCCGCGAGAGGGCTCACACGGTCATGCGGACGGGCAAGCCAGTCCTTGTAACATACGATTCCACGGCACCGGAGGACATCGTTTTCGGGCTCGGCCTGGGTTGTAACGGAATCGTGCAAGTGCTCATCGAGCCGCTCATCGCGGGCGACGAGGCAGGCCTGCTCGCGTTTCTCGCCGCTTGCGTCGCGCGCAGGCAAATCGGGCGCATCGCGACGATTTTTCAATCGGATCATTTTTCTCCCGGTGCACGCCTGATGCGCTGGCCGGATGGCAGCGTGACTTCGAGCTGCAACGATGGCGTTTTGACTGCGGCGCTGTTGAAGGCTTTTCAGGAAAACGCATCGCGTCGCACGGCCATCCGCACGCTCGATTTGCCCGATGGTCGGGCTGCCGGAGTGCTGCTCGAAGCAGTCGCGCCGCCGGTGCCGCTCACGATCTTCGGTGCAGCGGATGACGCGATTCCCGTGGTGCAACTCGCCAAGTCCATCGGCTGGCACGTGACCGTCGTCGATGCCCGCCCCGCCTACGCCACAGCGGAGCGATTTCCAAATGCCGACGCCGTTCACTGCCTGCGTCCCGAAGCGTTGCTCACGAGTCCGCATGTGGTGATTCCGCCGGAGTCGATGGTGATGATCATGACTCACAGTTTTACGTGCGACCGCGAGTTGCTGAGCGTGCTGCTCCCGCGCGCCCCGCGCTACATCGGCGTCCTGGGACCAAAGTCCCGCACCGAACGCCTGCTCGGCGAACTTACGGAAGAGGGCGTGGCTTTTCCGGAAGCGAATCTTGCGCGTCTCCACGGACCCGCAGGCCTTGATATTGGAGCCGAGACTCCGGAGGAAATCGCCGTTTCGATCATCGGCGAAATGCAGGCCGTCCTTGCACTGCGCGACGGCGGCGCACTGCGCGATCGCACCGCACCCATTCACGACCCTACCGAACAACACCTCACCTCTCCATGAACACCGGCATCATCATCCTCGCCGCAGGCGAATCGACCCGAATGGGCGAACCGAAACAACTGCTCCCATACCGCGGAACCACGCTGCTCCAGCACGCAATAGACACGGCGCGTTCCGTTCCGCGCGCGCCAGTTGTCGTCGTGCTTGGCGCAAACGCAGACCGCATCCGCGGGGAACTCAACGAGCCTTTTATACTCATCGAGGAGAATCCGGACTGGCGCGAAGGGATGGGCAGCTCGATTCGCGCTGGACTCAGCGCTCTGACTGCGGCGCACCCAAAGATTTCGTCCGCCATTTTCCTGCTCTGCGATCAGCCGCTCGTATCTGCGAGCACATTGACCGACCTCATTGCGGCACACGAGCGCACCAAACGCGCGATCGTGGCTTCGGAATACGGCGGCGCTCTCGGTGTGCCTGCGCTGTTTGCGCGCTCGGTATTCCCCGAACTGCTCGCGCTCGACGGTGCCGACGGTGCACGACGAGTCATCCACGCTCACCGCGCAGAGGCGGTCGGCATTCACTTCGCCGACGGCGTGATCGATCTCGATACGCCCGAAGATTACACCCGCTTTAACAACTCGCTCCAGGAACGCTTCGCCAAAATACCCGCATGAAACTCACGCACCTCATTTCGTTCGCAATTGTCGTCGCCACTACCGCTGCGCAAGCAGCCACGCTCACAGTTTCCACCACGACGGACGCCGGTGCCGGATCGCTCCGCGCGCAGATCGCGGCTGCGGTGAGTGGCGACACCATCGCTATCGCCGCCACCGGAACAATCGCGCTCACGACGGGCGAGATTCCAATCGTCGGGAAAAACCTGAGCATCGCCGGACCGGGCGCGACCAGTCTGACCATCACCACCAACGCCACAACACGCGCTTTGAAAATCACGAACGCTCAGTGCGCAATCAGCGGCATCACATTTAATAACTGCAAAGGTCTGCCGGGCGATGTGGACACGGGCGGCGCGATTGCGGTGGATAATTTCAGCTCCGGCGGCGGCGCGAACGTGACCACGATTAACGACTGCGTCTTTACCAATAACCAATCCGGCTGGGGCGGCGCGGTCGATGTCTTCAATGGCGGGCTCGCTATGAACCGCTGCACATTCTCCGGAAACACATCCACCGGAGCGGCGTTCGGGACCAATGGCGGGGGCGGCGCACTCAGCATCGGCCCGACAGTGGCTTCGACAATTACGAACTGCACCTTCTCCGGCAACAGCCAGAACGGTGCAGCGACCGGCCAGCCCGGCGGCGGCGCGATTTACAATTACGGAGCGGGCGCGGCTAATCCGCCGTCCGTCACGGTCGAACATTGCACGTTCGCCAGCAACCTTGACGCTTCCGGCGCGGCCGGCGCGATTAAGGAAAACTACACAGGCAGCTACCACACGTTTGCCAAACTTCGAAATTGCCTCCTAGTGAACAATCAGGCGCCCGCCAACGTACTGCGCAATTTCTCCGGCAATTCCACGGGAACGCTCACCGCGACCTACTCCTCGCTTGGCGGAAACGTCACGGATGAATCGACCACGAGCGCGCAAATCATGCCCGGGGGCACCGACAAATTCAGCAATGCCGCGCTAGCCGCCACGGTCTCATCGACGCTCTCGTTGAACGGCGGGAGCACGCCGACCCACGCCATCACTCGCGGCTCACCGGCGCAGCGCAGCGGGCAGCCCTCGGCGACAGCCACCGACCAGCGCGGCGCACCTCGCCGCGCAAATGCCGACGCCGGCGCCTTCGAGCTCATCGAGCCCGAACTCGCCGTCACCGTCGCCACGACGCCCGTCGCCGAAAGCGGCGTGATTGATTTCGGCACGATGCCGTTCGACACGCCCGTGGTTAAAACGATCACCATCACGAACACCCAGACGAGCGCATTCACAACGGGACCGCTGACGCTCGGGAACGTCTCCGCCCCGGCTGGCTATTCGGTTGCCGGGTTTCCTCCGGCTTGGCTCGGAAACGGGCAGTCGGCTACAATCGACATTACGCTGAGTTCGAGCAATGCGGGCCTCTTTGAAGCACCGCTCACGTTTACCGGGAATGATTCTTTCAACCCCGGAATCGCGACTTCTGGCGCGGGATTTCCGAACCAGCATGTTATCAATCTTACCGGACTCGTCACGGACACAGCCGATCATTGGCGCGAACAGAATTTCGGTCCCGGTGCGACAAATTCCGGTCCCGCTGCGGACGGTGCCAATCCGGCGGGCGACGGCATTGTGAACTTGCTGAAGTACTCGCTCGGACTCAAGCCGCAGATTGCCTACCCGCCGGGAACCATCAGTCCGAGCGACCTCACTCCGTCCGGATTTTTGCGAATGACCGTGGCAAGGAACCCCGCGGCCACCGACGTGATTCTCGCGATCGAAGTGACCGGCGATCTCAGCAACCCGTCCGCTTGGAGCACCACGGACACCATCGTCGATCACGACACCCGGACGACGCTTCAAGCTCACGATAAAACACCCATCTCCGCGGGGCAAAACCGGTTCATTCGTTTGAAGGCAACCCGGCCATAAACTCCGGCCCGTTCCGGGGGATTGTTTTTTACACTCCCGCGTTTGCGCGGCACGGCGCGTGGTGTATGATCGTTCCACGCCGATGGAAGAAATATTTACTCCGCCGTTTGACGAGGAACCGCAGGAACCACAGGGCCTTGTCGGAAGGGTCGAAAAACTTGTGGCTCAACTTGAGCCCGGTCATCCCGTGCGGAGGGAGCTTCTCGAGCTCTCCGCGGAGCTCCGAGAGCGCGAAGAAGTCATGGACGATGCGCGGGAGACCATCGAGAAACTGGAGGCCGTAGTGCAAAAAGTCACCGCCCCCGCGAATCGGATCGGCATTTTTCTCACATCGTTTCCTCGTTTTGAAAACGGGCGTCCGACGTTGCTCGCGCAAATCGTCGTGGGCGGTCAGGAATACTTTTGCAACGTCGATCCGCGTGTGGACATTCGGGCGCTCCGCCGAGGAACGCGCGTGCTCGTGAATGAGGCTTTCGCGATCGTCGGAGAGTTGGGCTACGATCGCGCAGGGCCGGTGGTGAAAGTGAGCGAGCTGCTCGGTGGCGACCGACTCCGCGTCGGCTCGGGTGTCGGCGAGCAGAACACGATCGTTTATCGCAGCGAACTTCTCGCGAAGGAGAAGCTGAAAGCCGGCGACGAAGTGCGCGTGGATTCCGGATTTCGCGTGGCGCTCGAGGCAATCGCCCGGACGAAGCAGAACGACTACTTTCTCGACAAGGTCCCCGAGCTCCCCTGGGAAAAAGTCGGCGGACAGCGCGAGGCCATCAACGCAATCCGCGAGGCGATCGAGGGGCCGCTCCTTCACCCGGACCTTTACGAGAAATTCCGCCATTCCACCCCGAAGGGCTTTCTCCTTTACGGCCCGCCGGGATGCGGGAAGACGCTGATCGGCAAGGCGACCGCGTGGAACCTCACCCAGCAACTCCGCGCCAAGACCGGCGAGGACATGAAGGAGTTTTTCATGCACATCAAAGGGCCGGAAATCCTGAACATGTGGGTGGGCGAGAGTGAGCGGATGGTGCGTGAGATTTTCACCACAGCCCGCGAAAAACGCCGCGACGGATTTCTGCCGTTCATTTTCATCGATGAGGCGGAGAGCATTCTGGGCACCCGCCGCGGCGGACGGTTTAGCAGTATTCTGAGCACGCTCGTCCCGATGTTCTGCACGGAAATGGATGGTCTGGAGTCGCTACACGATGCGGTGATCATCATCGCAAGCAACCGTGCGGATTTGATCGACCCGGCGATTCTGCGGCCCGGGCGCATCGATCGGAAAATCAAGGTGGCCAGACCCACAAAAGAAGGCGCTCGCGAAATCTACAGCCTCTACCTGACGGATGACCTGCCGTATGACCCGGCGCTTCTCGCGCTGAAGGGCGGGGCTGGTGGCGTCGTCGAGCACTTGGTTGGGAAAGTCATCGAGACGCAGTTCGCGCAACGCGACGAAAACCGGTTCCTGAACATCACGCTTCGGAGTGGAAGAAAGGAAGTGCTTTACCGCGGCGATCTTGTGAGCGGCGCGATCATCGCCAGCATCGTCGAGCGCGCAAAAAGCCTGGCGATCCGCCGGGCGCTGGCGAGCGGGAAAGACGAAGGCATCAGCGAAAACGACCTGCTGGTCTCGCTGGAAGCCGAGTACCAGGAAAACGATATCTTCCCGCCGACCGATATCACCGAGGACTGGCTGCACTTGATCGATCACGACTCGGAGAACGTGGTGAAGGTTTCGCCAGTCCGGCCCGGGCCGGACTCCGGATCGAAAGCTGCGCCGACTGTGATCTAGCGGCGGCACTTTTTCTCGGCGCTGGAAGTTTTCAACGAAGTGAGCCACACTGGTTGCATGCGACGTGTCTTCGGCTTGGAAACGGAATACGGAATCACCGTGGATGAAATGGCGGACCTTGATGTTGTCCGGGAAAGCATCGCCATCGTCCGCAGTTACACCGAGCACGGTTCGCACATGAAGTGGGACTACGTGAACGAAGATCCGCATCAGGACGCGCGCGGCTTTCGCGCTGACGAACTGCGGCAGGATACGGACGAGGCGGCGTTTTTTGAACTCGATAAGCACCGCAACCTCACATTCGCCGAGATCAAGAGCGACCTCGTGCTCAGCAATGGCGCCCGGTTTTATAACGACCACGCGCACCCCGAATACTCGACGCCCGAGTGCTCCACACTCAGCGAGCTAGTCGCGCAGGACAAAGCCGGCGAGCGCGTCCTGGAGGAATGCCTGCGCCGCCGAAACACGCATCTTCCGCCGCCGCAGGTCTGCCGCATTTACAAAAACAACACCGATTTTCAGGGCCACAGCTACGGATGCCACGACAATTTTCTCATGCGGCGCAATGTCCCATGGGAGAGGATCGTTCGCGACACTGTTTCGTTCCTCGTCACCCGGCAGTTATTTGCCGGAGCGGGAAAAGTGGGCATCGAAGGCGAGGAAGAGCCGAGCCGCGGCGGTATCTTTCAACTTGCGCAACGGAGCGATTTTTTTGAGGTGCTCACGAGCATCGACACGATGAACCGCCGCCCGCTCGTCAACACCCGCGACGAGCCGCACTCCGACGCCGGCCTCTACCGGCGGTTTCACGTCATCATCGGCGATGCGAATATGAGCGAGTGGGCATCTGCGATGAAAACCGGCACGACGGCGCTGGCTCTGGAGCTCATCGAGATGGATAAGGCACCGCGCATCGCGCTCGCGGATCCCATTTTGGCCGTGAAGCACATCAGCCGCGACGAGTCGTGGAGATGGAATGTCACCCGTGCGGGAGGCGGGACAATGAGCGCTCTCGACATCCAGCACGAATGGCTCAACGCCGCGAAGCAGCATTGCGCTGGTTCGGCAGACACGGCATGGGTGCTCGCGGAATGGGACGCGGTTCTCGCGGACCTCGCGAGGGATCCAATGTCCACGCGCGACCGTTGCGACTGGGCGTCAAAGCGCTTTCTCCTCGATGCATTCCGCGATGCCGAAGGTCTGGAATGGAGCGATCCGTGGCTTCAGTCGCTCGATCTGGAATACCACAACGTCTGCCGAGAATCCGGGCTCTACTACGAACTCGCCCGCACCGGACAGATGCGGCGCGTGGTGAGCGAAGAAGCAATTCATCACGCGCTCTTTCATCCGCCGGAAACCACACGCGCATTTTTCCGGGGAAGGGCCGTAGCAAAATTCGACACGCAGATTTCCTCACTCCGGTGGGACGAAATCACCTTCGGGGAAAACGAAGAAGCGTTCTCCATAGCTCTGCCGCATCCGGCACACGACGAATCGCTCGTGCGCCTGAACGCACGTATCGCTTCCGCGAAATCCGTCACTGACTTACGCTGACTAAGCCGCCTGCTGGCCCTGTTGACGCAGAAACTCCCGCAGCCCTCTGTAGCCTACCATCACCTGCCGGTCTTCGTCCCAGAAGCGGTAGCCGAGGGACTTCAAGCTCGTGAGGAAGGTCACCGGTTTGACCTGCTGGAAAATCTCAATTTCATTATGGCAGCGCTCGAGATTGTAGTTCGCGATGCGCGGGCTCAGGTGATGGATGTGGTGGAAACCGATGTTTCCCGTGAACCACTGAAGAATGCGCGGCAATTTGTAGAACGAACTGCCCTGAAGTGCCGCAGTGGTGTAGTCCCACTCGTCGGCCCGTTCCCAATACACTCCCTCATACTGATGCTGTACGTAGAACATCCACACTCCCGCACCGCCTGCAACGAACATCGTCCCAATCATAATCAGCGCGTAGGTTCCGAAGCCGAAAATCAATCCCATGATGACGGCCATCGTCATAATCCCAAGATTCATCCAATGAACCGAGCGCCGCTCCTTGGCAGTCGCTTGATTCGTGGGGATGCGCTGCCAGATGAGGAAAAGATAAAGCGGACCCACGCAAAAAAGAACGATGGGGTTGCGGGCGAGGCGGTAGGCGAAGCGCTTCCAGCGGGAGGCTTCGAGGTATTCGCGGATGGTCATCATCCAAACATCGCCCGTGCCGCGCTTGTCGAGGTGCCCCGAACTCGCGTGATGGACATTGTGTTCCCAGCGCCATTGACCGTAAGGCGTAAACGCCAGCATCCCAGTGAGGTAGCCCACAATCTGACAGGCGCGTTGCGATTCAAAAAACGAGCCGTGGCAGCAATCATGGAAAATAATGAACGTCCGAATCGTCAGCATGCCGAGCAGGACGACGAATCCAGCCGTCAGCCAGTAGGAAACCGAGAGGCTCCAGTAAATCAGCATCCAAGTCGCAATGTACGGAACGAGCGTATTGACGAGTTGCCAGACTGCCTTCGGAATGGATGGTTTCTGATATTCGGCGATCAACTTCTTCCAAACGGAAGGCGTGAGCGGCGCATCGGCTTGAGGGGCTTCGTTGGTCGGATTCGGGCTTTGATTCAAGAGAAAGGTATTTGTTTGTGTTGATTGTAGCTGGTTTCGGGCCGCGGTGAACGGTCAAAAAACCAAACACTTTTAAAAATGAGCAGCGAGATATAGTCCAGATTCGAAACAAAGCGAGCATCTATTTGGCGCATGCGCACCATTTTTGTCCGACATGCACGCGCCCAATCCTTTACGCCCGTCCGCTACTTCTGGCGGCCGATTTTTTGAATGGCTGACTTTGTTCCGTCCTTGTACGTCACCTGAACGTTTGCAAACTGAGTTTCTCTCGGAACCGCGATGTAAGGGGTGCCCTCCACTTCATACATTTTCTCCGTAGGCTTGAAAGCGAACACCTTATCGAGCGTCTCGCTGTCGAGCGAATAGCGGATTTCTTTAATGACGGGCCGGAACGACATCAGTTGCGTAAAATAAAGCAGCACTTTTCCGTCGTAATCACGGAATGAGAGCCACGACCCCGCAGCCGCATTCAGCATCATCTTGCCCTGCGCGAGTTGCTCGCTGGCGGTGGAAAACTTGAGCGTGTAGGGGCCGTTGGCCACGTCGTTTTTGTCGGTGTATTTGACTTCGATGCTGTGTTCGCCGGCAGCGAGTCCCGGCAGCGGCACATGGGGATTTGCCATCGGCAGGCCGGTCTGCGGGTTCTGGTTTGGAAGGTGGCCGGTGCTCTTGAATTCAGCCTGACCGTCGAGGCGGAAGAAGATCTCCTTCACGCGGAAATCCACCAGTGCGAGATTCACCGCCCAGCCGGAATTGCTCTGCTGCGCGGTGAGGCTCACGGGGTTTTCCAGCGACTTCTCCGGCATCGCCGCTATCCGTGCCGAGCGGGCGTCTGCGGCTTCCAGCCACTTTTGCGCCTCCTTTTTGTCCAGCACATGACGGATGACATTTCCCGCCGCTTGCGCTTCGCGGAATTTCCCCAGCCACTCCTTCTCGAGACGTTGCTCGGCGAGCGTCGGCGCACCAAGCTTTGTGTCGGAGTATTCCTGGCTCAGCAGCCACGGCAGCGGCCCGAAGCTCGGGTTCGCTGTCGCGAGCGCCTGTAATGCGGCGATGCGGGGTTCGCGCTCCTCGATGAGAGCCTTCGCCACTTGAAGCGACACGCTCTTCTGACCGCGCCCGGTGAAAAACTGAAGCCCCTCCTTCGCGCCTTCGCGGCCTTCCTGAATCTTTAGCAGTGCGGTGAAATTCAGCCATGGATCCAATACGTCGAGGTCTGCCGACAGGAACTCTATATACGACTTTCGCGCCGCCGCAAAATTGCCGCCGAGTTCGTGAATGCGCGCATTGTGATAGTGTTCCTCGGGGGTCTTCGGTGCCGGCAGCACGCCGCCGGCGGAGCCCAGCGCGTCGAACCTTTTCGCGATTTCCTCCAGCGATGCCGCCATTTTCGCCGTGTTTGCGCTCGTCGCCGCGGCTTCCGTGCGGATGCTCTCCGTCGTTCCCCGCAGCGCCGCCGCGTCCTCGCGAAGCGCGGTCGTATCCGCCGCGATGTCTGTCGCCGTCCGCTGCACGGCATCGATCTTTTTCTCCACGCGGAAAAGCGCCTCCTGCACCTTGTCCATCCCCGGAATCGTGCTCGCGAGGACGCCCTTGTCTCCGTCTCCGGCCACGCGCTCCGCCACTACGAAGCCGCCCATCACCACGCTCGCCACCACCGCAAATGCAAACGTCACCGACCATCCGTTGCGCTCGCCCAGTTCCATCACTTCCTCCGGCTGCATGACTCCATCCTGCGCCGCCTGCAAAAACTGCCGCCGGTAGCGCATAAACCACATCAACCCCGCCACGAGCGCGAGGCAGATCGAAAAAATGAGGATATAAAGAGAGAACTTTCCGATCGTGGATGCGAGGTCCGCAATCGCCCCGCAGATCATCGTGATCGGCGCGCTCACCTTCGCGCCGCGCCCGACGAAAGAGCGCATCTTTCCCCATGCGGTGAATCCGAGCGACAGGGCGCTTTTGCCAGCATCAATTGGTGAGCTCATACGCGCTTGGATATCAAAACGCGCACGCTGTGCAATGTTGGAGCGCGGCCCTCACACGATGCCATCGCCGGTGGCGGATGAATGCGACGCTGTCTTTGACGTCGAGGGCGTTTTCCGCGACGGCGATGAAGTTGGCGCGGTGGCGCTGCCAGTTGGTGCGTTCGATTTCTGTGGGGGTGTATTTTGCGCGGTAGGGGGCGCGGTTGCCGACGAGCATGACGAGGTAGCCTTCGATGCCGAGTTTTCGGATCGGTTTGACAGGCGCGAAGTGTCTTTGCCTTCCTTCTCTGAGCAGTTGGGGAACGGGCGTGTCGGGTGATTTCCCTGTTTGCTGTATCAGGTGTAGGGAAAAGTGGGCAGATTCAAGCGCCGGATATCGTCAAACCTTATCCTGTGATGAAGCGGATCATTCGCGAGTTCACGCAATGCGGCTTCGGCCACCTCGATAAATCGCTCTGCCAATCCTCCCTCCCTCAACGCATAGTGCAGCGCGGCTTCCTCGAAATCGCAATCAACGAGCGGATGTTTGAGCAGTGCGAACATCGGCGACTTTGCGGCGAAGGCCGACGAAGAAATCCGCATTGAGCGGCTGCGCGAGTTCGGGGTGCTCAAGCAGCTCACTTTGACGACGGCGCAACTCTGCCCGCTGTCCGTCCGTTACAGGAGCGATCTCATCGCGATGCTCGTCCAGCCAATCAACAAGTTGGGATTTCTCAGTCAGCGGCAATTCGAGAATAGCCTCTTCGATTTCACTCAGCGTGCTCATGCGCGGAAAATGCCCGATGTTCTACGGCCCGTCAACTCACTGGTTTCGGCGACAAAGAAAACGTCATTGAGCATTGAGCCGCATTTCATCCATCGACTTTTGAGGGGCGGATTTGAATGCTTTTGGCACACGGACCCGCTTTCCTCGCTTCCCCCAGTTTCCCCACCTCACTGCACAACATACAGGCCCGCCGCTCTCGCCATTGTCGCCTGACGGGTATCGAATGTGCAAAACTCTGTAACGCCCAACTCTAGCGCCAGTGCGACGTGAAGCGTATCGAACGACCGACACAATGTCGCCGAGCCGTGCTTCCCCGCCAATTCCTCCGCACGGGCGAAAACACGAACCCAATCCACAACCGTCGAGATAAAGACGCCCTGCGCAACGTCATTCTCAATATCCTTCCGCACCTCTCCGTATTCAGCCTCAGTAATCTCGCGACGCCCCAGCTTTTGGCCGAGTGCAGACGGCATTTCCAGCCGATGCAGCGCAGAGAGCAACGCGCTCGAATCTCCGACCAACTCCGTCGCGCGGGGCGAGTTTGGCTCTGGGAGATACAGCTTTAGCAAAACGCCCGTATCGAAATAACGCATCAAAATCGGTCCCCACGAATATCGTCTAGCGCCGACTGCGAATCAGGCAATAGCCGCCCGCCGAAGATAGCCCTCTGTCGGGCGAGAAAATCGGGCCTCGCATGCGGCGTTGAATCGGCGCCTTGCGGTGCCGTGCTGCGGCGTTCGATCCATTGCCGCAATTCGTTAAACTTCACTGGTGGCAATTGTTCAATGGCCTCTTCGATTTCACTCAGCGTGCTCATGCGCGGAAAATGCCCGGTGTTCTACGGCCCGTCAACTCACTGGTTTGGGACGAGTTGAAAGCGTGATTCATTTCTTTTTTATCGCCTGACCCCAGTTCCGCGCGCCCTGGTTTGGGACGAGTTGAAAGCGTGATTCATTTCTTTTTTATCGCCTGACCCCAGTTCCGCGCGCCAGTTCCGCGCGGCGTTGTGCGGGCTGTTCTGCGGGTGTGTTAGTCGTGTTTTGCGCCACGGCAAAAGTGCCGAGCGCGAGGCTTGCGAGAGCGAGAGCGAGTGGTTTCATCACGGCTCTGCGAATAGCCGCCTGATGCCCATGGAAACAAGGCCGGCACTGCAACATTGCGGTCACGCAAGCCACGGAACGCCGTCAACTCCGTGACAGTTCACCCCGTCGCAACACACAGTGAAAACCCGTTTCCTTCGCGTCTTCATTCCGTGGAAAATCGCACACGTTCGACATGAAAGTTCCATCCCATCCACGACCGCGCACAACCGCCGGACGACCTCCTTTCCCCGGTCTTCGCACGGCCGCCCGGCGCAAGAATCGTGTGGTCGCGGACACATTAAGGAGAGCGCGCAGGGGTGCAGATACGATACTTTATTAACCGATCACCAAGAACCAACAAACGAAACTGAAAATGAAAACCGAGAAACCAGACAAAAAGGGATTCATCGCAATCCTCAAGGAAGCGTTCACAAAATCAGGCGGCTGCTGCGGCGCAGGCCAGACATGCGGCACCCCGTCGAAAGAGACTGCTAAAGAGCAGCCCAAGGAAATCCCAAAGGCGAAAGAAGCCGATAAGCCCGCCGGGCAATGATGCGAGCGACCCCGAGTCGCCTCGCACGCAATCCAACGATCCCATTGTGAACCATCAATCCAAACTCCGCGAATTCGTCGTACTGGCGCTCGTCCCTGTCGTCGTCGGTGTGTTGATCCTTGCCAGTTGGGGGCTGGCGCTCGGGCACATCGGTCCCGCGTGGCTGAATGCCGGACTCGCACTGGCGGCCACATTTTTCGGCGGGTGGCAGCGATTCCTTGGCGGGTTCCAGGATCTGTTCCGGAGGAAGATTACGGTGAACGTCTTCGTCGTGGTGGCACTGACCGCGACACTTGCCGTCGGGGAGTTCCGTCCTGCAGCCGTAATCATCTTCATCATGGTCGTGGTGGGAGCGCTGGAATCCTACACGATGGACAAGAACCGGCAGAGCATCCGCAACCTGCTCGACCTGACTCCCCGGACCGCCACGGTGCTGCGCGATGACGAGGAAGCCGTCGTTTCGCTGGAGGAGATCGCGGTGGGGACGGTGGTGATTGTGAAACCCGGCGAACGCGTGCCGGTGGATGCCGTGATTATGGAAGGTGCCACAAGCGTGGATCAGGCGGCGATCACCGGCGAATCCATGCCCGTGGAGAAATGCAAAGGCGGCGAGCTGTTTGGCGGCACGCTGAATCTGACCGGCCGTGTGGAAGCTCGGGCGACCAAGGTGGGCAAGGACACGATGCTCTCGCGCATTGTGCATCTCGTGGAGGAGGCGCAGGAGACCAAGGCGCCCATTCAGAATCTCGCGGACCGTTTTACCGTGTGGTTTCTGCCCGTGGTGCTGCTGCTCGCGATTGTCGTTTTCGCCTCGACCGGCAATATCAAGACCGCCGTTTCGATCCTGCTGGTCGCGTGTCCATGCGCGTTCGCAATCGCCACGCCGACTGCTGTCACGGCGGGCATCTCGAACATGGCGCGGCGCGGCGTGCTGGTGAAAGGCGGCGCATTTTTCGAACTGGCAGGAAAGCTCGACGCGCTCGTGATGGACAAGACCGGCACATTCACCCTCGGACGACCCAAAGTGCTCGATGTGGTCGCGTTCGACGGGACGGCCCGGAATGACATCGTGCAAATGGCGGCGGTGGCGGAAAAATATTCCGAGCATCCGCTGGCCAAGGCGGTGATGAACTGCGCGCGCGACGCCGGCGTCGAGACACCGGAGCCCGATGAGTTCAAAGTCGAGATTGGCAAAGGCGTGGTCGCACAATGGAAAGGCCGGCAGATCGCGGTCGGGCAGGTGGATTTCCTGAGAGACAAAGGCATCCCGCTATCCGCTGAAGTGGAGACCGCGCTCCTGCGCCAGACCGGGCAAGGGCGAACAGCCGTGCTCGTCGCGAGTGGCTCGCAAGCGGTGGGTCTAATCGCGATCGCCGATGAGATTCGCCCGGAGACAAAGGCCGCCATCGCGGCGCTGCATCAGGTCATTGGCAATACGAACATCACCATGCTCACGGGTGACAATCCACTCGTGGCCGCTGCGGTTGCAAAGGCGATCGGCGTGGAGCATTTCCAGGCGGGCCTGCTTCCCGAGCAAAAACAGGAGTTCGTGAGAAAGCTGCAAGCCGCCGGACACACCGTCGGAATGATCGGCGACGGAATCAACGACGCCCCGGCGCTCGCCCTGGCCGACGTGGGGATCGCGATGGGCGCGACGGGGACGGATGTCGCCATCGAGACCGCCGATGTCACCCTCATGAACGACAACCTGTCGCGCATCGTTGATTTCATCCTCATGTCGCGGGCCGTGCTCCGGCGCATTAAGCTGAACATCTTCCTGTCCATCATCTACAACGTGATCGGTCTCGCGCTCGGTGCCTTCGGAATGCTGACTCCCATCGTGGCCATCATCTTCCAGGAAGCCGGATGTATCAGCGTAGTGCTGAGTTCGATGCTGCTCCTATGGGCAAAGCCCAAACGCCCAGCCACGGAGATCGAGGGCAGCCCTCAACTCTTGCCCGCCGCCTGAGCGTCAAAGCCAGTCTCCCCAGTCTCCCAGTCTCCCAGTCTCGTGATATCTTGCCATCGCGCCGCAGCAGCGTTAGACCCTTCCCGATGCCTCCAAAAGCCAAGCCTACAAAAGACAACAGGACCGCCAATCGTCGTTTGATGTTTGGATTCCGTAATTCCCGCATCCTCGCCCTGCCGCTACCGGAGCCAGCCTCGGAGCCGCCGCTTTCCTCGAAGACCCCGTCGACGCCTGCGTGCTGGAGAGCTACTTCCGCGGGCACATGGCGGAGCGCGACCTGCTCTTCCACGACACGGTGGCCCCGCGCCACGGCGCCTAAGCCCCACATGCCAGCGCCACCCAGCAGCGTCTCTTCCTCGCCCACCTCCACCGGACGCTCAACGCCCCCAGCCATCCCATCCGCAACCGCCTCCTCCGCCTCGCCGCCGACAGCCCCGACCTCCTCTCCATCATCAAACAGGAAGGTGTAGTAGGCGACAGTTAATCAAAGATAGCCCACGATTATGATCACCAAAATCACGACCCAATACTTCAAGCGATTTGAAACGCAGGAGTTTCCGCTTGAGCCACTCACCTTGCTGGCAGGCCCCAACAACAGCGGAAAATCGACATTGTTGCAGGCTGCCATGGTTTGGAATCTGGGCATGCAGAAGTGGTGGGAGAAAAAAGGTCCGGGAAGCGGTTCAAAGGCCAAGGATCGGCCCGGCGCGCCGATCACCCGGCAGGAATTCACGGCGTTACCACTTCCGTCCATGGATCAGCTTTGGACAGATACCCATACCTCTCTCCGTAAAGATGAAGGCAAGCAGGGTGCGCCCCGCCCTTTGGTCATCACGTTGCATGGGATGAGCAAAGACGGGAGCGAATGGAAGGTCGGCTTTGAGTTTCGCTACAGCGGTCCCGAGCAAATTCATGCGAAACCGGTGGCAGCGGACCTGCCGTACCTTGACCGGGCGCATGAAGAAATCAGCGTGATCTATGTTCCTCCGTTTTCGGGAATCGGCGTCAATGAAACAAGGCACGACCGCCCCTATCAAGACATGCTGGTCGGCCAAGGTAAAGCGGGTGACATCCTCCGCAATCTGCTGCTCGAAGTGGCTGAAGCTGGTGACGGGAAAGATTGGCAAAGGCTTGTAGGAATCGTCTCGGAGGTCTTTGGCTACCGCTTGCTCAAGCCGGTGTATGCGGGAGTTCCATACATCACCTGCCAATATCTGAAAGGCATACCGGCAGGCAACGGCTTTGGAGGTCTCGCCCCATTGGATGTCTCCACTACGGGCAGCGGGTTTCATCAAGTTCTGCTCATTCTGGCGTTCATGTATGCACGGCCCTCCAGTTTGATTCTGCTGGATGAACCCGACGCCCACCTGCACGTGCTTCTCCAAAAGCAGCTCTACGACATCCTCCGCCGCTTGTGCCATGAGCGAAAGGGACAGTTGCTCATCGCCACCCACTCCGAGGTGTTGATCGACAATACCAGCCCCGAGCAGATTGTTTCATTTTATCGAGAGCCACACCCCCTGGCATCGGATAGCGATCGTGATCAGGTTCGGGAGGCTCTGAAACGGGTCACTTCCTTGGAATTGCTCCTCGCTGAGAACTCCAAAGGAATTCTTTATCTGGAGGGCACTACGGACTTCGATCTGCTGAAAGCGTGGGGAGCCGTTCTGGACCACCCATTAAAGCAATGGTTTAGCCACTTGCCTTTCTGGCACAACAACCAAGGCCGAAGCCCAAAAGAAGCCCGTGCCCATTTCTTCGCGCTCAAGGCAATCCAGCCGAATCTGAAAGCCGCGCTCTTGCTCGACGGTGACAACAGGAGTTTACCCGACCGCGAGATCACGGCTGACGGGTTGACCATTCTGCGATGGGAACGCTACGAGGCGGAAAGCTACCTCCTACATCCCACAAGCTTGGAGCGGTTCTTGAATGCAGAGAAGGAACCCCTTTTCGCAAAACCGGCGATGGATTACTTGCGCGAACAATTGCCGCCAGCGTTTTTCAATTCACCACTGGAGGCCAGCGCGTTCCTTCGTGCTGAACCAGCGAGCAAAACCCTGTTGCCGAACTTACTTGCTAAAGCCGATGTTGCGCTTTCGAAAAGTGATTATTTCCTGCTGGCCCGACAAATGAAGCGTGGAGAAGTCCCGCCGGAAGTCGAAGAGAAGCTGAATGCCATTCACCATTTGGTATGCTCATGACAATTTACGAGACGCCCCGACATGGGCATCTGCCTCGCGTTCCTCGAAGACATCATCGGCGCCTGCGTAATGAAGAGCTACTTCCGCGAGCACATGGCGTCCCGACAACTGTCGGGATTCCACGCCACCGTGGCCGAGCACCTCGCCTCCTCCGCCACACCGCCGCCAGCCCCGAACTCCTCGCCGTCATCAAACAGGAAGGCCGCGCGTGACCGGAATCGCCGTCGCGCGGACAATCCCGTAAATGCCGTTACCAAATGCCCGATTCTTTTCCAATCATCGAAGTAACGTCCGAAATGCGGAGCGATGTGGAGCAGCTTGGAAGCAAGCCGAAGTTCTGGTTCAAACACCACGGTGAGAATTGGCTGTTCAAAGAGGCACGTGAGAACACCGGAGAGGATTGGGCGGAAAAAGTGGCCTCGGAGATTGCCAGGATGCTCGGACTGCCGACTCACCATACGGAACTGGCGGTGTGGGAAGGGAAGCGCGGATGCGCCGTGCGCTCATTCATTACGTCAAACCAAAGTGTTCTCGTCCATGGGAACGAGCTGCTCGGTGGATTGATTACGGGATACGACAAAGACAAAGAGCGCGGCCAGTCCGACCATACCTTTGACAATATCGTGACCGTTCTGGAGAAGCTGTTTCAAACAGAGAAAACCCGGCGGACGGCGGCAGTGAGAATGGTCGGCTATCTGGTATTCGACGCGGTGGTCGGCAACACGGACCGCCACCATCAGAATTGGGGAGTTCTTTTGGAAAGAAAAATGCAGCCGGGGCAGCAGGCCACACTCGTGATGCAACTTGCGCCGACATTTGACCACGCCTCGTCCCTCGGACGCGAACTGACCGACGAGACGCGGAAACGCCACATCGAAGAGAACACCGTCGAACGATACATTCGCAAGGGACGAGGCGGCATCTTCGAACACCAGCACGCAAAACACGGGATGAGCCCGATGGCGCTCTCCGACATGCTCGCACACCGCTACCCGGAGCTGTTCAAGCCATGGCATCTGAGGGTCGGGCAGCTCGCAGAAGTGGATCTGGACCTGCTCATGCAACGAGTCCCAGAAGGCCGAATGAGCATCACCGCTCGCGCCTTCGCCCTCGCCTTTTTGGCGAACAGCTGTAAACTCATCCAACAAGCACAATGAAAAGTCTCTTTCTAGCATGGCAAGCCCCGACAGACTCCGCACGCAGCCGTGCGTGGTTCCCAGTCGGTCGCCTCGATGCCGAGACGGTGGGCGCTGAAACGGAGCGGACGCACTACCGCTTTCGCTACACCGGCGGCGCGCTGAAGGCACAGAGGGATGTCGGGTTTGCTCCACTGCTGGCGTTTCCGGATTTTGAAAAGGACTACGAGTCCGATGAGCTTTTCCCGCTCTTCAAAAACCGGGTTCTTTCTCCGAAGCGCGCGGATTTTCAGGAATACATTCAGTGGCTCGACTTGGACCGGGGCCATGCGGACCCGGTCAGCATCCTTTCTGTATCCGGCGGGGAACGCGTGACCGATAACCTGGAAGTCTTCCCAAAAGTCACCGCAGACGAAGGTGGGAACTTCAATGTCCGCTTTTTCCTCCATGGACTGCGCCATCTCGGAGTGAGGGCCATCGAGCGGGCTTCCCGCCTCGTTGTGGGAGAGGAACTGCGGATTTTCGTGGAGCTAAACAACCCTGCGACCCGCCTCGCCGTGCCGCTGCTCACGGAGGACTACCAAATGATCGGCTGGGCACCGCGCTATCTGGTCGAAGACCTGATCAACTGCGTCCCCCATGCGCCCGAGCTTTCCGCGCGGATCGCCCGAATCAACGCGGACTCCGCGCCGCTGAATCAACGAATCCTCATCGATTACACCGGTCGCGCACCAAAAGGGACACAGCCGATGTCCACGCCGGATTTCAAGCCGCTGCTGGATTGAGACTCGACCGGCGGGAGAATCCCGTGCCTTTGGTCGCATCGCACTGTCCGCGTTCCTCACCGCCTCGTCATTTACCACCCGCCGATGGGGCGCTAATCGTCGGTGGTATGCGTTGCTTTCCAGCCAGAACTTGCGCGGGGTTTCTGAAAGATTGCGCCCTTGCTTGCGTATTTCCTCCATGAAAACGAAGAAGCCGGCGCAACGGGGGTCAAAGAAACGGAAGCAGCGGTGCGAACGCGATGTGGCGGTGCTGGCGGGGATGGGGCTCGTGGTGATTGAGTCGCCGAATTCTGATTATTTGCATCCGCTGGGGCCGGCGCGGGCGGTGGTCATCCGGGCGTAGCGGAAGCGGCATCGGCTGCGTTTGGCCTCGGTGGCGCGGCGTGCGAAGCTTTCGCGGGAGGCGCTGCGGAAACTCGAAAATAGGCAGGCGTGGTATTCGACGAATGTGGCGGCGCGGGTGTGCGATGCGATGGGGCTGGATTGGCTCTACGCCAATCGGGAAGCCTGCCGCCGCAAAATGGGATGCAGGGCGAAAAAGTGCAAACTTTAGAGTCAGTGACCAGTTTCGCGGTTCGTGGTTTGTTTTCCCCATGCACAAACGCTTCGCCATCGCACTTCAGACCGTCCGCGGAATCGCGGGCGGGGCGTCTGGTCGGGGCGGGCCTCGGTCGGTAAATGGCGGGAAACCGGCGCGGGGGTGCGGGGATTTGGTCGTCTCTGATGGCTCTGAGACGGGACTACGTCAGCCAGAATCTCTGGCTGACGTGTCGGAGCGTCGGTGGTGCCAGCCAGAATCTCTGGCTGACGTGTCGGAGCCTCGGTGGTGCCAGCCGGAATTTCCGGCTGACGTGCCGGAGCCTCGGAGGTGCCAATATTCATTGGTTCCTGAGGCCGGGGAGACCCCTCCGCCGCTCGCCATCGGTCGCTGCTTTCTCCGACTCGATGCCGGGACAAATTCCATTAAACCGGCGCTTCCTGTCCATCATCTATAACGTCATCGGCCTCGTGCTCGGCAGCGTGGGATTGCTGACCCCCATCGTGGTCATCATCTTCCAGGAGGCCGGACGCATCAGCTTAGTGCTGAGTTCGATGCTGCTCCTATGCGCAAAGCCCAAACGCCCCGCCATGGAGATCGAGGGCAGTCCTCGAATTTTGCGCGCTGCCTGAGCGACAACGCCGCACCCCTGGCACGGCGTTGTCGCAATTAACAGAGTGTCACATTCCGAGTGGCGTGGTATCCGTGGTGCTGATCGTTCATCCATCCATGAGAATTTTTACACTTCCCGCATTCCTGCTCGCCCTGTTTCTGCACACCGTCGTTGCAGCGCCGTTGGTGAATTTCAACGACGTCTGGCACTACCGGAAAGGGACGAGTGCGCCGCAGTCGGATTGGAAGACGACCGTCGATGCTTCGCTCGACGCATCTTGGCTGACCGGGCCCGGCTGGATCGGTTTCGGCGACGGCACCGGTGCGACGGCGGCGGGGACGACGCTTTCGGATATGCAGCAGACGACGACGCCGGTGAATGCAGGATATCGTGCGTTTTATATGCGCCGGACTTTTACCATTCCGGCGGGCACTCCGGCGACGGATGAGATTGTCCTCCAGACGGATTTCGATGATGGCTTTATCGCGTTCGTGAACGGGACTTTTGCGGACAGCGTGAGTGCGCCGGGTTCGCCGGTGGAGCCTGCGTTTAACTTCGCGGGCGCGGTAACGGGTCACGAGTGTTCGTTTGGAAATGGAACGCAGTCGCCTGTGCGCAACACGGTGCTCGGTACGGGCGCTACATACCCGCCGGGGACGTATGTGCTCAGCATCATGTGCCTGAACCAAAATCTCACTTCGAGCGATGCGGTGATGAAGGCGAATCTCTTCACTCAGACTCCCGTGGCGCCGCCCGACATGCATTGGGAACTCGCGGAAAGTCCCATCGTCCTCACGGCCACGTTCAACGTCACTGCGGGACAGGAACTGATCATCGACCCCGGCGTGGAGGTGCGATGCCATTCGGCGAGCGACGCGATTACTTGCGCGGGAAAAATCACGGCCATCGGCACACAAGCGCAGCCCATTCGTTTTGTGCGCTCCGTGGCGGGCAATGCCTGGCGGCGCATCGTCCTCTCGGGCACGCAGGAGAGCACTTTCAAATGGTGCGATTTCGACGGGGCAAATACGTCCGGCACCATCCGCGGAAGCGGCACGAGCACGGTAAGTCCGTCGGTGCATTTGGAGAACTGCCGGTTCCTGAATACGGACGTGCAGATGGTGGAGCTCATCTATACATCGTGCCGGATTATCAACTGCGAGTTCGACTCCATCGGCGCGCAGGAGCTTCTTCATTTTTCCAATATGCCTTCGGCGGGCCATGCGCTGATCAAAGGCTGCCGCTTTGGCTTTCCCGGAATTCCGCCGACGAGCGGATACAATGACATCATCGACTTCACCGGCGGCAATCGCCCGGGTCCGATCGCGCAATTTATCGGCAATATCTTCCTCGCGTGCGTGGACGATTGTTTCGATATGGACGGCACCGACGCACACATCGAAGGGAACATCTTCCTCAACGTGCAAAAAGACGCCGCGCGCGCCAGCAGCAGCAATCCCATCACCACCGGCGCGGACGGCGGCAATCGCAGCGAACTCGTGATTTGCCGGAACCTCTTTTACAACACCGAGCACGTCTTCATGGAAAAGGACAACGGGACCGGGCTGCTGCAAAACAACACCATCGTCAAACTCGTCGCGAACCCGCTCAGCAACAACACCCACTCGGGCGGTAATGAAGCCAGCGGGATCATTATGTTTGGCGAGCCGTGGCGCCTCACGTTCCCATACGGCGACGGCGCGATTTTCGATGGCAACATCGCCACCGAGATCGACCTGGCAATCACCGACCCATGGCCCGTCCTGCCCGGCGCATCCGCAGAGGTTGGCTTCTTCTTCCCGCGTCGGAACAACTGCATCCAGCGATTCCTCCAAACCGGCGCGGGGAACACCGGCAACATCGATGCCGACCCGATGCTCGTCTCCACCACCGGCGTGGACCACACAAACGTCCTCGCCAAGTTTTCGCTCCAGCCCGGCAGTCCATGCATCGGCGCGGGGCCAAACGGAATCGACATGGGCGCGATGGTCCCGTCCGGTGCGAGCATCAGCGGCCAGCCCGTCGGCACCACCGCAGCAACCGGCGCGACCATCGCGGTCGCGGGCCCGGGCATCTGGGCGTATCAATGGCGGCTCGACGGCGGCGCTTGGAGCACGGAAGTCAGCCTCGTGCCCGCAAGCATCTGGGCGGGGCAACCGCTCACCGGCACTATGTTCGATGGAGCCGCGCCAATCACGCTGACCGGCCTCGCCGACGGTCCCCACACACTCGAGGTGCGCGGCAAAAACAGCGCGGCCTTTTGGCAGGACGCGCCGTACGCGACGGCAACATGGACCGTGCAAACCACGCCGCCTGACACCGACATGGACGGCCTTCCCGACGCATGGGAGATTGCGAACGGTCTCAATCCGAACGACATCGCCGACGCAGTTCTCGACGCCGACGGCGACGGCCAGACCAACGCGCAAGAATTCGCCGCCGGGACCAATCCGCAGAACCCCGCAAGCGCATTCACCGCCGCCGCGACCACGACCACTACGCCGGGCGAGTTCGCCGTGACGTTCAACGCGGTTGCCGGAAAGAGCTACACCGTTCGCTACAAAGACGACATCGCCGCCGCGACATGGACGGTGCTCCAGCACTTCCCCGTGCAAACCGTGAGCGGCCCGCTCACCGCGCTCGACACGCCGCCAGTCGCCACCGCGCGGCGGTTCTATCAAGTCGCGACCCCGCAGCAGCCATAGCGAGTAGCTCGACATTCCAATGTCGAGTAAAGGTTCGAGGCAGAGGAGAACATTCCTCACGTAAAGAACGTCGAAACTCGACTTTGGAAAGTCGAGCTACGATTACTTCCGCGGCAACTGCCCGAGAAACTCCGACAACGCTGCCGTCGCCGGATCATCCGGCGCGCCGAGATTGTCGTTGAGCTTGCTGTGGTTCGTCTCCTTCGCAGCAAACACCGTCGTGGCGACGCCCGCTTCCTTCAGCACAGCGCCCAGCCGCTGCGCCTGAATGCTCGTGTCGGGATGGTCGGCCACATGGAGGATGAGGAAAGGCGGGATGCCTTTGCCCTTCGCGATATGCGTGACGGCGGAGAAGTCTTTGTGGTTCTCGGGAGTGATGCCGAACTTCGCGCGATGCCCGTTTTTCGGCGGCGGAAATCCATGCACGCGCAGCCGCGTCTCGGCGGTCTCGATCATCGCGGGAATGTCGTAAGTATCGCCATCCACCGGCACACACCCGAGCAGCACATCAAACGGCACGCCGACTTCCTTCAAGTAGCGCTCGTCCGTGCATAAAATCGCCGCGAGCTGCGCGCCCGCCGAATGTCCGCCGACGAGCACACGCTTTGGATTGCCGCCGTAGCTGGCGATGTTCTTTTGAACCCACGCAAATGATTTCGCCACATCGCGAATGAGTGCGCCCATTTCCACATCGGGCAGCAACCGGTAGTTCGTGGAGACGACCACAAATCCTTTGTCCATGAACCACTGCGGCTTCAGCTTCACCTCGCTCTTATCGCCAGTCACCCAGCCGCCACCGTTAATCCAAAAGACCACCGGAAGATCCTTCGCATTCGGCGGCGCATAAACGTCGAGAACCTGCCGCTCGTGACCATTCACGACGTACGGGATGTCGGCCTTCGTGGGCGTCGTCTGCGCCCAAGCCCGCGACAGAAGCGCGGCGGCGATGAGGAGTGTGCTGAGGTATTTCATAGTGCGATGAATACGGAGATATCTGCCCGCTCGCGGACGTGGCGAGGCTATTCCCGCGAACCACGCAGCCGCGCGAAAACCTGCTCTTCTCCGCGCAAATGAAACGGGGCTCCCACGTTCCCAGCAAACAGTTCGGCGCTCAGAGCGGTAAATCGACCGTCTGCCTTGCCATCACGAGTCGGCAGCCTTAGACCGCTCGTGCGACGCCTACATAATCTACACTCAAGACAGACAATGCGGTAGCGACGTTCCGACTGTTCCTGCCGAAAGCCCATTCTTTTCAATGACCCGCGACCAACTCAAACAACTCGAAGACCAGCTCTGGAGCGCGGCGGACAATCTCCGGGCGAACTCCGACCTCAAGGCCAGCGAGTATTCCATTCCCGTCCTCGGGTTGATCTTCCTCAAATTTGCCGATAACAACTACCGCCGCCACGAGGCTGCGATTCAGGCCGAGTTTGAGAAAAAGAAGGGCACGCGGCTGGAGAAGTCCCTTCCGGAGATTGCGATTGAGAAGTGCGGGTTCTACCTGCCGCCTCATGCCCGCTACGACTACCTGCTGAAGCTCAAGACCTCCGACGACATCGCCAAGGCGATCAAAGAGGCCATGAAGGCTATCGAGCAATACAAGCCGGAACTCGATGGCGTGCTGCCCAAGGACGAATATTTCCGCCTCACCCGCGATCCCAAGACCAAGGACATCCCGAATCAGCTCCTGAAAAACTTCGCCGATATCCCGGCGGACTTCACGGGCGACCTCTTCGGGCAGATCTATGAATACTTCCTCGGCGCGTTTGCCCGGAGCGAAGGGCAGAAGGGCGGAGAGTTCTTCACTCCGCGCTCCGTCGTCCGCGTTATGGTCGAGATTATCGAGCCACATGGCGGGAAAGTCTTCGATCCGGCCTGCGGTTCTGGCGGCATGTTTGTGCAGTCGGCCCACTTCATCGAGCAGCACAGGGAGGAGTTGAAGGATTCCGATAGCGGCGTGTTCGTTTATGGGCAGGAGAAGACGCTGGAGACGGTGAATCTCGCCAAGATGAACCTCGCAGTGAACGGCCTGCGTGGGGAGGTAAAGCAGGGCAACACCTACTACGACGATCCACACTCCAGCTTCGGCGCGTTCGACTACGTGCTGGCCAATCCGCCGTTCAACGTGGACGAAGTCAGCCTCAGCGGCGTGGAGAAAGACCGGCGCTTCAACACCTACGGCATCCCTCGCAACAAATCGAGCTCAAGAAGGCCGACGCGGGCAAGGAGACCGTGCCGAATGGGAATTACCTTTGGATCAATCTCTTCGCCACCTCGCTGAAGCCCAAGGGCCGCGCCGCGCTCGTCATGGCCAACTCCGCCTCCGACGCCCGCCATTCCGAGGCCGAGATTCGCCGCAAGCTCATCGAGGAAAACCTCATCTACGGGATGCTCACGCTGCCCTCGAACATGTTCTACACCGTCACACTCTGTGGTTCTTCGATAAGGGCAAGACGGACGACAAAATCCTCTTCATTGATGCCCGGAACATCTTCATCCAGATCAACCGCGCCCACCGCGAATTCTCGGAGGAGCAGGTGCAAAACATCGCCATCATCAGCCAGCTCCACAAAGGGCGGCGGGACCGGTTCGTCCAGCTCGTGGACCGCTACTTCGCGGCGGGCATGGAGCGGCTGGTGGAAAACAAGACCAAGGTCGAGCCCGTCTCCGAGCAGTTGCTGGAGGTGCTCGATGACGGCGCAGGCAAGGAAGCTGTGAAGGCGCTGGTGAAGCAATGGAAGGGCCTGGACAAGCTGCAAGCCCGTTTCGACGACTACCGCAAGGTCGCAGTTTCCACCTCCTTCACGATTCAGACTGCATCCTTGAACAAAGCCCAGCATCAGCTCCGCGAAGCGTTCGATCCTTTCTTCACCGCGCTGCACGAGGGGCTGAAGCAGCTCGACAAGATCGTGCGCCAGCATGAGAAGCAGCAGGCCGAGCAGGCCAAACAGGAAGGCAAACGCGGCAGCACCGACCGCAAGACCAAGGCGCTCAAAACCGCGCTGGAGGAGCTGCACGCCGAGGTGAAAAGCGCCGAACTCTACTACCAGCACATCCACTGGTTGCAGGAGCGCTTCCCGAAGGCGGAATACGAGGACGTCACCGGCCTCTGCAAGCTCGCCAGCCCGGCAGAGGTCGCGGAGCAGGACTACTCCCTCAATCCGGGCCGCTATGTTGGCGTGGTCATCGAGGAGGATGGGAAGACGGAGGATGAGTTTTTGGAGGAGGTAGTTTCGATTCAGGGCGAGCTAGAAGCCTTGAATACCACCAGTGATGAATTGAGGAACGTGATTACTCGGAATCTCAAACTGCTAAATTCATGACCGCGCCTGAATGGGATCAAGTGCCGTTTGAAGACATTCTCGCTGATAGCAAGGATGGTGAGTGGGGAGTTGGGGAAGCAGCCGGGTCACACACGGCTTGCTGCATGATACGTGGCACGGACTTTGTCCGATTGAACGATCCCGCAAATGAATTACCGGTGCGCTGGATTCCCGATCATTTGATGAACCGAAAGCGCCTTCAGCCGGGAGATGTCATATTTGAAATGGCTGGTGGCACTGCCACGCAGACCACCGGACGCAGCGCATTGGTTCGCAGGAGTTTCTTTAAATCACATACGGAGAACCCTGTGTTGTGTGCCAGCTTTTGCCGCCATCTGCGGCTGAAGGCTGAATACAACTCTACCTTCCTCTATTACCTTCTTCAGGCGCTTTATCGTGCTGGCTACATGGGAGTCTTCAACATCCAGCACACGGGCGTTTCAAGGTTCCAATCATCGAAAATCTTCTCCGCGCAAACGAAAAGCTGACGAACACCCGCGACCTCCTCCTCCCGCGCCTGATCTCCGGCAAGCTCTCGGTGGAGCATCTTGACATCCAGTTCCCGCCGGGGATGGCGGAAGGAGCCTTTACGGATACCGGGAAAGCGGGCATAATTGGCCTATGAGCACGATTACCGTGATTTTAGAACCGGACGCCGACGGCACTCTGCACCTGCCGCTGCCAGAAGCGTGGCGACATCAAAGCATCCGGGTCCGAGCGGAACTGGAGCCGATAGCGGGTGCGTCGCGGAATACTCCCCGGCCGGGCTGTGTGAAGGGCTTCTGGATGGCTCCCGACTTCGATGAGCCTTTGGAGGACTTCAAAGAATACATGGAATGAATCTGCTGCTGGATACGCACGCGCTGATTTGGTTTCTCGAAGACGATGCCCGCTTGAGCAGGCAGGCACGGGCGGCGATCAGCGATGCCGGGAACCGCAGCTACGTGAGCGATGCCACAGCGTGGGAAGCGGGTATCAAGCAATCTCTCGGCAAGCTGAGCCTGCCGGTGCCGTATGCGGCGCTGTTTCCTGCCCGACTGGAGGCGGAGGGCTTTCATATCCTGCCAATCCGTCATGCTCATTTGCATCGGCTGATCGCGCTGCCCTTGCATCACCGCGATCCGTTCGACCGGATTCTGATTGCGCAAGCGATGGAAGAAGGGTTGACGATGGTTACGTGCGATCCGGCGTTTGCCGACTATGGCATCCCGCTGTTGTGGTGATTCCCCCATGCCTAATTTCATCTCCGAGGATCAAATCGAGCAAGGGCTGATACAGAAGCTTCAATTTCTGCACGGCTTTGAAGTCCTAAACTGCCACACGGGAGAGCGCGAGGATTTGAACGACGGCTCCAATCGAACGAACAAGCGCGATGTCATTCTCGTGGACCGCGTGCGCGAAGCCGCCGTGCGGCTGAACCCGGACATCCCGGCGAAGGCCATCGAGGATGCGCTGGAACGGCTAACGGACCGACGGCTGGCGATGTCGCTCATCGCTGCGAACGAGGAAGTGTATCACCTCATCCGCGACGGAATCCCCGTGGAGTATGACGATGCGAACGGTCGCCGGGAGCATGGGCGGGTGAAGGTGATTGATTTTACCGACTCCACGAAGAACGAGTATCTGGCGGTGACGCAGCTTTGGATTCAAGGCTCGCTGGGATTCCGCCGCCCGGATGTTCTGTTGTATGTGAACGGGCTGCCGCTGGTCTTCATTGAGCTGAAGAACAGCAACGTGAGCGTGCGCAATGCCTACGACGACAACCTCACGAACTACCGGGCCGAGATTCCGCAACTTTTTCACTGCAACGCCTTCTGCGTGCTTTCCAATGCGCTGGAGACACGGGTGGGCAGCGTGACGGCGGACTGGGAGCACTTTTTCCAATGGCTCCGGGTGGACGATGAAAAAGAGAAGATCGACCGTGCAGAAATCCGCGAGAAATGCACGAGCGTGGAGCGCGTCGTCGAGGGGCTGCTGAAGCCGGAACGCCTGCTGGACTACTGCGAGAACTTCATCCTTTACCACCGCGGTAAGAGTAAGATCATCGCGCAGAACCATCAGTTCATCGGCGTGAATCGTGCCTACGAGCGCTTCCTGCGGCGCAAGGAACTGGAAGGCAAGCTGGGCGTCTTCTGGCACACGCAGGGCAGTGGCATTATGCCGCATGCCGGATTATGCCGACTCCGGCGGACGCTTGCTCTGAGGGCGGCTTGATCCACGCGGCATAATCCGGCGTGGTTTCCTCACAGGTTTCTGAGGAAGGCCATGAGCCGATCGTCGGGTTGGTAGCGGTGAGGGGCGCTTTGGATTGGTCGCGTTTTCGCCAGGATCTCCTCTTTGATCGCGAGGTTCGCATCCAGATAGATCTGCGTGGTCTCGACCGATTCGTGGCCGAGCCAGAGGGCGATCATTGTGGAGTCCACGCCGGCTTGCAGCAGTTCCATCGCGGCGGTGTGGCGAAGCACATGCGGGGTCACGTGCTTGCCGGCCAGCGAGGGGCATGTCTTGCTGGCGCTTTCGGCATGTTTGCGCACGAGATGCTGGACGGCGTCGGCGCTCAGGCGCCCGCCGCGCGCGCTGGGAAAGAGGAACGCGGATGGGTCGCCGCCTTGCTCGCTGATCCATGCGCCGAGGACCGCGGCCGTGGATTTGACCAGCGGGGTGCAGCGCTCCTTGCGGCCTTTGCCGATGCAGCGGACATGGGCGCCCGCGCCGAATGCGACATCCCGCGTCTGCAGGCTGGTGATCTCGGAGAGGCGCAGTCCGGTCTGCAATGCGGTGAGCAGGAGTGCGTGATCGCGCCGTCCGATCCAGGTGGCCCGGTCGGGTGCGGAGATCAGGGCTTCGAGTTCCGGCCGGGTCAGGAAGTCGATGAGTGGACGCGTGTGGCGCTTGCTCGGGATGGCGAGTGCCCGCGCAATGAGCGCGGAGTGCTCGGGCGCTTCGAGGGCGGCGTAGCGGAAGAACGAGCGGATGGCCGCGAGTCGCTGGTTGCGGCTGCGCGCGCCGTTGGCCCGTGTCTTCTCGAGGTGATCGAGGAACGAGGCCACCACGGGGGCGTTCAGGTCGGCGAGGGTGAGTTTGGAAGGCGCGCGTTTGAGTTCTTTCGCGGCGAAGCCGAGCAGCAGCCGGAAGGTGTCGCGGTAGGAGGCGACGGTGTGCGGGCTGGCTTTGCGCTGGGCGATCAGGCGCCTGGCGAAAAAGCCCTCGACGAGGATGGGCAGGTCGGCGGGCGCG
>JANMGP010000341.1:0-27208 GCA_031374705.1 Verrucomicrobiaceae bacterium | reverse complement strand
ATCCACAGTGGAACCGCCAAGTCCGAACGCGGTGAACAACGCTTTCACGATGACCGGCGCACCGGCGATGATGAGCCCGCCAATGATGGACATTTTCCCCGCATCGGCATCGCCGCGCCGGATGGCGAAGCCGCCGCCGATCACCGCGACCGTGCCGAAGATGAAGCCGAAGAGCATGACGATGCCCATCGCCTTGCTCGCGCCTTCGGCGAGTCCGCCGGCGGCTTGAGCGATAAGTGGTGTGATGTGTGGATTGAATAAGAGTGTTTTCATAACGCGGCGAGTTGTAGCCGCATTCCGCACCCACCCTGCGCCCGAGCGGGAGCATCGTGCGCCGCACGCCGTGACACGCTGCGCGCCTATGAATTCACACGAAATTTCGCCCGAACTGATCGCACAACTCAACACCCTCGAACCTCATTTGCGCAGTGTCATCCGCGGACAAAACCACATCATCCCGCGAGTCGCATCCGTCCTCCAGCGGGGCGAACTCGGCTTCACGAAAAACAATCGCCCGCGCGGCAGTTTCCTTTTCCTTGGCCCCACCGGCGTAGGGAAAACGGAACTCGCACTCGCATTCACGCGCTGCGTTTTCGGCGCGGATAACCTGCTCCGCTTTGACATGTCCGAATATCAAACTCAGGACCGCCTCGCCGTCCTGCTCGGCGGAAAGCAAGGCGAAGAAGGAACGCTCGGCCAAGCCGTGAAGCGCCTGCGCAAAGGCACCATCCTTTTCGATGAAAGCGAAAAGGCTCACCCGCGCATCCTCGACATCCTACTGCAAATCTTAGACGCCGCCCGCATCACACTCGCCACAGGTGAAACGCTCGACCTCTCCAACTTCTACATTGTCCTCACGTCCAACCTCGGAGCCGCCGAAGTGATGCAACTCCAACATGCCCCATTCGCCACGATGGAGCGCCACGTCCTCAGCCGCGCCTCGCGCACATTCCGCCCCGAACTCTTCGCCCGAATCACCGAGAAACTCGTCTTCAACCGCCTTCCCTATGAAGTGCAACTCGAAATCGCCGAGTCCATGCTCGCTGCCGAATTCGCCTTCCTTGCCGAAAAAGGCATCCACCTCAACGCCGCCCCCGAAGTCCTCCCCTTCCTCATCCAGCGCGGCTTCCACCCCCACCTCGGAGCCCGCCCACTCCGCGATGTCATTGAAAAGCATGTGCGCGATGCGGTGGCATCAGCGGTGATGGACAATGAGCGATTTACGCACGCCGAAATCGTTGTGCAAGAGAGCAGCCTGAGATTGGCCGGCGCGGCATAGCTAGGCCTTCGCGAAGATCCACTCCTGAGTCAGTTCCGCGTGTTCGTTGGTCGTTATGACCGGGACGGCCTCGCCCTCGATAGTGGGAAGCGGACTTAGTCCATCGGCTGGTAGAAGCAGCCAGAGCCCGTGTGGGCCGTCTTTGTGGCCCACGCGCTGGCTGATTCTCGTGAGCAGTGGAATGCGGCCATAGCGTGCGAGCAAGCCCGCGTGAACAACCAGTCGGGTCGAGCCACGTGGCCTGAGAAGCTCCGTTTCGATGGCTGGCTGGCAGTGGTCGAGAAGGATCATGAGTTTCCGCCATTCTGCGGAATCCGGTTGTGCCGCGTCCGCCAGGAGAACGAGTTCCCAGTTCACGCCGCGTTTAGTTGCCTCTGCACGCATCGCGTTAAGGAAAACAGCGTCGAGATCGCATCGCTCTATCTTGAAACGTGAGAGTAGTGCTGCTTCTGCATCGGCGTAGTGCTTTCGAGGGACTGTCAGGGCGAGAAATGCGCCTTCCTTCTCGGCACGTTTCAGCCGTCGTGAGAGCAGGTGGGCCTTCGGTTCACCCGGCACGAAGATGGCCTCCGGGCGGGACGCGGTTTCGACTGTGTGTGTGCGTCCAGACGTGTTGATCGTCAGCGAGTCGCGCGCGGAACTGGTGTAGCTGTCTGTCTTATCGTTCCAGAAAAGATCCGGGCGAACCTCCCGGATCAATTCATCGATCTTCGGGCGGGGCGGTAGCAGCGCTGCCTCCGGATAGCGGGCACTCACGCGGCTCTGAATATCGTCGAGTCGCAGGTCTCCGGCGGCGAATAGTGAATGGCGGGCGCAGCGCAATGCCCGCAGGGGATCGAGCCCCCGCGGGTAAATTTCGAGCGAACTCGAAACGGCAGCCGTCGAGGAAACGGACGCAGCAAACTGGAGCAGTCGATTGTCGCTAAATGGCGCAATTCCCTCGGGTAACGAACCCGGTAGTTCCACGGCCCGAAGCGCATCGAGCGAGCGGACAGGCGTCGGAATCGGATCTTCTTTGGCCAGTGCATCGGCCGCTTTGCCGAGTGCCTTCGCGTAGTCACAGAGCGCCGGAGCCTTTGCGATGAGTATCCCATTCTCTCGCCGATATTCGCAAAAGGCTGGCTCCGATTCCCGGAGCTCTGCTTCCACAGCAGCGCGTGTGATGACCGACGCCGTGCGCGTGCGCTGCGGTTCGTCGAGCATGGAGCCTCGCGTAGCAAGCAGTGCCTGAATCAGTTCGCCATGGGTCATCACGCCACCACTCGCACAAAGCAGTTCGTCGATGGTAGAGCGCAAGCTGGCGAGCGCTTCATGGCGATACCATCCATCCCGCGCCTTTGTAATTGCCTGACCGATACGCTGGCGGGACACCTTCCGTTCCTTCGCGAGTTCTGTCTGGCTGGGCCAAGCAGCCGAGCTGTCGCCGTCCCCGAGACCGAGGAACGATTCGAGAATCGCACGCTCCTCAGCTCCGCGCTTCGAAACAGCGAGCGCGACCTGGCGGGCGATGATGTCCACACTTTCGGCAGATTCATCGTCGCCTTCCACGGCCTTGAGCGTGCCGGCCAGCGCGTCTTCCTCGTCTGGAAAGCGCGCTCGCAGATCGTGGTAAAGCTCCACCAATTCCCGGCTCGTCTGATGCCCGACTCCTCGCATCCGGTAGAGTCGCCGTAGCGGGTAGCGCAGGAAGTCGCGAATCGTGTGAACATTGATCCTCTCCACTGCATTGGCCGCACGCGCTTTAAGTCCAAGCAGCACCAGTTGCATTCCGGGGGTGGCGGTCTTCAGCACCTCAGCACGGTTAATCTCGCCGTGACTCGACTCCGGCTTCGGTTCGTCGATGTCGCTAAACGCCTTGGTCCACGCGCGACGCATTTCGTCGATCGTGTCAAAGCGCTTGCGGAAATCCCGGTGCAGCGCCTGGGTGAAAAACGCGATCATCTTATCGCGCAGACTTGGATCAAAGCGGTCAGGTGCCAGAACGATCTCGCCCTTGGTAAATTCCGGCGCGGTCTGTCCGTCTCCCCATTTCGGCAGGAGCCCGGTCGCCATCTCGTGCAGTGTCACCGCCGCAGCATAACGTTCTGCGTGAATGTCCCAGCGTTTCGCGGGACGTTGTTTCAGGAACGGATCGAGATAGTCGCGTGTGCCCACGTGCACGTTCTCCGGTGAGCTGTGAGACAAGGAGAAGTCGAAGAGCAGGAGACGCAGCCGCCGCTTGCTGACCACTTCGCCCACACCCAGATTGTCAGGCTTCAGATCGCGATGCGGGACGCCTTTGTCCTCCAGAAACTTCACGAGATCGAGCAGGTCCTCCCCGAATCGTTCGAGGAAGTCGATGCTCAGCGGTCCTTCCTTTCGCAGGCGTTGCGCGAGGGTCTCATTTCCCGCCCGATCCATCGTGAAGCCCGCGAGCCCGTTCATCTCCACCGTCTCATACACACGAATGATCTGAGGATGCTCTAGTTTCTTGACGGTCTGGAACTCCCGGCCAATTCGGTCGTTGTGCTCCGGCTTCGTGGAGAGCTTCAGCACGAGTTCGCTCGCCCCCTTTTTTACCAGAAACACGAGCGAGTTGGAGCCGGATCCGAGGCGTTGGATTACCTCGTAACCACCCGACAGTAAGTCGCCTTTTTTTGCGTCGAGCGGACTCACTGTGCCTACGGGCTCGGGCGGAGAGGTGATGTCCTCCTCGAGTTTCGTGAGCAGCGTAAAGAAGCGATCCAAGTCGCACCGCAGCGGCACTTCAGCGGCCGATGCTTCCTGCACCAGTTCGCGCAATCCTGCACTAGCGCCGTTCAATACCTCCGCCGGATCGAGACCGCTTGGTCGCGCGAGTTTTTCGTGCAGTTCGAGCACGTTTTCCGCCGGAGGTCGTCCGGTAAAAAGGAGCCAAGCAAGCGTGCCGAGCGAGAACACGTCGGCCATCGCGCCGGATTCCTCCGGTCGATGGAGTGCCTCGGGCGCGAGATAGACCGCCGACTTATCATCCACAAACTGGCTTGCGTGCAGCGTCGCGTTCACACGTGTCGAATTGCTCGACCCGGACACGCGATCCCCGGTCATCCAGTTGTGAATGAGCACGTGAACTCCGTCACCATCCTGCCTCACCAAAATGCTCTGCGGGCTGAGCGCACGATGAAAGGTTCGCTTCCCGTGTGCATATTGCACCGCTTCGGCGATTTTCCGGAGAAGCGTCACCCGCGTTCCCGCATTCAGTCGTGTTCCTTCCTGCTCGATGAACAGGTCGAGCCTTACTGCGTCGGCGGGGAATCGGAATCGAAGCGCCGGTCCCAGCTCACTTTCGGTGGAATCCTCCACCCTCAAAATCCCCGGATGCTCCAGCGCCTCCATCAGCCGATATTCACGGTCAGCCGCACGCGCCACGATATCGCGATCCTCTGCGGATGCCTGTTTTGCCGTGAGGTAGATGCGCACGAGCCGTTTGCTGCCTTGCTTCGAATGCTTCGCCAGCCAGTCCTGATACACGCCGGTCGGGCTCTCGAAAAGCAGCTCTGCCAGTTCGTAATCGCCCACACGCCGACTGGAGCGCGATTCGCGGATACCCGCCTGCTGAAGCGCCCGTGCAAAAGCCTGAGCCGTGGGACGGTCGATTTCAAAGTGCCCGGCTGCCTGCAATCCGGGGCACTCCCGATGCGTCATCGCGCGGACGATTCCCGGACGTGCCGCAGGTGCGACGCCTTTCTCCGGGTCACGAAAACACACCCGCTGTGCCGCATTTCCTGTCAGCCTCGATTGTAAATCCGGCGCTGAAAGAAAGACCAGCGGCTCGATCCACGGGCACTGTTTGCCTTTGAATGCGCTTTGATTCTGGAGCAACGACTTCAGTTTTTTGGCCTTCCGATTCGTCAGCAGCAGCGGGTTGTCGTAAGTGTATTTTTTCCCATCCTGCGTCCAGGTCCACAGACCCGCATCGCCGTTGAGTTCGCCGGGGCGGCTCTTTATCTCCACCAGAAAAGCGCCCATCTTTGTCACCACGAGCACATCCACCTCGTTCACCGAGCCATTGTCCGCGATGAACTCAAAATTTGCCCAAGCTAGGTAAGGATCACAGTCCGGCAGCCGGGCGCGGAGAAACTCCAGCGCCTCCTGTTCCCAAGGGAACTGCGACTTGGAAATCGCGTGCCATCTTGTTGGTGACATCGGCATAGGTCAGGGAGTCATAAAACCCGCCGCCGTCGTCCGACGCAATGCCGAACCGTCGCTACTGCTCAATCCGGCAGTTTCACCTTCCCTGAGATGACCAGCGCGTCAGCCGTGAGTTCCACGCTCGGCGTCTCGATCTCCAGCTTCACCGTCTTCGTCGCAGGCTCAAAATTGGGTGGCATCGTCACCTTCAGAGCTTCGGAGATCAGTGCAGGCAGCTTCACGCGATACAAATCTTTGCCCGCAGGCAGCGGCACGTCGAAGCCAGCTTTGAGTGCCCGTTCCAAGTCGTCTGGAACTCCACCGATGTCCACCTTCGCAAAGACCTTTGCGGGGCTTTCGATCTGGAGCACGAATGCTTTCTCCGCCGCTCGGTATGCAAGAAATGCGGTGATCGGCGATTCGGCATTGGCCTTGGCTCCGATACTCGAGCCCGCTCCTCCGCCCGCTTTCACGTCGATAACTTTTATTCCGAAAACCCGCTTTGTGATTTGCGGTGCGTTTCCATGCACATGAATCTGCACGTTGCCATCCACCTTTACATTTCCAGTCACCGCCAATCCCCCAGGGTTAGCTCCATCCGCAGCACGCCATGTCGGGGCGAGTGACTGGATCACGCCCGTTACATTGAGACGGTCCGGCCCCTCCAGCCAGGCTTTGAAGCCATTGCCAAACGGCAACCCTCCAGTCTTCTCCATCAAGTTCCCCTCAGTGCCCACGCTGTCCACTTTTACGGTGGGCAGAGCGAGCGTTTGAATCGTGCTCGTCAGCGCATTTGACGGCACCGATACCGAGTAGGACTGCCCTTCGCGAAGCCCCGGCCATTTGGCGAATTGCGCCCGGAGTTCGTCATCCGAAGGAACGCCACTTGGAGTCGGCGCAGTATCCGCAGCCGGAAGCGGCAGCGGACCGCTCGTCGAAACCCGCGCTAGCACTCGCAGTCCCGATTCATCAAAAAACACCGCCACCGGCTGCCAGTTCACCTTCAGCGGAGGAAGCGCAGGCACAGCGATATGCAGCTTCACCTTCCCGCTCAGCACATTCACCCAGAAGTCTTCGATAGGTTTCACTTCTGGAGCGAACTCCAGCGAACCGGGGAGAGGCGCATCGAAGGGCGGGATCAAATCGTTCAATTTCTTCGTGAGTTGTGCGCTCGTGATCGCTTTCAGGCCCGAGGGTAGCGCCAATTTCGGTGCCACTCCGAGCACCACAAATTTCAGCTTCACGCCACTCGCACCAAGTTCGTGCTTCAACACGCCTTCAGCCTCGAAGTCCACCGACTGCCCCTGCCAACTGCCCCGCAGAACGGCTTTCACCTTTGGAAATGCCAGCCCAAAGTCCGCCGTCACCTTCTCTATTTTCACGCCGAGCTGCGTTGCAGGTTCCGTGAACGAGATCCCCTCGGCGGTTTTCAGCGCCGCCGAAAAGACCTCCTTGGAAATCGCCATCGCCGCCAGTTTACCTCGTTCAGGTTCAGCAGCCGTCAATGCTTTTGCCGCATTGGCCCGGCTTGCTGCTGCTGCTTGCGAAAGTTCCCGTTCGAGATCCGCACGCATCGTATTGCTGGCTCCCGCTTCGCGGAAATACCACGCGCCAGCGGCCACGAGCGCCACGATGACGATGAGCAGTATAAGCGAAACCCGACCCGCTGTGTGAAACCGTGTTTTCATTCGATTCGATTAGCTCTTCCGACGGCGGAACGCGTTGACGCTCAACAAAATCACCGACCCGCAAAAGCCGAGCATCGACACCACATTCCACAATGGCTGCCAGAACGGCACGGCTGTCGGCCAGTGCTTCGGCTTCATTACGATGTTCTCGCGTGGCTCCTTCTTTTCTTCCTTTGCAGCTCCGTCTTTGCGGAGAAGGGGAACAGGGTTGCCCTTTGCATCGAGCATTAGCTCGATCGGTGTTCCTGCTGCATCCACGAGTTCCGCCTTCTTGTTGGTGTTCGGGTCCGCTTCCACGGGCTTTGCGTCCCGCCAGTGCAGCCAGCGCCAGTCGGGTTTGCTATCTTTCGGGAACTCCTTCGGCAGTTCCAGTCCGCCGATCAGGGCCGACCAGCCACGGTGCCACACGTAGTTTTCTTTCCCGTCCTTGAACGGCTCGTTTTTCCAGACCGGCACTTGGTCGCCCACCTTTAGCGCGATTCCCATATGCGTGAACGACCGCACGGCCAGCGTTGCGTAAACCACCGTCGGCCACACGATGAAAATCACAAACAGCACGACGCGCACTGCTCGCAGCGGCTTTGGGATTTCCTGGTCGCCGAGGACGCCGGGGAATTGCGCGGAAAGCGAACCTTTTGCTGCCTCGCCTTGCGCTACCACGCCTTGATAGCCAAACACCAGCAAGTGCCCGATGAGCAGCACCGGCCACAAAAAGGTGAGCGTAAAAATGATCGCCTCGCCGCTCCCGCATTTCCCGATGATTGGCAGTTCCAGTTCCTGCTCCGGGCGGAGCAGCCCGGTAATGATGACCGTGGCCCAGTAAAAACACAGGCCTCCGATGGCCCAGTAGGCTGTTGGGAAGAATTTGCGCAGTTCGCGCCTCGCTCGGGGCGTGAGATTATCGTTGTTGATCATTGTTGGGCTGTTTTGAGGTTACGGTCATTAGCTTAGACCACGGAAATGGCATTTCTAAATTCACGGATTCTCCCCAAAAAGTGACGCCACGGCTCAACCTCACTCGAATATCTCGCCACCATTCCCGCACCCCGCTTTCATCGCCCAATTACCGAATGATTTCCGATCAACTGCTTCCCACGCTCAAGCGCCAGCTCACCAAGCTCGAAAAGGACCTCCGCACCGTTGCGGAGAGCGATTCCGCCGCGAAGGCGCACCTGACCGCTCTCTACGAAGACGCCCGCAAAAAGCAGCGCACCGCCGCCACCTGGAGCGCGTGGCTCGATGAGACCGTCACCCAGGTGGGCGCCGCCTGGCTGCTCGGCTGCGTGTTCCTGCGCTTTCTCGAAGACAATCACCTCGTCGAGACCCCGTGGCTCGCCGGGGTGGGGGACCGCGGGAAGCTCGCGCTCGATGCCCGCACCCTCTACTTCCGGCAGCCGGGGCACGGGCACCTCTCGGATACCGATTACCTCACCCACTGCTTCCGCGAAGCCGCGCGCCTGCCCGGCCTGCGCGACTTCTTCCGCGCCGAGCACAATCCCCTCTGGCTCCTCGCCCCCGGCGGCGATGCCGGCGCGGAGATCCTCTCCCTCTGGCACGCCACCGACCCCGACACCGGCGCGCTCCGCTTCGACTTCACCGACCCGCAGCTCGCCACCCGCTTCCTCGGCGACCTCTACCAGGACCTCTCCGAAGACGCCCGCAAACGCTTCGCCCTCCTCCAGACCCCCGTCTTCGTCGAGGAATTCATCCTCGACCGCACCCTCGAACCCGCCCTCCGCGACTTCGGCCTCCGCGAAGTGCGCATGATCGACCCCACCTGCGGCTCCGGCCACTTCCTCCTCGGCGGCTTTGCCCGCCTCTTCGCCCGCTGGCAGCAGGCCGAGCCGGGCACGAACCCCCGCGTCCTCGTCCAGCGCGCCCTCGATGCCGTCGCCGGCGTGGACCTGAACCCCTTTGCCGCCGCCATCGCCCGCTTCCGTCTCCTCATCGCCGCGCTCCACGCCTGCGGGTCCGGGCCGGACGGGCGGATTCTCCGGTTGAAAGATGCGCCGCACTTCGAGGAACACATCCACATCGGCGTCGGCGACTCGCTCCTCCACGGCGCCGGCGGCTCCGTGCAGACCTCCTTCGCCGGCGACCCCGCGTTTGACCACTCCTTCGACAGCGTCTTCGAGACCGAGGACGCCGCGCAGCTCCGCGTCATCCTCGGCCGCCGCTACCACGCCGTCGTCGGCAATCCGCCCTACATCACCGTCAAAGACAAAGCCCTCAACGAGCGCTACCGCCAGCTCTGGCCCTCGTGCAGCGGCAAATACTCGCTCGCCGTCCCCTTCTTCGAGCGCTTCTGGACGCTCGCCGAGCCGGGCGACCCGCGGCAGAAAACGCGCGCCGGCTACATCGGCATGATTACCGCGAACTCGTTCATGAAAGCGCAGTTTGGTGAGAAGCTCGTCGAGCAATTCCTACCGCGCTGGGATGTCACGCACGTCCTCGACACCGCTGGTGCATACATCCCCGGCCACGGGACGCCGACCGTCGTTATTTTCGGGAAAAATCAGCCGCCTGTCGCGGCGACGATTCGCGCGGTGTTCGGCATTTCAGGCGAGCCGGCGGCCCCGGAAAACCCGGCGCAGGGCTTTGTCTGGCAAGCCATTCTGCGGCAAGTGGACGAACCCGGCACCGAGAGCGAATGGGTGAGCGCAGCCGACATGGAGAGGATAAAGTTTCATCGCCATCCGTGGAGCATCGGTGGCGGCGGAGCGTCGGAAATGAAGGACCGATTAGACGAGATCGGAACGACCACGCTTAGTTCAGTCGTTGAATTGATTGGGGTTTTCGGAATGACGAACGCCGACGAAATCTTTGTAGGCCCGAGTGACGCTTATCGTCGCGCCGGACTGCCCAGTGAGTTCTGCCGTCCATTCGTTTCCGGGGAACAGGTGCGCCACTGGAACATCGGACCGACGGATTCCTCATTCGTTCCTTATACCGCCGAGGGGCTCGCCTCACTTGATTCGCTGGGACTGTTCTACCGCTGGCTATGGCTGTTCAGGACAGTCCTCGGACTCCGCGCGACATTCTCGAGGCTTACCTACTTTGAAGAAGGGAGACCGTGGTGGGAGTGGCACCAAATCGCTATGGAACGTCTTGAGCCGCCGCTCACGTTGACCTTTCCTTTCGTCGCAACGCACAATCACTTCGTCTTGGAAAGAGGCTGCGGCGTCTTCAACCGCACAGCGCCGATCATAAAGCTTAGCGAGCGTTCGGACGTGGCCGATCATCTCGAACTATTGGGTGTGTTGAATAGCTCAGTGTCGTGTTTTTGGCTGCGTCAGGTTTGTTCTCCGAAAGGAGGAAGCGGTATCGGCCGAGGCATCCAGAACGAGCCCTGGGAAGGCCGACTTACTTTCAACGCTGGTCAACTCACGGACTTCCCCCTTCCCAAAGAAAAGCCGCTGGCGCTGGCGCGGGAACTCGACCGGCTGGCGCTGGCACTCCAGCGCTTCGCCCCCGACGCCGTGCTATCTCGGTTTACAGAGAGAAATACCTCTCCTTCCTCCTTAGAGGGCCCGTCTGGCGGGCTGCACAGCGCGTCTGGCGAGCTGCACAACCCGTCTGGTGAGCTGCACAACCCGTCTGGTGAGCTGCACAACCCGTCTGGTGAGCTGCACAACCCGTCTGGTGAGCTGCACAACCCATCTGGTGAGCTGCACAACCCATCTGGTGAGCTGCACAACCCGTCTGGTGAGCTGCACAACCCATCTGGTGAGCTGCACAACCCGTCTGGTGAGCTGCACAACCCATCTGGTGAGCTGCACAACCCGTCTGGCGAGCTGCACAACCCGTCTGGCAAGCTGCACAACCCGTCTGGCAAGCTGCACAACGCGGCCGACAGGAGTCGGAGGCGGATTTACACCGCTCCAGATGCTGCCGAACCTGACCCGCAGGACCTTCGCCTAGCCCTCGACCATGCCCGCCAGCAATGGACCGCCACATTTCACCGCATGGTCGCGCTTCAGGAGGAACTCGACTGGGCCTGCTACCGCGCCTACGGCCTCATCGAGGGCCACGACCTGCTCGCGCCCACCGGCCCCGACGGCCTGCCCGTCATGGACGGCCCGGACGCCGTGGTCCCGCCGTTGCGCCCCGGCGAACGCACCTTTGAAATCCTGCTCGCCCGTGCCGTCGCGCGCGGGGCGGCGGAGACGACGTGGTTCGTGCGCCACGCGCCGAGCGGCATGGTCTGCCTCACCGAGCCACCTGCGGACTGGCCAGCCGGTTATCTCGCGCTCTTCCACCGCCGCTGCGCCGCCATCGAGGCCAGCAAGGATCTCGCCCTCATCGAGCGCCCCGAATACAAGCGCCGCTGGAACGTGGAGCCGTGGGACGCCCAGCTCGCCCGCGCCCTGCGCACCTGGCTGCTCGACCGCCTCGAAGGTGCCTTCGGCACTTTTGACTCCGGCCGCCCCGAACCCGAGCTGACGACCTGCGCCCGCCTCGCCGACCGCGTGCGTCTCGATGCCGATTTCCTCCGCGTGGCCGAACTGCACGCCGGCCGCCCCGATTTCGACCTCACGCGGCTCGTCACCGACCTCGTCCGCGCCGAGAGCGTCCCGTATCTCCCGCACCAGCGCTACCGCGAGAGCGGCCGGCGCAAACGGCGCGATTGGGAAAAGACGTGGGACCTCCAGCGGCGCGAGGACGCGATCGACGCGGAAGTTTCCGCCCTCACCCCCACCGCGAAAGACGCCCCCACCTTGACCCCCGCCGAAAAACACGTCCTCGCGCAGGAGCGCAAGGCTCGGGAAATCGGCCCCATCCCCGTCCCGCCGAAATACACCAGCGCCGACTTCGCCGAGACGAGCTACTGGCGCCTCCGCGGCAAGCTCGACGTGCCCAAAGAGCGCTTCATCAGCTACCCCGCCGCCGAACGCGACACCGACCCCACGCCCGTGATCCTCTGGGCCGGCTTCGATCACCTCCAGCAAGCCCAGGCCCTCGCCAACTACTACACCGAGATGCGCGAAACCGTCGGCTGGCCCCTCCCGCGCCTCCTCCCCCTCCTCGCCGGCCTGCTCGAACTCATCCCCTGGCTAAAGCAATGGCACAACGAACTGCATCCCGGATACCAGCAACGCATGGGCGACTTCTACGCGGACTTCGCCGCTGAACAGGCAAGGGCGCTGGGGACGACGGTGGAGGGGCTGCGGGAGATGGCGTTTGGGGAGTAAAAGAAACCCTATGGGCCTATTTGAATGGGTTGTTTTTCTTAATGAAGTTTTCGACCTTCTTCTCCTGTTTCTTCACTTCATTGATGCCACCTTGGACCGCATTCCCTACGGCTTGGCCAACCTGTTGTCCTGCATTTCCGACTCCTTCTGCAGCCTTACCAACACCTCTGCCAAATTCTTTCACGGCATTCGCCGCCCCGCCGGCAATGTCCTTCCCAGCGCCAACCACTGCGCGCTCCACGTTCTTCCCAACTTTGCCGACCTCTCGACCCACGTTCTTCGCCGCAGTGCCAAGTTCGCGTTCCACGTTGTCCGCCAGCTTCTTCGCTTCGCGCCCAACATCTTCTGCCGCCTTCGCCGTTTCCCGAACGACCTGCTTTCCGGCCTTAACCGCCGTCTGAATTCCTTCTACGAGTAGCTTCACGACCTGCTGAAGCGGTGCCAAACTGATGCCACCGATGAAAAGTTCAATGTTCCCCACTTTGATATCGGGGCGGGCTTCCGCGCGCAAAAGTCCCGCAACCGCATCGTTCCGCGATTTCACCTCTTCGGGTGCAAACTTTGAGAATTTAATTTGGAACGGAAGAATGTAGCCGATCGGATCGCGAACGGGCTCCCCGGGCGTGATGACCAGATGCGTAGGAAATTCCTTTTCCGGCGGCGTCTTGAGTGACGCACCAGCGGGCAATTTCACCTCCGAAAGCAAAGTCACCGGGCGCGGTGCGTCCGTAAGGAGAGGAAGGCTCGGGACGATATTGTGAGGAACCGGGACCGTGGCGCGTGCGCCGAAAGCCGGCACTTTGAGGGACTGCATGCCGCCGAGAATCTTGAATTTGAATTCGCCGTCGGTCTTCCCATTGAAGTGGATGTCCTGCCCCTTGAAGTCTGGACGAAGGGCAAGAACCTTTCCCGGACTTGCAGGGTTTTCGCCCGTTATGAGCCACGGCGCAGGTGCAGCAGACAAAATCGCGCTGCTGCCGCCACTGCACCCGACGCTGGTGCCGACCCCTCCACCAACCGAGGGATCGACATGCAGATGAATGTTTGCGCGTGCCGAGGCCTCGTAGCCGCAATCAATGGTGAGGCCGTTCGCATCCCACTTTGCGGACGGAGCAATCGTCAAAGACGCGCCGCCGTCGTTGTTTTCGAGCCACGCCTTCGCATAGAAATCACCACCGCTATCGAAAAGGTTGCCGCCATGATCGAGGATCGTAACCGTTGCCGTGCGCTCTTCCTTTTTCAATGCACCCACATCGTTGAAAACCTGAGCAATGAATGCACCTTTCACAAAGACTTTCGGGACCGAACCGCTCTGACTTTGGTATGTTTCCAAAGCCTTTTGAACGACATCGTCCTTGGCAGGCGCAATAGCGGCGGGCTGTGCTGGTGCACTCGTCGCGTTTTCCAAGTCGATGCCGAGCCACATTCCAGACGGAACGAACACCGGCTCCAGCGCCGCGACGCGCTGGCGGACTGTCGCACCGGGAACTTCGATTCCCACTTTCACCCATCCTTTATCGCCTGTAGCGAGAAGGGATTCGCCTTTGTAATGAAGCTTCTGGCTGAATTCGACGGGCATCGGCAACGCGAACCGAAGCCGTTCCTCGATGATGCGAAGAGCACCGGAATCGACGAGCTTTTTGATCGCTTCGGGATTCGTGAACGTTTTGCCATTCACGACCGCGGAAGCGACTGGAGCATCGAGCCCGATGGCAAAAGCCGCACTGGTCGTTTTTTCATCGGTTTGCTTGAAGCCCTGATATAGAAGACGTCCACTGGAAACGAGCTCGGCCGCATCGTCCGTCAGATTTGTCCCCACGCGGAGCCCGATGGCCGCTTTTGCCTGAAAAAACTCACCTGAAAGCTCGGCCTTTGTAATTTCCACAAAAACAGCGCCGTATCCCTCGATATCGAGGGACAACTTGGTGCCGACGAACTGGGAAAGGAGTTCATTGGGAACCCGATAAGGGAGATAGACCGCCGTATCCCAATCGCTTGGAGACGGATACTTCGCAAAAGTAAGGGCAGCAGCTTCCCGTGCAGCGAGTTGCTGCTTTGCGGGATCGGTCTCCAAAGCTTTCTGGAGCAACTGAGTGATTCCATCCAAAGGCTGCTGCGCGAACGCAGGAACAGCGAAGATGGCAAGGGCGAGTGTGGTTAGTGGTTTCATTGTTGTTGGTTGTTTTGGGCAAGCGTTTTTTAGCGCCCATTTTGAAAGCGTCACAAAACTCCAGATTTGTTTAATGAAGCAGGATGCCGCTTGCCTTTGGCGGGGCGTGATTTTAAGCCTCCTCCAGATGGTGACCGCACACCCTGACTTTGATCGACTCGCCGACGCATGCATCGCAATCGAAAACGATGCTGCTCAACCTTTCGCGGGGATTGGCTTCCGGTTTGCGAGTCTGAAATACGCCAAATCGACGGATTTACTCAACGGACTGGGTGCAAAGGCATCCGGCGGGCGCATCAATGCGAAAGGGACTTTTCCCGTCATCTACACGAGCACCGATCCGCTGACAGCAACTGCGGAGACGTTTCAGAATTTCGCGTCCTTCGGGTTCGATACGAAGAAGCTAAAGCCCCGAATTCTCGTGGGCATCGAACTCAAGATTTCGGTCGTGCTCGACCTGTGCGACAGAGATATCCGCCGACGCCTGAAAGTGACTCTGGCGGATTTGGCAGAGGCATGGTGGCCTGTGCAGGAATCGGGATGCGAAGCGCTGACCCAAGCAATTGGCAGGGCGGCGCACGATGCAGGCTTTGAGGCCGTAAAGTTGCCATCCGCCCGACGTAAACCGGGAGTCAACGTGAACGTGATACGAGGAAATATTCGGAAGGGCAGCGTCGTAAGGGTGCTTGCGGAAAACGAGCTCAAGGCGTATTTGAAATAGCGCATGCAGATTTGCATGCACAAGCACTTGCGCTATTCGGAATATTGGTTCACTCTCCACTCATGCAATTACCGACTAAAAAACCAGCGTCCAAAAAGAAGAGTGTGCGACCCACGTTGCGCCGGGCTTCATCCAATGCTGCACAGACCGTCGCGAAGAAGTTTGCGCTGGGTGCTCCGGCGATTGCCCGGTTCGATGTGGCGGGTTTTTGTAAAAAGTATTCGATCAAACGGGAGGTGATTTCGCGAATGACATCCTACGCTACCCGCACCGTTGCGGATTGGGCGGCAGGCAAGCCCATCAAAGGTGCTGCCATTTTGAAAATCACCGAGTTGAAGCGACTGACGAGTGCGCTGGAACAGTTGGTAGAGCCGGAGTCTATCGGGCCTTGGTTTTTGACTCCAAATGAGGCTTTTGACGGCTCCACACCCGCACAACTGGTGGAGCGCGGTGAGGCGGATCGGCTCTGGCGGATGATCCATCTTCTGGAGTCCGGCCAGCCCGGATGACGTCCGATTCAGTTAGGGCTTCCGTTGGAAGCGATACCTCGGCTTAACTCTCGCCGACATGCTTCTCCGCGACCTTCTCGATTTACCTGACCAAGTCCGAAAAGGCGATTTTGTGCTCAATCTCGCCGACGGTGTGACCGCCCATGCGAAGGAAACGGTGGAGAGCTACGTCCCTACGCCGCAGCTCGTAAAGTGCTTTGACGAGGCGCTGGGGTTGGTGAAGTCGTCGCTGGAATCGAACAAGAGCAAGGCGGCATATCTGCACGGAAGTTTCGGCAGCGGAAAGAGTCACTTCATGGCGATCATGCTCTTGCTGCTGGAGCGGAATGCTCTCGCACGCGCGATCCCGGAACTCAGCGAGGTTGTCGCGAAGCACAATGGATGGACTGAGTCGAAAAGGTTTCTGCTCGTTCCATATCACATGCTCGGAGCCGAGGATATGGAGACGGCCATTCTTGGCGGCTACGCTGCGCACGTTCGCAAACACCATGCTGATAAACCAACTCCCGCAGTCTATCGCTCCGAGGCACTGCTGGAGGATGCCAGACGGCTGCGCGAGCAGTTCGGTGATACCCAATTTTTTGCGAAACTGAACGAAGGAAGAACCGGCGGCGACGGGTGGGGGGACATCTCTGAAAAATGGGACGTGGCAAGTTTTGAGCAGGCGGCAACTGCTCAGGACTCGGCGGAACATCGGCGATTGGTGGGGGATTTGGTGGACCGCTATTTTACGAACGTCCGTGAGAACGCGCACGGATTCATCGACCTCGATAAAGGGCTCTCGGTGATCAGCCAGCACGCGAAGATGCTCGGGTATCACGGGCTGATTCTTTTTCTCGATGAGCTGATCCTGTGGCTCGCGAGTCACGCGGCGGATATCAATTTCCTGAATCGCGAAGGGACGAAACTGCCGAAGCTCGTCGAAGCGCAACATGCCGACCGACCTGCGCCGATTATCAGCTTTATTGCCCGACAGCGGGATTTGCGCGAACTCGTCGGCGATCACGTCGCAGGGTCGCTCCAGCTAGGTTTTTCGGACATCCTGCGGTTTTGGGAGGCGCGATTCTCCACAATCAAACTGGAAGATCGGAATCTTGCGGCCATCGCGGAGAAACGGGTGCTCAAAGCGAAGGATGGAGCGGCGCGGGCTGCGATGGATGCGGAGTTTAGCAAGACGGAGAAAATCCGTGAGGCTGTGATGAACGTATTGCTGACGCAGAGCAGCAATCGCGATGATTTCCGCAAGCTCTACCCATTTACTCCCGCACTGGTGGAGACGCTCGTTGCGCTCTCGTCGCTGCTGCAACGTGAACGCACGGCGCTCAAGATCATGCTGCAATTGCTGGTTGATCAGAAAGACCGCTTGCAGCTTGGCGAGCTGGTGCCGGTGGGCGATTTGTTCGACGCGATTGCTGATGGCGACGAGGCTTTCAACGATGTGATGAAGGCGCACTTTGAGAACGCGCGCAAACTTTGGACGCAACGATTGAGGCCGTTGCTCGAACAGGAGCATCAATTGACGCACGAGCAGGCGGAGACCTCGGCTCTTTTCCGTGCGGATGCGCGGCTCTTGAAAACCCTGCTCCTCGCCGCGCTTGCTCCGGAAGTGGAGTCGTTGAAGCTGATGACTGCGAGCCGGTTGGCGGCGCTGAATCACGGCAGCATTAAATCGCCGATTGCAGGACAGGAGTCTGGCATCGTCCTTAACAAAATGCGCCGGTGGGCGGGGCAAATAGGGCAGATTCGAATCTCGGACGACGCGGGCGACCCGACCATTCAGATCCAGCTCTCGGACGTGGACACCGAGGCAATTTTGACCAAGGCGAACGCAGTGGATAATCCGGGCGAGCGAGCGCGGAAGATCAAGGAGCTGCTGTTCGCGCAGATGAAGATCGCCGATCAGGGAGAACTGTGGGTGACACAGCCCTTCATGTGGCGCGGGACGAAGCGAATGTGCGAAGTGCTTTTCACGAACGTGCGCGAGACAATGGATGAATCGCTCCGCACGGACGGCACTGACGGATGGAAAGTGATCGTGGATTATCCGTTCGACACGCCGCCAAACACGCCAGCGCATGATGTCGCGCGGCTGCGCAAATTTCGCGATGCGAATTCAGCGCAGCGGACGATCGTGTGGATTCCATCGTTCTTCGGACTACAGGCGCAGCGCGATCTTTCGGCCTACGTGCGGCTGGAGCACATCCTGACCGGAGATCGGTTCGGGCAGTTTGTGAATCATCTTTCCGCACAGGATCAAACTGCGGCGCGGACACAACTGGACAATCAGCGGCGGCAGTTGCAGTCGCGTCTCATTTTGCATCTCGAAGCAGCGTATGGGATACATCCTGCGGAGGTTGGATCGCTCGATACTTCGCACGAACTGGAGACGACGGATCAATTCCAGTCGCTCCACCATGAACTCGATCTGCGACCACCGGTGAGCGCGAATTTGCGCGATGCCTTCGTGAAGCTTATCGAACAGGCAATGGCGTTCCAATTTCCGGCGCATCCCGCATTCGATGAGAATGCGAATCTTGGAAACGCCTCTCTTAAACGTGTGCTTGCCGAGATCGAAAATGCGGTGCGAAACGACGATGGGCGGGTGGCCATTGAGCAACCGATGCGAGCACCGATGAATCAAGTTGCGGTTCCGCTGAAGCTCGGAGCAATGGGGCAAACGCACTTCAAGATCGGTTCCGACTGGCAAAGCCATTTCGACAAAGAGCATGCGCAGGCGGGCAGTGCGATTACCGTCGGAAGACTACGCGAATGGATTAACAAGCCCAAGGCGATGGGCCTGCCTATCGAGGCGCAAAACCTCATCATCCTGGCATTCGCGGCTCAGACGAATCGTTCTTTTTACCTCCACGGGACTCCGATTACGCCGGCGCTGGAAAAACTCGAAAACGAACTCGAACTCCGCGAAGAGAAACTGCCGGCCAATCCCGCATGGAAAGCGGCATTGGAGCGCGCTGCGCACATTTTCGGATTCGCCGCATCGCCACTGCTCAATGCGGGGAATCTCGCCAGATTTTGTGCGGACTTGCGCGAACGTGCATCCTCCGCTTCCGCAGGTGTTGATACGCTGATTAAGCAAATCCGCAGCATTCCGCCTGAGTTCATTGGTGGCGCTGCGACGAATTCGCCGCGGCTGAATTCGGCAATCGAAGCGGCGGGGCTGTTAAAACTCATCGGGCAGCACGAGGGCGCAACGTTGGTCGAACAGTTCGGAGGGTTCGCGCTCACCTCGACGCCTGCCGCAATCGGCACCAGTATCAGTAGCGCAGGGGATGTGAGCTCCGCGCTTCAAGGAATGAGTTGGGACATTCTGGATGGACTTCACTCGGCAACCGGGGATCACGCCGCGACCGCTGCGAAGATTCTCCAAAATGTATCCGAGTTCATTTCCAACGATGAGCATGTCAGCCCTTTGCAATCCCGCTTGCTTGATGCGCAAAAGGGGGCAGTGAGCCTTCTCAAAGCGATGGCTACCCGGCCCGCGCCGCCGGTCATCGCACCGACGCCAGCGCCGGTACCAGTGCCAACAAACGTGCCGCCCGTCCCAAAGGATGAGACTGAAGTCGTTCTATTTCTTCCTGAGGAATGCTCGGCACAGCTTGCAAAGCATCGGGACGTGCAAATCGACATCTCTGCAGGAACTCTCACAATTGTCGCGACAGGTCGGAAATTCAAACTGCGGCTTCTGTCGCAGCAAGCATAAGAAACGCGGATGCCGGCAATCACTCCAACTCAGGTTCGTGCGCAGGTATTGCGCTTGTTGCGACAATTGGGCGAAGAGGGCGCGCAAAACGGGGGAATTGTCGTCGGTATTTATGCACCCGGCGATTGGCAAGGGGGCGGTGAATTGGTGTGTGGTGAGAAAACCTTCCGGGTCGTTCAGTGTCGTTCTGAGCTCCAAACGCGCGAAGCGATGCTTGACCACGCGGGGCAACCGCTTGTCATCCTGAGCACACTCGACGAAACCAATCTGAGTGGTGATGTTCGAATTCGTTTTGCGAAACGCACCTTGATTCCCCTCAGTGGAAAAGCGGTGCTGCTTGAACTGTTTCAAGCGCGTATTCTCGATCCTCAGCTACTGAGCCATAAATGGCTCGTCGGCGCCCTCCTTGAACGAATGCCGGAGGGTGGATTCGCACCTGTCCCGGATGGAATCCTTGATGTGGAAACCGTGTGGGGGAACTTCCTCAGGCTCTACCTGGGAATCGACGAAGCTCGACCTGGGCTCGAAAGCTTCCTTCGCTGGGCGATTGCGCCTGAAAGTATCGACGCTCTGGAAGCAGTGCGCGCCGATTGCCGGGCAGATCTCGAAAGCTGGCTTGAATCGTGTCTTGGAAAGACCGCAACTTTCATCTTCGCCGCAATACGAAATGGGCGCGGTGCCGACCTCCTACAGATGGGGGTGGTGCTGGGAGTTGTTTATTCCCGAGACGCAAAGGATTCTGACTTGCGCGATGCGGCGGTGCGGTTGGAGAAGGTTTTTGATGGACGAAGGATTCATCGCGACGCTGCTGAATCTTGGTCTGGTGCAGCAGCTTCGACGGTGCGGAAGCTCTTACACTCAAAGGGCGAGCCGGCTGTTCGCGCACTGCTGAATCGGGTGGATACGATTTTGGATGAACTTCAAATTGCGCATGCCAGCGTCCTTAGTGACTACTCGCCAAGTGGACTCGAAGGCAGGCTAAGCAAGCTGGCAGAGACGTTCTCATCCGCACTCGATAACCGCGACGCTTTGCCGTCGGCGGCTGATCAACTCTCCACTGTAGCGCGGCACTTTCTTTCGGGACTCACGCCGGAGCGAATGAATCGCTGCACGATGGCGTTGCGAATCCTGCGCTGGCTGCACGTGGGCAAGAATACAGATCCGGCTGATCTACTCGAAAGTTCGTCCGGTTATGTAAAAGAAGGCTCATTCGTCGATTGGGCGCGCCACGCTCTCTTTGCCGGTGATGGAAATCCTGCGCTTGCGAAGGCGTTTAGCCGGATTGTCGAAGCCGCCGGTGTTCGACGCGAAAAGCAGGACCGGAAGTTCGCCGGAATGCTCGCCGAATCGCTCAAGGCTGGGCACCACGAGTCCGGCGTTCTGCCCATTGAATCGGTGATCAAGGAAGTGGTCACTCCGCTTGTTTCCCATGTCCCCATCTTGTTTGTGGTCATGGACGGAATGAGCCACGCTGTTTTTCAAGAGTTGTTGCCGACTCTGACCAAACGCGGATGGCGTTCCATCGGCTTAGGAGGAGATGCGCGGCCACGTCCGGTGCTGGCTGCACTGCCGAGCATCACAGACGTATCCCGGCGAGCCCTGTTCGCTGGAATGCTGGAATACGATTCGACGCTTAACGAGGTTGCCGGATTTGAGAAGCTCGGTGAGCAAATGAACCTCTCGAAAGCCGCACTGCCGCAACTTTTCCGCAAAGGGGAGCTCACGGAAGTCGGCGAGACAGGGCTGCCCGACAAGTTGGTGAAGGCAATTGGGCAGACGAAAAACCGCCTGCTCGGGGTCGTTGTAAATGCAATCGATGATTACTTGCTCAAGGGCGATCAGCTCGCGGTTGCGTGGAATCTAGCACTTCTGCCTGCACTGGAGCAACTGTTGCACGCAGCGCATGAAAGCGGACGGGTAGTGGTTTTGGCCAGTGACCACGGCCACATCATCGACCGCGAAACGGAGTTGCGCAAAGCGGAGGGAGGAGACCGCTATCGTCCGGATAATGGGAAGCCAACGGCCGACGAACTCGTCTTCCGTGGTCCACGCATCCGCGCCGCTACGGGCCACGAGAGCGTTATCCTGCCAATCACGGAGCGCTTGCGCTACGCTGGAAAAAAGAACGGCTATCACGGTGGAGCGACGCCGCAGGAAGTCCTCGCTCCGCTCGCAGTATTGACGACCCTGGTGAAACTTCCTCCCGGATGTGAGGAACTGCCACCTTACGAACCCGCGTGGTGGAGCTCCCAAACCGGAGTTCCTCCAGCGCCGATACAACCTGCCGTCAAAACGAAGAAGGCATCTGCCGATTTGCCGCTTTTTGATTTCGCGAAAGCCGCTGATGAGCCAGCAACGGCTCACTGGAGCCACGCGCTCCTGTCTTCGGAAGTTTATATCGCACAACAGAAGTTCACAGGGCGCACGCCGCTTGACCCAGCCATCGTGCGCGCCTTTATCGGCGCGTTGGAGGAACGGGGATACACAATGCTCCGATCTGCACTCGCGCAAAAGCTCAACCTGCCGGTTTTCCGGGTCGGCGGGCTCGTAAGTACCATGCAGCGAGTTTTGAACGTGGATGGCTACGAAGTACTGGCCTTCGAGGCAGAGGCAGACACAATCCGCCTGAATATCGAACTTTTGAGGACACAGTTTGAACTGAAGTCATGATCAGTCCGCAACGACGCATCGAAATACTGGACGCTCTCAGACGGGGAACCGTGCCCCGACGCGGCTTGGGAGCATTTGCCGTGGGGCTTGAGCGTTTCGAGACCACTCTGGTCGAGGCACTCGACCGGGTCGCGGCAGGCGGGAGTGTGTTCAAGGCTGTTCGCGGTGAGTATGGGTGTGGGAAGACGTTCTTCGCTCGTTGGCTGCAAGAGCGGGCAAAAGAGCGGAATTTTGCGACGGCTGAAGTACAAATATCAGAGACCGAGACGCCCCTACATCGCCTGGAGACGGTGTATCGCCGGATGATTGAGCGGCTCACCACCCGTTCAGCCGAAAACGGTGCGTTTCGCTCGATCATCGAGTCGTGGTTTTTCGCGCTGGAGGAAGATGTCATTGCTGGAGGAATGGTCGCTTCGGGTGACGCAGAAGGCCTTTTGCGTGAGACCAATGCGCTGATGGAGCGACGCCTCGAAACGATTTCCCGTTCGGTTCCAACCTTTGCGGCGGCTTTGCGCGGCTACCGGGAGGCGCTGGCTCGTGAAGAGCCAAATATCGCGGATGGCCTGCTCGCGTGGCTCGCTGGCGAGCCGAATGTTTCCGCAGTGGCGAAGCGTGCGGCATTGCTCAAAGGCGATGTCGATCATTTCGGTGCGCTGGCATTTCTTCAGGGTTTGCTGCTTTTGCTCAGAGATTCCGGTCATTCCGGTCTCGTGCTTGTGCTCGACGAGGTCGAGACGCTCCAGCGTGTGAGGACCGACACGCGTGAGCGAGGATTGAATGCGCTTCGCCAGCTCATTGATGAAATAGACGCGGGGCGCTTTCCGGGTCTGTTCCTTGTCATCACTGGAACTCCGGCCTTTTTCGACGGACCGCAAGGAGTGCAGCGTCTCCTTCCCCTTGCGCAGCGTCTGCATACCGACTTTCAGACTGACGCACGGTTCGATAATCCACGCGCTGTGCAAATCAGGTTGCCCGGCTTCTCTCACGAATCGCTGATGACAGTTGGGCGCAAAATCCGGGACATTTTCGCGGAAGGAGGAACTCAATCGTCGAGAATTCAGAACTGTGCGACCGATGCGCTGCTGGATCGGATGGCTGAAGGCGTCGCGGGCAAGCTCGGAGGCAAGGTCGGTGTTGCCCCGCGTTTATTTCTGAAAAAACTGGTTGCCGACGTGCTGGACCGCATTGAGCAGTTCGCGGATTTCGACCCCGCGCAACACTACGCACTCACGTTGACTCAAAATGAAATGACCGATGAAGAGCGCAACGCGATGCCGGCCGGGTCCGTGGATGACATCCCGCTGCGATTGTGAACGCTTTTGAACAACTGCATCCGTCCCTTCAACATCACATCGTGAATACGCTCGGGTGGCCGGGCCTTCGCGAATTGCAGGAGACGAGCATTCCTCAGATTCTTAAAGGAAGTCATGCTCTAATCATAGCGCCTACCGCCGGCGGAAAGACCGAGGCAGCGATATTGCCGGTTATTTCCCGGGTGCTTGCCGAACGATGGAGCGGCGTGAGCGTTCTCTACGTTTGCCCGCTGAAGGCACTGCTCAACAACCTCGCCGAACGTCTTGAAAAGTATTTTGGTATGGTCGGCGAACGCTGCGCAGTCTGGCATGGGGACATTCCTCAGTCGGAAAAAGACCGCATTCGAAAGTCGCCGCCGACGTGCATTCTCACGACTCCGGAATCGCTGGAGGTCTTGCTCATTTCACAGAACCCCGCATCTCGTGAACTGCTTACGTCCGCTCGTGTCGTAATTATTGATGAGGTGCATGCCTTCGCACGCGACGATCGTGGTTGGCATTTACTAGCGGTTTTAGAACGAATTACCCGTGTTGCCGGACGCGAACTTCAGCGAATTGGCCTCTCCGCGACGGTAGGCAATCCGGATGTACTAGTCGATTGGCTTGCTGGGCATTGCGGGGGTGAGCGAACCGTTGTAGTCGGCAAAAGTGCGGGAACCGTGGCGACAGACGTCCAGCTCGATTTCGTGGGCAACCTGGAAAACGCCGCGACTATTATCGCGCGACTTTACCAAAATGAAAAACGTCTCGTGTTCTGCGACAGTCGTAGTCGCGTCGAACGGCTCGCATCGCTTTTGGCTGAACAAGGTGTAGAGGCATTCGTCTCTCACAGTTCTCTCAGTGCGATGCAGCGCCGGGAAGCGGAGAACGCGTTCGCGCGAGGAAATTCCTGTGTAATCCTCTCAACGAGCACGCTCGAACTCGGAATAGATGTCGGGGACCTCGACCGCGTTATCCAGATAGACGCACCGCCCACGGTCGCCTCGTTCCTCCAGCGGCTCGGTCGGACAGGCAGAAGAGACGGAACAACGCGCAATTGTCTGTTTCTCGCAACCGATGAACTGGCGCTATTGCGCTGCGCAGCAATTTTAGCGCTGTGGGAGCGCGGATTCGTGGAGCCGATTCTGCCTCCACGAGAGCCGCTCCATTTGTTCAGCCAACAGTTGATGGCGCTTTCGTTGCAGCAGCGGGGCATCGGCGTGAATGATTGGGCTGGATGGCTCGGCAGACTGCCGGCAATTCGCCAAATTTCATCGGGCGATATCTGCGCAATAGTCGCGCACCTTGAGTCTGAAAAGATACTCTTCAACGCCAACGGCATTCTCTCATTCGCAGCAGAAGGGGAAGTGAAATACGGGCGAAAACATTTTCTGGAACTCGTCTCTATTTTTACGAGTCCGCCAGTCTTCTCGGTGCTCCATGGCAGGGAGCACATCGGAACCGTGGAGCAGTGCTCCCTAGCCGCCGAGCCAGGCCGCTGCGCCGTCCTTGCGCTCGCTGGTCGGAATTGGGAGGTCACTCATGTGGATTGGGCGCGAAGAATCGCCTTCGTTCGGGTAAGCACCGCCCGTGGCCGAAGCCGATGGGCGGGAGCTCGGGTAGGAATGGGTTTCGAGCAAACCCGCGAAGTTAGTAATATCCTTGGAGGGAACGAGCGGTCACCTCGATGGTCGAACCGCGCAAGCGCAACAATTGCTGAATTGCGCTGTGAATCCGAGATCCTCGGGACTGCATTACCAACGGTACAAAGAAACCCCAATGATCACTCCCTCGAATGGTGGAGCTATGCGGGGATTGCCACGAACCAACTCTTGAGCGACGCAGCCGTTGAACTTCTGGGAGTGGAGTCTCAAGCTGACGACTTCAAGGTCTGTTTTCCCAGTTCAACGAACGCGATTCAGATGCACGATTTCTGGCGAAGCCTCATTGAGATTCCGGATGTTACCAAACTTCTCCACGTAACTCCCGAAGTCTTATCGGAGGTCAAGTTTTCGGAGGCACTTCCTCAGTATTTAGCAGAGCGAGTCTATCGAAGTAAAGTCGTAGAAATCCATGGTGTCGAACGTGTCTTCGCTGAAGTGGCGGAACTGCTCAAGGCATCTGAAATCAAAAGGGAAGGCGGACTGAATCAATCGAAGTGAGGATGGAACGGCTTCAAACAGACATCGGTCGCTTCGGAACCGCGTCCGTCACTACTGACGCCGCGCTCACAACGACTTCGTTGGCTGAATCGCTCGTCTCCCCGACATTTGCGGTTGCCTGATTCTTTGTGATGTCCAATGCGGAGATGATTTCTTGCTGTCGCTTTGTCGCATCGCCAAGGCGGGCTTCGTGCTCGAAGAGGATGCCGAGTTGTTTGGTGAGGTCTTCGCGCTGCTTGATGGTGCGGCGGTGTGTGGATTCGCGCTCAGTGAGAGCCTCAGGGATGGTGGCGAGGGCGTGTTCGAGGGATGCGATGGTGCCTGCGGGGCTGTCACTGACATGGGACTGGTAGGTGTGGCGGCCTTCGATTTGGAGCGTGGTTTTGGCTTCGAGGCGGTGGAGGGTGAATGTGAACCCTGCGATTTGGCCGAGTGGTTTACTGTTGGTGAAAGGCTTCATCGCGGCCGCGAGGAAGACGAGGGCGCGGCCTGCTTTCACCCGGTCGGTGAATGTCTCGCCTTGGATGGTCATGGTGAATGCGTCGCCCGATGTGCTGGTTCGGGTGGCGAGGTCGGCGGTGATTTCGGCGATGTGGCGTTCGCCGGTAGCGATGGAGTCCGTAGCCGCGCGGATTCGGCAGCGGATGTGGTATTGGCTGTCAGCGTGCTGGCGTTTGAGGCGCGTGAGGCGCAGGACTTCGGCGTCGATACTCGCTTTCTCGATGACGAGCGGATTGCCGGAAGCGATGGCTTTCACCTCGGCGTAAGTCAGCGCGGCGGCATCGACATCCTCGGCTCGGCGCATCGTGGCATCGCCTGTCATTACCTGGGCGATGAACCGGCATTTTGTTTCCAGCGTTTGCCACATGTAGGCGTCGAACGAACCCTCGGTGACGTAGCGGAAAATACTCACGGTCTCGTTCGTATTTCCTTGCCGGAGGATGCGCCCGTCGCGCTGCTCGATGTCCGCCGGACGCCACGGTGCATCAAGGTGATGCAACGCCACGAGCCGCCGCTGGACGTTCGTGCCTTCTCCCATTTTTGGCGTGCTGCCGAGCAGGATGCGGACGAGCCCTTCACGCACGTTTTTGAAAAGTGCCGCCTTCGCTGCGTCCTCGTCGTAGTCTTGAATAAATGCGATCTCGCCCGATGGAACGCCGCGTTCGATGAGGTTTGCACGCAGGTCGCCATATACGGAAAAGCCACAGCCATTTGCCTGCGGCGTCGACAGGTCGCAGAACACAAGCTGCGCCCCACGCTGCTCCGCCGAATCGCTCCAGACCTTGTAAATCCGGTCTGCCGCGAGATTCACTTTGCTGTCGGGATGATCGCGCACGCCGCCCAGCACGAGCCGCAAATCGAGCGCCGCCTTCCGTCCTTCCGTCGTGATTTTCAGCATATTATCCTCACGCGGGTCCACTTTGCCGCCCTTGATTCGCTCGGTGCGCGCGACGAGCGATTCCACGAACTTCTTCAGCGCTGGCGTCACCGGGGCACTCACCGTAATCGGCCGTCCCTGTTCCAATTTCGGGATTGGAAGTTTCAGAATTTCCGCCGTCTGCACGTCGGCGACACGGCGGAACATTTGCATGAGCTCCGGCACGTTCACAAAGCGCGCAAACCGGCTCTGCAATCGGTAGCCGCTGCCATCCGGG
>JANMGP010000303.1:0-2073 GCA_031374705.1 Verrucomicrobiaceae bacterium | reverse complement strand
AACCCGTGGACAATCGGCCCTGCGAAGCGCGTCCACCCGCATCGCAGGGGCTAAAGCGATGGTGAGGCTAAGCATGTAGAAGCTCGCGGGAATAGCAGCCAGGACAGGGGTTCAACTCCCCTCGCCTCCACTTTTTCTACAGAGAAAAAGGAAGTTCCACTTGAGTCGTGTGACAATTTGTGACAAATTGCGGTGTGAAAGCACCGCTAAAGGTTACTGCCGTCAAAGGTCACGAGATTTCGACTTACCGCCTCGATTCGGGGCGTTGCATGGTCGTTTGGTATGACTCGGATGGAAATCGCCAACGCCGCTCAAGGGCAACTTTGAAAGAGGCTGAGGAATTGGTTAAAGAAGTCTCCGCTGCTTTGCAGGAACGAGTCGCCGGATCGATGACTCTGGATGATCGGCAGTCATACAATCTCGCCCGAGAAATCGTCGAACCGTACGGCTACACCGTGCTTCAAGCCGTTCGCGAGTGGGAACGAAGCAAAGCTCCTTTCCGTGGAAAGAAAGTCGCCGAAGTTATCGCAAAGCTTATTGAAGCCAAACGGCGGGAAAAACTCTCAGATACATACGTCAAGCGTCTGGAGGACGACCTCAAGGCTTTCGCGAGGACCGCGCCGGACGAGATCGAAAAAATCCAAGCTCCTGACATCAAAAAATTCCTCAATGCCTGCAAAGTCGGTCCCCGCCGCTGGAACAACCTCCGCGACCAGATCGTCACCCTCTTTCGATATGCTCGTTCGCAGCGGTACTTGGCGAAGGATCGGACGACCGAGGCCGAAGACATCACAAAAATGAAAGTCGCCCGCAAAACCGTGGAGATGTTTTCGCCAGAAGACCTGCAAATCATCATCGCAAACACGCGCCCCGTTTGGATGCCGTGGATATTGATCAGCGCATACGCAGGAATTCGCACTTTCGAAGTGCTTCGGATGGACTGGTCCACCATGCGCTGGGAACAAAAACTCATCGACCTCCCGCCGGAAGTCACAAAAGTGAACGAGCGCCGAATCATCCCGATGTGTGACACGCTGATAGAATCCCTCTTACCTTGGCGCAACGCACAAGGACCAGTCTGCGTAGATAAAGTCCCGCAGCGTGAAATCGAACAGATCATTGCCAAGGTGAAAAAGGAGGATCCCGCGTTCAAGTGGAAACACAACGCGCTCCGCCACGCCTTTGGAAGCTACCGCACCGCGTTGACCCAAAACGTCCCGCAAGTCGCACTGGAAATGGGCAACTCCATTCAAATGGTCAAACGGCATTACTTGGAGGCAAAGACGTTTGATGAAGGATTGAAGTGGTTCAGCGTCCCGTGGCCCCTTCAAAACAAGGAGCGAGCAAATCACCCTTTCCTCCGTTGGGTGAGCGGAGCGATATAGAGCGCACAGTTCAGACCACCACGGCCTTCCTTCTGCGCCTGCCAATCTCGGGACTCGGATTCGCCGGAGTCGGCTTTCCATTCAACAAGTCGCTCAAATCCGACTCACGCACACGATACTGCTTCCCTACCTTCTTCGCAGGAAGAACTTCCCTCTTAATCCAATCCCGAACAGCCCCCGCAGTGAAGCCCGTCTGCTTGCTCACCTCAGCAACCGTCAGTAATTGCTCACCCTCACTCCGTGCCAGTTCTTCTTTGAAAGTGCTCGGATCAGCAACCTCAATAAACAGCCAACCATCTCGGAAAAATATCTTCGTCGTGTCGGCACTCAAGCGAAGGCGTGCAGAGTTCATAATGGAGGCGATTCTCGCAGAACGTCCTTCATGGATGCGCTCGCCGCGGAGCCAAGAGGCATCAATCCACAGGCGCGATCTTCACGCTCGTGATTGCGCCACCCCGAAGATGCACGACATCGCGGTATCGCTCCGGAACGGGGCGAAGCCATTTGATGGCGAAGTCTTGGATGCCGAGGAGGAGGTCGCGGAGGTTGTGTCCTTCGATTTGGACTTCGTGGGCGGAGAAGGTGATTTGCAATGACTCGGTGCCGCCGGTGCCGAGAGTGAGGCGGGCGGAAATGAGGTGATTGTACGGCAGAAGGTGGATTTCGCCGCATTCGAGTTCGATGCGGA
>JANMGP010000293.1:0-3310 GCA_031374705.1 Verrucomicrobiaceae bacterium | reverse complement strand
TCGAACTCCACAACCTCGCCGCCAACCCTCAACAAGCCGAACGACTAGCCTCGATGCGCACGGAGCTTAGTGCGTGGATGAAGGAACAAGGTGATCAAGAGACGGTCTTCGGCAAGCCCCTGCCGCTCGGCGAACCGGTGACATTGATCGAGGTCGGAAAAGGAAAATGAACGCCCCGATGCCACAGAAACGAAAAAGCCCCGGCTTACCCATGAAAGCACTCGGCTCAATTGCCGCGGCTTTCTGGGTGCTGGTCGGATCGCTGCTCGCAGAGCCGGCAAAGCCCAACATCGTTTTCATCATGGCGGATGATCTCGGCTACGGTGACCTCGGTTGCTACGGCGCGAAGGACATCAAGACGCCGCACATTGATCGGCTTGCGGGCGAAGGGACGCGGTTCACGAGCTTCTATGTCGCGCAGGCGGTTTGCACGGCGTCGCGAGCGGCACTGCTCACGGGCTGTTACGCCAATCGCGTCGGGATGGCGGGCGCGCTGAATCACACGAGCAACACCGGACTTCACCAAAACGAAAAGCTGCTCAGCGAATTACTCAAGGCGCAGGGCTACGCGACGGCCATTTACGGCAAGTGGCACCTTGGGCATCGCGAGCCGTTCCTGCCCACGCGGCGCGGCTTCGATGAATGGTTCGGCATTCCTTACTCGAACGACAACGGACCGCTGCATCCCACCACGCGCGGCATTCCCTCGCTGCCGCTTTACGAAAACGAAAAGATCGTGGAGTTGGACCCGGACCAGTCGCAGTTCACGCGACGCATCACCGAACGCGCGGTGAGTTTCATCGAGCGCAATAAGGACAAGCCGTTCTTCCTCTACGTGCCGCACATCATGCCGCATGTGCCGATCTTCGCGTCCGATAGATTCAAGGGCACGAGCGGGCGCGGGCTTTACGGCGATGTGGTGCAGGAGCTCGACTGGTCGGTCGGCGAAATCATGACTGCGCTGCGTCAACATGGACTCGATGAGCGCACGGTCGTCGTGTTTACGTCGGACAACGGGCCGTTTCTTTCGTATGGCGAACACGCCGGCTCTGCAGGGCCGTTGCGCGAAGGCAAGCTCACCGCATTCGGCGGCGGCGTGGATGTCCCGTGCCTCATGCGCTGGCCGGGCCGCGTGCCAGTGGGTCGTGTGACCGATGGACTTGTCACCACGATGGATTTGTTCGCGTCGTTCGCGCGAATGGCCGGCGCTGCGCTGCCGCCAACGCAAATCGATGGCACGGATCTCACTCCATTCATGCTCGGTGAAAACGGTGCGAAAGGACGCGAAGTGTTTTGGTTTTACTCCGGCGAGGAATTGCAGGCCGTGCGGGTCGGCGATTGGAAGCTGCACTTGCCGCACGAATATCTCACGGTCGCAGCGGCACCGGGCAAAGGCGGCAAGCCGTCGAATTGGGAGAATATGAAGCCGCTCTCGATCGAAGTGTCCGGCATCCGCGGCATCGCCAGCCGGCACGGCTATCGCGTCGCGAAAATCGGGATCGCGCTCTACGACCTTAAGCACGACCCCGGCGAAACCCGCGACGTGGCCGATGCAAATCCCGAAGTCGTCGTACGCCTGCAAGCGGAGGTCACAAAGGCCCGCGCCGACCTCGGCGATTCGTTGACCGGCGTCCGTGCAACGAACGCGCGACCGGCGGGCAATGTCGGCAATTCCAATCCCACGCCACCATCAAAATGATCACGACCATGAAATTCACCGCCGCGTTTTGCACGCTGCTCACGTTCTGTTGCGGAGTGGCTTCCGCTGCGGATCCCGTGAAGCCAAACATCATCGTATTTTACACCGATGACCACGGGTTTGCCGACCTCGGCATCCAGGGCTCTGTCACGGATATCAAGACGCCGAACATCGACGCGCTCGCCCGCAGTGGTGTGCTCGCGAAGCACGGCTACAGCACCGCGCCGCAATGCACGCCGTCGCGCGCCGGGCTGATGGTCGGGAAATTTCAAGGGCGCTTCAACGTGGACCACAACGGGCAGGAGCTCGATGGTTTCGACAAAGAAACGACCATCGCCACGCGCCTGCAAAAAGCGGGATACCTCACCGCGCATTTTGGCAAATGGCACCTCGGCGCGGCGGCGGCTATTCCGTCGCACGGCTTTACTCATTCCTTTTCGCAAAATGGGCAGCACCCGTTCTCGTCGAACATCACGCTCGACGGAAAAGACCGAGCGATGAGCAATCTGCCACCGACGCATTACCACGTGGATGCGTGCAGTCGCGCGGCCGCCTCGATCATCGAGCGTTACAAGGCGCAGTCGTTTTTCCTCTACATTGCGTATCGAGCACCGCACACGCCGCTCGATGCGCCGAAGATTTACACCGACCGTTTCCCCGGCGAAATGCCGGAGCGGCGGCGTCAGGCACTCGGGATGATTTCAGCCGTGGACGATGGCGTGGGGCTTGTCACCGATGCTTTGAAAAAGAACGGGCTTACCGAGCGGACGTTGATTTTCCTCATCGGCGACAACGGCGCGCCGCTCAAGATCCACAAGTCCGATTCGCCGCTTAACGGCGACGCGGGCGGCTGGGACGGCAGCCTCAACGAGCCGCTCAACGGCGAAAAAGGAATGCTCGCGGAAGGCGGAATGCACACGCCATTCGTCGTCGCGTGGCCCGGCACGATTCCCGGTGGACAGACTTACGAGCATCCGGTGAGCGCACTTGACGTCGCCGCGACGGCCGCGGGAATCGCGGGCATCACCACGCAACCCGGCGACCTCGATGGCGTGAACCTCGTCCCGCATCTCAAAGGCGAAATCAAAACGCCGCCGCACGACGCACTCTACTGGCGCTGGATGGCGCAATCCGCGATTCGCGAGGGCAACTGGAAACTCCTGCGCGGCGGCGAACGCGAGTATCTCTACGACCTCGGCACTGACCTCGGCGAAAAACAAAACCTCGCAGCGAAGCATCCGGAAATCGCCGCCCGCCTCCGCGCCAAACTCACCGCGTGGTGCGCCGAACTCAATCCACCCGGACTCGCCCTGGGCCCGATGGCTGCGACGTGGAATGACTACTACGACCATTACCTCGAAGGCAAAACTATCGCCACGGCTCCGGGAAAAAAGCGCACCGAGCCCCAAGCGCCCGGCGACGCAAACGGTTGGCTGGCGCGCAACGGCACGCTCACCGCGAAGGACGGAGTCCTCACGCTCACGGCGGAAAAAGGCGCGGCGTTTCTCGTTCGGAATGGCCTCGATGTGAAAGGCCCCGCGACCGCGAAGGTGACGCTGAAAGCCACCACGACCGGTGAAGCGGCGTTTGCCTGGCGCACCGCTGAACAAA
>JANMGP010000283.1:0-34105 GCA_031374705.1 Verrucomicrobiaceae bacterium | reverse complement strand
GTCCTTAGCGTCCCCTACATCCTCGATCTCGACTGCACGGTAAAGACCCTTTACGGCCACCAACAAGGCGCACAAATCGGCTACAACCCGCACAAGCCCGGACGCCCCAGCCACGCATTCCACCTAATCACATTGGAGCCTTGCCCCGGCGCGAGGTCCGCGTCCGCGACCATTCGCTGATAGGGCAGGAATCGAAACAGAAAACTTCCACCAGCCGCGGTGGACTGGCAAAAACACCCGCGCATGAACATTCGTCCTCACTCCGCAATCATCGAAAACATCCGTCCGCTCGTGGATGGCGGTCGCTACCCCGTGAAGCGCGTGGTGGGGGAACGCCTCGTCATCGAGGCCGATGTTTATAAGGAAGGGCACGATGTCCTCTCGGCGGTATTCAAGTGGCGCAAGCTCGGCGACGCGGCCTGGCAGGAGGTCGCTATGGATTGCGTTGACCCGTTCAACAAGGACCGCTGGCGAGCCGAATGTGTGTTCGATTCGCCCGGTGCGCACCAGTTTACCATCGAAGCATGGGGGAACGTGTGGAAGTCGTGGCAGCACGAGTTTGAGGCGAAATTCAATGCCGGCGAGCGGGCGCTAAAGAGCGAGACTCTCGAAGGTGCGGCGTTCGTGGCGCAGGCCGCAGCACTGGCTCTCGCGCGGGGAGCAAAGGCCGATGCAAAGTGGCTGACGTGGGTGGCCGCCGAGCTGAAGAAGGCCGATGCTGCTGCCGCAAACGACTACGCGCACAGCGAGGAACTCGCAAAGCTCATGTGGACCTACGCCGACCGCACCCTTTCCACCGAGTTTGTCTGCACGTTTGAAGACACAGCGGACCTCTTTCCCGAAAAGCACGTCGCTGCGGCGCGCTATCCCGTCGTCCGGGTGGACCGCGAGGCAGCGGGCTTTTCCGCGTGGTATGAGTTCTTTCCCCGGAGTGCGGAGGGCCACGCCGACCGCGGCTCAAAGTTCCGCGACTGCGTAAAGCGCGTGGAATACGCGAAAGACATGGGATTCGACGTGATCTACTTTCCGCCGATCCACCCCGTCGGAGTCACCGCGCGCAAAGGGCGGAATAACGCCGTGTCGTGCGAACCCGGCGAGCCCGGCGTGCCTTACGCCATCGGCAACCGGCACCAAAATTGCCCAAACGGCGGCGGCCATCGCGATGTCGCGCCGGAGCTCGGCACGCTCGAAGACTTCCGCTGGCTTGTCGCGCAAATCAAAAAACGCGGCATGGAGGTCGCCCTCGACTTCGCGGTGAACTGCTCGCCGGATCACCCGTATGTCCACGACCACCCGGAGTGGTTTTACCATCAGCCCGACGGCTCCATTAAATATGCCGAGAATCCCCCGAAGAAATACCAGGACGTCTATCCCATGAACTACCACTGCGCCACGTGGCGCGGGATGTGGAGCGAGCTCACGGGCGTCATCGAGTTCTGGTGCGAGCAAGGCGTGCGCATCTTTCGTGTCGATAATCCCCACACAAAGCCCGTCCACTTTTGGGAATACCTTATCCACCGCGTGCAGGCGCGCTTTCCCGATGCCATCTTTCTCAGCGAGGCATTCACGCGCGGGAAAATGATGCGTGCACTCGCGAAGGTCGGCTTCACCCACAGCTACACGTACTTCTCCTGGCGCAACACCGCACAGGGGCTTCGCGACTACTTCAACGAACTCGCCCACACCGATGGAGCGGAATACATGCGCCCGAATCTGTGGCCAAATACACCTGACATCCTGCCGAGTTATTTGCAGTTCGGGGGCACGCCCGCATTTGAAGTTCGCGCCATCCTCGCCGCCACACTCGCCCCGGTGTACGGCATCTACAGTGGCTTCGAACTGTGCGAAAACGCCGGCCTCAAACGCGAGCCATGGGACGCAGCGGGCAACGTCCGCGGCTTCCTCGCGCTGTGCGACGGCGACTACAAGCAACTCGCCCGCGAAGAATACCTCGACTCTGAAAAATACCAGTTCAAAGGCCGCGATTGGAGCGAGCCCGGAATCCGCCCGCTCATTCGCACTCTCAACACGATCCGCCGTGAAAACCCTGCGCTCCGGCAATTCCGGAACCTGCAATTTACCCACAGCGAAAACGACCTCACCCTCGCTTACGCAAAAGTCGCCGACGGCAACCGGCTGCTCATCATCGTGAACCTCGACGCATGGCACCCGCAGGAAACCATGGTTCATGTGCCGCTCGAATCATTCGGCCTCAATGAAACGCAGCCCTTTCAAGTCGAAGACCTCCTCACCGGCGAAAAATACCAGTGGCAGGGCCGCCGCAACTACGTCCGCCTTGCACCCGGCGAGCGCGCGGGACATGTGCTCCGGGTGGGCTGACGGTGCTTCTACTAACGCGAATCCCGCGGAAAAATTCTCAAGCGTCGGCCACATTGACGGCGGGAATCGGCGTGGCGAAAGCGTTCCCGCAATCCGCGACGGGCTGGTTGAGGTTACTGATTCGTTTCCGTGGGGTTCACGAGAATCTCGTCGAGCATTAGGTGGCCGCGCACGCCGGGAGAATTATGCCACGCAGGCAGTTGGCCGTTGTTCTTGCAGGCGATTTTCATGTAGCGGCCTGCGCCAGTTGCGTCGACTGCGATCTCGGTGACGGTGGTTCCGTCGGCGCCTCGTGCGTCCGGGACTTTGAACTCGGCGCTGCCCGCCGGGCTGAACGATTGCCCATCGTCCGAGACGAATACGGCAACGTTCTTCGCCGGATAGATTCCGGCTTCCTGACAGTAGATGCAGCGCGTCACGATCTTCCGGATGTGCGTCTTCGCCCCGAGATCGATGATCGCCTCCAGATCGCTGTCGCCCAATCGAAGCACTTCGGGAGTTCCCCAGCTTCCGGTACGAGCGAGCACGCCGTCCACGAGGAGCTTCGCTGTCTGCAGGGGATCGTCGAGCTTTGCGGTCACAGTCATCGTGATGGGCTTGTTCACGGCGGCGTGCTTGACAGTCTCGAGTTTGTGGTACTTAGCCGCAGCGATCTCTCCGCGACCTGCGTTTTGCGCGTCGAACCATCGCGCGTTGAACACCGTGGTCGCGTTAAAGACGAGCGGCGTCGTGTAGGCTGCCGATGTGGATTGCGGAGCGGAGCCGTCGAGCGTGAAGCGGACCGTCCCGGTTTTCATCGTCGATTCGATGGCGACGGTGACCGTCTCGGAAAACCACGTGCTCTTTGGCAAAAGACCCTGCGCTTGCAGCGCGAGCGGTGCGAATATGTACGGCTGCATCCAGATTGGCCCGGCGGCGTTGCCATTTGTGTCGAAGAGGCGCGCTTTGATTGTGAAATTGTCGGCGACCGAAATCGCCGCCGACCATTCTGGCGACTGAGCGGACGGCTCGGTCCCGTCGGTCGTAAAGCGAACCGCTCCAAGCCCGGGCCACGTCGAAAGCGAGAGTGTGGTCGGTGCGGTGATTTGCCGGTGCGAAAGGCCCTCATCGGTCTTCGGAGTTTGCGCGATTGCGAATCCATAGAGCAACCGGTCGAGCACAAGGTCGGCCGATGCAAGTCGGCGCGCAAAGCTTGCGGGCTCGACCACTGTGTCAGGCCCCCAAGTGCGATCCATGCGCCTGGGCAGGCCGCCGCGGAGCCAGCGGAGGTGGACTTCGCCCGTTTGTTCCCACAGCGGCAGCATCGCGCCGAGCACCGGGTCGCCTTTCTTCAAAACGCTGCCGTTTGAATGATACATTGTCCAATCCTGCCACGGCACTCCGGCGAGGTTCCACGGCACGGTGATGGTTGTGATTCCCTCCGCCACCATCCGCTCCGCAGTGCGCGCGTTGCCGTCCCATGTCATGTTGATGACATCCTTCGCCACGCCATTCGCGGCACCTTCCCAGACGATCGTCTTGCGACCGCGTTTCTGGACCATCGAGTTTGCCCGCACCGCGGCGAAAGCGAGGAGTTCTCCTGCGTCCTTCAGGCCCTTTTCCTTCATGAAACTTTGCGCTTCCGGCGTGCCGGCCACATTCGCAAGCCCGGAAACTTCGTCGAAGCCGATGTGGAAATACGGCGACGAAACGAACACGTCGCACATCTCGCCGACGATGGTTTCGAGTGCCTCGTAGAACTTTGGGTTGGCGATATTCATCATGCCCTGACCGACGGGCTTTTTTGTCGCCGGGTCGATATAGCCAAAAACCTCCGGCAATGTGCCGCACGCGTTTCCGGAGTGTCCGGGCATCTCAAGCTCCGGCACCAGCGTCACGCCGCGCTCATCTGCAAACTTCACCAGCGCCTTGAGCTCGGCGAGCTCGTAGCGCGGAGGGACGGGACCGCCATGCGCGGAACCGTTCATCGTTCCGAGTTTCGGGTAGGCGCTGGATGGAAATGTCCACGCCTGATCGTCCGTCATGTGGAGGTGAAGGTAGCGCACTTTGAAAGCGCGGCACACGGTGACGCACCGGCGAATGTCCTCGATCGTGTTGGCCTGGCGCGCGACATCCAGCATCACGGCGGTGAAGTCGGCATGCGGCCAGTCCGTGATGGTCATCGCCGGCAGCACCGCGGATTTTTCGAGCCTTGTAATCCCCTGCAACAAAGTCGCCGTGCCCTCCGCCACGGCGCGATAATCAGAGCCTTCGATAAAGATACCGTTCTTCGCTGTGAGCCGGTATGCGCCATCCCGCGTCCTGATGAACTCGCCATTCCGCACGCTGATGATGTCTTCACCCGCCCTGAGTTGTTTGTTGATTCCGATGACGACATCGCCGCTCCGGGCGGGTGCCTCACCGACCGCGAGGTTGAGGCCCGCCGCGAGCCGCAGTTCGTCATGCAAAATATCCGCGAGCGGTTTCAATTCCGCATTCAGAGCCACAATGCGCGATTGCTCCCCGATTGCCACAGAGCCTTCCGCGACATCGACGGACTTTGGCCACGGCAGAAGGTTCAGCGGTGAAGTGGAGGGAGTCACTTCAGCTGTATAGACGAGCGGCAGAACTGCCATCCATAGGATCAGCAGAAGGACGAATTTCCGGGATCTCATTGCGGAATGTTCGTCGTATCGTAGGCGCAGACCTCGCTGAGGTGGCCGTGATTGTTGGTGGTGTTTCCCAGCGGATGGAAGCGGAGGAAGCGGACGTTCTGCGCGTCGAATTTGTGCGTGTAGCCCTCCGGGCCGGATGGCTTGGAGTTTTTGCTCCAGTCCACGATCTGTTTCCACGTTTTGCCGTCCTCGGATGCTTCCACCGTGTAGCGATACGCGCGACCATCGCCCCACCAGCAGTAGATCTGGAGTTCATTCATCTTGCGAGGGACTGCCGTTTCGATTGTCAGAGTCGCTTCACCGATTCCATTCCAGTGCTTGTCCGGATTATTGGCCATGCCATCGCAGACCAGGTTCGGATCGCCGATTTGATTCTTCGCGTCGGTCGTGATTTTCACCCTGTCGTTGGTCAGGAGGTTTTGCTTGTAGCCGTCATCACCGACGCTTGTTTGGAGTTGATAACCTTCGGAGCCGAAGATGCCCACCCAGAACCGGGTCGTATCGTGGATCGTGATTGGCCCTGTGTATTCCGAGTCGGGTTTTCCGTCGGGCGGGGTGGTCCGGTAGCGCAGCTTCGCATCCCCGCCGGTGAAAAACTTTACCACAGCCTTGCCATGGAAAGACCTGCCCAGACTCCGTCCCAGTTCGTCGTATTTTTCCTCCGCACCTTCGACTTCGATCTGAATCGGAACGCGCTGGAATATTTTGACGTATTCTCCGCCAACGGGCCTGCCCGCGGCATCGAAGCATTGGGCGCGGAAGATGCCGTCCGCTTTGGTGATCGGCCCTTCGTAAAGCTTGTTGTCCGGACTCTTACTGGTTGGACTTGGGCGGTTTGGTCCCCAAATGAAGTAAGGATCCGTGATCGTGTAATAAACTTTCACATCCGGAAAGCGCGGCTTCATCGTGATGTTGAGCTTGTCAGCGTAGCATGCGGTGCCGGCAGCCCACCGATGATCCAGCGGCAGAAACGACGCGTCTTTGATCAGCCCATCTATTTGGATGCCCATGGGGAACTGGATCGCAGACAGACGGGCCATGGTCGGAGCGAGGCGTCGGTTGAACTCATCCCATGTCCTGCGCGCCGCTTCGTTCCAGCACCGTTCCGCCATCGCTGCGCCGCGATCGCTCAGCAGTTCCAGATGCCCGATTTCGGTGCCCTCCCAAGTGGACAATAACGGCCCGAGGAAGCGGTCGCCTTTTGGAAGGATGATGTTGATGTCCCCATTGATGTTGTGCCGGACCGTGTTCGCGCTCCATGCGTATATCTCGCGGGCGGGATATCCGCCGACGGTATAAAGCGGACGCCATGCTGCGTTGAGCACGCGGTAGCCATCGGCGAGCATCTGATCCGATGGGTAATACCAGGTTTGATACGCGAAGAATGCGACGTCCTTCGGGAGCTTGACGTGCGCCGCTGCGCTGCGGCTGACGCCTTCGAACACCATCGTCTCCTTGCCGTGCTTCTTGTTGATCTCGTAAAGCCGCTTAAGAAGCCACGCCCACACATCGCCGGATCCGCGCAGGTTGTGAGTCGTCATGAACTCATGGTCGGGCTTTGTCTCCCAGTGCCCTGTCTCTCCGTCCAGCGCACCGACGTGAATGTATTCGGTGGTGGAAAAAACCTCCGCCATCTGCCGGCTCATTTCGTCAATGGCCTCCCAGAATTGCGCATTGTCGAGCAGGGTCTCCTTCGCTGGATCGAAACTCTTATAGTCGCCGAACTGACGCGCTTTGTAGAACCACTGCATCATCTCGCCGGGCACGGCAAAATCCGCCGGCCCCCACTCGGGCATGATGACAACACCGCGCTGCCGCGCGTATTCGACAAGGTCCCTCATCTCTTCGACCGAATACGTTTGTCCGCCGTCGGAGTTGCCCTTCGGCAGCGGGTTCTCCCGGAAAGGCGGGCAAAGCATCCATAGCATCTGGTAATTGCTGGCGTGCAGGGCGAGCGTGTTCAGCTTGTATTGCCGGCACAGATCCACGCCCTGTTTGATCTTCGAAATCGCGTGAACCTGATGCTTGATGCACATCTGAATCGCGCGCATCCGATAGTCCGGCTGGTCGTTGACACTGATGAGAGGCAGGCGCAGCCTTCCGCCCCGTAGTTGCAGTGCCTGCTCGAGGGTGACGCTCCCCATCGCCACAGATTCATATTTGCCACCCCTCGCCACGGCGCGATCAGTGACATCCAATTTGTATGCTTCGCCTTTGAGTTGTGGGTCGATCACCAGTCCGATGTCACCCGCCGCGGCCGTGCCGGCGGCCACTTGCAGTCGGATTCCGCTCAGAAGAAAAATCTCGTCTGAGACAACCCCGGCCAGTGTTTCGAGCGAAGAATCGCCAATCATGATCCTGCTTTTTTCATCGAGAGCCAGCTCGCCCGGGAATTGCCGGATGGACTTCGGCCACGGCAAAAGATTCAACGGTAAATCGACGGGCGTCACTTCGGCAGCGAGTTTGAGCGAACGAGCTGCAAAGCAAACGAGGATGAATAGGAGTTTGTGAAACTGATTGAGCGGCATAAGTCGGCGGGTCTATTTTGCTGACTCGATCATCACTGCGGAGAACGCCAGCGCAGCGATCCCGTTCGTCCCGTAGAGCAGTTTGTCGGGTTTGCCGTCCCAGCGTGCGCCGTTGATGTAGCCGAGCGATTTTGCTGTGGCGGGTGCGCCGAGTTGGACCGTGATGGTGTTGCCGGAAACGTTGCCACCCGTTATGGGCGCAGCCGCGCGGTCGAGTTCGAGCCAGGCTTTGCACTCGTCTTTCCACATCATCAGCTGGTCGAATTCCAGCGCGAGTTCGTCGTTTTTCGCGGTGGTGAAATACGCGCGCTTGAGGTTTGGGGCGGTGAGGATTTTGGTGCGGTCGAGGCCGTAATTGTCCTGCTCGACGAGCGGGCTCATGAGGCTGGCGATTTGCGCGTAGCCTTCTTCGTCGAAGTGGCAGAGGCCGCGTCCGCTGGATTTGCTGATGATGCCCATCGTGGACATGATGCGCATATTCGAGAAGAGACGCGGCAGTGTGCGCTGGACGTCGAGGAGCATGTCGCCCGCTACGGTGCCGCCCATGTTGCAGCCGCTCGGCCAGATTTGCCACACGTAGTAGTGCTGGATGTTCGGGTAGTCCTGCTTCCATGCTCCGGCCATTTCGACGAAGTAGTTTTGCCACGATTTCCAATTGTGGTCGCCTGTCGGCGCGCCGCTGCCCTGGTCGTTCTCGCCCTGATGCCACAGGATGCCACGGATGCCGTGGGTGAGCTTCGCGGCAGTGACGCGAGTGAGCAGGCTGCCGTAGATTTTGTAGGGATTGCGGTAGAATTCACCGCTGGTGTCGAAATGATTGTTCGGGTTCCGCTGATGCTGGAAAACCGGCGTGCCGCCGTACGCTCCGTTGATAATGCAAATCGGGATGCGGTATTTTTCGACGAGGCCGTTTGCGAGCACCATGCCCCATGTTCCGATTTGTTGTTCGCCGTAGTTTGGCTTGCCCCAAATGTGCGTGCGCACGGCATTGCCCCAGCCGCCTTTCACCGATCCGCTGTGTTGGTTGCCGAAGCTGCGGATCCAGTCTGCGTTTGCTGTGGGCGCATCTTCCCCGGGGCCGTTGTTCGGGCCGGTAGCCTCGGCGTTGGATTGTCCGTCGATGATGTAAGCATCACCGCAGACAATGTTGTTCACGGTGCGCAGGACGGTGTCGCCGCTGCCAAACTCGACTTTGTATTTGATGAGCCCGGGCTTGAGTTTGACCGTGAATGCGTAGGCCTTTTCGGCGGTGAGTTTTTGCGTCTCGGCCTTGTAAGGTTTGCCGTCGGCGGTGACTCGCAGGAACACGGAGTCGGCGGGTTTATCGAGTGTGCCGTTGTAGAAAAGCGTGCCCTCGTTTTTGTCGTCGCGGGCGTAGAACTGATTGTCTTCAGGTTGCTCGTTCTTGTCCGGTACGCGCTGCATCCATGGGTCGGTCTTTGGCTCCGTTACCAGAATCTCAGCAGTGTCATGCGCTTCCTCGCCGCCGTTGCTTGCCGTGGCTGTGACGAAGAGTCTGCCCGTGAATTGTGATCGCATGAGCCTGAGCTTTTCCCCCGTCTCCTCTTTGATAACAGCGCCTCCGGCGACCTTCCACGTCACCTTTGTAGGCGGCATATCCACCACAGCCATGCGATCCTTGAGCCATGTGCTGGCCTCAATCTCGATAACGTCCCGTCCGTTCCACTGCGCAGGAGCCTTCACTTTCACACCGGGCTCGGCAATGTGCTCCATGATAGTCACCGGAAGGTCGATTGTCTTCTCGCCATCGGCGAAGATGGCACGGCAGCGCAACACTAGCGAGGTCGTTCCGCTCACACGGGGTGCGACAATCTTGAACGAGAACCTGTCCACTGCAGCGAGTGTCTCCTCGCTGCCCCGCTTCAAGGACCAATAGATCTTCCGTGCCCCACCGGCTTTTGCAGTCACAGTCGCGCTGTCGGCCTCGCGCAAAGTCATTGATTTCTCACTCAGCGCAAACTCCGTTCCCTTTTGCACAATCGGTCCGACGAGCGTCTGCATCGCCTTTTGGTTCTCAAATTGCAGTTTCATCCACTCCGCCGGGCGCGCGACTCGCGACACGCGCACTTCGTCAATACCGCCGACGTAGCGGTAGTCCGTGCCGCGCATCCCGCCGATGCTCACGACAATGTCTTTCACGATGGACATCGCTGCTTTGTGCGTGCGAGTTCCGTCGAGCTTCCCGTTAAAATAGATTTTACTCACGCCGTTCTCGTAAGTCGCCGCGACGTGATTCCACTGCCCTAAAACCGGAACGCTCGCGCCGCCCGTTCCGCCCGGCCCGTCAGACGCCCAGCCGATGCTCGATGGCGCGCCGATGTTGATCCCGACTTCATTCCCGTCGCCCGTCTTGCCATTCAGCCGAGTCGCATAGCGTCCCCAGTAAAAGATGGTCGTCCCCGCGAGTTCCGAGCGAAACCACGCTTCCGACGTGAACGGATTGTCGGCAAACGGATAGTTCGTGATGTGGTCGCCGCAGTTGATTCCCTTGCCCGGCGTGAGATGCCGCGCCTCGCCGATAATCCCTGACGACGAAGTCGTGCCGAGGTCTTTCAGCGTGAGCGAACCGAGTTCATCCTTCATCGTTGAGTCCATGTGCAGCACGCTCGCAAAGCCATTGTCCTCGGCAAACACCGCCGCGCCCTTTGATTCACCCGCCGCATCCGCCTTGCCCCAATGCGCTTTGATTTCCTGCCGTGCATTCCCGGAAATCTTCGGCACGCGCACCCAAACACTCGCCGTCCCTTTCGTGGTGTCCCATTGCTCGATTTGAAATGCGAGCGGTTTCCCGTCGGCGGAAAACCGCAGGTCCGCGCCATTTGGTTTCGCTGCGGTAAAATCGAAGAAATCCTTGTTCAGTCGCACGAGTAAAGGAAACCCCTCCACGCTCGCAGTCGCCGGAAGGTCCGCGCCATCGGGCATCGTGTTGATGAAGAGCGAGCCGGACGCTTTCCAATCCGGATATTGAGCCGCCGCATTCGCAGCGAAGGTGGCGAGGAAAAGGAGCAGGTGCTTATTTGTCATGGAAATGAGAACCCGTTCAAAGTGGTTGTTTGGGATGAAAAAGGAGGCGGCGTGCGAGTTCTTTGCTCCGTTCAATTCACACGATCGAAGCGTGTTTCCGCACTTATGAGCTTCCCCGTTCATCGTCCAGCCCGGAGAGAGACACGCTCGCGCTAAAGCCGGACGCCTTGCCAAAGACCACGTAGGTCGCGCCGCGGTTGGTGCCGCCCTCGTTCGCGCTGAGATCGCCGATGAGCAGGTCGTCAAAGCCGTCGCCATTCACGTCCCCGGCCGCGCTGACGGCTAAGCCAGCAAAGTCGTTATCGGCGACACCGGAGAGCTTGAAGCCGTTGCTACCGTCCAGCCCGGAGAGCGCAACGTTCGCGCCGAATCCTCCCGCCTTGCCGAAGACCCCGTAGGACGCCCCACGACCGTCACCACCCTCGTCCGCGCTGAAAGCGCCGATGATCACGTCGTCAAAGCCGTCACCGTTCACGTCTCCGGCGGTGCTCACCGAACCCCCGGCATTGTCGTAATCGGCGACGCCGGATAGCTTGAAACCGGTGAGACCATCCAGCGAGCCGAGGTTCACGGATGCAGCAAAGGCCGGCGCAATGCGGGCTTCGAGAATTTCGATGGTGGAGCAGGGACGGTGAAGAGCCGAGGTGGTTTTCATCGGCGCACAATGGCAATTCCCGTCGATATTGGCGAGCCCAAGATTGTCCTACGCGACCTCTCGGACGCGGATGTCGCCTGTCAGTCCGGCGAGCAGCGGTGCGAGGTCGTTGCGCGCGCCTTTTGCGAGCGGGAGTTTTGCCTTGCCGATGTTCACGCCGCCGATCTCCTCGGTGACGAATCCGAAGCCGTCGCGCAGGTTGCCCACCGTGCCGAATGCCGCGCCGGTGATGGTGATGCTGGCGATCTTCGCCACGATGACGTTGCCGCCGCCGATGAGCGCGTCGTCGGCGGTGGCGAAGATGCCGTCCGCGCCGGCGGCCACACCGGCCACCAGGTCGCTGGCGATCCACTGGCCGAGCACTTTCACCGCGCCGATCGCCACGTCGGCGTTCACGGCGGCGCCAGTCGCGTCGTAGCCGGCGAGGATGTGCGAAGTGCGCACGCTGCCGCCGATGGTGAGGCTCTTAATGGCGAGCGCGTTGGCGACTTTCGCGGGGTTCACGACGCCGGCGGCGAAGATGCTCACGCCGTCGAGATTGAGCGCCTTGATCGCGCCGATGGTCTGCGCGGCCACGGTCACGCGGCTGGCGTCGGTCTTCACGGTGAGCGCGCCGAGTTTGCCGGTGATGGCGCTGGTGAGCGGTGCGCCGTGGACATCCGCGGCGGCGAACTGGCCCAGCGAATACACCGTCAGCGCCGCGACCCCGGCGGCGTCGAGCTGCTGGAGGTCGCCATCCACGCTCACCTTGCCGAGCAGCACGCCGCGGGCGTCAATGGTGCCGACATTCACCAGCCCGTCGCCGCCGGTCGGGCCGCGTTTGGCGGTGATGGTGATGTTCGCCCCGGCAAAGCCGGCCCCGGCGGTGAAGTCCGCAAAGACGAGATGCGCGCCGCCGGTGAGCGGGTTCGGCGAGGAGAGGTGAAATTGCGCGGCGGTGAGCGGGCCGCGGGTGCTCTTGATCGTCACGAGGTCGCCGTCCCAGTCGGTGAAAGTCGCGGTCTTGCCCGTGGCGGCCACGGTCACATCGGCGGTGCCGAAGCCAAAGACCACGTAGGCCGCCCCGCGATCGGTGCCGCCCTCGTCCGCATTGGATGCCCCGATGAGCAGGTCGGCAAAGCCGTCGCCGTTCACGTCCCCGGTGGCGCTCACCGAGCCGCCGGCAAAGTCGCTGTCCGCCACGCCGCTGAGCTTGAAGCCGTTGCTGCCGTCCAGCCCCGAGAGCGCCACGCTCGCGCCAAAACCGCCCGCCTTGCCGAAGACCACGTAGCCCGCCCCGCGATTGCTGCCGCCCTCGTTCGCGAAGAGAGCGCCGATGAGCAGGTCGGCAAAGCCGTCGCCGTTCACGTCCCCGGTGGCGCTCACCGATCTGCCGGCATAGTCGCCGTCGGCGACGCCGCTGAGCTTGAAGCCATTGCTGCCGTCCAGCCCCGCGAGCGCCACGCTCGCGCCAAAGCCGCCCGCCTTGCCAAAGACCACGTAGCCCGCCCCGCGATTGCTGCCGGTCTCGTTCGCGTAGGGAGCGCCGATGAGCAGGTCGGCAAAGCCGTCGCCGTTCACGTCCCCGGCCGCGCTGACCGATCTGCCGGCAAAGTCGCTGTCCGCCACGCCGCTGAGCTTGAAGCCGTTGCTGCCGTCCAGCCCCGTGAGCGCCACGCTCGCGCCAAAGCCGCCCGCCTTGCCAAAGACCACGTAGGCCGCCCCGCGGTCGGTGCCGCCCTCGTCCGCGTAGCGAGCGCCGAGAAGCAGGTCGGCAAAGCCGTCGCCGTTCACGTCCCCGGCGGCGCTGACCGAGTTGCCGGCATTGTCGCTGTCCGCGACGCCGCTGAGCTTGAAGCCGTTTCTGCCGTCCAGCCCCGCGAGCGCCACGCTCGCGCCAAAGCCGCCCGCCTTGCCAAAGACCACGTAGGCCGCCCCGCGGTCGGTGCCGCCCTCGTTCGCGCGGAGAGCGCCGATGATCAGGTCGTCGAAGCCGTCGCCGTTCACGTCCCCGGCCGCGCTGATCGATCTGCCGGCAAAGTCGCTGTCCGCCACGCCGCTGAGCTTGAAGCCGCTGATGCCGTCCAGCCCGGCGAGAGCGATGGAGGCGACCGCGGCAGGCGCGATGCGGGCTTCGAGGATTTCGATGCTGACTGAGGAATGGCGGAGAGCGGCGGTGGCTTTCATGGCGGGCGCAGCGTGGCAGGTTGCGGAGCTTTTTCCCAGCGCATTTTCGCACTGCTCGATAGTGCTCGTCCGACGCATCCCCCGTTTTGGAACAGTAAAAGGATGAGGCAGCTTTCATCGGAGAACCTTCCCGGCGGGTTTGGCGCGCGGGATTATTCTACACGACCTCGCACAAGCGGATCTCGCCGGTGAGACCCGCGAGATCGTCGAGGCCCACGCCATTGATATCGCACGCGACGCTGACGGAGTGATCAGCGCCAACAACGTGTGAAGTGCCGCGGCGTCTAGAGCCCGTCGTTTAACCGGGCGGCGTAGTGACGTTCCTCACATGCCCGCGGCGGTTTTCATCGTTCGGTCTGCTGCGGCCAAGGCAATCTTGGGGCACAGCCCGCCAATTGGGGGATAGCCTGCGTGCCGGACTTCGGGTCAACTCCCGCCGCTATGAACTCCGCCATGTGCCGCACCATGTCCACCATTTGTCTTTTCGCCGGGATGGCGTCGATCCTTCTTTCGATCGCCATCTGGTGGTTCCTGGATCGAAGTACGGTTGATACCCGTGCACACGCTGAGCGCTTCGGCATTTTCGTGGGCCTTTGGGCTCCGACATTGCTGATTCTCTCGAATCGCTTCGACCGCTTTGCCGACAAAGCCCGTCCGCTCCCGGGACTCGATCCGACGCTCCACCACGCGTCGGGAGATGAGACGCCGAAATAGTATGGGTGATTGGTAGAGAGTGCCCGCGCTCCGAACGCCACGCACACCGTGGCAAGCCATTTGCTTGAGCGAGCCATCATCAAATGCCCGCTCTCGAATCACGCAGAAATCCGCAGGACTTCGCCGCCGCGCCTGAAATAGGCGGCTGGCGGGTCCGTTTGTATTTCCTCAGCAGGAACCCGCACGTGCTTTTCTGGGCCGCTGTGGTGATTCTCGCGCTCGGTGTTTTCATCGGGCGGCGGATGGAGCCCGGACACGACGCGGATGATTTCGACGCGCCTTCGGCCGCAATGGCTGGCGGCTTTTCCGCGGACGACGATGACGACGGCCGGGAACGTGTGAATCTGAACGCCGAGCTCAAGAAGACCACGCCGGAGTTCACGCGGGTGATCGACGCACTTCATTGGCAGGAGACTGACGACGAGAACGCAGCGACAACCGTTCTGAGAAAGCTTCAGGCATCCAGACTCCCGCAGGACGAAATCCTGATCGCCTCGGCCTACTGGGCGAGCATCACGTCAAAGCTCGACGAGCCTGGTGCCGACCTTCTCGTGCTGGCGTATCAGGCGCATCCACTGCCGCGGACGAATGAGCTGGCTGGGGACCTCTATGCTGCCTCGGGTCGCGAGGCCCTTGCGTTGGAGCATTATCAGAAGGAGCTACTCGTCCACCCGGATTCGCAAGGCACGGTGAGCAAGCTGGTCGATCTTTACTGGGCGAAAGAAGACTTTGCCAAGCTCGGGGAACTTCAGGCAAACCCTGCCTACGCGAGCGGGTTTACTGCAGATCAGACGCTTGAGATTGCTGCCAAGGCGCACGATTGGAAGGGGACACTCGGACCTTTGTGGACACTTCAAAAGAAGGCGTTTGAAAACAAGGTGCCGGTGTTTCTTACAGCCGTGGCAGGTCTCCTCTGGCTCATCCTTGCGTGGCAGATGGTGCAGATTCCCGGGCTGCTGAGTTTTCGCGCGATTGCGCCACTTGTCGCGATTGTCCTTGGCGCGGCGAGTACGTTTCCCGTGCTGTTTCTGGACATCGTCCAGCGCGAGTTGTGGGACCTGAAACACACGGGCATGTTTCTGAATGACTGCGTCTTTTTCATCGCGGGCGTGGGTGTTCGCGAGGAGTTCTGCAAATGGCTCGCCTTTCTGCCGCTCTTCCCTGTTTTGATGATGCGCCGCTCGAGGCTCGAAGTGGTTATTTTTGCGGGGTGTGTAGGGCTGGGCTTCGCCATCGAGGAGAATGTCTCCTACTTCACAATGTCGTCGAATCCGGCGACGGCATTCGGGCGGTTTCTCACTGCGAATTTCTTCCACTTCGCCGCGACGGGACTGATCGGCGTGGCGTTCTATGATTCCGTCCTCGATTGGCGGAAGAAATGGTGGAAGTTTCCGTTCACCTTTGTCGTCGTCGCGCTTGCTCACGGCTTCTACGATGCATTCATCGGCGTCCCGAGGTATGTCTTTATCGCGATCGGGCTCTCGTGTTTTATGCTGCTGTCTCTGGCGTTCTTCCGGGAGGTCAGCCGCGAACGCGGTCCTGCGACGGACCAGCTTTTCCCTGGTGCCACACTCATCATCGGCCTGTCATTGCTGGTCGCCACGGTGATCGTCTGCGCAGCGCGGCAAAGCGGCGTGGACTTCGCGCTTGCGGCGGTCGCTTCCAGCGGAGTCTTTCTCAGCCTTTTCATCTACATGTTCTTCATCCTGTTTCGCGACGGACTCGCAGAGGATGAAGAAATCCCCGAAGTAAAATTCAACATTGGCTGACCATGCTCGAAACGATCTTCTTGATACTGGCAGGAGTCGGACTCCTCACGATTTTTGCGGGCCGTCACATAATGATTCGCGACACCGGCGGCGATCCGCCGTTCCTCTGGATCATCGCGTTGCGGCTGCTGCCGTTTTCCGAGCTCGCCTACATGGTGCGTCACTTCTCACAGGCGAAAAAAGGCGCAATCGTCAGCATCGTCGGGATGTGGCTCATGGTGCCGCACCTCAGCCGGGAACTCTGGCAGCATCAGGAACAAGCGAAGAAGATGATGGCGCAACTGGAGCGCGAACTCACGAATACCGCGGGAGGCACCGCGGAAGCCGAGCAGAAAATCCTCGCTGAGATGCCCGCGGAATTTGCGTCGGGATGGATGAAGCGAAAAGATGAATTGCAGCAGGCGCGGGAGAAAAAAGTGGCAGAGCTGCATGCCCGGATCGCCGCATGGCATCAGCAGATGCAAGCCGCCCGTGCCTCGCTCGACGCGAATGATCAGGAGGCTGTAAAAAGATTTAACGAGCAGGCAGCGGCTTATGCGCGCTTGAACGCTTTTGCCAAAACGGAAACCGAACTCATGGTCTCCATGCGGCCGAAAAAAGCCGGCTCGTAGGAGACGCGATGGCGAGGGCGATGGACGTCGGTTCTACATCCCCTCCGGCCACGTATCCAGCGGCGCATAGCCGAGCACCTTCGCCGCCACGCCGAGGTCCAGTCTCGCGAGCTTCACGGGTCGGCTCGATCCGTTCACGATCAAAAAGCGCACATCGTCTGCGGCTTCCACGCAGTGCGCGAAGAAACGCCCGATGTCGCCGGGGCTGAAGTAAACATCCTGCGCCCACTGCGCCGCCGCGATCTCCGCTTCCTGCCCTAGACGCGGACACCATCCGAGCCTCGCGACGATTACGCTCATCCCGTGCATCTCCGCGAATCCACGCCCGATGGACTCCATGAACATCTTCGTCGCCGCATACCAACCGCGTGGCGAAACCGGCTCGTCCTCGCGAATCGGGAACGGCCCGCGCTGCTGCTGCCACCAGTTCACTTGACCACTGCTCGCCAGCACGATTCGCCGCACGCCCGCGGCTCGTGCGGATTCCATGACGTTGTAAAGTCCCGCGATATTGTTGGGCAGCAGGCGGGAGAAAAAATCATCGTCGTCGGGCGTTGCGGCGAGATGCACGAGGCACGTCACCCCCGCCATCGCTCTGTCGATTGCAGCGCGGTCGCCCACGTCCCCGACCACGGTATCCGCAAGCGTCGCTGAAGGTGCGATATCAAAACCCCGCACGTTGTGGCCGCGGAGCAAAAGTTCGGCGACCACAGCGCGGCCCACACGGCCTGAAGATCCGGTAACGAGAACAGTTTCCATATTCGCGAATACCTACCCGCAAACGCCCTGCGCTGTCCACACCCGCGCTTGCGCCGCGCCCGCCCCTCCGCTAGCCACTCCGCGCATGACCTGGAACGTCCTCATCACCGCGTCGCCGCTCGCCGACGCCGTCGGCACTACATCCCGCGAACTCCTCGGCACCGCCGACTTCGCCATCATCCACCCGCCGAAATACGGCCCGCTCACCGAGGCGGAAATCCTCCCGCTCCTCGACGGCATCGACGCCGTCTATGCCAGCGTCGATAAATACACCGCCGCCGTCCTCCACTCCCCACAGGCCGCCCGCCTCAAAATCATCTCCCGCTGGGGCGTCGGCTACGACTCCATCGACATCGCCGCCGCCACCGCCGCCGGCATCATCATCGCCTACACGCCCGGACTGCTCAACGAAGCCGTCGCCGACTACGCCATGGCCCTCCTCCTCGGCGTCGGCCGCCGCATCCACGAAGGCCACCTCTCCATGCGCGCGGGAAAGTGGGCGCCCACCTGGGGACACGACATCGCCGGGAAAACACTCGGCCTCGTCGGGTGCGGACGCATCGGCCAGGCTGTCGCAAAACGCGCCGCCGGCTTCGGCATGACCATCCTCGCGTACGACCCCGCGCCCCAGCCCGAAGCCGCCCAACTCGGCATCCGCTTCGTCTCCCTCAAGGACCTCCTCGACCAATCCGACTACGTCTCCCTCCACGCCGCACTCACCCCCGACACCCGCGGACTCATCGGCGAGCCCGAACTCCGCCGCATGAAACCCAGCGCCTACCTCATCAACACCGCCCGCGGCGCCGTCATCGACGAACCCGCACTCATCCGCGCCCTCCACGAAAACTGGATCGCCGGCGCAGCCATCGACGCCTTCATCACCGAACCCCTCCCGCCCGACCACCCACTCATCACCGCCCCAAATCTCCTCCTCACCCCGCATCAAGCATCCTTCGGCTTCGACACCGGCCGCCGCGTCTCCGAAGCCGCCGCCCGCGCCATCGTCGAAGCCCACGCCGGCCGCCACCCGCAGTGGGTCGTGAACCCGGAGGGCTTCGACTCGCCCGCGCTGCGTATTTCGATTTAGTCACATTTTTCTGATAAACCCGCCTCGCGAGCGGCGCAGTAGAGATAAGGGGTCTTGTGTCCCAATTCTCTCACTATGAAAAAACTCGCACTCATTCTCGCCCTCATCGTTTCGGTGCTGCCGCTCGCGGCGGCGGTGCCAGATGTCATTCCGTTCCAAGGCCGCGTGTCGGTGGGGAGCAACAATTTCTCCGGCACGGGGCAGTTCAAATTCGCCATCTACCAGCAGCCTGCGGGCGGTGGGGCGACGACTGCGATGTGGAATAACACGCTCGGCGCGACGAGTGGCGCCGTCGCGGAGCCGACTACAGCGGCGATGCTCAGCGTGACGAATGGCCTCTATGTGTTGGCCCTGGGCGACGGGGTGCTTTCAGCGGCGCTGCCCGCGACACTCCAGCCGGCGGCGGGGAATAAAGTGTGGCTGCGAGTGTGGTTCAACGACGGGACGAATGGCTTCCAGGCGCTCTCGCCGGATGTCGCGCTGAACGCCGTGCCCTTCGCCCGCGAGGCAGCGAAGGCGGACGATGCCTCGAAGTTGAACGGTCAAGCTGCGGCTTTCTACCTCGACCGGGCGAATCACACGGGAGCTCTGCCGAGCGGAAGTTTCGCGGGTACTTACTCCGGCGCTGTCACGCTGAGCAATGGTTCCAATGCGTTCACCGGCTCCGGCGCGGGCCTGACTGCGCTGAGCGCGACGAATCTCGCAACCGGCACAGTGGCAGACGCGCGGCTCTCGGGGAATGTCGCGTTGCGCAATGCGGGCAATATTTTCACCGGCGCCATCGGCTACAACGGTACCGATCAGACGCCGTTCGACCTGCTCTCGTCGAACACCGGCGGCACATGGATGAACTTCCGCAATTCCTCCGCGGGTGCGCACAACTTCAACCTAATCACGACAGGTTCGGGCAACAGCGAGGGAGCGGGCAAGCTGCTCTTCCGCGACGCCACGAGCAGCGCCATTCGCATGACGCTCGATTCGGACGGCGATGTGGGGATCGGCACCGTGACGCCCGGGGCGCGGCTCGACGTGCAGGTGGCCGCCGGGCAATCGCTGCAATTCCGGCAGGACGGCCCAGTTCCCGGCATCAATGTGAACACGACCGGCGGCCTCGCGGGCATCATGCGCCTGCGCAACTCGGTCGAGATTATGCCCAGCGACGATGCGACGCGCGCGGGAAAGCTGGACGTGCGCAACACGGCGGGCAGCCCGACGATCACGCTCGACGGGGCGTCGGGAAATGTGAGCGCGAAAAACCTGGCGGCGGCGAAATTCACAAGCACCGTGCGCGATCCACGGAACTCAGGAGACTTCCTATCTGTCTCTCAAGGGACATTTGAGAATCTGGATTCAATTTCCGTTAATGTCCCCGCAGCCGGCATGGTGATCATCACCGCCACCGCAAACATCTCGCAATACATCACCGCCTCCAGCGGCGGTAATGGCGTTGCCTACCTGAAGCTCGAGGATACCACTGGCGGCAGCGGCGTACAACTAGTGGAAGTCAGAACGCGCGCGTATGCCACCGTCGGCGGTGACACATCATCCTCCCAGGTGGCGACAATTTCATGGGCGCAGGCCGTGGGTGCGGGGGCGCGCAGCTACAGGAGTGTGATGACGAACGGCGGCCAGGGGCAAATCGACGTGAAAACCACCACGCTCCTCGTGCAGTTCGTGCCAAATTCGTTGTGACGCCACACTCCGCCGCCATGAAGACATTCTCGCTCATCCTCGCCGCGCTCTCCATCGCTTCGCATGCCGCCCAGCCGGGGCCGTCCTCCATTACTCCCGGTCAGCCGCGCGCAAGTTCCGCTGCTTACAAACACGATGGTGCGGTCGGCGGTGCTATTTCCTCCATCGCCACTTCCGCCGCGTATCAAAATCGCGCGGGCTTCGTGGGGCAGCTTTACGAAGTGACGAGCCTCACGTTGAGCGCCGCAACGACGCTCGTGAACGAAACCGCCACGCTGCAACTCGGCGCAACGGCAGTGCTGAATGACGCGACCACGCTCATCCCCGCCCCCAGCAGCATCGCGTGGAGCGTGTTCAGCGGTCCGCTTTCCATCAGCGCAGGCGGACTCGCGACGGCGAGCGCGGTGTACCAAAATACCGGCACGGTCGCGCGGGGCACGTATGCGGGCCTCAGCGCCATGCTCGCGCTCACCGTGCTCGATGTGAGCCTGGACAACTTCGGCATCTACGCCGCTGATGGCATCGAGGACTACTGGCAGGTGCAGTACTTCGGCGAAAACAATCCGCTCGCCGCGCCCACGCTCGACCCTGATGGCGACGGGCACACGAATCTTTTCGAGTTCACCGCCGGCCTCGCGCCTACGGACTCGAACTCACGATTCCGCCTTCGCATTGAGGCGGTCGCCGGGCAGCCTTTGCAAAAGCGGCTCGTCTTTTCCCCCATCGTTGCCGGGCGCACTTACGCGGTGTTGTTCCAGAACTCATTTTACAGCCCGCAGTTGTTGCTCGGCAATTTCTCGCAGAGCCAGGCGGGCGACGAACGCACGGTGACGGACACGGACGCGACCAGCATCTCACGCTTTTACCACGTGGTGATCACCAAGTAAGCTGCGAGCGATGAATGATCCACTCGACGACTCCCTCCGCACACACGCCAGCCTGCTGGAGCGCGTGCGGTCGCTTGATGATGACATGAGTTGGGCGCGGTTTCATGCGCGCTACCGTCCGTTCTTGCTACGCGTCGCGGCGGCGGCGGGGTTGGCGTCGGCGGATGCGGAGGATGTGGTGCAGCAGGCGCTCGTCGCCGTCGCGGAGGAGATGCCCACTTTCAAATACGACCCCGCAAAAGGCTCGTTCCGTGGCTGGCTCAAAACCGTGCTCGCGCATCGCATCGCCACGCATTTCCGGACCACCCGGCGGCGGGAAGCGCGGGTCGTCATCGGTGAGGAGCGCGACCCGGAGGACGCGCAGGCCTGGGCGCAGTTCGACACTCGGTGGGATGAAGAATGGGAATCGCACCTGCTCGAACGCGCCATCGATCGTCTCCGGGGACGCGTCGTCGCGCGCGACCTGCAAGTCTTCGACCTCGCCACGCGCCACGGCTGGAGCGTGGGCCGCATCGCCGAGGCCCAAGGCCGCACGCTGGCCGCCGTGTATCTCGTCCGCAGTCGCGTGGGCAAGCAGGTGAAAGCCGCGCTGCTAGAAGTCCGGCGCGAGCTTGGTGAGTAGCGCGCCGGAGCTTGCCGTGGCCGGATTTTCGCGTAGCTCTTTCGCGAAATGTCCGAGCCGCCTGAAATTCCCGAACACCGTGTCATCCGCCAAATCGGCGGCGGCGCGTACGGCGAAGTGTGGCTCGCCCTCAACTCGCTGGGCGAGGGGAGGGCGGTGAAGATCGTCCGGCGTGCGCGCTTTAACGGGCCCGCGCCCTTTGCCCGCGAGCTCGCGGGCGTGCGGCACTTCGAGCCCATCTCCCGCCAGCACGATGGCTTGGTGGACATTCTTCAATTCGGGCAGCGCGAGGAGGCGGGCTTTTTCTACTACATCATGGAATTGGCGGACCCGTGCGTGCCCGGCGCGGGCGATGACGAATACACGCCTCGAACCCTCGCCGCCGCGCTGCGCGAAAGCGGCGCACTGCCCGCCGCTGAGGCCGCTCGCATCTTCGTCGCGCTCGCCGACGCGCTCGTTTTTCTCCACGCCCACGAGCTCGTCCACCGCGACCTCAAGCCCTCCAACGTCATCTTCGTCGGCGGCGTGCCGAAGCTCGCCGACATCGGCGCCGTCACCTCCGACGACTCCCGCAGCTCGCTCGTCGGCACCGCCGGCTACCTCCCGCCCGAAGGCGCGGGCACACCCGGCGCGGACATGTTTGCCCTCGGGCGGATGCTCTACGAAGCAGCCACCGGCGAAGACCGCCAGCGCTTCCCCTTGCTCCCCCCTGAGCGCCTCGCCGCCATCGACGCCCCGCAGCTCCTCGACCTCAACACCATCTGGCTCCGCGCCTGCGCCGAACGCACCAGCGAGCGCTATCCCTCCGCCTCTGCGCTCCTCGCCGACCTCCGCGCCGTCCTCGCCGGAGAGAGCATCCGCCATCGCGGGAAAATGACGCGCCGCATCGTGCTCGGCACCCTCGCCACGGCGGCGGGCGGCTTCCTGCTTTACCGCAAACTCACATCGCTCCCCACGCTCCCCGGCGTTCCGATTGCGGCGTTTCACCGCGACTCCGGCCCGCTGAATCTCAACGCCGAAAGCCGCCCGTGGGACAAGACCTCTCCCGGCGTTGCCAGTCTTGGCGACGACGGCCTTTTTCTCGATGGCGGCGACACTCCCGGGCCCGCCATGGCCGGAGTAAAGCTCCCGCTCACCGACCTTGGCCCCCGCGCCGGATGGCACCTCCTCGCCGAAGTCCGCGTCGAGCCCGGCAACCTCGCCGACATCCTCCTCGCCCGCATCTTTTCCACCGAATGCGACCGCCTCTTTGCCCTCCCGCTCACCGGACTGAAAGAGGGGCGCTTCCACAACGTCATCTGCCCGCTCACGTGGGACGACGCCCTCAGCATCACCGCCCATCCGAGCGGCCGGATGCTCCCGTTCGACGCAGCAAGACTCGTCAGCCCCGTCCACCTCGACGCCGTCGCCTTCGGCCTCCCCACAAGCGACAAGCATATCGAAAAACACCCCCGCCTCGCCGTCACCATCCGCCGCCTGGCCATCGTCCCGCCAGGCACCGCAGACACGCCCCCCGTCAACGCCGCCCTCGGCTGGAGCTGCTACAACGCACCCCGCCACATCCTTCCCACCCGCGACCGGTCGCCGATTCCCATCGCAGACCTTTCCCTTCCCAACCGCGCACGCATCGGCGGAGTCATGGAAAAAGCAGCCTTCACATCCCTCCACGACGGCCTCCGCATCGCCGCCAACCCAGGCCACGGCTGGCTCGACGTCAACCTCCAGACCCTCGACCTTACCGCCGTCTCCGACCACCGCGTCCGCACCCGCCTCACCCTCCACCCCTCCAACGAGCAGACTGAACTCCGGCTCCACCTCGACGACCCCGAATTCGACAACCGCGTCTTCGCCTTCCAATTTGCCGCACACCCCGCCGGAAAGGAAATCGCCATCACCGCCGACCGCACCATCGGCGACCCCACCGACACCCGCCGCCGCAACGGCCAGGCCATCCCCTCCGACCGTGTCGCCACCGAGTTCAACCTCCGCCGCATCCGCAAAATCTCCCTCGGCGCCGTCCACGACTCGTCCGGCCCTCTCGACATCACCATCCACGCCATCGAACTCATCCCATAAAATGAAAACCAACCCCGTCCGCACCAAACTCAAAAACGGCCAGCCCAGCGTCGGCACCTGGCTCACCCTCGCCGACACCGTCTCCGCCCAACTCATGGCCACATCGGGCCTCGACTGGCTCACCATCGAACTCGAACACTCCCACCTCACCATCGAGCACGCCGCCCGCGCCTGCGCCATCATCTCCGCCACCGGCTGCGTCCCCCTCGTCCGCGTCCCCATTAACTCCACCGAAAACATCAAGCGCGTCCTCGACACTGGCGCATGGGGCATCGTCGTCCCCCTCGTCAACACCCGCGCCGAATGCGAAGCCGTCGTCCGCGCCGCCCGCTACCGCCCCCTCGGCCAGCGCACCATCGGCGGACAACTCGGCCCCATCAACTTCGCCACCGACCCCGCCACCTACTTCACCCGCGCCAACGACGAAATCCTCGTCATCATCATGGCCGAAACCCGCGAAGCCGTCGCCAACATCGACGAAATCCTCAGCGTCCCCGGCATCGACGCCGTCTTCGTCGGCCCCAACGACCTCCACGCCTCCCTCGGCGCCGCCCCCGCATTCGACAGCACCCTCCCCGAATTCAACACCGCCCTCGCCACCATCCTCGCCGCCGCAAAAAAGCACGGCATCGCCCCCGGCATCCACACCCCCGACGCCGCCAGCGCCGCCCGCCGCATCGCCGAAGGCTGGCAATTCGTCGCCATCTCCAGCGAAGCCGGCCTCATGCTCACCAAAACCGCCGAGATCGTAAAACAGCTCGGCCTCACCCCAGCGACCGCCGGCGTGAAATACTGAGCCATCGCGAACGGCGCTTGCGCAAAGTAGCCCGCGAGTCCCTTCGCGGCTTTGCAGTCTTCGCGAAGCGACACTTTTTCTTTCGTGCGGCTTCGCCGGTGATGCAATGCCGCGAAGAGACTCGCGGGCTACTTTCGCAAGCGCCGCATCGGGAAAAAGCGTGCAGCCATCGGCAGAAAATGCCACACCATCCACCCGTATGAGCGATTCCCAAAGCGAGCACGAAAGCCCACTAGCCAACATGTTGCAGCTCGCCAAGGAGCACTTTGCCAACGGCAACTACGCCAAAGCAAAGCCTCTCCTTGAGCAGATTCTCGCACGAAGTGACCGAGTGCTCGGACCCGAGCATGAGCGCACCATCGAATTTGCCGGTGCCCTCGCTGCCGCGTACCGAGCTCAGGGCAAGTTTGGCTTGGCCGGTCCCCTCTACATACGAGAGCTCGAATTCCAAGAAAGCACACTCGGCCACGACCACCCGACCACGCTTCGCACCGTCCAGAACATCGCCTGGCTCCGCTACAGCCAGGGTCGCCTCGACGAAGCCATAGAAATGATGAGCCGCCTTGCACAAAGCCGCGAAAAGCACCTCGGTGCCGCCCACGCCGAAACACTCCTCGCAAAACACGAACTCGCTGGACTGCGCGAGCTACTCGATGCGGACAATGACAAGTAGCAACCATCGCACGGCGCTTGCGCAAAGTAGCCCGCGAGTCCCTTCGCGGCTTTGTGACTCTCGCGAAGCGACACTTTTTCTTTCGTGCGGCTTCGCCGGTGGTGGAAAGCCGCGAAGAGACTCGCGGGCTACTTTCTTTGGTGGGCGGGCTACTTTCGCAAGCGTGGCGATGGCTGATTCCAGGGATGAAAATATTTCAAAATAAGCATCGACATCATTCATCAGGCCTGATTTGTTCTTCGCCAGCACTCTATGAACTCTCTCCTAACAGTTCACGTTTGTCTCCAGCGAAGCCGGGTCTGGCTCCGCTTGCTTTCTTTCCGTCGCCAGTCGCGGCGTAGGCTTTTCCAGTTGTTTATCGGGTGTCGTCACTCATGTGGCTTTCTTCGCCAGTTGAGCGTCGGCTTGTTCCAAAATGGCGTCGGGCTTCGCCAGTGGGGCTTGGGGAAGTTCCAATTGGGTGTCGGGCGGGTCGGGGAGGGCTTGGATTGTGTCCAATCAGGCGTCGGGCGGCTCCAGATGTCCGAAAACTGTATCCAGAAAAGCAAAAGTAGGGAAGATGCGTCTCTGGAGACGGTGGACAGAGCTCTGGAGACGGTAGATGCGAGTCTGGAGACGGTGGATGGACGAGTGGAGACGGTGGACGCGGGTCTGGAGCGGGTGGATGCGCGAGTGGAGACGGTGGATGCGGGTCTGGAGCGGGTGGATGCGCGAATGGAGACGGAAGATGCGCGTCTGGAGATGGTGGATAGCGGGTTGGAGCGGGGCTTTTATAGCCCCGTCTGCGCCGAAGGTGCAGCCGTGCGGGTGGAAGGAACGGCGGTTTTTGCTACAGGGGTGTCTTTTTTGGTGGGGGCGGCTTTGGAGCCACTTCGTGGCTCACGGGGCTATGAAAGCCCCGCTCCGGCGCGTCGCTCGGCGCTCATTCTTTCAACCTACAACAACTAACCTAATACTAATACTATGCCTATTTCAGGAAGTGCTTCTTACGGGACGACGGGACAGGAGTTTTTTGACCACTGGCAGGCGGCGGATGCTGCGCTGGGGGCGGCGGGGCCGCTGGTGCTGCCGGGCAGGCCGCTGGGCTGGCCGACGGATGTGAATTCTTCGGTGCTGGGAGGGCTTTTGGCGGATTGGGATAATAAGGTTTCGGCGATTCAGAGCGCGGTGAACGGGCTGGAGTTGGGGCGCGGGGAGCTGGTGATTCAGCAGGGGGAGATGCTGGATCTTTTGGGGCAGTTTACGGATAAGGTGCGGGGGCTTCTTTCGGGGACGAAGTGGATTAATGCGGTGCCGCTGCAACCTAGCATCGGCGATGCGCAGTCGCGGTTTTGTGCGCCGCTGGATGATGCGGAGGATTTGTGGGAGCGCATTAATACGGAGCAGGCTTTGGGGGTGGGTAAGGTGCTGGAGTTGCAGGACCGGACGGTGAATCCGGTGGTGGCGATGCCGCTGGCGACTTTTGCGACGCGGCTGGCGACGATGAAGGCGCGCTGGCGGGGGAATAGCCGGCTGGAGCTGGATTTGAAGCTGGCGCGCGGGGAGCGGGATGCGATTCAGGTGCGGATGTATCCGATTATGTTGAATTACCGGCTGGTGCTTCCGGCGAATTTCGGGCCGGGGACGCCGATCGGGGATTCGTTGCCGCGGTTGACTCCGGAGAAGGGCTCCACGCCGGATGCGGCGGTGGTTGCGGGGTCTTACGATGCGGTGAAGGCGAAGGGGGTGGTGTCGGCGGCGATCCCGGCGCAGACGGGGCTGAAAAAGGCGCGGCTGCTTTATTCGCCGGGTGCGCAGTGGGATGGGGAGGCGGCGAGTACGGTGCAGACGGTGTCGCTGGTAAATGTGAATCTGGCGAATCCGGTGGTGTTCGAGACGGATTTTGCGCTTTCGGCGCCGGGCTCTCATGCGCTGTTCCGGGTGGAAATCGAGAATGATACGGGGAATGTGGCGCAGAGTAATATTGTGGATGTGGTGAGGACGTAGGCCGGTTCATCCGTGTTTCAACCGCGCAAAAAGGAACTGCGGAAAAACGCGCTGCCCGGTTATCGTCAAAGTATGCGATTCATTTTCCGACTTCTGCTTCTCGTCATCTGCACTCTGAGCGTGCGCGCGGAGGACTTCCTGCCCGGCGTTAAACGTATTCTTTTTCTCGGCGACAGCATCACTTACGCGGGGCATTACGTGGATGAATTCGAGGCGTTCCTCATTACGAAATACCCGGACCGGAAGTTCGAAGTCATCGACTGCGGGTTGCCCAGCGAGACAGTCAGCGGGCTCAGCGAAGCCGGGCACGCGGGCGGCGCTTTCCCGCGTCCGGATGTGCATGAGCGGCTCGACCGGGTGCTGGCCGCGGTGAAGCCCGACCTTGTGTTTGCGTGCTATGGCATGAACTGCGGGATTTATCTTCCGTTCGATGAAGCGCGTTTCGCGGCGTATCGCGCGGGGATTGAAAAACTGCGAGCTAAAGTCAAGGCCGCGGGGGCCGATATCATCCACCTGACGCCGCCGGTTTTTGATGCGCTGCCGATCAAAGGGCGCGTCCGTCCTGCCGACACGGTGAAAGACGGCGACATGTTTGCCGGGTACGACGACGACGTGCTTTCCCGCTACGCAGCGTGGCTCGTGGAGCAGGGCAAATCGCAGGGCTGGCGCGTGGTGGATACGCACACTGCGATGGCTGCGGCCCTCGCTGATGCACGCAAGGCGAATCCCGCGTTCACCTTTGCGGGAGACGGTGTGCATGCGAATGAACAGGGGCACCAGATTCTCGCCGTTGCCGTTTTGAAAGGACTTGGGCAGCCGTTCGATCCCTCGACTGTGCCGCCGCAACTTCGGAAGCTGGTGCGCCAGCGTGGCCGCATTCTTGCCGATGCGTATTTGAATGCCGCGGGCCACAAACGTCCCGGAATGGCAAAAGGATTGCCGCTCGAAGCCGCCATCGCAAAAGCCGCAGAGCTCGACGCAGCGATCCGCGCGGCGGCGAAGTAACGGTCGAGAGATCAGTTCTCCGCTGCGCCTGCTGTGATGAGCGCCGCGACGCGGCGTTTGAGCGCAAAGTTGATCGCAACAAGGATGATGATCAGCGGGATGCCGCTTGCCGAGCGTGCGCCCAGCGCAAGGAGCGAAACGCCGAAGATGTGCCCGAAGAAGCTGATGACGAGCGCGGCCGCGAGCCCTCCCCATTTCAGCCGCAACGAGAACCAGACTATGAGGCGGTAGTGGAAAATCACTTCCAGCGGGATGATTACGATCATCTGTATGAAAACGAGGAATCCTTCCCCGCTATTGACCGACGCGGAAAGGATGCGCGGAATCTCGTAGATGAAGGAGATAATGAGGAAAGCCGCTGCGGGCATCAGCGAGAGCAGCAGCGCGCGCCGCTTGGATCTCCCGAGACCATTGAGGTCCCGCGGGAGGAGGTAGATGCTGCCGAGTGTCTGCCAGCGCTGCTCGAGCCGGTAGATTCGCGATACGGCGAGCGCGGTTTCAATCAGGGTGACGACTACGGATGCGGCGAGGATTAGCCACATGAAATACTCGAAGTCATACCACCGGTTCTTACTGAAGTCGCTCCATGTCCAGACTGTGAGCCATGTGTAAATGGCGACCTTGATCCAAAACGTGCGCCAGCCGCCGTGCATGAAATGGAAATCCTTCCACGCGACACCGTCCTGCCAGGCGCGTCCTGCACGCGGACGCAGCCAGCCGAGCTTTCCGCGCTTTTCTGTGCGGCGACCCTCGCCGGCTTCGTCGCGGGCGAATCGACCGAAGCAAGCCCACGAAAGCAGGAACGCGATGGTCCCGGATATCGCGAAGGTCACGATGGTTCCTTTCCACGGGGCATTGCCCCAATTGATGCTCAGCGCTTCGAAAAATGCGTGAGGCCCTGCGAGAGCCACACGCGTTCGACCAACGTCGGCAAGTATCGTGGCCGCCGTGTCGAAGCCGATGTATTCGGCGAACGACTTAAGTATCGCAAATGGCAAACCGATGCCCAAATACAGGAACCCTAGAATGCCGGTGAGCAGCCCGGCTTTGCCGCTGCTTTTGGCGATGACGGATGCGAGCAGTCCGAGATTGGCCGCAAAGAAAAGGAACGCGCACAGCAGCGCGTAGATGATGGCGACCTGCTCCCAAGACATGCCGCCGAGCGTAACGGCGAGCAGCGCAAATGGAAACTGCACGGTCAGCAGCATGAGCCCGCTCATCATCCGGCTGGTGCTTTTTCCGAACAGAATCGCGAGCACGCTCAGGTCCGTCATTCGCAGAAGTCCGAGGGTCTGCTCCTCTTTCTCCTCCGTGATGGCCGATGCAAAATAGCTGATCGCCGCCACGATGATCATCGCTGCATTGTAGCACGCGAATGGATAGAAGAAGTCCAGCCCGACGGCACCGTTGGCCGCCCGCTGCTTGTAGAGCATGAGCGTGAGAAGCACGGCAGTCGCCATCCCGGCGCGCATCCATGCGAATGAAGTTCCGCGAACTTGCTCGCGGAGAGAACGAATAAAGAGGGCGAGAATGCCGTGCATGGAATCAGTCCGCCGCTGCGGCCAATGGCAGGGTCCTGGCGATACCCCGTGCGAGCAGCAGGCTCACCACAACGAGCAGAAAGGTGCCGAACATAAACCATCCTTCTTGCGAGGAGCGGAAGACCTCGTCGGCGAGAACGCCAAAAATGACGTTCCAGAGGACGCCGATGCTGAGCGCCGCCGCGACGGTGCCGCGTCGCATTTTCAGCGAGAGCCAGCATGTAAGCAGGGGGACCGCGAGCAGGTGGGTGCCCATATAAAGGAACAACGTCGCTTGGTTCCTTTGGTTTTCCGCGATATGGTAGATCAACTCGCGAACGCTGTCCGGCGCGATGGCCGCGCCCATCGCAACAAAGCACAGCCCTGGAATCAGCGAGCCGAGCATGCCGAGCACCTTGTGGCGGGCAATCCGCCCGAGCGAAATCGGCATGGTGATCAGCGACGAAAGAGTCAGCCACTTCCGCTCGAGGCCGAAGATTCTTGCCGAGCTGAGCACAAGTTCCACGCCGAGACCCATCCCGGCGAAGGACATGATCATTTCGCCGACATCCTCGGAGTCCACGTAGTTGCTGTTGTAGAGGACCAGGGAGAGCATGCCGAAAACGAGCACAGAGTATCCGATAAAGCGGGCGATGAGGCCGCGCCGCCCGCCGGTGAGGAACCAGAAGTCCTTCCACACCATCGCGCGTGTGCCGGGCCGGGGGATGCGTAGGAGCTTCGCACCTGCGGTTGCCTTCTTTTTTCGCGGCGCGGACTCAGCCGTGCCGGAGCAGAATCGCCCGAAGAGCGCCCATGCGAGGAGGAAGCAAACGGTTCCCGCAATCCCGTGGAAAAGAAGCGGGCTTTGATAGGCTGGAAATCCGCCTCCGGGCGAACCGTAAACGAGCGTCGCGAGCTGGTACATCGGATTGTTCGCGATGAGGTAGGTGATCGCGTCGTGCATCGGGCCCGTCGGCTGGCCGCTCCGAAACTCGTAGCTAGCGACGTAAGCCATCGGCGCGCCTACGTACAGAACCGTCCCTGTGAAAACGGTGAGCGCCACGGCGACACCGGTCTTCCTGGAAATGACGGACATGAGGAGGCCGAGGTTGCAAAGGAGAAACAGCGTGGAAAGCAGCACTTCGTATCCTTTCAAAATGTGCGCCGCCGACACGCCGCCAAGCGTCACGCACAGCAGGGAAAACGGAACCTGCGAAATCAGCAGCAGCATCCCGCTCACGAGGCGGCTGGTGCCTTTTCCCAACAGAATAGCGACGGGGCTGAGATTCGTCATCCGCAGCAGCCCGAGCGTGTCGTCTTCCTTTTCCTCGGTAATCGCGGAGCAGAATGCGGTGATGCCACCGATCACGAGCCCGAAAAGATTGATGACCATGACGAGGAAAAATACCTGCAATCCCGGTGCCGGGCGCCTTGCAAAATCGCGCTGGTTCATCGCGATGAAAAACAGGATCACGAGAACGAGCGTGGCGCGCGCGATCGGTGTGAATTTCGCGCGATTGTCCTCGCGGAGCGAACGGATGAAGAGTGCGAATATCGGGCGAATCATGTCCGGACGCCGGGATCGGTGAGGTCCATGAATGCATCGTTGAGATGCTTCACCTCTTCCTGAAACGCGATGATCGGTGCTTCGCACGCCAGCGCTGCATGAAGAATGGCGTTGGGCGCGAGCGTCGTTTTATCGAACTGCACCGAGTAGCGAAACTGGCCTGCCTCCAAAAGACGCGCTGTCGTGACGCCCGGGAGCGCGGACAGCGCCGGTACGAGAGCCGCGTGCTCCATCGCGAGGGTGAACACGTAGCCTGCGATGTCGCCTTCCGTCGCTGCGATGAGCCCGCGCATCGCTCCCGTATATTTCACATTGCCACGGTCGAGGATGGTCACGCTGTCGCAGAGCGTAGCCAGTTCGCTGAGGATGTGACTGGAGATGAAGATCGTTTTTCCCAGCGAACGGAGCTCCTGAAGAATCTCCATCAACTCAATGCGGGCGCGAGGGTCGAGGCCGCTTGCGGGTTCATCGAGGAGAAGTAGATCCGGATCGTGGACGAGCACGCGGGCGAGGCTGACGCGCTGCTGCATTCCGCGGGAGAGGCCCTGGATGTAGTCGTTGCGCCGGCCTGCCATGTCGGTAAGGGCGAGGACGTCGCCGATGGTCTGGTCGCGCTGCTTTTGGTTGAGGCCGTATGCTGCGCCGAAAAAGTCGAGGTACTCGAAAACCGTCATCTGCCGGTACATCGAGAAATGGTCGGGCATGTAGCCGATTCGCCGGCGCACGGCATTCCGCTGCGGGACGATGTCCATGCCGAAGACACGCACATTGCCGGTCTGGGGCGCGAGGAGTGTGGCGAGGACTTTCAGCGTCGTGGTTTTGCCTGCGCCGTTGGGCCCGACGAAGCCGTGGATGCTCTTTTGCCCGACGTTAAACGTCACATTTGCGACTGCGACGTGGGATTTGTATGCGTGCCGGAGTCCGGTGATTTCGATGGCTGGTGAATCGCTCATTGATTTAAAGGAAATTTAGCGTGCTGCGGGATTTCGGAGGATCTGCGAGTAAAGGATGTAGCCGCCGCCGAATTGGAAATTCTTGCCGGGGACCGCGAGCGCCTCGGTGCTCTGTGCAAACACGAGGAGGCGGGCCGAATCCGCGTCGTCATCCGCCAGGGCGATGCGCTGTCGCGTGTAGGCTTTTGCACCCGTCAAATATGCGGCGAAGAGCGGTCCGAGTGTGCCGAGGCGGGATTTCAGTCGTTGCTCGAGGGAGCCTGCAACTTCTTCGCCATAATAGCGACCGTAGTTTCCGTAGTAGTTGATTTCTTTGTTTGAAAAAGAGGCACTCAGTTCCTCGGAGCCTGTGGCGCTTTCCGCCATCCACTCTGAACCTGCCGGAGCCATCGTGTAAACCCGACCGCGGTACACGATCCACATCCACTCGATTCTTTTTGGGAAATCCGGATTCGGTTTGATTCGGAGGCTCTCCAGCCTGCCCGAAGAGAGGTCGCTCTTAGACTGCCCCGCGACTGCCTTCCAGTCCGTGATTTCCACCGTCGTGTCGTCACCCGTCAGCGTCCCGGTATGAACGAACGGACGTCCGGAAAACAAGGGAATATCCGCATCGAACGCAGCGTCCGGGCCGTTTGTCACATGAGCGCGCACCGTGCCGGAACTCGCGAGCGCCGCGTACGCGTGCCCCTGGCCGGGAAACTGGAAATGGTAGCTGTCGCTGCTGGTGGCAAAGGCGTGCATCCACTGCGTGACGGCGTGCCGGTTTCCGCCGAGCGATTCTGCGTAGCCGATGGAATGAACGATCTGTTTTTCCCCATACCCGCGGCGTCCGACGACGGTGAAGAGCCATGCGAAGAGTGCGACAGTCCCGACAAAAGCTCCCAGCATCACGCGATAGTCGCGCTTTCGTTGCAGGTAGAAGACGGGGCCGATGAGCACGACGTAAACAATCGTGAGGAAATAGATGAGCCCCCACGGGATGTCGGGTTTGGTGATGTCGGAAAGCCGGTTCACGATGACGCCGGAGAGATCCGTCATGTGGCCGTTACCGTCGCTCTGCAAATCGGGATCCGCTTCCAGCATCTTCTCCTCGATCGTGCTGCGGGGTCGCGCGTGCTTGATGATGCGGCCTGCTCCAAAGAAGCCGCGGTCGCCCGCGATATTTAGTGGCGCGAGCTCGTCGGCAAATTCCGGGTGCTTTCCATCAACTCCCTGCAGCAAGTGAACGAGCCCGCCGCGATACACCCAGTCGCGGAATGCCTGCCGGCGTGGCGCGTCCCAGCGCGGCACGTGGTCGAGCACCGCGGCGTGAAGTCCTGCCGTCGGCGTGACTGTGGGAGGAAAGAGATTCTCCAAAAACGGGCGGAGCCGCGAATCCTGGCTCCGCGGCGAGTCCGGTGCGTTGAAAATCACCGTGACCGGACCGTCGCTCCGGATGCTGTCGTCGCCACGGATGAGCGACATCGAATCGCCCCGTCCGCTGCTGTCCCGCCACGAAAGCTGCCAGCGCTGGTAGCCGCTCACAAACGGATAAAACTGCACCCAGCGCGACGCGCCGGGAGAGAGAAACAGGGGCTGTTCGTAGGGGACGGAATTGCCGCCCATGCCGCCATCATCCAGCGAAATGCGGCCTTCGAACGGCTGGCCGCTGTTATTCTGGATTTCGACCGAAACGAGATTGAAGCGCTCGGGGACGAAGGTCCCCGCGAATCCGGCGACGGGGTTGCGGACGACTAATTCCGCCCGCGCAGAGAGCGCAAAGCCAATCGAGAGCAGCAGGGCAAACAGCGGGCGAATCATGTTAATGGAGCGAACGTGGCAGATTCGTAACGCGAACGCCAGTGCTCCGTTTCCGAATTTTAAAGCCTGTCATGCACATTACCTGAAGAGATTTGCGAGCATGAGGCCGACGAAGGCGAGCCAGTGAGCGCCGGACAAGGTGGAGGCTAAACGCTCGTAGTCCCGGGAGAGCCGACGGAAGCGTGCGGCCCATCCAAAGG
>JANMGP010000137.1:0-4081 GCA_031374705.1 Verrucomicrobiaceae bacterium | reverse complement strand
GTGCTCAGTTTGAAAGACAACGCGTGGCGTGAAATCGAGCCGCTCCCCGGCAAGGAGCGCATACTCGCGACAGGCGCTACGAGTGATGGGAAATTCTTCGTGTTTGGCGGAGTCGCGCTCGTTCCGGGAGCGGATGGAAAGGTGGTGCGCGAGTATCTCCGCGATGCGTGGAGATATGAGCCGGGAAAGGGGTGGTCCGCGCTGCCCGATATGCCAAAGGCCGTCGCAGCCGCACCGTCGCCCGCACCGGATGTCGATGGCTGGTTCTGGATTCTCGGCGGCGATGACGGCTCGCGCGCTGGTTTTCAGCCGGTGGATAAGCACCCCGGTTTCGTAGGGGAATCAATTTCGTTGGCGGCATCCGATCCGGGAACACTTTCGTGGTGGCAATCGCGGGGCTCCGTCAATGCGCCCCGCGCGACTGTGCCGGCGGTGAAGTGGTGCGGATTGGTCGTGGTCCCCAGCGGCGAAGTGCGTCCCGGTGTGCGGTCACCGGAAGTGTGGAGTGTGCGATGGGCGGTGGAAGGGACACCCGGTCCTTTGATTGAGAATACGCCCGAGCGGAATAACACCCGCCAGCGAATCCGTATCATTCCCAACAAGCCGTGAAAGAGGAACATCCTACCGCTTCAACTCCCATGTGCACAGCATGGCTCGTCGTCGCACTGCTCGCGCCGGTTGCGTTGCTGAACTATCTCGATCGGCAGATGCTCGCAGCGATGAAGTCTTCGGTGATGCACGACATCGCCGACATCGGCTCGGAGGCGAATTGGGGGCGGATGCTCGGGCAGTTCAAATGGGTGTATGCGTTCCTGAGTCCCATCGGCGGTTATCTCGCGGACCGTTTTGGGCGGCGGTTCATCATCGGTGGGAGCTTGTTCGCGTGGTCGGCGGTGACTTGGTGGACGGGGCATGTGTCGTCTTATTCGGAACTGCTCACGGCACGGACCCTCATGGGCGTGAGCGAGGCGTTTTACATCCCCGCAGCGCTGGCGCTGATTGCGGATTACCACACCGGCGCGACGCGATCACGGGCAGTCGGAATTCATCAAACGGGCATCTACTGCGGCGTGATTGTCGGCGGCTTTAGCGGTTACGTCGCGGACTCGCCGTCGCTCGGATGGCGTTGGGCATTTGATGCGTGTGGGCTTGTCGGCATCCTCTACGCATTCCCCCTCGTGCTCATTCTGCGCGATGCGCCAAAGAGCGCGGATGCGGCTCCAAACACGACGTCTCCCGCAGCCGCAGCAAAGGCGCTGCTGACGAATCTCTCGTTCATTTTGCTCGTGCTCTATTTCACGCTCCCGGCGTTGGCCGGATGGGTGGTGCGCGACTGGATGCCCGCGATTTTGAAATCGGAATTTAACATCGGCCAAGGCAAGGCCGGCGTATCGGCGACGCTCTACTGGCAGGCCGCCGCAATCGTCGGCGCAGTCATCGGCGGATGGCTCGCGGACCGCTGGATGAAACGCACGGAGCGCGGACGCATTTACGTGAGCGCCATCGGAATGGCGATGATCGTGCCGGCGATGTTCGGCGTGGGATTTGCACCGCAGACAGGAATGCTGTGGGTGGCGATTGCGTTCCTGATGCTGTTTGGGCTGGGCTGGGGATTTTTCGATACAAACAACATGCCGATTCTCTGCCAGATCACGCGCCCGGAACTCCGCGCAACCGGCTACGGAATCATGAACCTCGTGAGCATCAGTTGCGGCGGCCTTGCTGATTGGGGGTTCGGCATTCTGCGCGACCGGAATGTGCCGCTCGCAGGAATATTCAGCGTCTTCGCAAGCGCGGCGATTTTGTCGATCGTGCTCGTTCTTCTCATCAAACCAGCGAGGGCGGACGGAGAATGAGCACGGACGGGACACATCATCATCGTAGAACTCCGGCCGACGTGAAAAGCGGCGATTCGCGCCGCACTCCAGAGCCTTCGGCGTCATTCGGTCACGCGCATTTTACGTTCGACGCGCTTTCTGCCATCGAGTGAACAGAATTATGAAAATAGAAAAACTAACGGGCCTCGTCACTGCAACTCACACGCCGTTTCACGCGGACGGCTCTCTGAATCTTGCGGCCGTCGAACAGCAGGCGCTTCACCTCTCGAAGAACGGCGTGAAGACTGTCTTCATCGGCGGCAGCACTGGCGAGAGTTCGTCGCTTTCACTCGATGAGCGGCTTGCGCTTTGCGAGCGGTGGGCGGAAGTCATCAAAGGCACGCCGTTGCGGCTCGTTGTGCATGTCGGCGCAAACTGTCTGAGCGATGCACGCACGCTGGCGGCGCAGGCCGAGAAGCTCGGGGCTTCGGCGATTGCGGCGCTGTGTCCTTCGTATTTCAAACCGCGCTCGGTGGCGATGCTCGTCGAGTGTTGCGAGGAGATTGTGCGCGATGCGCGGGAGATTCCGTTCTAATTCTACGACATCCCGGCGCTGACTGGCGTTTCGCTCTCGATGCCCGATTTTCTGGCGGCAGCGAAGGATCGCTTGCCGACGCTGGCGGGGCTGAAATTCACGAACCCCGACATGATGGCTTATCAACTTTGTCTGCGGGCCGATGGCGGGCGATGGGATGTTCCGTGGGGAATCGACGAACACATGCTCGGCGCTCTGGCGCTCGGAGCGAAGGGCGCGGTGGGCAGCGGGTTCAATTTCGCCGCGCCGATTTACAACCGGCTCATCGCGGCGTTTGAGCGCGGCGATCTCGATGCCGCTCGCGAGGAGCAGTTTCGCGGCGTTCGGCTCATCCAGCTTTTCGTAAGCTACGGCTACATGGGCGCGGCGAAGGCGACGATGAAGATGCTCGGGGTTGATGTCGGTCCGGCGCGACTGCCAAACAATTCGCTGACTCCAGAGCAGACTGTGAAGCTGCGCGGCGAGCTGGAAACGATAGGCTTTTTTGATTGGGTGAAATGAGCATCGACCTAGCGCGCTGCGGCGCAATCTACCGCGATGCGTTGCTCGATGACGTGATTCCTTTTTGGCTGCGTCACGGCCTCGACCGCGAGCATGGCGGAATGCTCACAGCGCTGGACCGCGACGGCACGCTCATCGATTCGGACAAAAGCGTGTGGTTTCAGGGCCGCGCGGGCTGGATGTTTGGCTCGCTTTTCAAGACGGTCGAGCAACGTCCCGAGTGGCTGGAGGCATCGCGGAGCTGCGTGGAGTTTTTGCGCGCGCACTGCTTTTCGCCGGAGGGAAAAATGTGGTTCACCGTCACGCGCGACGGGCGTCCGCTGCGGATGCGGCGGTATGTATTCAGCGAGGCGTTTGCGGCGATTGCGTTTGCCGCGTATGCGAAGGCGACCGGCGAGTCGCGTGCTGCGGACGATGCAGTGAAGACGTTTGCGACGTATTTGCGCTACAGCTTTGAGCCCGGTGCGATGTTGCCGAAATTCGAGCCAACGCGTCCGATGAAAGGCATCGGCGCACACATGATCGGAATGGTCACCGCTCAGGAGATTCGTGTGAATCTCGGCGATATTTCGGTTTCCGGCAAGACGTGCAGCGAGTGGATTTCATCGAGCATCGCGGAGATTGAGCGCGACTTTCTAAAGCCCGAACACGAAGCGCTGATGGAGGTCGTTGCGCCGGACGGCGCGGTGATCGATCACATCGACGGACGCACGCTGAACCCCGGCCACGCGATCGAATGCGCGTGGTTTATCATGCATGAAGGACGGCACCGCAACGACCAACGCCTCATCGCACTCGGCGCGAAGATCCTCGACTGGATGTGGGCGCGCGGCTGGGACAAGGAGCACGGCGGGCTGCTATATTTCACCGATGTTTTCGGCAAGCCCGTGCAGGAATATTGGCACGACATGAAGTTCTGGTGGCCGCATTGCGAAGCCATTATCGCGACGTTGCTCGCGTGGAAACTCACCGGCGAGCCGCGCTTTGCCGCGATGCACGCGCAAGTCCACGACTGGAGTTTCGCGCATTTCCCCGACCGCGAACACGGGGAATGGTACGGCTACCTCCACCGCGACGGCACTGTCTCCCAGCGAGCTAAAGGCAATATGTTCAAGGGGCCGTTCCATCTGCCGCGGATGCTGTTGTTTTGCAGCGAGGAGTGCTCGGT
>JANMGP010000136.1:0-15021 GCA_031374705.1 Verrucomicrobiaceae bacterium | reverse complement strand
TCGTAGTCAATTTGTTTTTGGAAGATGGTCTTACCTCATCCTCTTGCTCTTGCTCTGTTCTCAAAGGCGGGCGACAGCGAGCGTGAGCATGAGTAGCAAGTAAGACCGGATGAGTTTTTCCACAGGCCAGTCGCCAAACGCCCGGTGCCTTGAATCACCAACCTTGCAGAATCGGAGCCGCTGTCGCACGGTGACGAGCAATGCAGAACAGTCCCGACCAAATCATCATCTCCCAACTCGGAATCTCGACGTTTATCGGCGCGACCGAGGAGGAACGTCGCAAGCCGCAAAGGCTGCGCGTGTCGGTGGTGATGGAGCCGCGAAAGTCGTTTGGCGTGATGCAGGATTGCCTCGAAAACACTGTGGACTACGCCGAGGTGTCGAGCGCCATCAAGACGCTCTCGGTGACCGGCCAGAGATTGCTCATCGAAACGCTCGCCGAGGAAATTGCCAACACCTTGCTCGGCAACTATCCGCTCCGCGCTGTCGAAGTGGAGCTCCGTAAATACGTGCTCCCGGACACGGAATTCGTTGCCGTGAGAATCCGCCGCGAGGCTACGCAATAATCTCCTTTACCACGGTCCCGCTGACGTCGGTGAGCCGGAAATCGCGGCCTGCGTAGCGGTAGGTGAGCTTCTCGTGGTCGAGCCCGAGCATTGCCAGAATGGTCGCGTGGAGGTCATGGATTTGCACTTTGTTCTCCACAGCCTCATAGCCGTAGTCGTCGGTCGAGCCATAGCTCATTCCGCCCTTCGCGCCACCTCCCGCCATCCACAGCGTGAAGCCTTTGTTGTTGTGGTCGCGCCCATCGCCGCCCTGCGCATGAGGCGTGCGGCCAAACTCCCCGCTCCACACCACGAGCGTGTCCTTCAAAAGACCGCGTTGTTTCAAGTCGGTGAGCAGCCCCGCGATTGGTCCATCCACTTCGCTGGCGTTGCGCGCGAGCGTCGTGGAGAGATTGAAATGATGGTCCCAGTTGCCGTGGTTGATTTCCACAAAGCGCACGCCGGACTCGATGAACTTTCGCGCAAGCAAGCACTTGCGGCCCATGTCGTCTGTGGTGCCGCCGCCGATGCCGTAAAGCTTCTTCGTGGCGTCGGATTCCTTCGTGATGTCCATCGCCGCGGGCATCTGGCTCTGCATTTTGAAGGCCAGTTCGTAGCTCTCGATCACGCCTTCGATCTCCGGGTTGTATTTATCCCGGCGCAGGGCTTCGCGGTTCAGCGTCTGGATGAGTTCCAGTTCTGCGCGCTGGGCGGTGGGATTGAGCGTGCTCTCGATATTGCGGACTTGTGCGCCGTTCACGCTCCGATTGTCGCTGCCGATTTTCGTCGCCTGATAAATCGCCGGGAGAAAAGCGCTGCCGTAGTTCTGCGCGCCGCCAAATCCCTGTGTGGGCGTGATGGTGATGAAGCCCGGCAGGTTCTGATTTGTCGTACCAAGACCGTAGAGCGTCCACGCACCGAGCGAGGGGCGTACGAACTGCGAATTGCCGGTGTGTAAATTGACCATAGCCTGCGGATGCGCGGGGACGTTCGTCTGCATGGAGCGTACGAGGCACATCTCGTCGGCGTGTTGTGCGACATTTGGAAAGATTTCGGACATCCAAAGTCCGCTCTTTCCGTGCTGGGAAAACTTCCACTTCGAGCCCAGCAATTTGGTTCCCGGACGCTTGCCGGATTTCCCGGTGTCCTCCGTGAGCTTTGGTTTGTAGTCGAAAGTATCCACGTGCGACGGGCCGCCTCGCATACATAGAAAAATGACGCGCTTCGCCTTGGGCGTGAAGTGGGGCGATTTGGGCATCAGCGGCCCGGCTTCAGCGGCGGATGCGGTACCGGCGAGACCTGCAAATGCCATCCACCCGAATCCGCATGAAAGCGTGGAAAGCACGTCGCGCCTTGAGAGGAGGGGTGTGGTATGTCCGCAAGTGTTTGAATTCATGGTAACGTGTGTTTGTGAGACGCGCCGGGAAGCGCTGTGGTTTCATGGTGAAACAACCGGAACGCAGAGAAGTTGCGCCGCAGTCCAAAGCCTGGAGGCTCGTCAACTATGCGTTTTCTGCACGAGCCGCTCCCAGCCGAGGTGGTCGAGACACTCGATGATCGCGGGCAGTAAAAGCGGGAGGCATTCGCCGATGGCGCGCGGGTTGCCGGGGAGATTCACGATGAGCGTCCGTCCCCGTGTCCCGGCGGTGGCGCGGCTGAGGATGGACGTGGGAACTTTGGCAAAAGATTGCACGCGCATGATCTCGCCAAAGCCTGGCAACTCCCGCTCCAGCACGGCGTGCGTGGCTTCCGGCGTGAAATCGCGCGGCGACGGCCCGGTGCCGCCGGTGGTCACGACGAGCGCCACTTTCTCCGAATCGCACAGCTCGCGCAGGATGCGTTCGATTTCCGCTCGCTCGTCGGGAATGAGCACCTGATGCCACTCCACCGGCGTCTCCAGCCGCTCCGCAAAAAATTGCTGAATCGCCGGGCCGCTGCGGTCTTCGTAAACGCCCGCCGCGGCGCGGTCGCTGAGTGTGATGCGGGCGAACTTCATTCCTTACGCTTCTCGGTCACGCGAATGTCGCCGATGACCATCCCTTTATCCACGGCCTTGCACATGTCGTAAATCGTCAGCGCCGCGACGCTCGCCGCAGTGAGCGCTTCCATTTCCACGCCCGTCTTCGCGGTCGTATTTGCGGTGGTGCGGATTCGGACGGCGTCGGCTTCGATGATGAATTCCACATCCAGCGAATCAAGCGGGAGCGAGTGGCAAAGAGGGATAAGCTCGTCGCAGCGTTTCGCCGCCTGGATGCCTGCGATACGCGCTACCGCGAGGACGTCGCCTTTCGGCAACGCCTGTTTTTGAAGTGCAATGATGGTTGCAGGAGCACATCGGATCACGGCTTCCGCCCGCGCAATGCGGCGTTGGAACGGCTTGTGCCCGACATCGACCATGCGGGCCGTGCCGGTTGAATCGAGATGGCTGAATGTGGCGTCGGACATGCGCCACGGTTGCAAAGCAAACGGCTGTTTGGCGAGCACGGATGCCCGAAGATTCGATTGACGGATGCTATCATTGCTATCACCTTGAAACCATGCCGCAATTGCTTGTCAGAAATCTCGATGCATCCGTCGTCAAACTCTTACGACGAAGGGCTGCCGCGCATGGTATTTCGGCAGAGGAAGAACACCGCCGCATTTTGAAGGAAGCGCTGACCCATCCGGCCAAACGTCCCGAAACGCTGATGGAGTTTCTTTTGTCGCCGGACGGTTGCGCACCTGATGTGGACTTGGAACTCGAGCGATCCAGCGATGCCGAGGCGGGCCGCGATATTCAATTTTAATGGCCTACCTGCTCGATACGAACGTCCTGTCCGAACTTCGGAAGGGCGCGAAGGCCGATGCGAACGTGCGACGGTGGGCTAGAACGGCCGTGAGTCAACGACACTGCATCAGCGTCCTTTCGCTTGGCGAGATCCGACGGGGAATTGACCGCCTCCGCCTGAAAGACAAGGTCCGCGCGGCTTTGCTGGAAAATTGGATCGAGAAGATCCGGGTGGATTTTGGACGTGATATCCTGCCCATTTCCGAAGTTGTGGCAGAGCGCTGGGGACAGATTACTGCGGGAGCTTCGCTGCCAGTTGCCGATAGCCTCATCGCAGCGACCGCACTGGTCCACGGGCTTACGGTCGTGACCCGGAACGAAGATGATTTCAAGCGATGCGGCGTCGCGGTGCTGAATCCGTTTCTGTAGGTCCTTAACCGAAAAAGATGAATCCTTCCGCCCCGCCGGAATTTGCGTTCTTCCGCCGCTCTTCTTCGTCCTTCAACTTATCCCGTTCGCGGCGCGCGGCGATCCTTGCCTGCTCTTCCTTTAGCTCCGCGACGACATGCTCTTCCAGCATCGCTTCCGGCGGAAGCTCGCCGCCGCAGAATCCACACGTTCTGTGCTGACGGCTGTAAAGGAGACGCTGGCAATGCGGGCAGTTCATGTCCGAAGTGTGCCAGCGTTTTGCGTGTAGTAAAGTGGCAGAAACTCAAACGCGCAGCGCATCGACAAGCCCGCCTGCCGGGGTTCCTTTCGAGCCGGATGGAATGCGGAGGAGGAGATCCACGCCGCTGATGCCCGTCATGTCGCCGGAACTGCGCCATTTCAGCGGAGTGGCGGTGGCTTGTCCGTCGGCGATGGCGAGGCGGGCGGGCCACCAGGTTTCGCGGGGATTGCCGGGAAGCGGCGCTGTCGTGGTGAGGGTAAAAAGCGGGAGCGCGGTCTCGCCGGTGAGGAGCATTTCGAGCGCGGCGCGGATGGCGACGTGCCAGCAGACGAAGTGCGAGAGCGGATTGCCGGGGATGACGAATGCGAGCTGGCGTCCACGTGTGGCGAAGATGAGCGGCTTGCCGGGGCGGAGGTTGAGCTGTGCGAAGTGGATGCTGAACCCGAGCTCGCGCAGCGCCCGCGCGCCGAAGTCGTAGTCGCCCACGCTCGCACCGCCGGAGATGAGCAAGATGTCCCAGTCGAAATCCGGCTGCGAACCGAGGACGGCGAGCAGTTTCGGCAAATCGTCGCCGGCTCGCTGCGCGGCGACGAGACGGCAACCGGACGCGGCGATCAGTCCGGCGATGAGCATGGAATTGCTGTCGCGGATTTCGCCGTGGCCGGGCGTTTGGTCGGGCGGGACGAGTTCGCTGCCAGTGACCACATGGAAGATGCGCGGCGCGGTGCCGACGAGCGGTTGCGTATGGCCGACTTGTGCGAGCAAGGAGGACTCGACCGCGCCAAGCTGCGTCCCGCGATGAAGGAGCACCGCGCCCGCGGCGGCATCCTCGCCACGGCGGCGTACGCCTTCCCATTGGGCGATTGCGGGAATCTCCACATTGTCGCCATCACGGCGGCAGTTTTCCTGCATCGAGACCGCGTCGGCTCCCGGAGGCAGCGCCGCTCCGGTGAAAATGCGCGCGCATTCGCCCGGTCCCAGCGCTCGATCGCTGCTGCTTCCGGCGGCGGATTCCGAGACGACGCGAAGTTTGCCGGGAGCGTCCGTGGAACGAAGCGCGTAGCCGTCGAAAGCGCTCCGGTCAAAAGCCGGGAAGTCTTCTGTAGCCGCAACGGATTCGCGGAGCACACGGCCGAGCGCGTCTGCGAGCGGCACGCGTTGCGGAAGTAATGCGTGACAGGCGGAGGCGATGAGTGCGCGGGCGGCTTCGAGAGTGTGCATCTAAAAATGACGAATGACGAATGACGAATGACGAAACGCAAGCGAGTTTATTGCGCCGCACGCTTGCGACTTCGTCATTCGTCATTCGTCATTCCCCTACTCCTCTTCCACGAGATTGAAGCTCACATCCGTGATGCCCGCTTCCGCTGCGCAATCGAGAACATCCATCGTGCGTCCGTGCTTGGCCAATTGCTCGCTCGCGATCGTGAGGACCGCGGGCGTCTTTGCGGCGTCGCAGTTTGCTTTCACGCGCTTGAGGATGTCGCGGAGCTTGGGCATCAGCTTGTCGTTCGCGGCGGCCATCGGCTCTTCGTTGAGAAGGACGTCGCCCTTCGCGGTCACGGAAATCACCTGCTCGTCGGCGAATGGCACTTCCTTCGCGGTATCGACAGTGCCGGGCAGTCGGCAGTTGTGCTCTTTCTCCACTTTCACTGCGCCAGCCATGACCATGAAAAAGAGCATGATGACGAAGACGACGTCGATCATCGGCGCGATCTGAAAGCCCACCGTTCCTTCGTTCGGATCCACTGCAACGCGTTTCATCGGCTAGCCGCCCTCCTTGTTATAGACGGAAAACGAGACATCCGCGATTCCTGCTTCGCCCGCGGCGTTCAGAACATTGTTGATGCTCAGCGCAGTCGCCTCGCGGTCGCCGCGAATGACGACCCGGAACTCCTGATTCGCGCCCTTTGCCTGCACGCGCTCGCCGTTTTTCTTGATGAGCTTGATCTGCTCCGCGACCTGCTTGATGTCCTTATACTCTTTGCCGTCGATGTTGAAGATAGGCTTCTTTTTCACGGCATCCCACAGCACGTTGACGATGGCTTCGTTCCGAGTGTTGTCTTTCTTCAATGCATTCGGCGACACAGGCAGATTCAGCCCTTTCACGTTCACTTTGATGACCTGCGCGGACGTGATACTCATGAAAAAGATGAGCATCACCAGCAGCACGTCGATCATAGGCGCGATCTGGAACTCGGGATCGCCATCAGCTCCGCCTCCGCCGCCAGCCATGTCAGAAAGTCCTCCGGTTCATGGTTGCGGGGCGATTAAGCCTGCGGTTCGGGTTGCGCCTGCTGCACCCAGTTTGGAAGCGCTGCGTACAGTTCGTCGTCGCCGAGGTGCGCGCCAGCGAGGTGCTCGTACGGCATCTTCTTGAAGACCACGCCGATCGCGTCCTGCAAGTCATGCACGAGCTTCGCGGACCGGTTCTTCAGCCAGTAAAATCCAAAGAACGCGGGAATCGCGATGAGCAATCCCGAAGCGGTGGCGATGAGGACCTCGCCGATGGCTCCAGCCAGTTTTCCCGGGTCGCCGATGCCGGACGTCCCGAGCGTGGCGAACGCGCTGATCATTCCGAACACGGTGCCGAGCAATCCGATCATCGGCGTGCAAACACCGATGACGGAGAGGTAGCTAATGAAGTATTGCATCTGCGCATTTTCTTTCGAGACCTCGGCTCCTGCGGACTCCTCGGCTGCGTGCTTTCCTTCACCAGCCATGCCCAATGCGGCACGTGCTACATTGCAAAACGGCGACGGGTTATTTTTGCAAAACTTGTAAGCACCGACGTAGTCACCAGTGCGGAAGAGTCCCTTCAAGCCCGCGACGTGTTCCTCGGGAAGGAACCGCTTGCGGCTCGTGACCCGGCGCAGACCGTCCACGATAAGATACAGCGTCGCGATCGAGCACAACGCGATGGGCACCATAATCCATCCCCCTTCCTCAATGTGCTTCATGAGGCTTTTCGTTTCGACCTTGGGCGCTTCGGCCGCAGCGGGCTCTGGAGCAGCGGCTGGTGCCGGCGCTTTATCCTGCGCGGAAGCGGCGATGAGGCCGCCGAAGACGAGCGAGACGATTGCGATGAGCGGAAATAGAAAACGTTGTTTCATGGAAGGTGATTGGATGTTGTGTCCGAAAGTGTGCTTGCCCCGAACTTGAAAACTCCGCGGACGTTTGGCGAGATCTTCTTATGCAAAAATCTGGTGCAATTCGCGGGGTGCCCGTGGTATCGCCATTGCATGACACTTTCTTTCACCAAAATGAACGGTGCCGGCAACGATTTCGTGATGCTCGACAACCGTTCGCTTCAACACTCGCTCGACAAGGCCGCCATCGCCCGCATTTGCGATCGGCATCGCGGCGTGGGTGGCGACGGGCTGATTGCCGTGGAGCCCGCGACGGACGGCGCGGACTTCAAGATGCGCTACTACAACGCCGACGGTGGCGAGGCCGAGATGTGCGGCAACGGCGCCCGCTGCTTTGCGCGGTTTGCGAGTCGCGTGTCCGGAAAGACGGGTGCGGTGAAATTTGAGACGCTCGCCGGAGTCATCGGCGCGGAGCTGATCGGCGATAATGTGCGGCTCTCGATGTCGAAGCCCCATTCCTACGCGGAGCCTGTGGAACTCGATGTGGCCGGGGAAAAGCTCACCGTCCACTTCCTGAATACCGGCGTTCCTCACGCCGTGGTCTTCGTGCAGGACTTGGAAAGCACGGATATCGTGAAGCTCGGCCGCGCGCTCCGCTACCACCCGCATTTTGCTCCAAAAGGGACAAACGCCAACTTCATCGGCGAACTCCCCGGCGGCGGAATCTCCATCCGCACTTACGAGCGCGGCGTGGAAGACGAGACGCTCGCCTGCGGCACCGGCCTCACGGCGGCGGCGATTCTTTGGGCGCGAAAAACAGGCGCGGCGTCGCCTGTCAGCGTCCTCGTCCGCGGCGGCGATACGTTGCAAGTGGGCTTTGAAACCGACGGCTATGGCTGGAAGAACGTCACGCTCACCGGCCCGGCGGATTTCACGTTCGACGGACAAGTCGCGCTCTAAACTGCCTACTCGCCGATCGGCGAGTGAATGCGAGAGTAAGCAGTAAGCAGTGGTCAGCTTGCTGTGCACTCCTTACTCCTGAGTAACACATTGCAAAGTTAAGACGTAGAGCGTTTTACGAATCCGCACTTTCTCGGGGTCTGGCAGCTTTTTTCTGCCCAGCATTTTTCTGCCAAAATGGAGTCGCTCATTTTGGCATAAAAATGTTTGGCAAAAAAAAGGGCTCTAGCAGATTGCGATATTTCCTTCGTGTTATTCCCTGCTCCTTCCGCCCCCCGGTCTTTTGCTGACTACCGACCACTGACCCACTCCGGCAGACGGTCCGAGCAGCAGCCACAGGAGCAGCCGTTGCTTGAGCGACAGCTGGCCGAACATTTCCCGCGCCTACTGCCGCGTATGGACGAAGACGCCTTTTTTGTTCCCCACGACGACGTCGATTTTCCCGTCGCCATTCACATCCGTCGCCATGACTTGCGTGCCTACGCCGCTGTCGCCATCGATGAAATGCGGGATGTATTTCCCCTTGCCGCCTTCACGCTTGAGCTCGAACCACCACACGACAAACGGTGCGTTCGGCTCCGGATCACCGCCGGGTCCGTGCGCCCAGCAGCGTTTGCCGGTCACGATGTCCTTGATGCCGTCGCCGTTCATATCCACCAGGTCCACTGCGTGTGGCTGGGAAAACATCACGCCCGTCTCGCCGGGTGCTTTCGGGGTGCCGGTGATGAGGTGCTTCACCCAGCCCTCCACGCCGCCATCGTTCGTCTGCTCATACCACGCCACGCCCCATCCATGGGCTTCGAGCGCCGTAATCACGTCCGTCTTGCCGTCTCCATTGACATCATAGCCGTATTGCTGCGAGCCCAGCCCGAACATCGCTTCGTGCTTCTTCCACGGAGTCTTGCCGTCCCAGTTCGCGGGATGTTCCCACCAACCGCCGCCTTCGATAATGTCCGTCCGTCCGTCGCTATTGATGTCCCCGTAACCGATGCCGTGGGTGAACTTCTGATACGCGCCATTCTTCTCCCCCGAGATATTCATCCACGCCCAATCGCCGTTCGGATTCTTCGGGTCCATCTTTGCGTAGCCCAGCGTTCCATTGCTCATGCAGAGCAAATCGGCCACCTTGTCTCCGTCGATATCCACCATCATCGGCGACTCATTGTCCGTGACCGCCAGCACTTGATGCCGCTGCCACAGGACATCCTTCCCCTGCGGGTTCTCCCACCAGAAAGTCTCTTTGCCGGGAAATCCGATCACCACATAATCCTTCCAGCCATCCCCGTTAAAATCCCCTGCGTAGCTGATGAAATTGTTCGAGTACTCGTTCTCCCCGCTTAGAAAACCCTTCCAGCCGGGAATCTTCACCCCGGCAGCCTCCTCGCCCTTTTTCACGAACGACTTGTCCCCCATGTCGTATATGGTCGTCCGCTTCGTAAACTCCGGCCCGGCATACCAAAACGGACCGCTGAGCACATCCATCTTCCCGTCCTTATTTACATCCGCCACACAGGCTCCCTCGGCCCAGAAATGCGGCGTGATGGTCTGTTTCACCCACTCCCCGGATGGCGCGGGCGGCGGTGTGGAGAGCTGTTGCGCGAGCGCGGCTGCGGTGGTGACTGAGAGAATAAGAGCGATGGATTTCATAGCGGCGGCATCGTTTGCGGGGAATCGCCCGGCGTGCAAGGCAGAATTCGTATTCCCACTCCGCGATGCGCGCGGCCTGAAAGTCTCTGGATGCAATTACCCCCCGCGCATCCAGCGAATGAGCATGTCCAGCTCCTTTGCGCTGAGGCGGCTGCTTTCGCCGAAGGCGGGCATGCGGTCGTTGCGTTTGCCGTAGAATTTGTCGTGCGCAGGATTTTTGAGGAATTCACGGAGCCAACCGGCGCTGCCGTATCCTTCGAATGTGGGGCCGGTGCCGCCTTCGATGGTGCGCCAGGCGTGGCAGTCGGTGCAGTCGAGCGTGATGTCCGTGAGAAGCTTGCGGCCCGCTTCGATGAGCGCGGCGTCTTTGCTGTCCGCGTCGCTCTGCGCGGGGAGTTTCGCCTCGGCGCTGATGGCCATGACCATCTTGTCGAGCTGCGCTTTGTCCTCGGCGCTGTAGCCGGGGATGTCGTCGAGGATGATGCGGACCATCTTGCTCTTTTTGCCGCCGTCCTTCGGCTTCACAAAATGCGTGTTTCCGAAATACTTGTCGGTCTCGATCTGTTTCGGGTCGAGGAAACCGTGGAGCCAGTCGCGGGTGCCAAAGCCGGCGAGGTCGGGAGCGCTGGCGCGGTCCTTGAGCGGCTGTCCGAGTCCGTCGTGTCCGTTGTAAGCGTGGCATGTTGCGCATTGCGAGGCGAAGAGCCGCGGGCCCTGCGTAATCGGGTCGTCGCGGAGAAGTGCGAGCGCGCCTTCCGTGGGGATTCCGTCGCGTTGCTTGGCGAGATGCACCGCGCGGGCGGCGTCTTTTTGCGCCTGCTGCACGGCGGCTTTGAAATGCGGGTCTTTGCCGTCTTTGTTAAACGCGACAGCGGTGAGATAGCCGAATCCCGCCAGGCCGAGCACCATCACGAGGAGGTTGAAAGCGTGCCCGATTTTCCAACGCCCGAGGATCGGCATGAGCATGAGCAGCCCGAACACGAGTCCCGGAATAATCAGCGACGCGACCGTTAGTCCGTATTCGCCAAACGGACCGTCGGGCGCAAAAGGCTTCAGCTTCAGGAACTGGAAGAGGAACATGAAATACCAGTCGGGCCGCGCGGCGCTGTATTGCTCGGCGGGGTTCGCGGGAGCGCCGAGAGCTGCGCCTTTAAAGAACCACACGAGCGCGAGCACGGCGACCATGACGATGCAGCAAGCGACGGAGTCCATGAGCACCTGGTCGGGGAAAAACATGGAGTCCCTCTTTTTCTTCGGGAGCTTCGGCGTGAGCCCGTGTTTCCGAAACAGCGCGACGTGCGCGATGATGAGCCCTACGAGCATCGCGGGAAGCACTCCGGCGTGCAGCGCGAAGAACCTCGTCAGCGTGTGATGCCCGTAGTTCGCATCGCCCACCACCGTGCGCTGGAGCCCGTCGCCGACCACGGGCACGTTGCCGATGAGATTCGTAACCACCTTCGTGGACCAATATCCGCGTTGGTCCCACGGCAGCAGGTAGCCGGTGAGCGAGATGCCGAGCGTGAGCATCAGCAGCCCGAGGCCGAACCAATAGTTAAACTCCCGCGGCGCCTTGTAAGCACCATCGATCAGCACCTGCATAAAGTGCAGCACCAGCAGCGGCACCATGAGCTGCGCCATATAGTGATGGATGCCGCGAAGGAGCCAGCCGCCCGGCATGACCTCGTTAATATAATACACGCTCTCCCAAGCACTCTGCGCGCTCGGGCTGTAGTGCATCCACAAAAACACCCCCGTGATAAATTGCACCACGATCGCAAAGCTCAGCGTGCTCCCCCAGATGTAGCGCCAGCGCGAGCCGCCGGGCACGTGTTCGTAAAGTGCGGAGCGGACCAGCTTGCGGTAGCCCGTGCGATTATCGATCCAGTCGAAGAGTCCCATAAATGTGTGAGGTTAGCCGACTGCGACCTTGTCCTTGATGCCCGCTTTGAACTCCTGGAACTTCACCCAGATATCCCCCTCCGCAGTCACCTCCACCTCCAGCGTATCCAGCCCGCGAAACGCCGGGCTTGGCTGAATCACATCGCCGCTGCCCGCGAACGAGCTGTCGTGAATCGGGCAATAGAAATCCTTCTTCTCCGCCCGATACTCGATCGACCCGCCGAGATGTGGACACGCCGCGGACACCGCCTTCGCCGTCCGCTCCCCCGTGCGCTCCAGAAACACCGCGCCCACCGCTTTTCGGTCATGCCGCGTCCATGCGTCCGTGCGCTCCACATTCACCGCGAAGAGCCGCGGCGGACCCGGCGGCAGCCCGTCGAGCGTCGAAAGCTTCACCTTCACGCCGCCCGAGACCGCCTCGCGAATCGGCGCAGTCAGCACCGTGATTCCGGCAATCACCGGAGGCAAAATGCAAGCCCCGCCAAACACGGCGCAGGCAGCATTTTTGAGGAACTCGCGGCGATCGCCCATCTCGGCAGGCTCGATTGGTGTATTTTCCGACATAGAGTTTGGGAAATAAACGAAACGATAGGTCGGATGGCAATCCCAGACAGCCGACTGGGGCGTGACCGCAGCATGATGTAAAATCGGAGCGGGGATTTCCTAATCCCCGCCCTGCCACGCGCGCAGCGCCCAATCTGTTTCGCAGGGCTCAGAGGGGCACACGGTTCTCTATTTGCGCGCTGCGCGCCACAAGGGGACGGGGATTAGGAAATCCCCGCTCCGGGGGAGCTTTCAGCTTTCAGCCGGGACTGCTGTCCTACATCACGCAGCGGTCACACCCGCCGACTGGCGGCCAGCCATACCGCGCCGCTTCACTTTTCTCCCGTGCTTAAACGGAAAGGGAACCACTGACTAAACCTAAATGCGTGATTGGAGCCCGCGAAAAGCGCGAAAAGGCGCGAAAATAGAAGAACTCCGAAGATGCAGGCGATCACCCTGCGGGTGAGTCGGTGTGTTTTGGTAAGTGTATGATTTCACTTATCCGAAAAACGGCGATGGATGGCCCGCGAAAGGCGCGAAATCATACACTTACCAAAACACACCGACTCACCCGCAGGGTGATCGCCTGCATCTTCGGAGTTCTTCTATTTTCGCGCCTTTTCGCGCTTTTCGCGGGCTCCAATCACGCATTTAGGCTTATCGCTTGGTTTCCAAAAAGCGCAGCAGGGTTGCTTCATCGATCGCACCGGCCGCGCCGTGACCTTCGCCCACGGCCTTGTAGTGAACGATGGTGCCATCGAGGTAACTGAATATCTCAAGCTTGCCGGCGGTGCTGCCCGGCTTTTCCAGTTTCTCGCCCCGGTATCCCATGGCTTTGGCCCACAGGAAAACGGACTCTTCCGCAGCGACAAAGCCGAGCTTGCCGTCCTTCGCAGGTATCACCGGGGAAGGCCCGCCGTGATACGGAATCAGGCGATCTTCCGTTCCCGAGATGTTCATGATGCGTGCGCCGGTCCGGGGTGTCGCGACGGTCTGGTAGCTGTTGTCGTCGCCCTTGGCTTTGAAGTTCCTCCCGTCGTGTTGCAGGACGTTGAGCGGGCTGACGGCCGTCACGTAGTTGCGGATGTTCGGCAAGCGACTCTCGATGGCCAGTTGATTCGCCAAGGCCGAGCCGTTCGAATTGCCCATGATGGTGAACTGTTCCGGCTGGATGTTGTCGCAAGCGGCGAGCTTTTCGATGATCGCTTCGATGAACGGTCGATCGTCCGCCTTTGATCGTTCGGCCGAGATGTTCCAGCTGTTCAGATAGCCGTCCGGAAACACCATCACATAGCGCGTCGCCATCGTTGGGTGCTGCCTTAGGAAGCTGTGCATCGTGCCCCGGGCGTTGCCGCCGTTGCCGTGCAGAAAGATGAAGACGGGCAGCTTTCGCTGGTCCGGGTTCGCCGGCACGTTCACGTGGTACGGGCGCGGAAAGTCCTGCTCCTGGGACCAAGATTGCCGGATGAAATACTCGCCGGAGGAGAGCTTGCCGTCGGGTTCGTCGGCGGCGTGCAGCGCGGCCAGCGGCGCGAGCAGGGCGGTGAGGAGGGTGATGGTGATCTTCTTCAACTTACTGATAGGAGTTTGCTTTTGCGTCGGTTCATCAGCGCCGGTTTTGCCGGACGAGCCTATTTCTTTAAATTCCCAAGCGCCTCGGCGAACGCCTTGCCCATCTGCGCGAAGATCTTTGCACTGCCCAAATAGTGGTAACCGCCATTGGAAGCGCCTTTGAGGGCCTCCCTGTCTTTGGGCGAAAGGATTTCCTCCAAGGCGAGGTCGAACTTCTCCTGGTCTGCTTTGGTGATACCCTCAATCCGCACATCCATCGCTGCATAATGTTCCGGGGACTTCGTGTCATATTGGTCATTGGCATAGGCCGCCAAGACGTTCTTCCCCTTCTTCAAATGCTGGATCTGTTCTTTTCCGAGGACGATGGAACCGTATTGCGGCTTGTCCTGCCACCAGATGTAGGTGTGAATCTTGTGTCCGTTCAAATAGACGTGGAATCCTTGTCTCGCCAAAACCGCGAGGCGATACGAATCGCAGTTGAGGTCTTCGACTTCAAACGTTGTGCGCATCAGCAGGAATTCGCCCTCTCCCCACGCTGAAGGGAATTTGTCCAAGGTGATTCCGCTGTGTTTCCAGACGCCTTTTCCGATGGGGGCCTTCCCTTCCGTCCATTTGCTGTCATCGAAGTCGGGCATGTGCCAATTCTCCATCCCGGCTGGCAGCGTGATGTCACGGAATCGCCTGCCGTCATATTTCTCCATCTTGTCCTTCTTCTCCGTGGGCTCAATCGTAGCGAAGCGCCAACTCCGTTCCTCTGGCAGAGGTGTGCCAACCGGCTTCCAGTAACCATCCCATTTCCGTTCCCTGTCGAGAGTGCCATCTTTTTTCAATGTGTGAGCGGTCCCGACGATATTGTTATACTCACCCTGCTTGGGCTGTGCGGCGGCAATGACATCATCCCAGAGGGGAGCGGTCTCAACAGCAACCACATTGCCCTTGAACTCGGGCATGTCGGCCGGTGCGGCCATGGCTTTGCGGAAATTCACATTTTTGCTCTCGCCGTCGACGCCCAGCACGCCGATCACGAATGGCATTTTCGGGGCTGACAGGTCTTTGCGAACATCGCGAATGAAGTGTGCCAGCAGGCGCGAGTATTCGTCGTATTTTCCAGGTTGATCGGGGCCGGGATAAGTAGTCCCATCGACCAGATCGTTGAAACCCTGAAGCCAGACAAAACCGGCCACTTCATCGCCAGCCTGCTCGTCATATTCCGGGCAGACCCGCTTGGGATCTGCCAGTACTTTTTTAACATGTTCGATCATCATTCGGTAAAATACGCCCGAGGCGGCATCCTTGTCATCCTGCCATTTTTTCCGGTCTTCGGCTTTG
>JANMGP010000115.1:0-14765 GCA_031374705.1 Verrucomicrobiaceae bacterium | reverse complement strand
GTCGAAGAATGTGGCGGTGGGGTCTTTGAGTTTGGGGAGGAGATCGTCTTCGCCCCAGTTGCGATACGGGGAGTCGGGCGCGATGCCGTCGATGAGCCCGGTGGCGTTGCCGTGGACGATGTAGATGTTCTTTTTGTCGGGGCTCAAGACGAGGGCATGGGCACCGTGTTCGCCGGAGCCGCCGGGGACTTTTTTCCACATGACGGCGGTGTCGGGAAGGCTGTCGCCGTCGGTGTCTTTGCATCGGTAGATGCCGCGACCTTCGGGGCCGTTGCCGGAGACGTAAAGGGAATCGAACGCCCAGAGCATGCCCATGCTGTCGCCCACGGGGACCGGGACCTTTTCCCAAGCAGTGACTTTCCCCTCCGCGACGGTGGAGCGCCAAAGCCCGCCCCATTTCGAGTCCTTCGCCAAGCCGCTCTCGGGGATGCTGCCTTGCGGGGAAATGTAGATGCGCGCCTCGGCATCGAGCGCCATGGAGATCCACGAGCCCTCGCGCTGTCCGGCTTCGCGAAGGAGTTCCACTTTAAATCCCGGCGGCACTTTGATGTCCGAGACGGGCGTGGCTGCGTGGGCGGTAACGGCGATGGCGAGGCTGAGGAAAAGGAGCGGCTTCATGGGCGAAGTAGTGCAACAGGCGGCGGCTGCTGTCGAGAGTCGGGACACGGAAGTTGGCTGCCCGGTTATTTATCCTAAGCTGAAAAAATACCGTTTGATGCGGAACGGAAACGACAATATGGCTGCTGAACGACAACCCGAAGTCGTCTCCTGAACCAACCCGCTCTCTCGAACACATTCTCTCATGAAACTTCCACGTCTCACCCTCACTATGGCAGCGTCGCTGGCGCTTGCTTTTGCTCCAGCATCGCGCGCCGCACTCATTGGTTACTGGAATTTTGATACGGACACTCCGCCGACGACAGGCACGACTGGCACGGTGCTGGATTCCTCGGGCTCGGGCTACAATGGAACGCTGAACGTCGTCGGCACGACTCCCAATACGCGATACTCCACGGATGTTCCGGCGGAACTGTCGGGCATCGCGGGCGCACGGTCGCTGTCGCTCCTCGGCGGGAATCATTATGTGCAGGTCGGCGCGGTGGGCAGCGGGACTTCGAACACGGATTTCAATTTCGCGGGCGGTCCTTTCACAATCAGCTTTTGGTTCAAGGCATGGCCGCAGACTTTGGATTTCCCGATCATTTCGAAAAACGGGACGACGGCTTCGGCGCAAGGCTGGCAGATTAAACGGAGCAGTACTGCGGCGAATACGACGCACCTGATGCACACAACTCAGGGTCTCTCGAACGTGGATTTCGAGCCGCCGGATTTTGTGGGTGTGAATGCATCGAACACTGGTGCGACGCCGTCGGGGCCGGGCCGCTGGACGCACATGACGCTTACTTACGACAACACCGTGAAGACGGTTTACGTGAACGGCGTGCAGATTCGGTCGGTGAGTCCCACGGCAAACAGCAAGATCACGGCGAGCACCGACCCGCTGGTGTTTGGAGCGCGCAGCGTCGCTGGCGTCATCGGGAGTTACTCCAGCATCCAGATGGACGACGTCGCGATTTTCAATCACGCGCTGAGTGCCGCGGAAGTTTTCTCGCTCGCAAAAGGCGCGGACCCACGGACCGTTCCTGCTGCCGGTCGCACGGGGCTGCTGAATCGCGTGTATCCGTGGAGCGTGGGCGAGCCGTGGGGAACGCCGGGCAATTTTGGCGTGCGCGCTCTCCGCGATGCGGAAGGGCCGAATGCAGTGGGCGGCACTACGATCAACAATCTCGGCGACCTGTCGTGGGTGCTGCGCAACAAATCGACGGTCGCGCGATTTGCCAACGATCCCTACATCGACGCGCCGTACTCGAAGTTCTCGTTCCGCGACCCGGACAATTCCGGCGCGACGGGACTGTATGCGGGACCGACCGCCCCTATCGCGGTCCCCGCCATCCCTCCAAATACAACCTCATATTACAACACGATCCCTTGGAATATCGCAGGTAACGAAGACCACGGCCTCGTGACTGCGACCGGCTGCATACGCATCCCCGCAGGCGTCGCCGGGGCGGATAACAAGTGGACTTTCTTCCACGGCGGCGACGACGGCACGCAGCTCATCATTTATAATAACACGTGGTTCTCGCGCACAAATGCGAGCTCTCTCATCAGCGGTGAAGTGTCCGTCCACGGCGCGACCGGGGGCAACTCGAACGTCTTCTCCACCATCGTTCTGCCGCCCGGCGACTACAATGTGCGCATGGATTATTACGAAAGGACCGGCGGCTCATGGGTGGAACTCTGGGCCACGCCGGGCACTGTGACTTCGATCACCGCCTCAACGCCGCCTACTCCTCGCTCCGACGGCTGGCGTCTCGTGGGCGACACCGCAGCGGGCGGACTGGCGCTCGTGGATCACGTGCCGCTCGTGGAACTCAGCTCGGATATCCTGAACATCCTCGGCACGCCGCCATCGCAGATCAAACTGACTTACGACCAGCGGTTTTGCGATAGCCCGGTCATCACGAAAACGCGGGTGAGCGATGGCACCACACCGCTTCAGTCGCTCACCACGGGGCACGGCGACATCATCATCTCGCCGGCACCCGCGGAAACCACGACCTACACACTCGCCGGCACTCATGCCGGAAATACGGTGACACGGACCGTGACCGTGCGAGTGAACGAACCGCCGCTCATTACGACCTTCGCCACGACGGATAACACGCTCGCTCCGACCTTCGGCGCGACATTCAACGTGGTGACCAGTGGCGCGAGCGCATGGACGATCGACAACGGCGTCGGCGCAGTGACGACCACCACTTTGAACGACATCAACACGGGCAGCAAAGCGTTCACCATTCCGCCGGGCACTCCGGCGGGCGTTTACACATACACACTGACAGCCAGCAATGTCGCGGGCTCCAGCACGGCGACGGTAAATATCACTGTCGCGCCTCCACCAGTCATCTCGGCGTTCACTTCCAATGCGAGCATCAATGGCAGCGAGCTCGGCAGCCTTTACACGCTGCACTACGACGTGACCGATGCGGACACGGCAGCCATCAGTCCGCGACTGGGAAATTTACCGGCTTCCTCGCCGCGCACATTCATTGGCGACATCTACGACTACCCTGCGGCGACGACAACTTACACGCTCACAGCGACGAACATCTACGGCACCTCAACGGCCACTGCGACGGCGACGATCAACTCGCTCATCGGTGTCGATGCGAACGGCTGGACCGTGACATTTTACAAAGCGACCGGAACCGTTGTGAACCTCGCGCAGACCGATGCGCTCATCGCCACACCGGCGCTGCAAGGCACAGTCGTCGTTGCCGGAAACACCGTGCAGACGCCGATCGTGAAGACAAACGTCTCGCAGATCAATTTCGCCAACAACACGGCGACTGGAGCATTCTCCGGCGATACATGGCCTGCGGAATTCGGGCCGGCCACCGTTCTCCAAATGGCCGTTGTCTCCACCGCAACACTCGTCGCGAACTACGAGGACGACTACACCATCAGCATCAACAACGACGACGGCGGACGCCTCCGCATCGACAAAAACAACGACGGCGATTTCCTCGATCCGGGCGAGGAAGTCATCATCGACGACCTCACCCACGGTCCGACGACCACGACCGCGGACGTCCACCTTACCACCGGGCCGCACGCAATCGAATACACGTTCTTTCAGGCGACCGGCGGGTTTGGCTGCGAGGTGTTTTTCACGAATGCGCAAGGCGTGAATACCCTGCTGACACCGATTGTCACAGTCGCCCCGCCGATTGTCACGAGCGGCCTTGTCATCAATGAATTCCAGGCAAACAACAGCGGCACGCTCGACGACGCGGACGGACAAACGTCCGACTGGATCGAGCTCTACAACGGCACCGCCGCGCCCATCCCGCTCTTAGGCTATTCATTGAGCGACGACGCAGCGCTGCCTGCAAAATGGAAGTTCGCCGCAGGTGCCCCGACGCTCCAGCCGGGACAATATCTCGTCGTATTTGCATCGGGGAAAAACGTCATCTTCCCGAGCGGCGAGATTCACACGAACTTCAAACTCGACTCCAATTTCACGCTGCCCGCGACCACCGGCTACGTGGGCCTCGCGAAGGACGATGGCACGATGACGAACACCTACGTCACGGTCAGTTCGTACACATATCCCGAGCAGACGAAAGACCGCTCCTACGGCATCGCCAGCCCGGCATTGAATGTCGGCGTCATGGCCGTCCCGACTCCCGGCGGGCGCAACTGGGCGACGTATCTCGGCTTTGTCGGAGACACTCATTTCGACCACGACCGCGGAAATAATTACGCCGCGTCGTTCAACCTCGCGATGACGACGACCGACCCCGCCGCTGTGATTCGCTATACGACCGACGGCTCGGAACCCACGATTTACAAGGGTCTCGTGTATTCCGCTCCGCTGCTCATCGACAAAACGAGCGTCATCCGCGCAGCTGGATTCCGCCCCGGATACGCGCCGACGAACATCGACACGCAGACATTTATTTTCACCGCCGACGTCGTGACGCAAAACCGCGCACAAGCCATCGCGCAAGGCTGGCCAAACGAGCCCAACGGCGTTGCATCGACCGCGCTCAACAACCAGATTTTTGACTACGGAATGGACCCGCTCATCACGACTGGAAATGAAGCAATCATCCAGACCGCGCTGAAAGCAATCCCGTCGCTCTCGCTGGTCGTCGATCCTGCCAAGCTGTTCGACAAAACGAGCGGCATTTTCGTGAATCCATCCGGTCGCGGCAAGGCATGGGAACGCACAGGCTCGCTTGAGCTTATCAACGACGTTTATACCGACCCGACGCTCGCCAGCAAAGACCCGGTGATAGGCGGCAACGGACAGTTTCAAATTTCCGCAGGCGTCCGCATTCGTGGCGGAGCCAGCCGCAGCGCCGCGAATCCGAAGCGCGAATGGCACCTTTATTTCCGCTCGGAACTCGATGGCTCGCTGAGCTATCCGCTCTTCGGAGCAGATGGCGCGAACAAGTTCGACCAACTCGATATCAAGACTTCGAACAACTACGCGTGGTCCTTCGCGCCAACCAACCAGAGCCTGACCTACACACCGGTCGGCGGAAGCTCGACCGTAAAGCGCATCAACATGAACACGATGATGCGCGACGTTTTCGCCCGCGACACGCAGCGCGATATGGGCCAGCCCTACGGACACGGACGCTACTATCACCTCTACGTGAACGGCGTCTATTGGGGCCTGCACGAGACAGAGGAACGCACGGAAGCGTCCTTCGGCGAGACGTATCTCGGCGGCGACAAAGACAACTTCGATGTCGTGAAATCCGCTGGCAATGCAAACGCATACAACACCGAGGCGACCGATGGCACGATGGTGCAAGGTTCCTCGCTCACGCCCGGCAGCGCCTGGGCCCGTCTGTGGTTCCGTGGACGTGAACTCCGCACCACAGCCGGTCTCACGGAAGCGCAAAAAGACGAGCGTTTTCTCGACCTCTTGGGCCTCCAGCCAAACGGCACACCGTGGAACGACCCCGTGAATCATCCTGTGCTCATCGATGCCGACAATCTCGCCGACTACCTGCTCACGTCGTTTTACTGCGGCAGCTACGACGCGCCGATGTCCACTTTCGTCTCCACTGGATCAAACAACTGGTTCGGGATGCGTGACCGAAACGGCAACGAAGGATTTAAGTTTTTCGCGCACGATTTCGAGCACGGCTTCGGCACCGACTGGCAGAGCGGCACGGGCGCATACACTTACACTCGCGGCGCGGCTCCGGGGAATGTCGCAGTGCCCGCGGGCATCCAAATCAACGGCTGGCAGCTCCAGTCCAGCGACGCGCGCAGCTACGATCGCACCGGCCCGTGGGGCGGCGGCGATGGCGTCACCGGCGGCTCTGTGAGCGCAGCCGACACGAACACCAAGCAAGAGCGCAACTGGAAGGGCCAGTTGCAATTTGAGCTCATCAATAACTACCTCAAGAGCAATCCGCATCTACTGCACGAAGACCTTTGCTTCAGCCGCGAATACCGGCGTATCTTCGCCGACCGCGCCTACAAGCACCTCGGGCGGACCGGCGGCGCGTTGACGCAGACCGCCGTCGTCGCGCGCCTCGATGCACGCGCAAACCTTGTCAGCAGCGTCATCATCGGAGAATCCGCACGCTGGGGCGACGCGAAAGGACAGGCACTCGCCGACTATCAAGTCTCCTCGTGGACAAACGCGAAAAACTTCCTCTACGATTGGGTCACACGCGGCAGCAACCAAGCATACACCACATGGCTTGGTGATCCGGCAAATCCAGCCAAACAAGGCCTCGGACGCGCCGGAGAAATCATCAAGCAGTTGCAGAATTACAGGGACAAGCAAAACGGCTCCGGCGTCACGTTCGACGCCGCCGTTCCGCCAAATCCGAGCGATGCCGCTCTACTCTCGCTGCCGCTTTACCCAACGGTCGCAACGCCGACGTTCGATCTCGCCGCAGGAATCTATCCGACCGGCACCGTGCTCACGATCACCAATTCGAACACCGCTCCAGTCGGCACGCTTTACTACACTACGAACGGCCTCGACCCTCGCGAAATCAGCACCGGACTGCCCGTCGGCTCTGCCATCAATGCCGGCAGCGTCGCCAGTGCAACCGTCACGCTCACTGTCACCGGACCCATCATGGCCCGCGTGTACGACGGCATAAACTGGAGCGCGCTTTACGAAGAGAGCTACATCATCGGAATCCCCGCCACGCATGCAAATCTCATCATCACTGAGATCAATTGCAACCCCGGTGGAAGCGTCGGCCCCGGCGCTGTCCCAAATCCCGGCACCGCGGCAGATCCGCAGCTTTACGAGTTTGTCGAACTCCTCAACCTCTCATCGACCTCGACGCTGCAACTCACGGGAGTGAAGTTCACCCTCGGCATCACCTATGACTTTCCAAACGGCGCGCTCATTCCTGCCGGCGGACGCATCGTCATTGTCCGGGACACCGCTGCATTTTCATCCCGCTACCCGGGCGTGCCAATCGGCCAAATCTACGGCCCGTTCACCGGAGCGCTCAACAACGGCGGCGAACGCATCACGCTCACCGACGCGACCGGCGCAAACATCCAATCCGTTTACTACAACAAGACCGGCGAAACATGGCCGACGCAACCAGGCGGCTACGGGCCAACGCTTGTCTTCCTAAATCCCACCGCGCCCGCCCCAAGCGCCGCTGACACGCCTCCCGCAGCATGGGCCGGGCACATCGTGAATCTCGGCAATCCCGGCGGCGTGGACTTCGGATACACCGCATTCCGGATGGCCAACGGTGCAAGCAACAACGGACTCGGCGACAACGACGGCGACGGCATTCCCGACGTCCTCGAATACTTGCTCGGAGGCAATCCCGCCGTCAGCAGCACCGCGCAACTCCCGACAGCCGCATTTGCAAACCTCGCAGTCGGAGCCAACCCCGCCGAGCCGTATGCAATCCTCACATACACCCGCGCCGCCGGAACCGAAGACCTCACCATCACCGCACAAACGACACCCGATCTGACCCAGCCTTGGGCCAACGACGCAGTGCTCGTGAGCGCGACACTAAATCCCGACGGCACCACGACCTACATCTTCCGGAGCCCGTTTCCGTATTCCGCCGAGAGCCAGCGCTACATGCGAATCCGCGCCGTGTTGCCGCAGTAAATCTACTTCGACTCGATCAAAGGCACCGCTTCCTTCGTCTCAATGCGCGCCTTGAGAGCATCCTTCTCGGGCTGTGAATTCGCGATGGCTTTTGCCTTCACCGCCTCGGCGTCCCATAGCACGCTTTCCTTTGGCACGAGACCGCGCTCCGTCAGGGTCGCAAATACACTCAGCGCCAGCGCCGCATTGCCGCTCCGGGAAGCGTGAAGCTCGTCGGCTTGCAAGAGCGCCCGCGTCTTGCCATCGGGCCACTCGACCGGGCCGCATTTCACCGCCTTGTCCGCTTTGCACGTCGCCATGAACTCCGACAACGGCAACACCACCACGGATGGCCGCGCCGCCGCCCATTCGCGGATGCGACGGTTCGCAGCCTCAATGGTTTCCACCTTCGGCACTTCCTCGCGGTCGAGAATTTTTCCAATCGCCGACGTCGCATCGGGAAGATCGCCCACGACAATCGTCCCGTGAATCTTCTCCAAATACGCGAGCCCTTTTTCCAGCAGGGCAAGCCGCGCGGGCTCCTCCTTCAAGCGCCCGTAGCAAAACCAAAACAGGAAATCCACGCTGACGGTCAAAGTCGGCTTCGCCGCCAACGCGCTCGCGATTTGCGCCTTCGCAGAAGGCTGCACCGCGAGAAAAAACATCGCCGTGCAGGAAGATCCGGTTGGCTCGTGCGGCGTGGAAAGCGCGGCATCGAGATAATATTTCAGCCGATACTCGGGCGTCTTCATCCCACCGAGCAACTCCTCCTGGATAAACCCCGCAGACGCACTCGCGCCGATGACAAACATCCGCTCACCAACCCCACTCCGAGCGTCTCCGGCGGACGCGACACCAAGCATCCCCGCAAGGCAAAGGGTAAAGCGGAAGAAGAGAAGAAGCGGCTTCATTCAACGCGATTTACCGCGCGGGCTGCGCAATGTCGAGCCGCGGCACAAAAGCCCCCTCCGGCTCAGCCCAACGGAGAAGCCGCATCCGAACCGCGATTACTTCGCGGGCAGTTCCTCGATGACGATGTCTTTGTAGCGCACCTCGGATTTCGCGTTGCCGTGGATTTGCAGTGCGATGATTCCGCTCTTCGCAATCTTCGGATCGGTCTCGGTGTAGTCCACAGTCTGGACTCCGTTGAGCCAAAGTTGGATGCGGTCGCCTTCCACGCGGATGCGGTAGTCGTTCCATTCACCGGGCTTCGATGCTTTTGCAAGCGTCGCCGCATCCGGTTTTGCGAGGACTTTGTTGCGCCGCGATTCGTCGTAAAGCGCGCCGTCGAATCCAGCGCCGAAGTCCGCCTGAAAGCCGCTCACTTCATGGTTGTTCGGGATGCGCTCCGTGCGGAACTGAACGCCTGCATTCACAAAGCCCTCCGTCCCGGAGAGCTTGAGTTTGAGCCGGAGCTCGAAGTTCTCGAAGCGCTTGAGGGTGGAGAGGAATTCGTTGCGCGGCTGCTGCTTCGTGACGTCCCCCGCGACGATCTCGCCGTTCTCGATCCGCCAGGTCGTCTTCGTATCGCCATCCCAGCCTGCAAACGTCTTCCCGTCAAAAAGCGGCGTGGGTTCGGAATGGAGAAGTTGCGTGGCGGAAAGGAGGACAAACAGGAGCGAGCGGATGTGCATGCCGGGTGAATCCGCAGCGCCGGGATAATGAAGGGAAAATGTGCGGCTGCATCAGCGCCGCTCACCGCGCAGAATCCTTGCAGGTATCGATCTCCAGATAGACTTTCGGCGATTTCGGCAGGTTGACGCGCACGGTATAGCCGTCATCCACGTCGGGATCCGGAACGACGCGAAGGGCGAGTCCATTGAATCCCACAGCATCGCGGTTTCCGAAGGCCGGCTCTTCATCCGCGGCCACCGGCATTTATTCTGCATTGAAGAGTAAGTTACTTTGAGTGTGGTTCATTATCGCTTGCGACCTCGGCTTCATCTCCGACGCCAAGCCGGGCAAAGCCGAAGGCGGACATCCGCACGGGAGGGGATGAAAAAGCAGCGTGCCGGAACAGTAGCCGCAAGCCGATCCGACATCTCCCAACCGCCGATCCACGCGGCAGACATTCATTTTTCCCGCCGGATAGTCGCAGCATCCACGGTCGTCATCGCGCCGTACCCTGCGGGCCATTTCGATTCGATGATTGTCTCGCCCACGAGTTCGCTTTCTCCCATCGGCGCCTGCCAGGTCGTCGCGAGACGGTTCGCGCGATCCACATGCACACGCAGCAGGTAGCGGCCCGGCGGGAGCGTTGCGGCTTGCTGCTTCCACTGCTTCGCGCGCGGCGAATCGCGGCGCGCGAGCAGCAGGAGTTCGTGCTGCCAGAGTTTCATTTTGCCGGACACCAGCCGATCCGAGACGGCGATTGGCTCGGTGTCCCACGCGCTGTCCGTGGCGTTGCGCGGATACACGGTGACTTGCAGGAGACGCTCGGCCCACTCGGGCGCGGTGTTCGTGAACTTCAGCCCGATTTTCGACGGAAAAGTCGCGGGCGCATTCGCGCGCGCGGGCAGGTCGGCGGCGCGGGCGTAGCCGTCGCCCAGCGTCTTCGCGTAATCGTCAATCCACGAGCGCCACGCTTTGTAGCCAAGGTCGCCGAGGACCATTTTCTTGCCGCCGGCGTGTTTCGCTTCTTCGAGCGGTTTGCGCAGGAGCAGGCTGCGCTCGGGCTGCTTCGTATCAATCAACTCGGAGGCGATGAGGTAGCGCATCGTCGAGTCAGCGTCGGCGTGCAGCCAGTTCACCTCCTCGCCGTGCTTGAGGACGAGCTTCGCGTTCTCCGCGCTGCCCGGCAGATGGCAGCCCGCGCAGCGGAAGCGTTGCGCCCAGATCGTTTCCTCGAAGCTCTGCAAAATGCGGTCGGTCCGCGCGTGACGGATGACTTCGTTCGGACGCGCCGGCTTCGCGAGGGCGGCGGGCGCGAGCTTCGGAGCGGCGCGCAGTTTCGGGTCGCGGGCGCTCGCCTCCAGCCACGCGGTGAACGCCGCCATTTCCTGCGCGCGCACTTTTTCATGCAGCAGCGCCGCGCCATCCGTCTTGCCTTCCTTCATGGAAATGAGCCGCAGGATTTTCGACGCGCGCGGATTCTGAAGATCCACCAGGCCCTGATCGCGGAGCGAGAGAAACGTCTCCTCGTGCGTGGGGCGGATGTAGTTTTTCAAATCCACGCCCGCGAGATGGCACTCGACGCAGCTCGACGGATTCGGCGAGCGGAATATGGGTAGGATCCGCTGATTGAAAATCTCAGCCGGTCCCGGCTCGGCGGCGAACCCGAGGGCCGGGATCAGGACGGCGGCGAAGAGCGGAGTGAGGCGGCGGAGTGACGAGTGCATGCGCGACACGATGATGGTGATCACGCGGGTTCGTCGAGCCGCGAACTCCACTCGATGGATTGCGCGTGCGAAGATTACTTTGAGTGTGGTTCACTATCGCTCTCTGGAACGCCAGAGCACGATCGTGGCAAATAGGCAGACTGCGCCGCCCGCGCCGTAACCGATCTGCCAAGGCAGCCGCCTTGAAGGCTCCTGATACTCATAGGATGCAAGAAATCCAAAGGCACAAAATGCGAGAATGGCGAGAAGGCAGAGCGTAAGAACTGCGCGAGCAACGAGATTCATATTCGTGGTATTGTGGTGTTGGTTTAATGGAGTCTGTTAAAAGTTGCGCGTAGTTACTTTGAGCGCGTAGTTACTTTGAGTGTGGTTCATTATCGCTGAGTCATCGCAAAGTCATTGTTGCTTGCGGATTGCCTCCAAGGCGAGACCCCATGCACCCGGCGGAACCGGCATACTGTCGCGCCGGGATTTCGCGCTGATCAGACGGACAACCGAGCCATACGTCGCAACGACACCTGCATCCGGCGGCAGCGACGCCAGCCGTGGGGCCAGCACGACGCGTGAAAGCGTATCCAGCACCGTCTCGGGATTCGCGACGCCTTGGCTGACAATCTCCGCGTTGCGGACGCGCAAGCCGAGCACGAGCGCTTCGCGGGCGCGGGGTAAATCGGCGTCGTCATCCGGCAAGACGGCGACTAACGCCGCCAAGCCGCGCAGCAGGATGTAGTGATAAACGAGGCGGGCGTTGTGCCGGTCGTTCCACCGCCCGCGATACGGCCCCTCCGTGAGCTGTCCCGGATAAATTCCCAGCCGCGCCTTTTCTTTTGCGGCGTCGAGATACTTGCGCTCGCCGGTGACGCGAAACATCTCCGAGAGCAGGAAAACAGCGAAGCTGTTGTAATTCCAATTCTTCACCGCAGGCGCAGTGGTGGCCCAATCTGCCGCCGCGCGAGCGGAGCGAAGGTATTTCTCGTCATGGGTTGCCTCGTAGCAGCGCAGCACGGCCACACCCGCGAGACCGTTGTCGAACTGCAAGTCCCCATTGCCGTCGTCGGTGATAAACCAGCCGTTCTGAAGCACCTCGCCCAGCCGTCCCTGCGAAGTTGCCTTGGCTATTCCTTGCTCCGCAAGCTCGCCTGAGCGGCCGTCCTTGCCGCGCATGGCCGGGTAGGGAAAACAACCGTGCCCGCCCTGGTCCTGCGCCCAGACTAGAAAATCCGCCGCCTCGCATGCGACTTTCAATAAGCGCTCGGGATGTTCGCAGCCCGCCCGATGGGCTGCCAGACAGCCCTCCACCACGGACGCCACCATGCGAAGCGGGTAAGGCATATCTTGCGTCTTCGGGCGCTTCGTCCACCACGACTCTTTCTCCAGTCGTTCGAGCATCGGGGTGAAGGCTCGCTTGGCTTCTTCGGCCGTTAGCGGTGTCGCATCACTCGGGATTGGAGAGAATTTTGCTTCGCTGTCAGGCACGCCAGCCTTGGAACCGAGGAGACGCGCGTATTCGCGGCTCAGGCGCTCGACCTCTTGGATGTTTTTGTTGCGTTGAGCGGCGGCCATATCGCGGAGAGTCCGCTCGCGTCCCGGTGCCTCATCCGAGCATCCAGTCGCGAGCGAAACCAACCCGAGAGCGGCGATAAGGAGAAGATGCTTCATGTAATGTGTGTCGCTGATGACGCCGCTTCGTGCGAATTGGTTACGGCGTAGCAACGCCTAACGACCCCAAGCTCGGCGACCGCGGAGGGCGGCGCGGCACCTGCATGGTGGGCGGAAAGGCGGCGGCGGAAGCAGGTGCCATGACGCACGGAGCGGTTAGAGGCAGCGCATGGTAGGCGTTTCCGGCTGTTGATGGAGAGCGTTCACCGCTACTTCTTCTTCTGGTAGTCAAGGAAGACGCTGGGAAACTTGTAGGTCTGTCCGTTCTTCAGCGTTTCGAGGAATTGAACCACTTCCTGCGTGGCTGCCGGACTGCCGATGCTGAACTTCTTCCCGTCGGCTGTCCTGAAAATTGAGTAACATGAGTGGTGTTCCTCAACAGTGGCTTTGCATGGAGGCATCGCCTTGATTTGTTTGGCGGTTTCGTAACCGGGGCTCGCCGTCTCGGCGGATTTCTTCGCGTCGGCTGGCGCATTGCCAGCGGGCTTCTCGGCTGCGTGGGTGAATGGCGCTGCGAGGATGCAGGCAAGGGTGATGAGGCGTTGGAGTAGTTTCATGGTTCTTCGTATGACGCGCCGCGTGGCTGAGCTCTTAGAAATTGGCGGTTTTGGCTTCGCTCTCACGATGCGCGAGGAATCGCCTAACTTCCCACTATACGACCGGCAACTTTCGCCAGTCTTATAGCGGTAGGCTCGGCAGAATGCGGATTGCTTCTGTCGGCGTGATTGATTTGCGCGGATTGCGGGCGCATGGGTGCTCTTTTGCGGGCGGCAGGTTCCTTACGAGCGGACAGTTTCGCTGACGGCGGCGCTCCACGGGCCGCGTTCGCCGCGGGTGCTAGTCCAGCAGCCGATCATCCAGGCGAGTTTGCCGCCGTCGGCGGGGTCGAAGCCTACGATGTTGGAGTTACTTTGAGTGTGGTTCACTATCGCTTCGCGGAGTCGGCGCGCCCCATGGGTTCACCTACGTGCTCCCGCTTCCGCCGATGTCCCCGCTGCCATCGCCCGTCGGCTCACTGCCGCTCCCACCACTGCCGCCGCCGCCGCTTCCGCTCCCGTCAGTCGTGCCGCCGCCCACGCCGCCGCTGCTCTGGCGCTCGACGTGGCTCGCCGCCGTCCACTCGCCGAGCAACTGCGCATCGCTGCGAAACCGTTTTCTGCAAAGCGTGTTGAGCTGATTCACTTCGGACAGCAGGAACTCGATCTCCGGGTCGAACGCCGCCGTCGCGCCCACTTGCTGATTGATCGCCGCGCTCTGCTCGCCGCCTGCATTGCGAAACGCCGTCACCCGAGCCCGCAGCGCCGTCGCGAAATTTGTCGGGAAACCCAGTTCGATCAGCCGCGCCGAAATCGCCTCCGCCTCGTTCGCGAAACGGTCGCCCTCCGCCGCGAGATCGGAGTCCGACACTCCCCACGGCATCCGGAACCGCTCCATCAGCCCCGCAGTCGGCGAAGTCGTGTTATTCCGCTTCGCCGCGACAGCATCCGCATCGACGATGGACGCCACCGCTTCGTTGATCTCCTTCAAGTCGAGCATCAGCGCATCGCGCTCGATGGCCTCCGAACTCGTCCCATCGTGAAACTGCTGCTCATGCGTCCGCTGCGCGAGCAGCAGCGCCGTCATCCGCGCCACACTTTCCTTTACCGATTGGAAAAGCGCGCGCGCCTTTGTGTTTGCGGGTTGTTGCGCCGGGTCCACAGCCACTGCCGGAAACTGGGCGTTTTTATGGCGGTCGCCGAATTTATCCACGCGGTCGCCCATTTCGTATCGAGTGCGTTGTCTGTCATCCATAGGAAGAATCTGGTTGAGGTTGTTTTCTGCGGAGCGTCCACGAGGCAGCTTTCGGTCCCGGAACGGTGCGTAAAAAAGCAAAATTCCGCGCGGCTGACTAGCGAAAAAATCGCGCAACTCGAACGCGGGTGTAACAAAAAGTGGAGCGGCGCAGAAGGCGCGTTAGCCCCAATACTGTTCACTTAGAGCTTGTTTTCCCTGTTCGCGGCATTTAGAGTGCTGCGCAATATGGCACGCACAAAAATGACAATGAACACCGGAGGCCAGATCGCCGAACATTTGAGTGTCGGAGTTCTAGCTCG
>JANMGP010000093.1:0-19217 GCA_031374705.1 Verrucomicrobiaceae bacterium | reverse complement strand
TTTGTTTTTATTCTCTGGGGGGTTATGGCGGCAACGCTGGCCGTGGCTAATTCTGGGCGTCTTGCGCCCCCTTCGTAGTCGTTCATTTATTTTGGAAGCCGCATCCTACTCCGCCTCGATCCAAATGCTTTCCGAGTGAGCACCGAATTCGGGCGCGTACATGCACTCTATGGTCGCGAAGCCTGTCTGGTAGCGCCCGCGGTGGACGACTCGGGTAGTGAATTCGAAGACGTGATTTCCTTTCGGCAGACGGTCCACATACCAGTGGCTCGCGGCGTCGCGCGTGGTTTCGTAGAAGCCGAGACCGTCCTTCCAGCGGTAGCCGGAGAGCACATTCACCGGCTCGGTGCCGCTTCCGCGATGGTCTTTGATGTGCACGTATTCCATATCGCGGTCGGTGCTGAGGACGAGACGCACGACGAGTTCATCGCCGACTTTCACTTTGCCTTTTACCGGCACGAGCACCGGGCCTTTATCCGTGAGTTGGCGGGTGAAGAGCGCTTTTGTAAGCTTCAGCGGAGTGCCCTCATAAGCGGTCACTTTGCTCATGTCTTCGAGGTATTGCCAATGCGCGCTGCCCCACGCAACGCCTGCATCCGTCTTCTTTAACACGATCTTCCCCTGCTCGGGCTTCACTTCGCCACGGACAAATTTCTGCTCGTAGAATCCGGTGCCGGCTTCGATTTTCTCCGGCTTCACAACCTCGCCGCCGAGCGATACTTCGACGAGAGCGTCTGATGACAGAACATTTCCTCCGCGCAGCAGTAGCGCGTAAATCGCGTCGGCAGTGGCTTTCGTCGTGCGCCAGTCCTGCGTCTGCTTTTGCTTTAAGAGCCACACCTTGCAGTCCTCCACGGCTTTGGTGTCGGCGGCGACTTCGTCGAGCGCTTCGATCATCAGCGCATGAGTCTCGATGGGAGCCTGGCTCCACATCCACGACCGTTCTGCGTCGCGCCAGAACATGCCCGTTTCCTCGTTGTTCACCGCGCGTTCTTTGAGCGACTTCACGATGCCCAGAGCCGCCGGCTTGTCGCCGAACCGCTTCAGTGCGATGGCGAGGTGTCCCTGCGATTGGCGCGCCGTCTTCGTCCAATACTTGCGGGCCTGGCCGAGGAAGTAATCCACCGCTTCCTTGTGTTCCTGCGGGATGGGATGCTCGGCGATGAAAAAACTCCGTCCATAGAGATAAAGTGCGGTGGTCGAATCGAGATGGTTCTCGTCCTTGTTCCCGAGCTTCAAAATCGCGCGGTATTCGCGTTCGATCCATGCGTCGAGTGCATCGAGTGATTTCACGGCAGGAGCGGTGTCAATTTTCACCCCGAGGTGCCGGAGTCGTCCGAAGCCGGTCGTGATGTAAAGCGTGATGAAGTCATCTGCGCGTCCGCCCGGGAACCAAGGCCAGCGGCCATCGGCGAGCTGCATCTCGCCGAGCTTGCGCAACACGCGGGCAGTTTCGTTTTCGAGTCGGTTGCCGTCAAAGAGCACGCCGACATTCTTCCGCGAACTGCTCTCTTTCTGCGCCTGCTGAACCCATGGAGTTTCTTCGAGCATTACGGATTTGAGGTCCTGATTTTTCTCCAGCGGGCTATCGAGAGCAGGAGTGCCTTTCCATTGATCAAACACCGCGCGAATCTTCGGACTCGATGCCGCGATGTGTCCGGCGAGCGCATTGGCGTAGAGCCGGTTGAACGTCTGCTCGCTGCACTCATGCGGGAACTCCATGAGATACGGCAGCGCCATCACCGCGTACCACGAAGGGTTCGAGACCATCTGGACGGTGAGGCTTTGCGACTTGAGCGTGTCGGATTTTCCCGACTCGATTAGCCGGGTGAAATCGAACGTCTTCGTCTGCGCACCGCGGATCGGCAACGGCAGCGATTCCGTCACGAGCGTGCGCCGCGAGAGCACGGGGAGCAGGCCTTCCTCGCCGTCTGAGAGGCGCTCCGTCGATGCGACGGCCCTGTAGCTGAGAGGTTCTGAGCCATCGGGGACTTTCAGCTTCCACGAAAAACTCCGCGCTTCGTGCGACGGCAGATCGAACTCGCGGTCGATGTTCGCATTCGCAAAATCCGCATCGACGGTTTTTCCCGTGCGTGCCTCTGCCAGCGTGAGTCGCACCTTTCCGGTCTGTTGGGTCGCCGATTGATTCGACACTTTTACCGTGAACTCCAGCTCGTCGCCCTCGCGCAAAAAGCGGGGCGGATTCGGCTGCACCATGATGTCTTTTGCCGTGACGACTTTGTCCTCAAGCAGCCCGCTGCGCAGCTTGCGGTCATGCGCAAACCCCATGAAGCGCCACGTCGTGAGCGCCTCAGGCATCGTAAACTCCATGGCCACCGAGCCATCGTCGCGAGCAAGCAGTTGAGGAAAAAAGAACGCCGTTTCGTTGAGGTTCTTGCGGGCAGAGACAGCGGCGAGGTCAACGGTTGGCGGCTGACCGCGACTGACCAATTGAAACTGCGGGTCCGTTTTAGCGCCGACCAAGGAATGGATGCCAGGCGCAGCCGCAGAGCTTCCCGCTCCACCGAAAAGCATCGCGTCGATGGCGTTGGCGTTGATGGCCAACGAGCCGGAGCGATTTCCTCCGGTCATTGATGATGCAGTAATTCTTTCTATCGTGGCTTCGGCTTCGGCCTTCGCCCGACTTCTCCGAGAGGATCCAGACGCAACGCCGTCAAAGGCTGCGGAGGCCATCGGAACCGACAATCCCGCTCTAGAAAGCTCATCCGGAAAACGTCGGTACTTAATCGCCGGGACATGCTGAGGAAGCGTCCATTGTCCGCGTAAATGTTCGAGGCTTTCCGAGTCGTTTTCAAATGTCGAAGAAAGCATCCCCTGCTCGTTGCGAAATACATTGAAACTGCGCTGCCATTGATGGGGCAGAAAAGTGTCGAGCGATTGATCATAGAGCGTCGCCACCAACTCAGCAGGGACCTTCTTCCCATCTGGAGCGGTGACGATTACGGTCCAAGTCTCCTTCTGCGCGGGCTCGAGCTTAGACGTGAAGTGCTCCCATTTCACCGTCAGCTCTTTGTTGCTCCACGGGATGCTCACTTCCCGCGACGTCAGGTAGGCGCGGTTCTCTTTTACCATCGTTACGTGCAAAACGAATCCGCCGCGCATTGCCTCGGTGATGCGCTGTTTTACCTGCTGCTGCGCCGCTCCGTTTTCGGTCCAGAATCCTTGCAGCATTTTTCCGCGGTATTCGATTTCGATAAATGCGCGGGCATTCGGATAACCCGTCGCCCACAGCGCCATGAACTGTTCGCCCGGCTCGACTTCCCACTTTGGCGCCTCGACGATATTCGGCACCCGCACGGCGAGCGGTTTTCCGTCCACATTCAGCACGTTGAACTGAAGCTGCGCGGTCACTCGCTTTCCGAAACGCTCCTTCGTTTCGAGCATCGCACGATACGGACCTGCGTTGAGTTTAAACGGGAGCTTTGCGTTGCCTTTCGCGTCCGTCTTGAAAGCGCGCTCGGCTGCGACTTTCCCGAGCTTCCACGATTCCGGTTTCGCAGGGTCTGGCTCCGGCTCTTTAATAGGGTCCGCCCGCCATGGCGACCGTCGCAATTCAAGTGATGCACGCACGACTTGGTCCGGCTGCTCAAGCTGGTAGATCTTCACCTGCCCTTCGGCTGCCTGCGGTTCCCTGTCGTTCGTGAGCGTCGAGACTTCCAGCTCCACCGGCTTGCTCGAAGTCAGCCATTCATCGACCGAGAGCGCGGCTTTCAGTGCCGTGTAGCCGACCTGCACGACGCGAATCGCAGAGCGTGTTTCGCCCGTAGTATCGGTGATGTCGGCACTGACCGTGTAGTCAAAAACCGGCTCGTCTTTTTCCGAGACGGCGCGGTCGGGCTTGGCCGTAAACTCGATTGCAAAACTGCCGTCGTCTTTCGTCGTAGTCGTTCCATGCGCGATTTCCTGCGCGTTGGTTTCCGGCCGCTGCCGCCACCAGAAATATGAGCCCCACCACGATGGAAGCTGGACGCCTCTCGTCACGCGATACTTCACACTCGCTCCGCCGATGGCAGAGCCTGTGTATGCGGTGGCCTTGCCCTCGACAGACACTTTTGCGTCGAGCGTTGCAGCTTCTTTCGGCGGCTCGATGACGACTTGAAACTTCGGGCGTTTGTATTCCTCAACGTTTACCACCGCGTTACCAAATGGCCCCTTGTCCACCCTTAGCGCCATCCTCCCCGGCAACCGGTCCCGCGGCGCAGTGAAGCTGCCGCTAAACGAACCGTAGTCATTTGTTTTGTGAGCCGCCTTCGCGATTTCCTTCCCGTTCACGTCTTTAAAAATGATCGTCACCGCCTGCCCGCCAAGCACGTTGTATTTGTTCGCGTCGCGGTCAGCGCGAATGCAAATGCCCTTGTACTGAATCGTCTGCCCCGGACGATAAATCGAGCGGTCTGTGAAGAACATCGTCTGCGAAAAAGCGTCGGGACCTCGCTCTCCCTCATCCAAATCGAGTCCCGGGATTTGCTGCACGTTGCGCTCGGTTGATGCGATTTGAAGTTCCCCGAATTCCGCCAGCAGACGAAAGTTCTTCTCCTTTGGTACGACGAACGAGAACAGACCGTTCGCATCCGACTTCACAGACGACTTATTTGTGAACCGATTGTCTTCCTCCTGAAAAAGCTGAACTCCCGCGCCCTCAAGCGGCGCGCCTGTCTGCGCGTTGAGCACAAAACCCTCGACACGCCTGTTGCCGCTGCGTTCGCGCATAACGAGCGCTAAATCACTCACCCAAACGCGAGTGTAGCTCACCACATTGTCCTTCTCGCCAAAGTTCGATGCCGGGCTCGCGATCAGCACATAAAAGCTGGGTTTCAAATCCTGCGGCACTGCAATCTGCTCGATGCGTTCGCGGAAGTCAGGCGTCGCAGGCAGCGCCACTTTCCAGGAGCGCAGCGGTTTCTTTCTCAGAAGCCGTTCTTCGTAATCATCGGCATTCGCTTCCCGAATTGCCGCGGCGAAATCGAGTTTCACAAGCCGGAAATTCAGCTCCGTAAAATTCCGGTAGCGCGCTTTGATCACGGGCCACGGCGCGTTCCAGACGTGCTCCGTTTCGATCTCCACCCTCTTTGCTTCGATGTTCGCGACGACTGATTTGCAAAGCCTGCCGCCGATGCTCTTCTGAAATGCCTTCGCTCCGAGCGTCGCGATTTTGTGCGCCTCCGCCGGCTCGTCGTCTGTAAGGAGGCGCGCCCATTCATACCGGGCCATCGCAGACATTTCGCGGTCCGCCCACTGTTCCGAGAATCGCTTCAGCGCAGCCGCATATCGCGCCTCCTTGCCATCGCCGGACGCCTGATTATTTCCGAAGCGCAGCCGCTCCAGATCGCAGTGCAACCACGCTGAGTTGTCCGCGTCGCGCTCGTGAAACCGCAAGAGCGCTTGATAAAGCCGGACCGCTTTTGCCGTGATCGCATCGCCCGCCGGTGCCCACGCCAGAAACTCCGGCACCGTACCGAAGACCGCGCTCTCCGTGCTCAGTGCAAACTCATCGATTGCCTTGTTCGCAGCCTGCTCGCCGGAGCTGTAGAATTCCAGCGCCTGGTGCGCGACGAAGTCGAAAAGCGTCGGGCGCAGCGCATCCGACACGGTCCCCTTCTCCAGCAAGTCCGCGTAGTCGATGATGGGGACCGCTTTGAGCGCCGCTTCGTTGCCGAGTGCCGCCGCAAAGTGTTTGTCGATTTCAGCAAACAGCCGGATGATGTCCCAAGTCGTAAAATCCTTTCCGGGCGCTTCCGCCGTTTGCGTTCGCTGCATGAACTTCCAGCGATTCTCCTGAAAGTATTCCCAATACCACCCGGCGAGAATCGCCTCCATCACCGGCTGCATCGGCTTTGGCGCTTTCGCGATTTCCGCCTCCATGCGCGTGATCTTTTCCTCCGGCTCCGCACCTTCGATCTCCGCCTCAAACACTATCCGCCGCGCGATAGCCTTGATCGCTTCCGGCCACGCTTTGTCCGCCATTGCGCCATCAATGATCGGACCAAGCTTCTCGATAGCCGTCGCAGGCAGGCTCTTTTCCTCCGCATCCGCGACCTCCTTCCACAACGCGTCCCGCTTCCCCGCGTAAAGCGTGACTGTGAACAGGAGAAATGAGAGCAGTGCAGAGAAGAACGAGCGCGATTTCATAGTCGGTAGGCGCGTTGATGACAGCACGGAAGCCATGGAATGTCACCGCATGGTTCTGCGGGTATGGCGCCTGACTATTCCGCCTGCACCCAGATGCTCTCCGAGTGGCCGCCGAATTCCGGCGCATACATGCACTCGATGCTCGCGAAGCCTGTCTGGTAGCGGCCGCGATGGACGATGCGCGTGGTGGTCTCGAAGACGTAGTTGCCCTTTGGCAGACGGTCCATGAACCAGTGGCTTGCGGTGTCGCGGGTTGTCTCGTAGTAGCCGAGGCCATCCTGCCATTTGTATTGCGACAGCACATTGACCGGCTCGGTGCCGCTTCCGCGGTGATCTTTCAAGTGCACAAACTCCATGTCGCGATCGACTTGGAGAACGATGCGCACGACCAGTTCATCGCCGACTTTCACCGGACCTTTGACCGGCTCCAGCACTGGGCCTTTCTTCGTGAGCTGCCGGGTAAAGAGCTGCTTCGTGAGCTTCAGCGGGGTGCCATCGTAGGCGGTCACTTTGCTCATGTCTTCGAGGTACTGCCAATGCACGCTGCCCCACGAGACTCCGGCGTCTGTTTTCTTCACGGTGATGCGTCCTTGCTCCGGCTTCACTTTACCGCGCGCAAATCGCTCTTCGTAAAAGCCGGTGCCTGCTTCGACTTTTTCGGGCTTCACAGGCGCGCCGCCGAGGGACATTTCGACGAGTGCGTCGGATGCCAGAACGTTCGTGCCGCGCAGAAGCAGCGCATAGACTGCGTCCGCAGTGGCCTTGGTCGTCTTCCAATCCTGCGTCTGCTTCTGTTTCAGCAGCCACACTTTGCAATCCTCGACCGCTTTTGCGTCTGCAGTGACTTCGTCGAACGCCTCGATCATCAGCGCCTGTGTTTCGATGGGAGCGCGCTGCCATGACCATGACCGCTCCGTATCGCGCCAGAACATTCCCATTTCTTCGTTGTTCACCGAATGTTCGTGGATGGATTTCAGAATGGCTTCCGCAGTCGGCTTGTCGCCAAAGCGCTTCAGGGCGATTGCCGCGTGCGCTTGGGACTGCCGTTCTCCAAGGGCCAGCCAATGTCTGCGGGCCTGGCCGAGATAATAATCGACGGCCTCGCGATGCGCAGGGCCGACGGGCTTTTCGGTGAGGAAAAAACTGCGTCCGTAGAGGTAGAGCGCAATCGTGGAAGTGAGGTGATTGCCATCACGCGTGTTCGCCGGGATGTCGCGGTAGATTTTGTTAATCCAGCCATCGAGATGCGCGAGCGATTTCACCGCTGCGGTCGTGTCAATCTTCACGCCGAGATGCCGTAACCTTCCGAATCCCGTCGTGATGTAGAGCGTGATGTAGTCGCTCGCCGGCCCGCCGGGGAACCATGGCCACGCGCCGTCACCGCGTTGCTGTTGCGCGAGCTTTCTAAGGAGCCGCGTGGTTTCGTCGTTGAGGCGGTTATCGTCGAACAGGATGCCGACATTTCGCCGGGCCTGGCTCTCTGCCTGTGCCTGACGCACCCATGGCGTTTCCTCGAGCATCACGGATTTGAGATCCTGGTTTTTGTCCAGCGGACTATCGAGGGCGGGCGTGCCTTTCCATCGATCAAACACCGCGCGAATCTTTGGGTCCGACGCGGCGATGTGCCGTGCGAGCGCGTTGGCGTAGAGGCGGTTGAACATTTGCTCGCTGCATTCATGCGGGAATTCCATGAGGTAAGGCAGAGCCATCACGGCATACCACGATGGATTGGATACCATTTGGACCGTGAGGCTTTGCGACTTCAGTGTGTCCGATTTCCCCGATTCGATCAGCCGGGTGAAATCGAACGTTTTTGTCTGCGCGCCGCGGATCGGCAGGGGCAGCGATTCCGTCACGAGCGTGCGCCGCGAGAGCACGAGGAGCAGACCTTCCTCGCCATCCGAGAGCCGATCCGTCGAGCCTACAGCCTTGTAGCTGAGCGGTTCCGCGCCATCGGGGACTTTGAGCTTCCATGAGAAGCTGCGCGATTCGTGCGACGGGAGATCGAAGGGCTGGTCGGTCGCGGCATTTCCGAATTGCGCGTCTGCGGCCTTGCCGGTGCGCGCGTCGGCGAGCGTGAGGCGGACCTTCCCGGTCTGTTTCGTCGCGGATTGATTCGACACTTTCACCGTAAACTCCAGCTCGTCACCCTCGCGCAAGAAGCGCGGAGGATTGGGCTGAACCATGATGTCCTTTGCTGTCACCAGCTTGTCTTCGAGGTAGCCGCTGCGCAGCTCCCGATCGTGGGCAAAGCCCATGAAGCGCCATGTCGTCAGCGCTTCCGGCATTGTGAATTCCATCGCCACCGAGCCGTCCTCACGTGCGAGCAGTTGTGGGAAGAAGAAGGCGGTTTCGTTCAGGTTTTTGCGCGCCGTGACGGTGCCGAGGTCGATGACTGGAGGCTGCACCGGGGCGGCAGCGGTGGCACTTTTGTCCTCACCGGCAGCAAGAGCGTTTCCGGTTTTTGCCAATGTGGTCGGCGCGGCGTCCATGGCTGCAAATGAAGCCGCCTCCTCTTGAATTCCGTTTGCAGCTGCTTTCATCGGCGCGGGTGCCGCTGCTGTCGGAGCAAGGCCGCCTAGCATCATTCCTCGTCCCCTTCCGCCGCCTGGCATACCGGCGGCGTCCGGGAAGAATCTACCCGTGCCGGCGGCGATCGAATCCGGGAATCTTCGATACGTGATTTGCACGTCCTTTTGGTCCAGCGGCCATTGTCCGTGCAAGTGCTGGAGCGGCTTTACCACGTTTTGGAACTGCATGCTCATGCGCGACTGATCGTAGCGGAACACGGCAAATGCCTGCTGCCAGGGATGCGGCAGAAATGCATCGAGCGACTGATCGTAGAGACCGGCCACCATCTCTGCCACGGCCTTCTTCGCGTCCGGCCCGGTGATGACGGCGGTCCATGTTTCCTTTTGTGCGGGCTCAAGTTTCGACGTGAAATGCTCCCACTTCACTTTCAGCTCCTTGTTGCTCCAAGGCACATCGACGTGTCGCGAAGTGAGATACCCGCGATTTTCCCGAACCATCGTGACACGAAGCGTGAAGCCGCCGCGCATGGCCTCGGTGACCGCTTGTTTCACCTGCTGCTGCGGGAGGCCGTTTTCCGTCCAGAAACTCTGCAGCATCTTTCCGCGATGCTCGACTTCGATAAATGCCCGGGCCTGAGCGTAGCCGGTTCCCCAAAGCGCCATGAACTCGGCACCCGGCTCCAGCGTCCATTTTGGCGCAGCGACGATGTTCGGCACGCGCACTGCGAGCGATTTGTTGTCGAGCTTCAGCACGTTGAATTGCAAACGCGCAGTGACCGTTTTTCCGAATCGGTCCTTGGTTTCGAGGATTGCGCGATATGGCCCGGCTTCGAGCGGGAAAAGCAGCGTCGCCTTTCCCGTGCCGTCCGTCTTGAAGGGGCGCTCCACTGCGACTTCGCCGAGTTCCCACGAATTTGGATTCGCCGGGTCCGGCTTCGGTTCCTTTGCTGCGAGAGGAGCGCGTCCGCGCCACTGCATTTGGTTGCGCGCGCCGAGGGACTGGCGCACGACTTGCGCGGGCTGTTTGACGCGATGGAGCTTTACCACGCCCTCGGCAGCCTGCGGCTCACTGTCGTTGGTTTGTGTGGAGATCGAAATCTCGACGGGCTTGTCCACGGTCTGCCATTCGTCCGCGGTGAGCGAGGCCTTCAGCGCGGTGTAGCCGATGTTCACGGCGCGCTGGGCTGTACGCGTTTCGCCCGTGGTGTCGGTTACGTCTGCATTCACGGTGAAGCTGAAAACCGGCTCGTCTTTTTCCGATACGGCGCGGTCCGGCTTTGCGGAAAACTCGACCACGAAACTGCCGTCGTCTTTTGTCACCGCCGTGCCGTGCGCGATTTCCTGCGCAGCCTGCGGCGGCATCGGACGCCACCAGAAGTATGCGCCCCACCAATCGGGGAACCGCACCTGCCGCACGACGCGGTAACGGACCTTTGCGCCACCGATCGCCGCACCTGTGTAAGCGGTCGCTTTGCCGTCCACGGCTACTTTTTCGCCCAGCTTGCCCGGCACTTTGGGAGCCTCAATCGCGACCTGAAACTTTGGCCGTTTGTATTCCTCGACGTTGAACTGTGCCTGCCCGCGCGGTTCGTCCGTCGTGCGAATCGACATCCGCCCTGCGAGCCGATCGCGCGGTGCGGTGAAGCTGCCGCTGAACGAACCGTAGTCATTGGCTTTGTGCTGGGCCTTCGCGATCTCTTTTCCGTTCACGTCGGAAAACAGGACCGTCACTGTTTCGCCGGCGAGCACGTTGTATTTGTCGTTGTCACGGTCTGCTCGGATGCAGATGCCTTTGTACTGAATGGTCTGCCCGGGTCGATAAAGAGAGCGATCGGTGAAAAAGAGCGTCTGGGAAAAAACATCGGGCCGCTTGTTTTCGCGCCAGCTCTGAAACTGGTCGCCGGTCGCGAGCTGCTGGTCTTTAAACGTCACGAGGGCGAGCGCTCCTCGGTCGGTGCCCGGTCTCGCGGTGAACATGCCATTGGCGTCCGTCTTCACGGTTGGGCCCGGCGTGTATTTTGCATTGCCCGCGATCCAGAGCTGCACCTCCGCGCCTTCGATCGGATCGCCGGAGCGCGCATCGACGACGAAGCCTTCGGCTTTCGGGTCGCCTTGATTTGTGCGCATTACGATGGCGAGGTCGCTCACCCAAAAATCCGTAAATGTGACCACGTTGTTGTCCGCGGCAAATCCTTTGTCATGGCTCGCGATGAGGAAATAAAAGCCCGGCTTCAGGTCTTTCGGCGCAGCGATTTCTTCGACGCGCTCACGGAAGTCGGGCGTCGGTGGCAATTGCGCCGACCACGTGTGAGCGGGCTTTGTTGCGAGCAGTGCCGCGCGCTCGTTATCATCGAGCCACTGAAACTGCGCGGCTCGTTTCAGCTTCGCCGCCCAGTCCATGCGCACGACGCGGAAATGGATCTCCGTGAGGTTGCGATAACGGACCGAAATGGGCGCGAGCGGCGCATTCCACACACGCTCGATGTCCATCTGCGACGACTTTGCTTCGATCTGCTGAATGATATTGTGGCAGAGCTTTCCGCCGATGCTGTTCGGGAATGCGCCCGCACCTTGTTTTGCGATCTTGTGCGCCTCTGACGGGTCGTTGTCCGTGAGGAGCTGTCCCCAATCCGCCCGAGCCCACGCAGAGAGTTCGTGGTCGCCCCATTGCTCCGCGAAGCGCTTCAGCGCGGCCTGGTAGCGCGCGTCTTTTTCATCGCCGGTTGCGCGGTTTTTCCCGAATCGCAGACGTTCGATGTCGCAGTGAAGCAGCGCCGACTTATCCGCGTCCGCAGCGTGAAAGCTCAGCAATGCGTTGAAGAGCCGTACCGCCTTGGCGGTGTTTCCGGCTATCTGCGACGCAGGGTTTCCCACAGGCCATTTCAAAAAATCGTCCGTGGTCCCGAAGATTGGACCTTCGGCTTCCAGTTCGAATTCGTCCTCGGCCTTGGTCGCCGCCTGTTCTCCTGATGCGTAGAATGCGAGCGCTTCGTGCGCGAGAAAGTCGTAAAGCGTGGGACGCCACAAATCGGGCACGGTGCCTTTCTCCAGGAGTGCATCGTAGTCGGCGACGGGGATCTTTTTCAGGTCCGCCTCGCCTGCAAGAGCCTTGGTAAAATGGGTATCGATCTCCGCGAACAATCGCGGGAGATCCCAAGTTGTGATGTCTTTTCCCGGGGCCTCGGCGGTGGCCGTGCGCCGCATGAAACGCCAGCGATTCTGTTGAAAATACTGCCAGTACCAGTTGGCAAGAATCGCCTCCATCGCCGGCACCATTTCCTTCGGAGCCTTCGCGAGCTCCGCCTCCATGCGCGTGATTTTTTCCTCGGGTTTGTATCCTTCGACTTCCCCTTCAAAAGCGATTCTCCGCGCGATCGCCTTGGTCGCCTCGGGCCATGCCTTGTCGGCCAATGCTCCTTGCACGATGGGTGCGAGTTTTTCGATCGCGGTTTTCGGCAGGCCCTTCGATTCGGCATCCGTGACCTCCTTCCAAAGCGCGTCCCGCTTTCCTGCATGGAGCGGGAGCGCGAGAAACATGATGGTGGCAAGTCCAGAGAAGAGTGTGCGCGTTTTCATCTGTTGTAGGATGGACTATGACAGCACGACCGCGACTGGTTGTCATCACGCAAACCGACGCGCTGAGTCGGTTCATCCGCGCTCCATTTTTGGTCATACTCAAGTCCGACTCCGCGAGATTGCCTGACTTGCGGACGCTCGCTAATCTCCCTGCCATGCGGTCCATCGTCATTCTCGTCCTCGCGTGTACTTCCGGGTTTTTAATGGCCCGCTGGTTTTCGCCTCTGTGTGTGGAGTTGCCACTTGTGGGTGCCCCGAAGGTCGCCCCGATTTTACAGCCGAAGCCGGTGGCCGCAGAGCCGCGCGCCGTCCCGGTATTCCGACCGCTGCGCGACGAAATTGCGATACTGCCTGCGGTGAAGCGGCTCATGTCCGTGCTCGACTCGCGGGACATTCCGCGCACGGCGAAGTATTTGATGGAGGCAATCGGCGAGTTGAGCGCGGAGGATTTCCGCGCATTGCAAAGCGGGAAGGCAAATATGCCGCACGTCTCTGCGTATGGATTCGACAATGGATTCACGGCAGCGTTTGCGCGTTCCTTTGTTGAGCGCTGGCTGGCGGTGGACGAGGCGGGTGCGCTCGCCGCTTTGCCGGACCTTGCGAAAAAAGCGCACGGAGCAGGGCAGTTCGAGCGCGGCCCACTTTTACTCGCGCTCATCGCGGCGAAGCCGAAGGAGGCACTGCGCATCCTTGTCGCACTGGAGCCGGATGACATGTTCGGCCCGATCTCCAGCGCGGTAAAAATGACCTTCGCACGTCTCGCTGCACTGGAGCCTTTTCAGGCGCGCAATTTTCTCGCGGACTGCCGCGACGCGAACCAGCGCAGGGTCGCGGAAATCGGCATCGCACTCGGCATCGCGGAAAACGATCCTTCCAGCGGAGCCGCACTGGCAGAGCAGCTCGGCACCAGCGAAATCTTCACAGTCGCGTTGGCCTCCGCACAAAAAAGTGGCGCGAATGCGGTGCTGGAGGTTGCGATGAAAGCGAAGCGCACTTGGCTCTCCACGCATCGGCTCAATGGGCTCGTGATGCAGTATCCCGGAGCCGCGTGGGAGAACATCCCGGATGATCCGAACGATAAAGAGAACAAAGGGGGAATCGGCAGCGACGTGCTGAACGCGGCAAGGTTGCTCGCACCCGAGACCCGCCAACGCCTGCTCCAGCGCACGCTGACGTTCCCCGCATTCATGCGCGGAGAGTTGCAAGCGGCACTGCTTGAAAACTGGGTCGCTGATGCGCCACAAGATGCCGCGCAGTGGGTGTTGAAGAATGCCGTTCCCGAGAAAAAGGACGATGCGATGGCACTCCAATTTATGTATGGAACATGGCTCCGCCAAGACCGCGAGGCCGCGCTCGCGTGGCGTGAATCGCTTCCACCTGGTCCGGCGCGGGAGCACATCGCAGAGCTGCATCGGGTATACCCCGCCACCGGAACAAAGCTGAATATCGCTGAGGAAGCGCAGTATATGGTCGAACTCGACAACTTTTCAGCGCTGGATTCTACGATGCAAACCTGGTTGGCCAAAGACGCGGATGCCGCTGCGAAGTGGACGCAAGACCTCGCAGATGCGGTGCAAAAAGACCGCGCTCGCCGCGCCTACGCGCTGGCCGTAGCGCAAAAAGACACGGCGATCGCACGCGAATGGGCGGAGTCCGTCGTTATCCCGCGAATCCGCGAACAGGCGGCAAAAGGAGTCCTTCCTTTCCTCCAGCGCGAAAACCCCGCAGTCGCCCGCGCTTGGATTCAAGGGCTTCAAGGCGTGCACCCGCTTTGGAAACAATGGATGCAGAAAGACAGCCGATGAACTCGAAACTTCTACTTACCCTCACCGTCGTCTCTGCTGGCCTCGGCTACGCGCTCGGCACATTGACCACGGGCTCACCCCGCACTTCCGCGCTCGCGGAAAAGCAGCAGCCCGACACCGCCGCGCCGGACGCCACACACGCCACACCGTCTGCCGAAGCGCCTTTGAGAGAAGAGGCCGCGCGCGCACTCGCCGCACTTTCAGCTCCAAAAAGCCTCGCGGATTTTGCCGGTATTTACAGCCTGCTCGCGGGCCTGCAGCCGGGCGATTTCCCACGCATCATGGATGTCTTGCAGCGGCTCCCGGCGGAGACTCAAAACCAGACGATGTACCTCGTTTTCCGCGCATGGATCGCGTGCGACCGAGAAGCGGGCCGCGCTTGGGGACGGGGGATTACCGAGAAACAAGCACTCTCCGGGTTCAGCGTTTCCGGCGGTGCGGCCCGGCAAATTGCCGAGACTTGGGCCACACAGTTCCGGGATGACGCGCTGGAGTTTGCACGCAAGCACTGGCCGAAAGAAGGCGCGACGCATGTGCTGCATCAGTTCATTTGGAGCTGCCCAAAGGACCAGTTCCCGCAATGCCTTGCGCTGCTTCAGACGATGCCAGCCGACCCGAAGCGCAAGAAAAGCATCAGCACATTTTTTAACAATTGGGCGCAATACGACACGGAGGCAGCGATGGCAGCGGCGACAGCGATGCCGCTTGGAGTTGAGCGCAGCAGCGCGCTTGCGCAGGTGATTGGGATGCGCGGGCAGAGCGAACCGCAGAAGGCATTTGAGCAAGCAATGGAAGCAGGCATCAACGATGCGCGATTCCTCTTCGCGCTCGGGACAGAAGCAGGCTGGAGCAAAGGTGCGGAGACGGCAAAATGGTTCGCTGAAAGTGCGCCGGATTTGATTTCCATCGCCGGCCCTGCGCTCGTTTCGGCGTGGGCAAGGCAGGATGCGAACGCCGCGCTTTCATGGGCTTTGGCCAACGGCATTTCACTGACAAAAAGGGAAATCCATCAGACGACTGACCCGGAAAACGACCTCTCTTGGACCACTCCTCTGCGGGGAGGCTCGGAATCGCCGCTCATGAACGCGATGCGTGAAAAACCAGCGGAAACCGTGGCTTGGCTCACGAGTCTTCCCGGCGGAACGGACCGCGACGAGTGGCTCCAATACGCACTCGAAACGTGGAACTCCGGCTCGGAGGCACTGAAGATATTTGCCGCACTTCCTCCGGAGCGCCAGCCTTCCGCCGCTGCATCCGTCGTGTCTCGCGCCTTCAAAAATCAAATCGGAAAAGCCCGTGAATGGGCAGCGACACTCCCCGCCGGGCCGACCCAAGACGCAGCGTGGAACAGCATCGGGCGCACAAACGGCGTACCTGCCGACTACCCCGCAGGCCGCGGCCGGGACTTGATGTTCGAAGGGATTGCGTCGAATTCCACGACCGATCCCTTGAACCTTCTCACCGTGGTTTCCCGAATCACCGACCCTACGATCCGCCGCCGCGCCTTCGAGAATGCCATGTGGGGCGCATTGCACGAATACGGCGAAGCAACCGCCAAAAAAGCACGCGAAGTGTTGGAGACGGCAGACTTTCCGCCGGAATGGAAAACGGCGTTGCGCGATAGTCTCAAACCCTAACCGTAACGCAGTTGCGAGTTTCAGAGGTTTACTTCACGCGCCATTTCGTTTTCCATTCGTCGGGGATGTCTGCGTGCTCCATCCATGCGCGAGCGTTTTCCGGCCAGGTGGGCGATTGCGACGTCGTGTGCCGCTGCATCGCGCTGTCGAAGACTTCGCGGCGCTTGGTGGGGTTGGCAATTTTAAGCATGGTGTTCAATGAATACTCGGGATCCGTGACGCCAAAACGGAATGCTTGTCCGCTGAGAAAGGCGTCGCGATCGCGTCCAGGGGAAGGGCCGTATTTTCCGGTGTCAATTTGGCCGAACGCATACCATGCACGCTCGCGGACAAGTCCAGCGGGCAATGTGGCGATCCACTCGGTTCCTCGCTTCGGATCGTGCGTGAGTTTTGATGCGATCTTGTATGCTCCATCGCGCCGAGCCTCGGGCGGGAGTGTGTTGAAAAGCTGGATTGCTTGGTCTGCTTTTGCGGCTGTGATGAGTAGCGATGTCATGCGGTCGCGTTCGGGGCCGAACGGGAGCGTATTGAGCCACGAGATCGTGGCTTCAGGTTTCTTCGACATCGCAGCAACAACTGCGGAGGGGCCGCCGCTCGATCCTTTCCACGACATACTACGGCCCAGCCCACTGTGAGTATAGCTCACGCGATCACCCCATTCAAAATCCCAGTATCCAGTCAGCTTCACTTTGTGCTCTGCGGCCCAGTGGAATGCTGCTGCTGGGTCTTGCGCCGCCCATTTTTGGACGAGCCACGGCGCGGCATGCTTGAACTGAACGGCATCGAGTCCGGTGAGCCATTCCGCAATTCCGGCAGGGTCTTTTGCCGCTGCGCCAGCGATCATTTTGGTGACGAGTTCGGGGTCGGAGAGTCCGAGTTTATTGTATTGTTCAAATGCGAACGCAGCGTCCTTTGCTGCGAGTTCAGGAAGGACGGCGGCGAGTGAGGAATCGCGTGTGCCGCCTGCTGCAAGTGCTTGTGCCGCTGCAAATGCGGCGGCGGTGTCTTTCTCTGCCCATTTTTTAATGAAACGCTCCGCCTCGCGAACACGCCCGCGGCTCTCCGGGAAGTCTCGCAGCACTGACCACGACTCGCTCTCGGGGCGGTCTTTCTTCATTTTGAGCACGTAGAAAAGCAGCGAGCCAGCGAGCCCGGACTGCGGCTTTTCCAACGCGAGTTTCAGCGCGTCGGCAGGGAATTTCTCGGCCCACGAACCGATCATCTGCGAAATCCCATCCGCATCTAACCCGACATCGGTGCGGTCTTGTGCGAGCAAGCGAAAGCGCGGGAGCACCCAAGCGGATGCTGCATCCGGGTCCCGCTCCAGCCACCATTTGAAAAGCCAGGTTGAGCGCCAGTCAGAGTCTTGGTGAGAGTCGCGTTCGATGCGTTCGATGAGCGCTCCCATTTGCGCTGAGTTGAGGCGCGTCAACGGCTCGCTCAGCGCGGCAAATTGCTGGAGTCCGGGTTTCAATCGCAATGCCCGCAGAACTTCGGAAAGCGTGTCCGTCCGCTCTGGCTCTTGCTGCGCGGGCGCGATGGGTGTCGGGGATGAAGCGGGAGGCGTCACTTGAGAATCACGGCTCCAAAGTCCGACCGCAAATCCGACGAGGGCGGTGCAAAGTGGGATGAACGGTTTCATTGATTGAGGAAAGTGGCGCGAAAGTTTTCGTCGATCCACGGCTGGTTCAGCACCCACTCCCGAGCCGCGACCGGGTCTTCGGCTTGCCACGGATAAATGATCCACTGCACGGCGTTGGTGCGAATTTTCGGGTCGCTTATTTTACCCAGAAATTCCGCCGCGCTAGCCGGATCGAACTGCGCGGTTTTGATTGCAAATTGCTTGTGAGCTTGGTCACGCATGAAGCCAGCAGGAAGCGCCTCCAGCCAGCGTGCCGCGCCTTCCGGGTCGCGATTGAAGTAGCGCGCGGTGACTCCTGCAATGGCGTCTTCCGGCGGAATGTCGGGAGGCAACGAAGCGAGCCAGGCGGCGGCGGAAGCGGGATCGCGTTTCGCTAGGAGAGATGCGAGGTGTGATGTCGCTTGCTCGTGCATTTTCCCAGCAACGGGGCGGAACATCTTTTGCGCCGTCTCGAAGTCGCCGTCCTCCGCGTAGCGAGTGCTGGCTTCCATCCCTATCATGTCGCGCATCGGCGAAGGAGGTAGCGATTGCCACCATTCGAACGCGGCCGGCGAGTCGGAGCTTACCCATCGTAAAAAGACGTAGTGTGCCGCCGAGTTTGCCGCGCTGTCGGAGTCGTCAACCTTTGCATGTGCGAGCGCCCAATCCGCCGCCGCACGCGGCTCCGTGCGAGCCCATGCGCAGGCCAGTGCGCCGCAGAGTTCGTCGCGCCCGACCGCCGGTAGTTTATCATATCCCGCCAGCATTTTGGCCCGCGTCTCGGGCGGAGTCTGGTCAGCATCATGAATCAATCTTGCCGTGTTCCCTCCGCTGCTTGCCTCCGGCATTTTCCCGCCACGTAATGCGATGTCCTCCGCGAGGTCGGGATAGTGTAAAAGCAAGCGCGGCAATTCCGAGCAGTCATCGTATTTTCCATTCGCTGTCGCGAAAATCTGCCGCAGCACGCCAAGGCCTGCGCTTTCCGCAGCTTTCACGATATCGGTGATCGTATTGCGGTGTTCGTAGTCCGGTTTATCGCCCGTCGGCTGTGGTTCTGGCAAGAAGGCCGCAGCCGCAAAGACATCCGCTTTTGCAAGCCCACGAATGATTGCGAACTCGAACGTGCGCTTCGATTTCGGATCCTGAACTGATTCCAAAAACCGCGGCGCCGCTTGATGGTCTTTTGCGCCAAGCGATTCAAATGCGTGCGTGTAATCGCGAGGAATCTGTTTTCCCTTCACCGAGAGCCACGCCAATACGAGTTCCGGCTTCGTATGAACGGCGCCCGCGAGGAACTCTTTGTAATGCTCATCGTCTTTCGGGAGCCAATCCAGATCCTCCGGCGCAAGCGTGAGCCAGCGGTCAACGAGCGCATTGAGGAATGCCTTTTGAAACTCATCGTCGAACCCGGCAAAATACATCCGTGGAAATTTCTTCGGGTCTTTCACGAACGCACGGAAGTCATCCACTGTCGCCGTTTCGACCCACGCGAGCGCAGTCCGTGAAGCTCGGAAAACATCCTTCTCTTTCAATGCAGCGCGCAGCGTTTCGCGCGTTGGTTTTTCGGGACCTCGCATCGCCACAGCAGGCGGCGGTTCGCCTGCAAACTGCGTCGGCTCGCTCTTCGCAACAGTCGGAACCGCAACGACGGATGCTGGTGGGAACGCTGTTCTCGCGACGGCGAAACCGGCTGCGGCAGTGACGATGCTGAGGATAATAGGGCGCACAGCCGATATGTGTAGCAGTCCGCCCCGCGTGTTGTCATTCGGCAAACACGCCTCAGAAATTATCCGTAACGACCCTCGATGTATTCGGCGGTCTTTGGGTTCCGCGGGTTGAGGAAGAGGTCTTCGGTGCGGGCGTGCTCTACGAATTCGCCCATGAGCATGAAGATGCA